>NZ_KB908109.1 GCF_000382345.1 Massilia niastensis DSM 21313
AGTGGGAGTCCGGTTCCTCGGTACGTGGGCGTCCTCGCATGTCCAAGGCGGGCCCGGCGCATCTGCGCAAGCTTCTGTACATGCCTGCTGTTGTGGCCAGGCGCTGCAACCCACACATCAAAGCCCTGAACGACCGGCTGCTTGCCAAAGGCAAGTCCAAGATGGCGGCGATCGGTGCAGCAATGCGCAAACTGGCGCACCTGTGCTTCGGCGTTGTCCACTCCGGCAAGCCCTACGACCCAGAATTTGCGATGTAGGGCTTGACGGTGAAGACGGTATCTACCGGTAACTCGTCGTAGGATGGGCATGGGAATCAGTCCAGTGGACTGATTCCCGCCCACGCGTTCATGCGATTAACGCGGCGCCGTCTTGATCGAGATGTTATCGACCGCGACGTCGTAGGTGGTCCAACCATAGAACATGCCTGGCACGAAGGTCGTAAACGCGATCTCGTCGACACCGGCGAGGACGTCGGCAAAGGTGCGTCCCGGCGGCAGCGCGACCCCGCCGGATCCGGTGCCGCCCCAACCCGCAGGCAGGCTGGCGGCCTTGGTATCGGCGATCGTCACCGACATGCTCTTCCAGTTGCCTTTCTTGACAGGACCGAGGTTGTACCACACCGAGGTATAAGGCATGCCGTTGTAGGGATTGTCGTAGTCGCGCAGTTCGACCACCAGGTGACGCTCCACTTCGCGCCCCTGGTAGGTAATGGAATTGGCCTTCACGTCAATACCGATCGTGACCGAGCGGACCGTGCTGTAATCGCCGATCCAGGCCGTGTCCCTGTTGACCCAGTTCAGGCCGAAGGTGTCGGGGATATAGCTGTAATAAGCTGCGCCGTGCTTGCCAGGCGTACCACTGATCCACGACCCGCCTATCCCCTCGCCGACGCCGGCCCAGCCTTGCGTCCCATTCGAAAACGTCACCGTCGTACTGGCCGGTGCCGCCGAGGCTACCGCGGACACGATCGACAGCAGCAGCATCGCAAGCTTTTTCTTCATGGTATCTCCTTGTTTATTTGAGCACATTGGTTGTATGTACATGCCTGGAAGGCAAGTCATACTGCAAGCCGCTGGAAATAGTGTCAAATGTGCGAGAGTGAAATTTTGTAATGATATGTATTTCACAACATTACAAATTTTTAAAAGAATCTTTGCCTGGATTGCGCTAGCAGGAAACACAATAACTCGGCTTTTCACTCTTGTGGAAAGCCGGACAGAAGCGATCGGGACCGGTGGACCAGCCCGGTGCTCCCCCCGGTTGGCAGCACTTCAGGCCTTGCCACAGATCAGCACGAGTGCGCCACTTCCGCGTGTTTTCATAGTCGATAGTGGAGGACAGTGCTGCCGCTGCGGATGGGCCAAGCGCGACAATCCGCTTGCGCCATCGCGGCACCCAGCTCGATCAGTGCTTCCCTGCACCTTGACCGAAATGTTATCCACGGCCACGTCGTAGGTGGTCCAACCCTAGCCGGAGCCCGGCACGAAGGTCGTGAACACCACCTCGTCGACACCGGCGAGAACATCGGCGAACGTGCGTCCGGCTGGCAGCGCCGGATAGCCGCCACCGGTGCCGCCCCAGACTGCGGGCAGGCTTTTAGCCCTGGTATCGGCGATCGTTACCGACATGCTCTTCCAGCCGCCCTTCTTGATCGGGCCGAGGTCGTACCACACCGAGGTGTAATCGCTGCCTGGCTGCGGATTGTCGTTAGCGCGCAGTTCGACCACCATGTGGCGCCCCACTTCATGACCCTCGTAGACGATGGAGTTCGCCTTCACGTCGATGCCGATGGTGGCCGAGCGTACCTTGCTGTAATCGCCCACGAAGGCCATGTTGGTCCGGTTCACCCAGTTGAGGCCGAAGCTCAAGGGAATGTAGCGGTAGTAGGCCGCCCCGTGCTTTCCGGGTGTACCGCTGATCACGATCCGCCTACGCCATCGCCGATGCCTGCCCAGCCTTGCGTCCCATTCGAACACGTCACCGTCGCGTCGGCCGGCGCGGCCGAGGCCACGGCGGATGCGAGCGAGAGCAGTACCATTGCAAGTTCTTTCTTCATGAAATCTCCTCCTTGGTCATGTCGTTAGCCGCATGTACATACGACTGCCTCAAGGGCAGGTAATACTGCGAGTCGACGACAAGATATGTCAAACCAGGCCGGAATGAATTTTCCAATGACACTCATTCCTCATCATGAAAGAAATTCAGAAGAGTTAATAGAAAATTTTCGCTATATGAGAACGCAACATCCATCCTTTCCGAAATTTTAGAAAGACCTCGACATGAACGAGAAGGAGGGATCTGGGTGCTTCAGGTCTGCGCTGGCCTGAAGCACCGCATCGCCCGGACGCGGCGCTGCGGGCGCAGTGGGCCATGTGCGGCATGGCGTGATGGAAAGGAACAGACTGGGGGCGGCGCGGCTGGACCATGCACGGTGGATCGACTTGCGCCATGTGATGCGGGTGCGTCCCGGGCAGCAGCCGAGCCGCATTGCACGGCCGGGTTCAGTCGTCCTGCTCGGCCGTTTCGGTTCCCAGCAGCAGTTGCGCCGCCTCGTTCGGCAGCGCCTCGACCGACTTGAGCTTGCGCGCCATCTGGCGGCTGCGCACCTCGGCGCTCTCGATGTTGCGGGCGGCCTTTTCCAGGGTGGCCCTGGTGGTGGCGAGCACGTCGCCGAACTTGGTGAACTCGGTCTTCACCGCGCCCAGCACCTGCCACACTTCGGACGAGCGCTTCTCCAGCGCCAGGGTGCGGAAGCCCATCTGCAGGCTGTTGAGCAGGGCCGCCAGGGTGGAGGGGCCGGCGATCGTCACCCGCAGGCTGCGCTGCAGGTCGTCCGCCAGGCCCGGGCGCCGCATCACTTCCGCGTACAGGCCCTCGGTCGGCAGGAACAGGATCGCGAAGTCGGTGGTCTGCGGCGGCGACACGTACTTGTCGCAGATCGTGCGCGCCTCGCCGCGCACCGCGCGTTCGAGTTCGCCGCCGGCGCGCGCCACGCCCTCGGCGTCCGCGCAATCGGCCGCTTCCAGCAGGCGCTCGTACTGCTCCTTCGGGAACTTGGCGTCGATCGGCAGCCACAGAGGCGGACCGCCATCGACCACGCCCGGCAGCTTGATCGCGAACTCGACCCGCGCGTTGGAGCCGGCCACCGTCTCCACGTTCTTCGCATACTGGTCGACAGTGAGCACCTGCTCCAGCAGCATCTCGAGCTGCACTTCGCCCCAGGTGCCGCGGGTCTTGACGTTGGTGAGCACTCGCTTGAGGTCGCCGACCCCGATCGCCAGCTGCTGCATCTCGCCCAGGCCCTGGTGCACCTTCTCGAGCCGCTCCGACACCTGGCGGAAGGATTCGGTCAGGCGCGTCTCGAGGGTCGCATGGAGCTTTTCGTCGACCGTCTGGCGCATCTCCTCCAGGCGCTTGCCGTTGTCGCTCTGCAGGTCGCGGATCTTGGTCTCGAGCGTGCCGCGCACTTCCAGCATGCGCTGGGCGTTCGATTCGGTGAGGTTGGCCAGGGTCTGCTGGAGGGTGTCGGCGAAGCGCTTGAGCGCGCGCGCCTGCTCTTCGCGGCCGCTGGCCGAGTGCAGCTGCATCTGCTGGCGCATGCTGTCGAGCTGCTGGACGGTGGCGCCGTGGTATTGCGCCAGGTGCCCGGCCAGTTCCTGGCGCGTGGCCTGGGCGCTCGACTGCATTTCCAGGCGCAGCTCGCGCTCGACCCGTTCGAAATGGCGGCTGTCGTCGCCGCCGCGGGCGCGCAGCAGCACCGCCACTTGCAGGCCGGCGACCAGGACCAGGCCGGCGAGGAGCAGGATATCGATCATCGGGTTCAGTCGGCCTTGTTCCGCATCCAGTCGGCGGTGTGGTAGAACGACTGCATCAGCCGCAGGCGCAGCTCGTCGTCCCAGCCCAGGTCTTCCATCGCCCACGCCATCGCGCGCAGCCACTGGTCGCGCTCCTTGGTGCCGATCGCGAACGGCAGGTGGCGCGCGCGCAGGCGCGGATGGCCGTAGCGCTCGACGAACAGGTCGGGCCCGCCCATCCAGCCGGACAGGAACATGAACAGCTTGTCGCGCGAGCTGTCGTTGGGGATGGGGTGCATCGCGTGGATGCCGGCGAATTCCGGCTCCAGTTGCATCAGGTCGTAGAAGCGGTCGACCAGTTCGCGCAGCGGCTCGGCGCCGCCGATGACTTCGTAGAGGGTGCGGGTTTCGGATTCAGACATCCCGCCATGATAGCGCAGCCGCCGCGAGCCGTGGCCGCGGCGGCTGAAACTGTTGCGCTCCTGCCGTCAGGCTTCGCGCAGGGTCTGCAGCGGCGGCTGGCGCAGCACGCCGCGCAGCCCGAGCCAGCCGCCCGCGATCGCGCACAGCGCGCCCACCAGCAGCCCGGCCAGCCACACGCCGGGCTCGAACACCCATGGGAACTTGAACTGGTAAGTCGCCAGCCCCCAGCCCAGCGCCGCCGCGCCGCTGGCCGCCAGCAGGCCGGCCAGGCCGCCCACCAGCAGGAACTCGATGCGCTGCGCCTGCGCCAGCTGCTGCCTGGTCGCGCCCAGCGCCCGCAGCAGGCCGGCCTCGCGGGTGCGCTCCGACTGCGATCCCATCAGCGCCGCGTACAGCACCAGCACGCCCGAGGCCAGGGTGAACACGAACAGGAATTCGACCGCCGTCACCACCTGGTCCAGCACTTCCTGCAGCTGGCGGATGATGCCGGAGACGTCGATCACGGTCAGGTTCGGATAGGCGCGCGTCAGGCTGTTGGCCAGCTTCGCGCCCTCGGCCGGCAGGTGGAAGGCGGTCATGTAGGTGGTCGGCGCATCCTTCATCGCGCCCGGATTGATGATGACGAAGAAGTTGGCGCGCATCGAGCCCCATTCGAGCTTGCGCAGGCTGGTGATCTTCGCCTCCACCAGCAGGCCGGCCATGTCGAAGCGCATCGTGTCGCCCAGCTTCAGTCCCAGCGTGTCGGCGATGCCCTTCTCCACCGAGGCCTCGGCCACGCCGGGGGCGTCGCGGTACCAGCTGCCGGCCACGATCTCGTTCGCCTGCGGCAGGCTGGCGGTGGTGGACAGGTTGAATTCGCGGTTCGCGAGGCGGCGCGCCTGGTCGCTCTGGTAGGTGTCGCGCGTGAGCTCCTTGCCGTTGACGGCGGTGAGGCGCCCGCGGATCATCGGGTACAGCACCGGCGCCTTGACGCCGCCGCCCAGGAGCTGGCTTTCCACGCCTGCTTTTTGCTCGGGCAGGATGTTGATGATGAAGCGGTTCGGCGCGTCGGCCGGCGTGGCCAGGCGCCAGGCGGCCATCAGGTCGCCGCGCACCACCGTCAGCAGCAGCAGCGCCATCAGGCCCAGCGCCAGCGACACCACCTGCACCACGGTCGCGCCCGGGCGGCGCTGCAGCGAGGTGACGGCGAAGCGCCAGGACTGGTGCCTGAATGCCCCGCGCAGGCGGCGCAGCAGCAGCAGGCCGAGCCAGGCCACCAGCGCGAACACGCCGAAGCCGCCCAGGAAGCCGCCAGCAGTGATCAAGGCCAGTGTCGGGTCGCCCGCCTGCCACAGCAGCAGCGCGAGGAACACGCCGACGCCCAGGCCGTAGGTCGCCAGCGCGGCCGGCTGCGGCGCGGTCTGCTCGCGCCGGATCACGCGGTTGTGCGGGACGTTGCGCAGCTGGAGCACGGGCGGCAGCGCGAAGCCGACCAGCAGCAGCATGCCGGTGACGACGCCGTGCACGGCGGGCAGCATGGAGACCGGCGGCAGCTCGGTGCGGATCAGGGAGGCGATCATCTCGACCAGCACGAAGTGGGCGCCGAAGCCGACCAGCACGCCCAGCACGCTGCCGGCCAGGCCGACCAGCGCGAATTCGGTCAGGTACAGCGCGCCGACCTGGTTCTGGGTCAGGCCCAGGCAGCGCAGCATGGCGCAGGCGTCCAGGTGGCGCTGCATGAAGCGGCGCGCCGCCATCGCCACCGCGACCGCCGCCAGCATCGCCGACAGCAGGCCGACCAGCGACAGGAAGCGGTCGGCGCGGTCGAGCGTGGCCTGCATCTCGGGACGGCCGTTTTCCAGCGTCTCGATGCGCACGCCCTTGACGTTGCCGTCGCGGATCTGGGCGCGCAGCCATTTTTCATAGTCGCGTACCGGCGCCATGTCGTTGCGCGAAGGCGAAGCGACCTGCATGCGGAAGGTCACGCGCGCGAAATCGTCGACCAGGCCGGTGGCCTTCAGGTCGTCCAGCGCCAGCATCACGCGCGGCGCGAAGTTGGCGAACGAGGCGCCCTTGTCCGGTTCGGTGGCGATCAGCTGGGCGATGCGGAAGCGGCTGTTCCCCAGCTGGATCGTGCCGCCGACTGTCGTCTGCAGCGCCGGCAGCAGGTTGGCGTCGACCCAGACCGTGCCGGGTTCCGGCGTGGCCGTGGTCTTTTGTCCGATCGCGCCGCTCGCCTGGTCGGGATCCTGGGTGATGCTGAGCTGGCCGCGCAGCGGATAGCCCGGCGTCACCGCCTTGATCGAGGACAGCTGGGCCAGCGAGTCGTCGCCCTCGCCCGCCTGCGCCATGCTGGGGAAAGAAACGGTGTCGGCGATCAAGAGGCCGCGCCGCTGCGCTTCGAGGCGCCAGTCGGCGCGCACCGGGTCGTCGGCGTTGACCAGCAGGTCGGCGCCGAGCAGCTGGTGCGCGTCGCGGTTCAGGCCCGCGCGCATGCGGTCGATGAAGAAGCCGACCGAGGACAGCGCCGACACCGCCACGATCAGCGCCACCAGCAGGAAGCGCAGCTCGCCGGCGCGCCAGTCGCGCGCCGTCATGCGTAGAGCCTGGACGAACATGGCGGGTCCTTAGGCGTTGGCGAAGTAGGCGTCGACCTCGGCCAGCCAGGCGCGCTTGCGCTCCGGTTCGACGAAGGCGGCGGCGAAGCTGTTGCGCGCCAGCTGGCGCGCGTGGCGCGCGTCGAGCGGCAGCGCCTCGAACGCGGCGACGAAGTTCTGGTTGATGTAGCCGCCGAAATAGGCCGGATCGTCCGAGTTGACGGTCGCGGCCAGTCCTTCGTCGAGCAGGCGGCGCAGGTTGTGCGTGCCCATCACGTCGAACACGCGCAGCTTGATGTTCGACAGCGGGCAGACGGTCAGCGCCATCTGCTCGCGCGCCAGGCGCGCCACCAGTTCCGGGCTTTCCAGGCAGCGCACGCCGTGGTCGATGCGTTCCACGTTGAGGACGTCGAGCGCGCTCTCGATGTAGCTCGGCGGCCCCTCCTCGCCCGCGTGCGCGACCAGGTGCAGGCCGAGCTGGCGCGCGCGCTCGAACACGCGCGCGAATTTCTCGGGCGGATGGCCGACCTCGGACGAATCCAGGCCCACGCCGATGAACTTGTCGCGGAAGGGCAGCGATTCTTCCAGGGTGGCGATGGCTTCGTCCTCGGACAGGTGGCGCAGGAAGCACATGATCAGGCTGGCGCTGAGCGGGCCTTCCTGGCAGGCGCGCCAGATGCCGTTGATGACGGTCTCGAACGGCACGCCGCGCGCGGTGTGGGTCTGCGGATCGAAGAAGATCTCGGCATGGCGCACGTTGTCGGCATGGGCGCGCGCCAGGTAGGCGGCGGTCATGTCGTAGAAGTCCTGCTCGGTGAGCAGCACGCTCGCACCCGCGTAGTAAATATCCAGGAAGGACTGCAGATCGGTGAAATCGTAGGCCCGGCGCAACGCCTCGACCGATGGGTAGGGTAGTGCGACACCATTTCTTTGTGCGAGCACAAAGATCAATTCGGGTTCCAGCGAACCCTCGATATGAATGTGCAGTTCTGCTTTGGGCATACCCTGCACCAGGGTGCGCAGCCGATCGTCGAGCATGGTTTTCTCCGGCAAATGTCAGTTTGGTAGGACACGGCTGACAAGTGTAACGCATGCGCGCCGACCCCTTCCGTCAGAGTGAAAATGGGGGGTGTGCGCCTGCGATTCGCGTGCGCCACAGGTTGAGCAGATAGTGCAATATCGACTCACAATTTGTGGAATGGAACCAGCATGGCGGGGCCGGCGTCGGCCACGCAGGAATACCCGGATGCGGCGCTCCGGCATACCGTGGAAAACGCCGCTAAAATACTGCTTAAAAATGTAATTTCCTTATTCGATTCAAGTACTTGGAACCGCATTGCGAACTCACACGACACTGCTTTGACTTCGGGCACTAATAGGCACATAATAAATTTCATAAACGCAAATAAAGACGCTCTCCGCTGAGGGGCCCGGACACGATCCGGGACGACAAGAAGAATTCGCTCCGTGTATACGGCGCCCCATCCGGCGCCGCCCACGTCCGATCGACAAGGAGTACGCCACAACCAACCGGGGCCTGTGCAGCCGCAGATGGCTCGGCTGCCGTGACAGTGATCGTTGTTAGCACCTTAGAGGACACTAAAATGAGCATCTTTGAGAACTACGCCGCCCGCTACGAACGCACCCGGGAAGAGGAATACTCCATGTCGGAGTTCCTGCAACTGTGCAAGAAGGATCCGCTCACCTACGCCACTGCACCCGAACGCATGCTGGCCGCAATCGGTGAGCCGACCCTGGTCGATACCCGGCTCGACCCGCGCCTGTCGCGCATCTTCGCCAACAAGGTCATCAAGATCTATCCGGCCTTCCGCGAGTTCTACGGCATGGAGGAAGTGATCGAACAGGTCGTCTCCTACTTCCGCCACGCCGCCCAGGGGCTCGAGGAACGCAAGCAGATCCTGTACCTGCTCGGCCCGGTCGGCGGCGGCAAGTCGTCGATCGCCGAGAAGCTCAAGAGCCTGATGGAACACGTGCCCTTCTATGCGATCAAGGGCTCGCCGGTGAACGAATCGCCGCTCGGCCTGTTCAACGAACTGGAGGACGGCACCATCCTCGAGGAAGACTACGGCATCCCGCGCCGCTACCTGCGCGCGATCCCGAGTCCGTGGGCGGTCAAGCGCCTGCACGAGTTCGGCGGCGACATCAACAAGTTCCGCGTCGTCAGGCGCTATCCGTCGATCCTGAAGCAGGTCGCGATCTCCAAGACCGAGCCGGGCGACGAGAACAACCAGGACATCTCCTCGCTGGTCGGCAAGGTCGACATCCGCAAGCTCGAGGACTTCGCCCAGGACGACCCGGACGCCTACAGCTACTCCGGCGGCCTGTGCCTGGCCAACCAGGGCCTGATGGAATTCGTCGAGATGTTCAAGGCCCCGATCAAGGTCCTGCACCCGCTGCTCACCGCGACCCAGGAGGGCAACTACAAGGGCACGGAAGGCTTCGGCGCGATTCCTTTCGAGGGCATCGTGCTGGCGCACTCGAACGAGTCCGAATGGAAGACCTTCCGCAACAACCGCAACAACGAGGCCTTCCTCGACCGGATCTACATCGTCAAGGTGCCGTACTGCCTGCGCGTGACCGACGAGATCAAGATCTACGACAAGCTGCTGCGCAATTCGTCGCTGGACAAGGCGCCGTGCGCCCCGGGCACCCTGCGCATGATGGCCCAGTTCGCGATCCTGTCGCGCCTGAAGGATCCCGAGAACTCCAGCATCTATTCCAAGATGCTGGTGTACGACGGCGAGAACCTCAAGGACACCGACCCGAAAGCCAAGTCGCTGCACGAATACGTCGACTACGCCGGCGTGGACGAGGGCATGAACGGCCTGTCGACCCGCTTCGCGTTCAAGATCCTGTCGAAGGTGTTCAACTTCGACACGACCGAGGTGGCGGCCAACCCGGTGCACCTGCTGTACGTACTCGAACAGCAGATCGAGCGCGAGCAGTTCCCGCCCGAGACCGAACAGCGCTACTTCTCCTATATCAAGGAGCACCTGGCGCAGCGCTACGTCGACTTCATCGGCAAGGAGATCCAGACCGCCTACCTGGAAAGCTATTCCGAGTATGGCCAGAACATCTTCGACCGCTACGTTACCTTCGCCGACTTCTGGATCCAGGACCAGGAATTCCGCGATCCGGATACCGGCGAGAGTTTCGACCGCGAGTCGCTGAATTCCGAACTGGAGAAGATCGAGAAGCCGGCAGGCATCTCGAATCCGAAGGATTTCCGAAACGAAATCGTCAACTTCAGCCTGCGTGCGCGCGCCACCAATGCCGGCAAGAATCCGGCGTGGACCAGCTACGAGAAATTCCGTAGCGTGATCGAGAAGAAAATGTTCTCGAACACAGAAGAACTGCTGCCTGTGATTTCGTTCAATGCGAAAGCGAGCGCCGAGGATGCCAACAAGCATGCCGACTTCGTGGCCCGCATGGTCGAGAAAGGCTATACGCCGAAACAGGTGCGGCTCCTGTGCGAATGGTACCTGCGTGTGAGGAAATCCTCGTAAAGACACGCGCGGCGCCGGATACGGCGGGCCAGATCCCGTCCGTCCGGCGGCGCCGGCGGTCCCCTGCCCCCGCTCCCTGCCTGGCGGCCATGCCGCCGTGGTGCCGGCGCCAGGCATGGCCGGCCGCGGCGCGCGTCCCGTGCACGCCCAAATGCATAGCGTATTAAGATAGGGGTGTTACCGGCATCCCGGATGCCGGAGCGCCGGAGCGCCCAGCGCGCGATTTTCAGCAGGAGGCCTGTTTTGACTTACCTCATCGACCGTCGCTTGCAAGGCAAGAACAAGTCCGCGGTGAACCGCGAACGCTTCCTGCGCCGTTACAAGGCGCAGATCAAGGACGCGGTCGGCCGCGCAATCAAGGGTCGCTCGATCACCGACATCGAGAACGGCGAAAAGGTCTCCATTCCCGTCAAGGACGTGAACGAACCCCATTTCGGCCATGCCCACGGTGGCGTCTGGGAAACGGTCAACCCGGGCAATACCGAATACCAGAAAGGCGACCAGTTCAACCGTCCGCGCAGCGGCGGCGGCGGCTCCGGGCGCGGACGGGCAGGCAACAGCGACCAGACCACCGAAGACGACTTCATCTTCGAACTGTCGCGCGAAGAATTCATGAATTATTTCTTCGAGGACCTGGAGCTGCCGAACATGGTCAAGACGCAGCTGACCCAGACCGTCGAGTACAAGAACCAGCGCGCCGGCTACAACGTGTCCGGCACGCCCTCGAACATCCACGTGCTGCGCTCGCTGCGCGGCGCGCTCGGGCGCCGCATCGCGGTGGGCGGCCCGGCGCGGCGCCAGCTGGCCGAGGCCGAGGAAGAGCTCCAGTTCCTGCTCGACGCGGGCGCGCCCGCCGACGAGGAGCGCGTGGTCGAGCTGAAGGACCTGATCCACCACCTGCACATCCGGCTCAACGCGATCCCCTTCATCGATCCGTTCGACCTGCGCTACTCGAACCGCATCAAGGTGCCCAAGCCCAGCACCCAGGCCGTGATGTTCTGCATCATGGACGTGTCGGGCTCGATGGACGAAACCCGCAAGGACACGGCCAAGCGCTTCTTCATCCTGCTCTACCTGTTCCTCAAGCGTGTTTACGAAAAGATCGAAGTCGTCTTCATCCGCCACCACACGGCGGCGGCCGAGGTCGACGAGAACGAGTTCTTCCATTCGCGCGAGTCGGGCGGCACGGTGGTGTCGTCGGCGCTGAACCTGCTGCAGAAGATCCTTGCCGAACGCTACGGCAGCGCCGACTGGAACGCCTACGTGGCCCAGGCCTCGGACGGCGACAACTGGGACAACGATTCGGTACTGTGCAAGCAGCTGCTCAACAGCGGGATCATGCCGCGGGTCCAGTATTACACCTATGTCGAGATCACCGACGGCCCGCCCCAGAACCTGTGGGAGCAGTACTGCGACGTCGCGGCCCACCACCGCAACTTCGCGATGCAGAAAATCGTCACCCCGGCCGACATCTACCCGGTATTCCGGGAGCTGTTCAAGAAACAGGCGAAGTGAGCGGCCATGGGGAAATCAGGCTACAGTGAGGCACGCATGCCAAGAGATCCGAACAATCCGCGCGCCCTGCCCGAACAGTCGGAGTGGACCTTCGACCTGATCGAGCAGGCGCATGAGGAAATCAAACGGGTGGCCAAGCGCTACGGGCTGGACACCTACCCGAACCAGCTCGAGATCATCACCGCCGAGCAGATGATGGATGCCTATACCTCGGTGGGCATGCCGGTGTCGTACAACCACTGGTCGTTCGGCAAGCATTTCCTGACCACCGAGAAGAGCTACCGCCGCGGCCAGATGGGCCTGGCGTACGAGATCGTCATCAACTCGAATCCCTGCATCGCCTACCTGATGGAGGAGAACAGCCTGACGATGCAGGCGCTGGTGATCGCGCACGCCGCCTACGGCCACAATTCCTTCTTCAAAGGCAATTACCTGTTCCGCACCTGGACCGATGCCGACGCCATCGTCGACTACATGGTGTTTGCCAAGAACTACATCGCCGAATGCGAACAGCGCTACGGGATCGACGCGGTCGAGGAATTGCTCGACTCCTGCCATGCGCTGCAAAACTATGGCGTGGACCGCTACAAGCGCCCGGCCAAGCTGTCGGTGGCCCAGGAAACGGCGCGCCAGAAGGAACGCGCGGAATACGCGCAGTCGCAGGTGAATGCCTTGTGGCGCACCCTGCCGCGCCATGAGGAACAGGTCGCCAACGCCCCGACCCACCGCTTCCCGCCCGAACCCGAGGAGAACCTGCTCTACTTCATCGAGAAGTACGCCCCCCTGCTCGAACCCTGGCAGCGCGAACTGGTCCGGATCACGCGCAAGATCTCGCAGTACTTCTATCCGCAGCGCCAGACCCAGGTCATGAACGAGGGCTGGGCCACCTTCTGGCACTACACGATCTTGCAGGATCTATATAAAGAGGGAATCGTCGGCGACGGTTTCATGCTCGAATTCCTGCAAAGCCACACCAATGTCGTGTATCAGCCAGCGGCCACCAGCCCCTACTACAGCGGGATCAACCCGTATGCGCTCGGCTTTGCGATGATGACCGACATCCGGCGCATCTGCGAAGACCCGACCGAGGAAGACCGCGCCTGGTTCCCCGACATTGCCGGCAGCGACTGGCTCAAGACCCTGGACTTCGCGATGCGCAATTTCAAGGACGAGAGCTTCATCGCCCAGTACCTGTCGCCCAAGCTGATCCGCGACTTCCATTTCTTCGCCGTGCTCGACGACGACCGCAGCGACAAGCTGACGATCTCGGCCATCCACGACGACCAGGGCTACCGCTACGTGCGCCAGAAGCTGGCCGAGCAGTACAACCTGGGCAGCCGCGAGCCGAACATCCAGGTCTGGCAGGTCAATACACGCGACGACCGGGCGCTGACCCTGCGCCATACCCAGTTCAACCGGCGTCCGCTGAACCAGCAGGCCCAGGAGGTGCTCAAGCATGTGGCGCGCCTGTGGGGCTTCGATGTCCGCCTCGAAACGGTCGACCCCAGCGGCCACGTCGTCAGCTTCCTCGAGTGCCGCCGCGAAAAGCGCGGCCGCTGACCCTTCCGCCGGCGGCGCCCTGCCGCCGGCATCCCTTTACTTCCCCATCTATTCCGCGCTTTGTTTGTTGCAGATTTTAAAATATACTTCTGCTATCTTTGTTAGCGCTCTCATTTTAGCTGCATAAACAGGCTCAGCACGATGACTGCCTGAAGAGAGAACAAAAATTGCTGTTGCCGCGCACATTTTGTGTCTGTCAAGCCGACGATTAGGGTTATACTTACTATTACTGATGCCGAACCGTATAACGGGCATCACCTTTACTTATACCTTGGCGGCGCTCGCCTGCCGTCCGCATCGCAATTTAGTGGTCCCGAGTGTGCACGTGGAGTTGGCTATAGTTTGTGGAAAGATTGAAATCACATCATACGAAATTTGCCAACTCGATTTTTTTACGTTCAAAATTTGGCAAAACATTGGTGCAACCTGATGTTCCACACCATGAGGAGAAAATATACATAAAATTACAGATAACCATTGCTTTCTCGACCACACGACACCTGCGTCCTGGGTGGTAAAGAAGAGCTTCTTTGTCTGCATTTACAAGTAGTTAGGGCCACTTTAGAGGCCGTAAAAATGTATGTGCAAAAAAGAATTCGTAGGTATAATTCCTCGAATGTCCCGGATGCGGCTCCAGGTTTTTGTCGTGTTTAGTGGGTTTGGTAGCAACAAAAAAGAGTTGGTATTGGAGAAATATGGCATGAATTTTTCGCATGAGAAGAACCCCGGGAAGAATTTCACTGGCTTAGCCATTGTCATCCTGCTGCACGTTCTGGTTGCTTGGGCAGTGATCAATGGCCTGGGTACCCGGATCGTCGCCAAGGTGACGGAAGCCGTGGAAACGAAACTGATCGAAGAGGTGGCACCGCCGCCGCCGCCGGAAACGCCGCCACCGCCGCCACCGCCGGAAATGAAGGCCCCGCCGCCTCCATTCATCCCGCCGGTCGAGGTGCAGGTCAACCAGCCGCCGCCACCGCAAAACACGATCGCCGCCGCAACCAATACGCCGCCGCCGACCAATTCGCTGGCTCCGCCGGCACCGCCTGCACCACCGGCACCGCCGGCGCCGGCACGTGGTCCGAGCCGTACCGAAGCAGTGGCCGACTTTAATACTTGCGCACGTCCGGAATATCCGCGTTCGTCGCAGCGCAATGAAGAAACGGGTACCACGACCCTGCAGTTCCTGATCGGTGTCGATGGTCGCGTGATGGATTCCAAGCTCGCGAAGTCGAGTGGCTTCCGTGACTTGGACCGGGCCGCACAGTCGGCTCTGAGCAAATGCCGATTCAAGCCGGCCATGGTTGATGGTCAGCCTCAACAGGCGTGGACAGCGGTGCAGTACGTCTGGACGCTGGAATAAAACCGAGACAGATCATCGTCTCAAACTTTGATTTTCGTTGTCATTAGTTCAGCGAACTGTCTATTTAATATTTTGGAGGAAGCATGTTTAAGAATACCCGTTTGTCCGCTATCCTGGCGGCTGTCCTGTTCTCGGTAACGGCAGCTTCGGCCCTGGTCTCCGCACCGGCCTTCGCTGACGCTCCGAAGACCGAAGCAGCCGCACCGGCAGCTGACGCCGCAGCCGCACCGGCCGCCGACGCAGCCGCTGCTCCGGCCGACGCTGCTGCCGCTCCGGCAGACGCCGCCGCTCCGGCCGCCGCAGGTGGCGAGGCAGCGACCGAAGAAGTCCACAACCCGTACGGCTTCCAGGCCATGTGGGAAGAAGGCGACTTCGTCAACAAGGGCACCATCATCATCCTGTCGCTGATGTCCATGGGTTCGTGGTACATCATCATCACCAAACTGATCGACCAGCAGAAGATCATGCGCCAGTCGAAGGAAGTCTCGGCCAAGTTCTGGAAGGCACCGTCGATCGCCGCTGGCTCGGCAGCCCTGAAAGAAGGCTCGCCGTTCCGCTTCATCGCTGAAACCGGCACCAAGGCAACCCAGCACCACGACGGCGCCCTGCTCGAGCAGATCGACCTGTCGACCTGGGTCACCATGCAGATCCAGCGCGCTGTGGACCGCGTCCAGTCGCGTCTGCAAGACGGCCTGTCGTTCCTGGCAACCGTTGGTTCGACCTCGCCGTTCATCGGTCTGTTCGGTACCGTCTGGGGCATCTACAACGCACTGACCGCTATCGGTATGTCGGGTAACGCTTCGATCGACAAGGTCGCAGGCCCGGTGGGTGAAGCACTGATCATGACCGCCTTCGGTCTGTTCGTGGCGGTTCCGGCAGTTCTGGGTTACAACTGGCTGGTGCGTCGTAACAAGTCGGTCATGGAAGACGTCCGTTCGTTCTCGGCTGACGTGCACTCGGTCCTGATCTCGGGCGCCATGTCGACCTCGGAAGCCAGCCGCGCCGGTGCTGCCGCTAAGAAGATCGGATAAATCATGTCGATGAGTGTCGGCTCCGATACCGGAGATGATGATGCCGTGATGTCAGAAATCAACACGACGCCGCTCGTCGACATCATGTTGGTTCTTCTGATCATCTTCCTGATCACCAGCCCGGTGGTTCTGAATCTGCAGAAAGTGAACCTGCCTGCAGAGACGAACCAGGTTACCAAGACCAAGCCGGAAGACATCAATATCACCGTCAACAAAGACGGCGAGATGTACTACAACCAGACGCGCATCGCGAACACGGACGAGCTGTTCAAGTTCCTCGCGGAGCAGTCGGTGAAGGTGCCGCAACCTGCTGTGAAAGTTCGTGGCGACCAGGAAACTCGCTACGAGTCGATCGGTCGGGTGATCTATACGGCACAACGTGCTGGGGTACAGAAGGTCGGTTTCGTGATCGAACCGCCTGATCGCGGGGGCTAATCAGTCCTGATCGCGGTGTCCGGGATTCCCGGATACCGCGCCCCGCCACCCCAACATTTGAAAAGGAAACACCATGGGTATGAACGTAGGTTCGGGCTCCGCAAAAGGAGCTGATCCGGAACCGATGATGGAAATGAACATGACGCCGCTGATCGACGTCCTGCTCGTTCTCATCATCATGTTGATTATCACGATTCCGAAGCAGAACCACTCGGTCAATCTGAACATGCCGGTCGGCAATCCGCCACCGATGACGGAGAAGCCGGTAGTGGTCACGATCGACGTGGACTTCGACGGTACCATCCTGTGGGATGGTCAGGCGATCCCGGATCGTGCGACCCTGGAAGCCAAGATGAACGGCGTCGCTGCAATGGCCAACCAGCCGGAAGTGCACCTGCGTCCGAACAAGCTGGTTGAGTACAAGGTTGTAGCAGGCGTCATGGCAACTGCCCAGCGTCTCGGCGTCACCAAGATCGGCATGGTCGGTAACGAGCAGTTCCAGTAATCGTTCCATGTTAGACCAACACGGCAGGGTTTCCCTGCCGTGTCCATTTTGAAATAAGGATTTCCCGATGATCAAATTCCGTCTCGCACACCTCGGCCTGGCACTGGCCGCGCTTGGCTTCACTGCCCTCACCCCGGTGATCGGTCTTTCCCCGGCAATCGCTGCGGAAGCGCTGCGCGCGGAAATCGGCAAGCCCATCCAGCAAGCCCAGGCACTGATGAAGTCGGGCAAGCACAAGGAAGCACTGGCAGCCTTGCGCGATGCGGACAAGGTGAGCAACAAGACCGCCAACGAAAGCTACCTGATCGAGCGCGTGCGCGCCGCGGCAGCCTCGTCGGCCGGCGACTACGACACGGCAGCCAAGGCCTTCGAAGCCCTGCTCGCTTCGGGCAAGCTGAGCGCCGCAGAGCGTTCGCAATTCGCCGAAGGCCTGGTCGGCATCTACATGCGTGGCGGCGACCTGAACAAGGCGAACGCGGCCATCGAGAAGCTGCTGAAGGAAAAGGACGATCCGAAGCTGCGCGCTTACCTGATGCAGAACTACTACAAGCAGGGCAACGTTGCCGCGCTTGAAAGCGAACTGCGCAAGGTCGAGCAGAGCGGCCGCCTGACCGAAGACCAGCTCGGCATGCTGGCCAATATCCAGCTGAAGAAGAACGACAAGGTCGGCTACGTCAATACCATCGAGAAACTGGCCGCGGGCTATCCGAAGGCCCAGTACTGGACCGACCTGCTGAACCGCGTGCAGGGCAAGCCGGGCTTCTCGGGCCGCCTGTCGGTGGACGTCTACCGCCTGAAGCTGGCCAACAACCTGATGAAGAAGCCGAGCGAGTTCATGGAAATGGCCCAGCTGGTGCTGCAGGCGAAAGCTCCGGCCGAAGCGCTGAAGGTCATCGACAAGGGCTACAAGGCCGGCGCCCTGGGTACCGGTTCGGAAGCGGCCCGTCACCAGCGCCTGAAGGACCTGGCCGAGAAGAACCTGGCCGACCAGAACAAGGGCGTCGCCGCCCTGGAAGCCGAATACACCGCCGCCAAGGACAACGATGCGCTGGTGGGTCTCGGCTACGCACTGGTGCAGGCTGGCCAGGCCGACAAGGGCCTGAAGATGATGGAAGCCGCCATCAAGGCCGGCGGCCTGAAGTACACCGACGAAGCCAAGCTGCGCCTGGGCGAAGCCTACGCTGTCGCCGGCAAGAAGCAGCAAGCCATCAACACGCTCAAGGGCGTGGGCGGCAAGGAAGGCACTGCCGAACTGGCCCGCTACTGGATCATGGCGATCAACCGTCCGATCGCCTGATCGCTGTTGCGATCATGAAAACGCCGCCTCCGGGCGGCGTTTTTTTTCGCCTATCGATTCAGGGTCAGGTCTGTCATTCGGACATGGACGCTCACTCCTTGCGAAATCTCATCACGTTGAACTCAGCGGCGCGCTCTATCACACCTCTGCCCATGCACAGGTTTCGGTGAAAACTGTGAGCCGAGCAACTAACGCCATTGAGATAAACAAGCCAGCGTTTTGAGATAGATCAAAGGTGCGCGATCGGTGTCCGAATGACAGACCTGACCCTGAATGGACTCCCGGCAACGATCTCCATCAGGCTGCCGTCGGGTCTCGCTGCTGTGCAACATGCGAGTTACCGTATAATCAGGTATTTCGTCCCGCCCCCTCGGCATGCGTAACTGGAACAACCAATGAAGGTATTTCGCGGACTTCCCAACGACAGGGCACGGGCGCCCTGCGCGCTCACGATCGGTAATTTCGACGGTGTCCACCGCGGCCACCAGGCGTTGTTTGCACACGTCCGCGGCGCCGCCGCCGCCCTCGGCCTGGAAGCGGCCGTGATGACTTTCGAGCCCCATCCGCGCGAATACTTCGCGCAGCGCACGGGCGACCTGTCGAAGGCGCCGGCGCGCATCGCCAACTTGCGCGACAAGCTGGGCGCCCTGGCCAACGCCGGCATCGACCGCGTCATCGTCGAACACTTCAACGAACACTTCGCCTCCATGCCGCCGCAGGAATTCATCGAGCGCGTGCTGGTCGAAGGCCTGCACGTCAAGTGGCTGATGGTGGGCGACGATTTCCGCTTCGGCGCCAGGCGCGCCGGCGACATCCAGATGCTGACCGAGGCCGGCAAGCGCTTCGGCTTCCAGGTGGAGACCCTGCCCGCCGTGATGCACGGCGACCAGCGCATCTCGTCCTCGGCGGTGCGCGCCGCGCTGGCCGAGGCCGACTTCACCCGCACCAGCGAACTGCTCGGCCATCCCTACGGCATGTCCGGCCACGTGATCCACGGCCAGAAGCTCGGCCGCACCCTGGGCTTTCCGACCCTGAACCTGCGCGTGGCGCACCGCCCTGCCCTGTCGGGCATCTTCGTGGTCCAGGTGCACGGCCTGGCCGACCGGCCGCTGCCGGCCGTGGCCAGCCTGGGCGTACGGCCGACCGTCGAGGACGCCGGCCGCATGCTGCTCGAAGTGCACATCTTCGACTGGAACCAGCCCTGCTACGGCAAGCTGGTGCGCGTGGAATTCCTGTCCAAGCTGCGCGACGAAGAAAAATACGACGACCTGGCGACCCTCACCGCCGCGATCGACCGCGACGCCGACCAGGCGCGCGCCTTCTTTGCCCACCGCAACGGCGCGCTGACGGCCACCGACCGAATTTGACGCGGCCGCAGTCCGCGTCCGCGGCCACGCCGCGTCCCGAAACGAATCTCCTGAAGAAGAACCTTATGTCCGATACCAAAAACGTCCCGAACAGCGGCGCCCAGAAAGGCGCCAAGAAGCCAGAGAGCAAATACCCGGTCAACATGACCGACACCAAGTTCCCGATGCGCGGCGACCTCGCCAAGCGCGAGCCGGGCTGGGTCAAGCAATGGCAGGACAAGAAGATCTACCAGCGCATCCGCAAGGCGGCCGCCGGCCGTCCGCGCTTCGTGCTGCACGACGGTCCGCCGTACGCCAACGGCGACATCCACCTCGGCCACGCCGTCAACAAGATCCTGAAGGACCTGGTGGTCAAGTCGCGCACGATCGCCGGCTACGACGCCCCGTATGTGCCGGGCTGGGACTGCCACGGCATGCCGATCGAGATCCAGATCGAGAAACAGTTCGGCAAGAACCTGCCGACCGCCGAGGTGCTGCAAAAGGCCCGCGCCTACGCGCTCGAGCAGATCGACCGCCAGCGCGCCGGCTTCATCCGCCTGGGCGTGCTGGGCGAGTGGGAAAACCCCTACATGACCATGGCCTACGGCAATGAAGCCGACGAACTGCGCGCGCTCGGCAAGCTGCTCGAAAAAGGCTATGTCTACCGTGGCCTGAAGCCGGTCAACTGGTGCTTCGACTGCGGCTCGGCGCTGGCCGAGGCCGAAGTCGAGTACCAGGACAAGCGCGACCCGGCGATCGACGTCGGCTTCCCCTTCGCCGAACCCGAGAAGATCGCGGCCGCCTTCGGCCTGGCCAGGCTGCCGACCGACTACGGCTTCATCGTGATCTGGACCACCACCCCGTGGACCATCCCGTCGAACCAGGCCCTGAACGTGGGTCCGGAAGTCAGCTATTCCCTGGTCCAGGCCGAGCGCGACGGCAAGCCGCTGCTGCTGATCCTGGGAAGCGAACTGGTCGAGTCCTGCCTGCAGCGTTATAAACTGGAAGGCAAGGTCATCGCCACCACCCTGGGCGAAAAGCTGGGCGGCCTGCACTTCAAGCACCCGCTGTTCGCCGCCGATCCGTTCTACGACCGCAGGTCGCCGGTCTACCTGGCCGACTACGTCACCACCGACAGCGGCACCGGCGTGGTCCACTCGGCCCCGGCCTACGGCCTGGAAGACTTCCAGTCGTGCAAGTCGCACGGCATGAAGGACGACGAGATCCTGAAACCGGTGATGGGCGACGGCCGCTTCGCCTCCACCCTGCCGCTGTTCGGCGGCATGAACATCTGGGAAGCCTCGAAGCCGATCTGCTCGGCCCTGACCGAAGCCGGCGCCCTGTTCGAACTGAAGATGTTCGACCACAGCTACATGCACTGCTGGCGCCACAAGACCCCGATCGTCTACCGCGCCACCAGCCAGTGGTTCGCCGGCATGGACCTCACCCCGAAGGATGGCGGCCCCTCCCTGCGCGAGACCGCGCTGGCCGGCATCGCCGACACCAGGTTCTTCCCCGACTGGGGCCAGGCGCGCCTGCACGGCATGATCGCCAACCGTCCGGACTGGACCCTGTCGCGCCAGCGCCAGTGGGGCGTGCCGATGGCCTTCGTCATCCACAAGGAGACCGGCGAGCTGCACCCGCGCACCCCGGAGCTGCTGAAGCAGGTCGCCCAGCTGATCGAGAAGGAAGGCATCGACGCCTGGCAGAAGCTGGACCTGGCCACCCTGCTGGGCGCGGACGCCGCCCAGTATGAAAAGAACAAGGACACGCTGGACGTCTGGTTCGATTCCGGCACCACGCACCAGACCGTGCTGCGCGGCTCGCACCTGGAGCAATCGAGCTTCCCGGCCGACCTCTACCTGGAAGGCTCGGACCAGCACCGCGGCTGGTTCCACTCCTCGCTGCTGACCTCCTCGATGCTGAACGGCCGCCCGCCCTACAAGGCGCTGCTGACCCACGGCTTCACGGTCGACGAGCAGGGCAAGAAGATGTCCAAGTCGCTGGGCAACACGCTGGCGCCGCAGAAGATCTCCGACACCCTCGGCGCCGACATCCTGCGCCTGTGGGTGGCCTCGACCGACTACACGGGCGAGCTGTCGATCGGCGAAGAGATCCTCAAGCGCGTCACCGAAGCCTACCGCCGCATCCGCAACACGCTGCGCTTCCTGCTGGCCAACACCTCGGACTTCGACC
This sequence comes from Massilia niastensis DSM 21313, assembly GCF_000382345.1. Taxonomy (GTDB): domain Bacteria; phylum Pseudomonadota; class Gammaproteobacteria; order Burkholderiales; family Burkholderiaceae_D; genus Telluria; species Telluria niastensis. The sequence goes on from NZ_KB908109.1 coordinate 21,566, forward strand.
CGGCCAAGGACGCCGTGCCGGTGGCCGAGCTGCTCGAGATCGACCGCTATGCGATCGCCGCGATGGCCCAGCTGCAGCAGGACGTGGCCGGCCACTTCGAGCGCTACGAGTTCCACCCGGTGGTGGCGCGCCTGCAGAACTACTGCTCGGAAGACCTGGGCGGCTTCTACCTCGACATCCTGAAGGACCGCCTGTACACCACCGGCGTGAATTCGCATGCGCGCCGCTCGGCCCAGACCGCGCTGTGGCACATCGCCCATTCGCTGCTGCGCGTGATGGCGCCGATCCTGTCCTTCACCGCCGAGGAAGCCTGGGCCGTGTTCGCCGGCGAGAAGGCCTACGCCGACAGCGACGAGACCATCTTCACGCAGACCCTGTGGAGCTTCCCGGCGCTGCCGGACGGCGAAGCCCTGCTGGCCAAGTACGCGGCCCTGCGCGAAGTGCGCGCCGAGGTCACCAAGCAGCTGGAAGAAGTGCGCGCCGCCGGTTCGATCGGCTCCTCGCTGCAGGCCGAGCTGACCATCAAGGCTGCCGGCGACAAGTACCGGCTGCTCTCGAGCCTGGACGACGACCTGAAGTTCGTCTTCATCACCTCCCAGGCCACGGTGGTCGAGGTGCAGGACGCGGCGGACGAAGCCGTCGTGGTGGCGCCGTCGGAAGCGGAAAAGTGCGAGCGCTGCTGGCACTATCGCCGCGACGTCGGCCACCACCACGAGCACGCGACCCTGTGCGGCCGCTGCGTGAGCAACCTGTTCGGCAGCGGCGAAGCGCGCCGCTTCGCGTAAGACCTTCCCGCGGCATGCGACCCATGCCGCGGACACCACCATCGCCCGGCCGCATACGCGCGGCCGGGCAGGTCTCGACATCTCTACCATGGCAACCAAAAAGAAATCCGCAATCTCCGCGCCGAAAGCCGTGCCCCGTTCGGGCCCCAGCCTGCTGCCCTGGCTCGGCATCGCCCTGATCGTGGTCCTGCTCGACCAGGTCACCAAGATCACGGTCGAACGCAGCTTCGCGTACGGCGAAACGCTGCCGGTCACCAGTTTCTTCAACCTGATCCTGGTCTACAACCCGGGCGCGGCCTTCAGCTTCCTGGGCGACGCCGGTGGCTGGCAGCGCTACCTGTTCACCGGCATCGCGATCGCCGCGGTGGGCTACATCCTGTACCTGCTCAAGCGCCATGCGGGCCAGCGCCTGTTCTGCTTCTCCCTGGCCCTGATCATGGGCGGCGCGGTCGGCAACGTCATCGACCGCCTGGCCTACGGCCACGTGATCGACTTCCTCGATTTCTACTGGAAGGGCGTGGGACACTTCCCGGCCTTTAACATCGCCGACATCGGCATCTCGGTGGGCGCCTTCCTGTTCATCCTCGATGAACTGCGCCGCGTAAACAAGTCGTAGACAAACCCCAGGAGGATGACATGAGCATGGACCTGAAGGGCAAGAAGCTTGTCCTGGGCCTGACCGGCGGCGTGGCCTGCTACAAGGCGGCGGAACTGTGCCGGGCGCTGGTCAAGCAGGGCGCCAGCGTGCAGGTCGTGATGACCGAGGCGGCCACCCACTTCATCGGCGCGGTCACCATGCAGGCGCTGTCCGGGCACACGGTCTACACCGACCAGTGGGATCCGCGCGTCGCCAACAACATGGCCCACATCGACCTGACGCGCAGCGCGGACGCGATCCTGGTCTCGCCCTGCTCCGCGGACTTCATCCGCAAGCTGGCGCACGGCGCCTGCGACGACCTGCTCTCGACCCTGTGCGTGGCGCGTCCGCGCCACGTGTCGCTGCTGGTCGCGCCGGCAATGAACGTGGAGATGTGGGAAAACCCGGCCACCCGCCGCAACGTGGCCCAGCTGCGCGAGGACGGCATCCAGATCCTCGGCCCGGACGCCGGCTCCCAGGCCTGCGGCGAGACCGGCTTCGGCCGCATGCTCGAACCGGACGAACTGGTCGAAGAGCTGATCGCCTCGTTCCAGCACAAGGTGCTGGCCGGCCGCCGCGTATTGATCACCGCCGGCCCCACCTTCGAGCCGATCGACCCGGTGCGCGGCATCACCAACCTGTCCTCCGGCAAGATGGGTTACGCGGTGGCGCGCGCGGCGCGCGAAGCCGGCGCCGACGTTACCCTGGTGTCCGGGCCGACCTCGCTGCCCACGCCGCACGGCGTGCGCCGCGTCGACGTCCTGACCGCCCAGCAGATGCACGACGCCGTCATGGCGAAGGTGGAGGGCCAGCACGTGTTCATCGGCGTGGCCGCGGTGGCCGACTGGCGCGTGGCGAATGCCAGCGACCAGAAACTGAAGAAGCAGGACGGCGGCGCCCCGCCGCAGCTGGAGTTCGCGCAGAACGCCGACATCCTGGCCTCGGTCGCCGGCACCACCTCGCTGTCCGGCTGGCCGTATTGCGTGGGCTTCGCCGCCGAATCCGAAAACCTGATGGAATTCGGCGCCGCCAAGCGCGAGCGCAAGGGCATTCCCCTCCTGGTGGGTAATATCGGCCCACAGACCTTCGGGCAGGACGACAACACCATCATCGTGTTCGACGAGAACGGCCACACCGTGCTGCCGCGCGCCGACAAGCTGACCCTGGCGCGCCAGCTCGTATCCGAAATCGCCAAGCGCCTGGAACAGCGCTCCCTTTTGACCTGAAGAAGAAGCATGAAACACATCGACCTCAAGATCCTCGACCCACGCATGAAGGAACTGCTGCCGGCCTACGGCACGCCGGGCAGCGCTGGCCTCGACCTGCGCGCCTGCCTCGACGCGCCCCTGACCATCGAGCCGGGACAGACCGTGCTGGTGCCGACCGGCCTGGCGATCCACATCGCCGATCCGGGCTATGCGGCCATGATCCTGCCGCGCAGTGGACTCGGCCATAAGAACGGCATTGTTCTCGGCAATCTGGTAGGCTTGATCGACTCCGATTACCAGGGCCAGCTGATGGTCTCGACCTGGAACCGCGGCCACGCCACCTTTACCCTGCAGCCGATGGATCGCCTGGCGCAGCTGGTCGTGGTGCCGGTGCTGCAGGTTGGCTTCAACGTGGTGGAGGAGTTCGCATCGAGCGACCGGGGCGCCGGAGGATTCGGCAGCACCGGCAAACAATAACAATGTGAGGAGCACCATGATCCGCATCCATCGCCTGCGCCCTGCGGCGCTGGTCGTCGCCGTCGCCGCACTGCTGTCCGCCTGCACCACCCCCGGCATCCTGCAGATGCCCGGCCAGCCGGGAGGCCCCATCGTCACCGAACCGGGCAAGCCCGAGCTGACGCCGCAGATGGCGGCGGCCGCCGACACCCTGGCGAAGATGGCCACCCTGCAGGACCGCCTGTACCGGGTCGCGGCGCCGCTCCTGATCGATAATGCGGAACTGTGCACCAGGCACGCGCGCAACCTCCTCGGCTTCACCGCCAAGAACCGCCATGCCTACCCGGGCTACTACAACGAGGCCGCCCATGTGGTGTTCGGCATGGGCGAACGCCTGCAGGTGACCAATGTGCTGGCCGGCAGCGGCGCCGCGAAGGCGGGGCTGCGCCAGGGCGACGGCCTGGTGGCCGCCGGCGGCAAGCCGCTGCCGGAAGGTCCGAACGCCCTGTCGCAGGCGGGTGCGGTGTTCGGCCCGATCATGGCCAGGCAGGCGACCCTGCCGCTGACCATCGAGCGCAACGGCAGCAACCGCGACCTGACCATCCCGGTGACCCGCGCCTGCGCCTTCGCCATCGAGCTGGGCAACACCGACAACGTCAACGCCTATGCCGACGGGATGCGCGTGATGGTCACGCGCGGCATGATGAATTTCACCCAGAACGACGATGAGCTGGCCTTCGTGCTGGCCCGCACGATGGCGCACAACATGCTGGGCCATGCGGCGACCCAGCGCAACGCGGCGACCATCGGCAGCATCATCGATAACCTGATGCGCGTCGCGCCGGACACCTCGATGCTGATCGGCAGCGGCGGCATCAAGGCCATGCCGGCGGCGCAGGATGCGGCGGCGGACCACCTCGCGACCTACCTGCTGGCGCGCGCCAGCTACCGCATCGACAACCTGTCGGGATTCTGGAAGCGGGTGGCGGGGACCTATCCGGCCACCGTGCTCAATGGCTATACGGCCAACCATCCGGGCATGGCGGCGCGCATCGCGGCGATCGAGAAGGCGTCGGCGGACGTGAAGGCGAAGCAGCGGGCGAACAAGCCGCTGGTGCCTTGAGGCGCCGACACCGAGCGATGAACCTGGGTCCCGCCTGCGCGGGGACCCAGGCCTGCAAGCACGGACGCAGCGCCTCCAGGCAGCCGCAGGCTTCACCCCTCCCGCATACCGCCACACCACTCCCACATACCTTGTCCTTTTTTTGTATCATTGATCATCTCATTTCTTGACACCGCGCAACGCGGCCGCGAACCATGGACAGTATCGATCTCGAAGTGCTGAAAACCTCCGCGGCCTGGCTGGCGGCCGGCCGGCGCTGCCAGCTGGTCACCGTGGTCAAGACCTGGGGTTCCAGCCCGCGCCCGGTCGGCGCGACGCTCGCCCTATGCGAGGATGGCCAGGTGGTCGGCTCGGTGTCCGGCGGCTGCATCGAGGATGACCTGATCGACAAGGTGCGCAACAACGGCATCGACTTCGCCCACCCGGAAGTGCTCAGCTACGGCATCAGCGCCGACGAGGCGCACCGCTTCGGCCTGCCCTGCGGCGGCACCATCGAACTGGCCATCGAGCCGCTTTCGCCCGACAGCCGCATTCCCGAACTGCTCGACCGCCTCGCCGGCGGCGAACTGGTCGAACGCAGCGTCGACCTGCGGACCGGCGCCGTGGCGCTGGGCCGCGCCGCCGCCGGCGCCGTCCAGCGCGTCGAGGACGGCGTGCTGCACACCATCCACGGCCCGCGCTGGCGCCTGTACATCATCGGCGCCGGCCCGCTGTCGCGCTTCCTGGCCCAGATCGCGGCCGGCATGGAGTACCGCGTCACCGTCTGCGACCCGCGCGAGGAATACCGCAGCGGCTGGAATGTCGAGGGCGTGGAACTGGTCCACGCCATGCCCGACGACCTCGTGCTCGAAGCGAAGCTCGACGCCCGCAGCGCCGTGGTCGCCCTCACCCACGATCCCAAGCTCGACGACCTGGCGCTGATGGAAGCGCTCAGGTCGGAAGCCTTCTACGTCGGCGCGATCGGCTCGCGCCTGAACAATGAAAAACGCCGCGAGCGCCTCAAGCTGTTCGACCTGGACGATGAACAGCTGGCCCGCCTGCACGGTCCGATCGGCCTGTACATCGGCAGCAAGACACCGGCCGAGATCGCGGTCTCGATCATGGCCGAGATGACCGCCGTGAAGAACGGCGTGCCGCCAGCCCTGCTGGTGCCGCACTCGAAGGCCGTCGAACCCGCCACCGCCGGGGTGTGCGCGCGCGCCGCGTGAATTCCACGGCAAGAACCGGATGGCGCGGCCCCGCCCGCGCCGCCACCATCACGGGTCATCCCCTTTCAGTCTCTTCATGAATACAAGCAACATGCTGCGCCTGGTGGCGCTGGCCGCCATCTGGGGCGGATCCTTCCTTTTCATGCGCATCGCCGCGCCCGTGCTGGGACCGGCCGTGCTGATCGAATACCGGGTCGCCTTCGCGGCACTGTTCCTGGCGGCGGTCGCCTGGTTCCTGCACCGGCGCGGCCGCGGCACGCCGCTCGCGCTGCGCCGGCACTGGAAGCACTACCTGATCCTGGGCCTGTTCAATTCGGCCCTGCCCTTCGTGCTGTTCGCCTTCGCCGCGCGCACCCTGTCGGCCTCGGTGCTGTCGGTGCTGAACGCCACCGCGCCGATGTGGGGGGCGCTGGTGGGCGCAGTCTGGGCGCGCCATCGGGTCGGCGGACGCACCGCGCTCGGCCTGCTGCTGGGCACCGGCGGCGTGGCCCTGCTGGTCGGCTTCGACCATGTGTCGGAACGCCCCGGCGCCGGCGTCGCGGTGGCCGCCGCCCTGGTCGCGGCCTTCAGCTACAGCATCGCCAGCCAGTACGCGAAGACGGCGAAAAGCGTGCCGCCCTTCGCCAACGCGCACGGCTCGATGTGGGCCGCCTCGCTGCTGGTGCTGCCGCTGATTCCCTTCTTTCCCTCGCCGGGCCAACCGACGCCCGGCATCATGGCCGCGGTGCTCGCACTGGGCGTGCTGTGCAGCGGGATTGCCTACATCCTCTACTTCAAGCTGATCGAGGAAGTCGGCACCACCTCGGCGCTCACGGTCACCTTCCTGAACCCGCTGTTCGGCATCCTGTGGGGCGCGCTGTTCCTGCACGAGGTGGTCGGCTGGCATACGCTGCTCGGCTCGGCCATCGTCCTGCTCGGCACGGCGCTGGTGACCGGCTTCCTGCCCTCCTCCCTGCGCGCGCGCGCAGCCGTGCAAGGCAAGCGATGAAGACGGCGCTCACGATCCCGCTGCCGCAGGGCTACCGCATCCAGGACGTGCTGGCTTTCCACGGCCGCGATGCCGAAGGCGTGGCCGAACAGGTCGGCGCCGCCGGCCTGCGCAAGGGCGTCCTGCTCGGCGGCGTGCCGGTGCTGCTGGAGATCGACTTCGCAGCGGGCGCCGCGCATTGCGCCAACGATGCCGACGGCCCCGCCACGCCCGCGCTGCAGGAGGCCGCGCAGGACGCCCTGCTGAATATGCTGGGCTTGCGCATCGACCCGGCCGCGTTCGCCGATTTCGCGCGCGACGACCCCGTGCTCGGGCCGGTCGTGGCGCGCCAGCCCGGCCTGCGCATCGTCCAGTCGGCGACCGTGTTCGAGGCGCTGACCTGGGCCATCATCGGCCAGCAGATCAACCTGAACTTCGCCATCGCGCTGCGCCGCACCCTGATCCTGCTGGCCGGGCGCCGGCATGCGAGCGGGCTGTGGTGCTATCCGGAAGCGCCTGATGTCGCCCGCCTCGAGCTCGAGGCGCTCACCAGCCGCAAGTTCTCGCGCGCCAAGGCGGAAACGGTGTTGCGCCTCGCCCATCTCGTGCATGAAGGCAAGCTATCGCTCGAGCGCGAACGCGACCCGGCCGAGGTCAGCCGCGAGCTGCTCGCCGTCAAGGGCATCGGTCCCTGGACCGTCAATTACGCCCTGCTGCGCGGCTATGGCTACCCGGATTGCTCGCTGCACGGCGATGTGGCCGTGCGCACCGCCTTCCATCAATTGATCGGCGGCGAAGCGCGTCCCGGTATCGCCCAGGCCGAGCAGCTCTTGCGCGCCTATGCGCCGCACCGGACCATGGCCGCCGCCTACCTGTGGGCCAGCCTCGGCGAGTAGGGCGGACAGCTCGGACATCAGTCCACTGGACTGATGTTCTCCAAGCGGTGATTGTTTGCGGCTCCGTTCTCGGACACGAGCCGGTTGACGCATGTTGAACGCGTGGGCAGGACCTGCCCACCCTGCTAATTCCAGCGCGGCAGGCCGTCGAACTGCTGCGCGCCCTCCCCGGAAAACCGGATCAGCTCGGCCAGCGGGACGGTCGCCAGGTTGTCCCTGCCGTAGTGCCCGCCCAGCGCGCTCGGGATCTTCAGGCAGTACTTGCGTCCCTCGGTCAGCGGTCCCAGCGCCGCTTCGGCCAGGCGCACCACTTCGGGCATGTACCAGTCGTTCAGGAAATCCTGGTTATACGACAGCGCATCGAGCGCGGCCCGGCTGCTGGCGACCGGCTCGCAGCACAGGTCCTGCGGCCGCAGGCGCCAGTAATGGCCGTCTTCGTCGCGAATGATGAGGTTGCCGAATGCGTTTTCGCCCAGGACTTCGACCGCCGTCAGGCCTACCCAGCCCCAGGATGCGTTGATGTCGTCGACATGGATCATGTTCGCCCCTCCCTTGTCGCAGCAATACAGCTTCGACCGTGCAGGCTTGCCGGCGTTGCCGATGGATGAGCGGAGTTTGAGCTGGATCGCGTTTGCCGTGCGGATCGCGCCGGAAAAACGAAAAGGCCGCTGACTCTTGCGAATCAACGGCCTTGGAATCTGGTTGCGGGGACAGGATTTGAACCTGTGACCTTCGGGTTATGAGCCCGACGAGCTGCCAGACTGCTCCACCCCGCGTCTGATGAAATGAATTATACGCCCCTTCGCATCATTAGGCAATCTCAATCCACTCCTAATGTGCGATTGCAGCAGGTAATGGCTCATGCGTAGGCGCCTTACCGCTGTCGCAAAGGCGGCATGGCTGGGCCAATCAGTGTAAAGTAAAGGGCAATATCAATACTTCGTTGACCTATGAAATTCTGCTCCGAGTGCGCCCATCCTGTCGCGCTGGCCATCCCCGAAGGCGACAACCGGCCGCGCTACGTCTGTCCGCACTGCAATACCATCCATTACCAAAATCCGAAAATGGTCATCGGTTCGATCCCGGTCTGGGAACAGGACGGCAAGGTGCAGGTCCTGCTGTGCCGCCGCGCCATCGAACCGCGCTACGGCTACTGGACCTTGCCGGCCGGCTTCATGGAAAACGAGGAAACCACCGGCCAGGCCGCGGTGCGCGAGACCGAGGAGGAAGCCGGCGCCAACGTCGAACTCGGCAAGCTGTTCACCCTGCTGAACGTCGCCCATGTCCACCAGGTCCACATGTTCTACCTGGCGCGCCTGCTCGACCTCGACTTCGAACCCGGCATCGAAAGCCTGGAAGCGAAACTGTTTACCGAAGCCGAGATCCCGTGGGACGAACTGGCTTTCCCGACCATCCGCACCACGCTCGAACTGTTCTTCGCCGACCGGATCAAGCTGCGCGAAGGCGGCAGCTACGGGTTCCACAGCCGGGACATCAACCGCCCCATGCTCGCTCCCCGCGAGCCCGACTGACATGATCCCCTGGCTCGAGACCGATACGCCGTTTCCCGACGTGTCCGAGGCGCTGACCGTGGACGCGCCGGGACTGCTCGCGGCCGGGGCCGATCTCTCGCCGCAGCGCCTGCTGCTTGCATACAAGAACGGTATCTTTCCCTGGTTCTCGGAAGGCCAGCCCATCCTGTGGTGGAGCACCGATCCGCGCATGGTGCTGTACACCGACCGCTTCAAGGTCAGCGACAGCCTGAGGAAAGCGCTGCGCCGGGTCGAGCGCAGCCGGCTGGGCGGCGGGCGCTGGGACGTGCGCTTCGACAGCGCCTTCGAGGACGTGATGCGCGCCTGCGCCGCGCCGCGCCGCGACGGACCGGGCACCTGGATCTCCGAAGAGATCGTCGACGGCTATACCGGCCTGCACCGCCTCGGCTACGCGCACTCGTCCGAGGTCTGGCTGGACGGCGAGCTGGTCGGCGGCGCCTATGGCGTCTGCATCGGCCGCATGTTCTATGGCGAGTCGATGTTCGCGCGCGTCTCGGACGCGTCCAAGATCGCGCTGGCCTACCTGGTCGGCTTCCTGCGCGGCCATGGCGTGCGCCTGATCGATTGCCAGCAGGAGACCGGCCACCTGGCCTCGCTGGGCGCCGCGCCGATCCCGCGCAGCGCCTTCCTGGAGCATTTGCGCGCCGCGATCCGCGAACCCGCCATTGAACGGTGGCAGGTTGTTGCACCGTTGACTGGGGAACGGTAACGCGGACTGGATTTCGCTAAAATAGGTCCACCACGTCGTCTCGAGAGTCTTGCATGACGCACCTAAATGACCTGCCCTTTGCCACGCTGCAGTTCTATACAACCGCGCCCTATCCGTGCAGCTATCTCGACGCGCGCCAGGCCCGCTCGCAGGTTGCGACACCTTCGCACCTGATCAACGCCGACGTGTATTCCGAGCTGGTCAAGAACGGTTTTCGCCGCAGCGGCATCTTCACCTACCGTCCTTATTGCGACGGCTGCCAGGCCTGCATCCCGGTGCGCGTCAAGTGCGAGGACTTCGCGCCCAACCGCACCCAGCGCCGGGCCTGGAAGCGCCACGCCGACCTGGTCGCGATGGTGGCCAACCTGTCGTTCTCGGACGAGCACTATGCGCTCTACCTGCGCTACCAGACCACCCGCCATGTGGGCGGCGGCATGGACCAGGACAGCCGCGACCAGTACGCCCAGTTCCTGCTGCAAAGCCGCGTCAATACCCGCCTGGTCGAGTTCCGCGAGCCCAACGGCACCCTGCGCATGGTATCGATCATCGACGTGCTGTCGGACGGCCTGTCGTCGGTGTACACCTTCTTCGATCCCGACGTCGTGGGCGCATCCTACGGCACCTACAACGTGATGTGGCAGGTCAACCAGGCGCGCGAGCTGGGCCTCTCTTATGTCTACCTGGGCTACTGGATCGAGCAGAGCCCGAAGATGGCGTACAAGATCAATTTCCGCCCCCTCGAGGCGCGCATGAACGGCGTCTGGGGGGTATTGAACCGCTGAGCGGGCCGCCGGCGGGGACATTCGACGAGCTTGCCGGTCCGGCACTGTAAAATGGCGGCGAAATAACCTCCGAGTGCCCCATGTCCGACAAACTCCTGTATACCCTCGCCCGCCCCCTGCTGTTCACGCTCGACCCCGAAACGGCCCACAACCTGACCCTGCCCGCCCTGCGCCGCGCCGCGCAGCTCGGCCTGACCGGGGTCGTCGGCAAGCCCGCACCCGATCCGCGCACCGTGATGGGCATCACTTTCCCGAACCCGGTCGGCCTGGCCGCCGGCCTCGACAAGGATGGCGCCTACATCGACGGCCTGGCCGCGCTCGGCTTCGGCTCGATCGAGATCGGCACCGTGACGCCGCGCGGCCAGATGGGCAACCCGAAGCCGCGCATCTTCCGCCTGCCGCGCGCGCGCGGGATCATCAACCGCATGGGCTTCAACAATGGCGGGGTGGACGCCTTCGTCGCCAACGTGCAGGCCTCGCGCTTCTACCAGGACAAGCAGGGCGTGCTGGGCCTGAACATCGGCAAGAACGCCGACACCCCGATCGAGCGCGCGGCCGACGACTACCTGCACTGCCTGCGCAAGGTGTATCCGTACGCCAGCTATGTGACGGTCAACATCTCGTCGCCGAACACCAAGAACCTGCGCCAGCTGCAGAGCGCGTCGGAACTGGATGCGCTGCTGGCCCAGCTGAAGGACGAACAGGCGCGCCTGGCCGACCAGCACGGCCGCTACGTGCCGCTGGCGCTGAAGATCGCACCGGACATCGACGGCGACCAGATCCGCAACATCGCGGGCGCCCTGCTGCGCCACAAGATCGATGGCGTGATCGCCACCAACACCACGCTGAGCCGCGACAGCGTCCGGGGCCTGTCGCATGCGGAGGAAACGGGCGGGCTGTCGGGGGCGCCGGTGTTCGAGCTGTCGAACATCGTGATCCGGGCGCTCAAGACCGAGCTGGGGGATGAGGTGCCGATCATCGGCGTGGGCGGGATCATGCGCGGGCAGGATGCGCGCGCCAAGATCGCGGCGGGGGCGAAGCTGGTGCAGCTTTACAGTGGGCTGATCTATGCGGGGCCGGCGCTGGTGAAGGAGTGTGCGAAGGCGCTCAAGGGCTGACCATCTCCGCGTGGGCGGGAAGACCCGCCCACCCTGCCGATTAAGCTCACTCCGCCGCCTGCAAGGCCTTCTCGATATCCGCCCGCGTGTAGCCCTGGGCGAAGCGCTCGATGAAGTGATACGCATACGCCCGCAGGTAGGACCCGCGGCGCACCGCCAGCCTGGTCACGTTCTGCGCGAACAGGTGCGATACCTCGATCGCCCGCAGCCCCTTGTCGCGGCCGTGGTCGAAGGCCATCGAGGCCACGATCCCCACGCCCAGTCCCAGGCTCACGTACTGCTTGATGACGTCCGAATCCATCGCCGTCAGCACGATGTCCGGCGCCAGCCCGGCCTCGATGAATGCGGCATCGATATGGCTGCGGCCGGTGAAGCCGACGTCGTAGGTGATGAGCGGATACTCGGCCAGGTCCTCCAGGCGCAGCGGCGTCGCGCTGTTGAAGATCGGGTGGCCTTCCGGCGCCACCACCAGGTGGCTCCAGCGGTAGCACGGGAAGGACACCAGGTCAGGGAAGGCCGACAGGCCCTCGGTCGCGATGCCGATGTCGGCCTTGCCCGACAGGACCCACTCCGCGATATGCTCCGGCGCGCTCTGTTGCAGGGCGATGCGCACGCCCGGGAAGGCCGCCCGGAACGACTGCACCACCTGCGGCAGCGCATAGCGCGCCTGGGTGTGGGTCACCGCCACCGTCAGGGTGCCGCTGTCCTGGGCCGAATACTCGCGGCTGGCCTGCTGCAGGTTCTCGGCCTCCACCAGCAGGCGCTCGACGATCCGCAGGATGCCCTTGCCGGGCGGGGTCAGGCCGGTCAGGCGCTTGCCGTTGCGCTCGAAGATCTCGACGCCGAGTTCTTCTTCGAGCTCGCGGATCTGGCGCGACACGCCGGGCTGCGAGGTGAACAGCGCGTTCGCCACCTCGGTCAGGTTGTAGTCGCGGCGGGCCGCCTCGCGCACGGAACGCAGTTGCTGGAAATTCATATGCCTTCACCCTGATCCACGAACACTTCGATACGGCGCGGACGCACTACCAGCGTCTCGCCTTCCTTCAGGCCGAGGCGCGCGAAGCGCTCGTTCGGCATGACTGCTTCGATCAGCTGCGCATTGTCGGCGCGCTCCAGGTCGAGCTGGGCCAGCGGACCGATCGCATGGGCGCGGCGCAGCTTGGCCACCACGCCCTCGAGGCCCGGCGCGTAGCGCTCGACATCGAGGTCGTGCGGACGCACATAGCCGATCCCTGCGCCGTTTTGCACGCCCGCATGCTCGGGCGCCTTGAAGCTCACGTCGCCGCTGGCCAGCACGCCCTCGTGCACGCGGCCATGGAACAGGTTCACGTTGCCCAGGAAGCCGTAGACGAAGGGCGAAGCCGGCTGGTTGTACACCGCATCCGGCGTGCCCTGCTGCTCGACGCGGCCCTTGTTCATCAGGACGATCTGGTCGGCCACCTCGAGCGCCTCTTCCTGGTCGTGGGTCACGAAGATCGAGCTCACGTGCAGGTCGTCGTGCAGGCGGCGCAGCCAGCGCCGCAATTCCTTGCGCACCTTGGCGTCCAGGGCGCCGAACGGCTCGTCCAGCAGCAGCACGCGCGGCTCCACCGCCAGGGCGCGGGCCAGCGCGATACGCTGGCGCTGGCCGCCCGAGAGCTGCGGCGGATAGCGGTCGGCGATCCAGTCCAGCTGCACCAGCTCCAGCAGCTGGCGCACCTTGTCGCGGATCTGCTGCTCGGAGGGGCGTTCGCGGCGCGGCTTGACGCGCAGGCCGAAGGCGACGTTCTCGAACACGGTCATGTGCTTGAACAGCGCGTAATGCTGGAACACGAAGCCGACCTGGCGTTCGCGCACGTGGCGGTGCGAGGCATCCTGGCCGTCGAGCAGGACGGCGCCCGAATCCGGATGCTCGAGGCCCGCGATGATGCGCAGCAGGGTCGTCTTGCCGCAGCCCGAAGGGCCCAGCAGCGCCGTCAGCTCGCCGTCGGGGAACTTGAGCGAGACATCGTCCAGCGCGGTGAACTGGCCGAACTGCTTGCGGATGTGTTGGACTTCAATCGTCATGCTGCTACTCCGGAAGGCGGACGTCGGTCGAGGCCTTGCGGGCCTGGTGCAGACGCCATTCGATAAAGGACTTGACAGCCAGTGTCACCAGCGCGAGCAGCGCCAGCAGCGATGCGATCGCGAACGCGGCCGTGAAATTGTATTCGTTGTACAGGATCTCGACCTGCAGCGGCATCGTGTTGGTCTCGCCGCGGATGTGGCCGGACACCACCGACACCGCGCCGAATTCGCCCATGGCGCGGGCGTTACACAGGATGACGCCGTACAGCAGGCCCCACTTGATGTTCGGCAGCGTGACGCGGAAGAAGGTGGACCAGCCCGAAGCCCCCAGCACCAGCGCGGCTTCTTCCTCTTCGGTGCCCTGCTGCTGCATCAGCGGGATCAGCTCGCGCGCCACGAACGGGAAGGTGATGAACACCGTCGCCAGCACGATGCCGGGCACCGCGAACAGGATCTTGATGTCGTGCTCCATCAGCCACGGTCCGAACCAGCCTTCGGCGCCGAACATCAGCACGTAGATCATGCCCGCGATCACCGGCGACACCGAGAACGGCAGGTCGATCAGGGTGAGCAGCACGCTCTTGCCGCGGAATTCGAACTTGGCGATGGCCCAGGCGGCGGCCACGCCGAACACCAGGTTCAGCGGCACCGAGATGCCGGCCGCGATCAGGGTCAGCTTGATGGCGGAAATCGCGTCCGGATCGGTGATCGATTCGACGTAGGTTGCCCAGCCGCGCTTGAGCGCTTCGGTGAACACCGCCGCCAGCGGCACGAACAGGAACAGGGTCAGGAACAGCAGCGCCACCGCGATCAGGGTGATGCGCACCCAGCCCGGCTCCATCAGGTTGGTCGCCGGCTTGCGCGCCGGCGCACTGGCCGGACGCGCCGGCGGATTGATCTTGTCGAGGACCGCGCTCATTTCTTGCCTGCCCGTTTGCGTGCCCAGGCCTGCAGCAGGTTGATCGTCAGGAGCAGGATGAACGAGATGATCAGCATGACCACGGCGATCGCGGTGGCGCCGGTGTAGTCGTACTGCTCCAGCTTGGTAATGATGAACAGCGGCGTGATCTCGGACACCAGCGGCAGGTTGCCGGCGATGAAGATCACCGAGCCGTATTCGCCGGTGGCGCGGGCGAAGGCCAGCGCGAAGCCGGTCAGCAGCGCCGGCGTGATCGTCGGCAGCACCACGCGGACGAAGGTCTGGAGCGGGCTGGCGCCCAGGCTGGCGGCGGCTTCCTCGAGCTCTCTCTCGGCTTCCTCGAGCACCGGCTGCACCGTGCGCACCACGAACGGCAGGCCGATGAAGGTCAGCGCCACCACCACGCCCAGCGGCGTGAAGGCGACCTTGATGCCGTACTCGGCCAGGTATTGGCCGATCCAGCCGTTATGCGAATACAGCGCGGTGAGCGTGATGCCGGCCACCGCGGTCGGCAGCGCGAACGGCAGGTCGACCAGGGCGTCGACGAAGCGCTTGCCGGGGAACTGGTAGCGCACCAGCACCCAGGCGACGATGCCGCCGAAGATCACGTTGATGAAGGCGCCGATCAGCGAGGCGCCGAAGGTCAGGCGGTAGGACGCCATCACGCGCTCGGAGGTGACGGCGCCCCAGAAGGCGTCCCAGCTCATGGTGAAGGTCTTCAGGAAGACCGCCGACAGCGGGATCAGGACGATCAGCGCCAGGTAAAAGATCGTGAAGCCGAGCGACAGCCCGAAACCGGGGATGACCCGGCCCGGACTCTTGCGCTTCGGCGCCCGGCGCGGCTGTGCGATGGATGTCATGGAGGCCCTTATTACAAATTCTTCTAACGGGCTAAGATAATCTCACGCAGTATTCATAAAGCAAACGAAACTTTCCTCATTTGCATAGACAGTTTCTGCTATTTGGCGAGCCTCAAAGAACGAGCTTCGCTGCAACGCCGGTCAGGGTCGTGGCCAGCAGGACGCGCAGGAAGCGTTCCGGCACGGCGCGCGACAGCATGGCGCCGAGGGTGATGCCAGGCAAGGAACCGACCAGCAGGGTCAGCAGCAGCATCCAGTTGATCGAACCCAGCCACCAGTGGCCGAGGGCGGCGATGGCGGTCAGCGGCACCGCGTAGGCGATGTCGGTGCCGGCCACCTCGGACGGGGTCAGGCGCGGATACAGGAATACCAGCAGGGTGGCGCCGATGGCGCCGGCGCCGATCGAGGACACGGTGACCAGCACGCCGAGCACGGCGCCGGAAATGATGGTGACGGCGGACAGCGAGCGGCCCTGGAGCTGGCGCTCCGGGTGGGCATTGATCCAGGCCAGCAGCTTGCTGCGGAACAGCAGCGCGATCACGGTCAGCATGACCGAGATGGCGATCGAATAGCGGATCACCTGGCCCATGCCGGCATCCAGGCCGCCGAAATAGCGCAAGCCGATTGCGGCCACCACCGCGGCGGGCAGCGCGCCCAGGCACAGGCGGCCCACGATCGGCCACTTGACATTGCCGTTGAAGCGGTGAGTGATGGTGCCGGCGCCCTTGGTGATGGACGCGAAGGCGAGATCGGTGCCGACGGCGACCGAGGGCGAGACGCCGAACAGCAGGGTCAGGAGCGGGGTCATGAGCGAACCGCCCCCTACCCCGGTCATCCCGACCAGTACTCCGACGGCGAATCCCGCTATTACATAAGTCATCGACATTGCTGTGCTCCCAGTGTGGCGCACAGGGTAAGTCGGCTCTGCCGTTTGACAAACGACAGCTTCCTTATTTGCTTATGCGGAGATATTCGATGAATGAAGCGGAAAATGTTGCATTGCCGCCACATTTAACTGGTTTATATTGACTTGCAGGGAGGGCGGCAGAGCCCGCTTAGCGCCCGCGCCCACCCTGCCGCAAGCCAGGACGGCTTACTTGTTCGGCTGCGGCGTGAAGCGCAGGTAAGGACGCGGCGACTCGTAGCCTTTCGGGTACTTCTGCCTGATCACTTCCGGGTCCGTCACGGTCAGCGGGATGATGACCGGATCGCCATCCTTCCAGTTGCCCGGGGTGGCCACGGTGTAGCCGTCGGTCAGCTGCAGCGCGTCGATCACGCGCAGCACTTCATCGAAGTTGCGGCCGGTGCTCATCGGGTAGGTGATGGTCAGGCGCACCTTCTTGGCCGGGTCGATCACGAACAGCGAGCGCACGGTGGCGGTCAGCGACTGCTCCGGGTGGATCATGTCGTACAGCTCCGAGACCTTCCTGTCGGCGTCGGCGATGATCGGGAAGCCGACCACGGTCTTCTGGGTCTCTTCGATGTCCTTGATCCACTCGTTGTGCTTGTCCACCGGGTCGACCGACAGCGCGATCGCCTTGACATTGCGCTTCTCGAATTCAGGCTTGAGCCTGGCGGTCAGGCCCAGCTCGGTGGTGCAGACCGGGGTGAAATCGGCCGGATGGGAGAACAGCACGACCCACGAGTCGCCTGCCCATTCGTGGAAGCGGATCTTGCCGATGCTGGAATCCTGTTCAAAATCGGGTGCGGTATCGCCGAGGCGCAAACTCATCATCATCTCCATGGTTGAGGACAAACAGGTAGCCGGCAGGCGTGCCGCCGGCTTGCCGCAGGACGTATCCGGCGGCTAGAAAAAACGGTTGTACAGAACGACGGCCCAGGTCGCCACCGCGATCAGCAGGGTCAGCGCGACGGCGCCGCTGCCCATGTCCTTCGCGACTTTCGACAGCGGATGGCGCTCGAGCGAGATGCGGTCGACCACCGCCTCGATGGCCGAGTTGATCAGTTCGACGACGAGCACCTGCACCAGCACGGCGATCAGCGCCAGCTTCTGGAAGCCGGACAGCGGCAGCGCCAGCGCGACCACGACGGCCACGGCCATCACGCAGATCTCCTGGCGGAACGCCGCTTCGCTGCGCCATGCCCAGGCGAAGCCATCCCAGGTGTTGCGGCACGCCGAGATGATGCGGTCGAGGCCGCGCTTGGTCTTGAATTCGCTGATCGGCTGTTCCATCGTGCTCAAAAGGTTGAATTGACAATCATTCTGGATTGCTATTATGCCCCGCCGCGCGCCGATATGGTGGCCGGTCTTTGCGCGCGGTAAGCCTGGGGTTTGCATCCGCTTTTCACATCATGGTATAAAGGGGACAAATACTGCACTGCACCAACCACATGATGAAAATGGAAACCCTCGAACCGGCCAAGACCTCGATCCAGGTGATCGAACGCATGATGGCGCTGCTCGACGCGCTGGCCAGCTATTCGGACCCTGTCAGCCTGAAGGAATTGTCGAAGGTGTCGGGCCTGCATCCGTCGACCGCGCACCGGATCCTGAACGACATGGTGGTCAGCCGCTTCGTCGACCGGGTCGAGCCGGGCACCTACCGCCTCGGCATGCGGCTGCTGGAACTGGGGAACGTGGTCAAGAGCCGGCTGTCGGTGCGCGAGGCGGCGCTCGATTCGATGCGCGCCCTGCACCGCAAGACCCAGCAGACGGTCAACCTGTCGGTGCGCCAGGGCGACGAGATCGTCTACATCGACCGCGCGTTCTCGGAGCGTTCGGGGATGCAGGTGGTGCGCGCGATCGGCGGCCGCGGCCCGCTGCACCTGACCTCGACCGGCAAGCTGTTCCTGTCGGTGGACGACGTCAAGGCGATCCGCGCCTACGCCACCCGCACCGGACTGGCGGGCCACACCAAGAATTCGATCACCGACCTGGCGCGCCTGGAGCGCGAACTGAGCCTGGTGCGCGCGCGCGGCTATGCGCGCGACAACGAGGAGCTGGAGCTGGGCGTGCGCTGCATGGCCGCCGGCATCCACGACGACAGCGGCAAGCTGGTGGCCGGCCTGTCGATCTCGGCGCCGGCCGACCGCTTGCAGGAAGACTGGCTGGAAGACCTGGTGCAGACGGCGGCGCGGATTTCGTCGACCCTGGGATACCGGCCCGCTCCGGCGGCCTGAGCCTGGGCTACGCGGAATGCCGCGTTGAGCGCACTCCGCGGCAGGCCGGTCAGGGCACGGAAGTCTCGACCGACGCCGCCGCCGCGGTCACCGTCGGCACCGCCCTCGACGGCCCGCCCAAGGTCCCCGGCAGCGCTTCCAGCCAGCGCCGCATCCGCCCCGCATCCGCGGTCCGCGACATCTTCCCCTTCGAATCGAGGAACACCATGACCACGTTACGCCCGTGGATCATGGCCTGCATCACCAGGCAGCGCCCCGCCTCGTTGATGAAGCCCGTCTTCTGGATACCGATATTCCAGTCCGGCATCGCGACCAGGTAATTCGTGTTCGCATAGCGCATCGGGCGCCCGCTGGCGCTGACGATCGAATTCGGCGTCGTCGAATATTCGCGCAGCAGCGGCACCTGGTGCGCGGCGACGACCAGCTTGGCGAGGTCGCGCGCGCTCGACACGTTGCGGCTCGACAGGCCGCTCGAGTCGACGTAATGGGTGTCTTTCATGCCCAGTTCGCGCGCCTTGGCGTTCATGGCGTCGACGAAGGCCCCGATGCCGCCCGGGTAGTTGCGGCCGAGCGCGGAGGCGGCGCGGTTTTCCGAGCTCATCAGGGCGATATGCAGCATCTCGCGGCGCGTCATGCGCGCCCCCACCGGCAGGCGCGAGCTGCTGTACTTGTGGCGGTCGACATCGGCGTCGGTGACGCTCAACACCTCTTCCAGGTCCTGGCCGGCCGCGGTCACCACCAGGCCGGTCATGAGCTTGGTGATCGAGGCGATCGGCAGGGCCACGTTGGCATTTTTCTCGAACAGGACTTCGGAGCTGTTCTGGTCGAGGACGAAGGCGACGTTCGAGCGCAGCGACAGCGGATCGGGCGTGCCGCTCAGGCCAGCCGCGTCGCCCAGGCTGCGCGAGTCGACGAAGACCGGCGGCGCGGCGCGGCGCACGGGCTGGTAGGTGACCACGCGCTTGCCGCGCACCATGGCGACACGGCGCACCATGCGCTGGCGGTTGTCGGCGGCGATGGCCTTGGCGGTGTCCTGGCGCTTCTTGGCCCGCACCGCTTTCCTGACCGGCTTGCGTTTCTGCTTTTTCTTGACGACCTGGGCCTTGTTGGCCCGTGCGCTTTCTCCCGCACCGGCGGCCTGTGCCGGCTCGAAGGAGAACAGCAAAGAAATAATGGCAGCCAAAGCAATTTTATACATCTGGAAGCCCTTCGATGCTGATGAGATACGGAATGAAGTTTACCTGAACAATGGGTAATCGCACGTTCAACTCGCATTCCGCATAGTAATAATCACAAAAGCAACACACAATTTCATCAAACTTCGTTTGATATCAACAGGATACCGCTTTATGCCTGCTCAAGGAAAGTGGTAAAACCTGTAATCGGCTCGCGTTCGGTCACCAGCGTATTTTCGACCCGATCCGGGTCGGCCCAGCCCAGCGCCATGCCGCAGACGACCATCTCGTTGGCGGGTAAACCCAGCTGGGCCGCGATGATCCGGTGGTACTGCGTGAAGGCCGCCTGCGGGCAGGTATCGAGGCCGCGGGCGCGCGCCGCCACCATGATATTTTGCAGGAACATGCCGTAGTCGAGCCAGGAGCCCTGCTCCATGACGCGGTCGATGGTGAAGATCAGGCCGACGGGGGCGTCGAAGAACGCGTAGTTGCGGGCGTGCTGGGCCGCCATTCCCTCCTTGTTCTCGCGCGTCAGCCCGAGCAGGCTGTACAGGTCCCAGCCGACCTTGCGGCGCCGGTCGATATACGGCGACACCCACTCGCGCGGGTAATAGGCGTATTCCTCGGTGTGGGCGCGCGCCTGGTCCGGGTCGGCATTGGTGGCGAGGATCGCATCGGACAGGGCATTCCGGGCCGGCCCCGTCAGGACATACACCCGCCACGGCTGGGTGTTGGTGCCGGACGGCGCGCGCGCCGCCACTTCGAGGATGCGCTCGATGTCTTCGCGCGCCACGTCCTTGTCGAGGAAGGCGCGGATCGAGCGGCGCGATTCGATGGCCGCGTCGACGGCTTCTTGCTGGGGGCTGGAAATCATGGAATCTCCTATTTCTTGACCACGAAGGCCACGCCCGTGACGGCGACGGCCATGCCGGCCAGTCCGAGCAGGTTGAACGATTCGCCGAACAGCAGCCAGGCCATGATGGCCGTGGTCGGCGGGGTCAGGTACAGCAGGCTGGTGACTTCGGTGGCCTGGCTGCGGCCGATCAGCTTGAACAGCAGGAAGATCGCGCCGATCGACAGCGCGAACACCGACCACAGCAAGGCGATCAGGAAGTCCTGGCTCCAGGTCACGCTCGAGACGAGCGGGTCGAGATCCTCGAGCCAGATGGCGAGGGGCAGCAGCGCCGCCACCGTGGCGGCGAACTGGATCACGGTGCCGGTGCGCAGGTCGAAGCGCGGGCAGAAGCGCCGCTGGTACATGGTGCCGGCGGTGATGGAGAACAGCGCGAACACGCACAGGCCGATCGCCGCGGCCGACAGGTTGACCAGGGAGATTTTCGCGGCCACGACCAGGGCCACGCCGCCCAGGCCGAGCAGCAGTCCCAGCCACTGGCGCGGGCGCACCCGCTCGCCGATCAGGGGCGCGGCGGCGGCGGTCAGGATCGGCTGCATGCCGACGATCAGCGCCGTCAGGCCGGCCGGCATGCCGAGCTTGATCGCGGCCCAGACGCCGCCGAGGTAGCCCGCCTGCAGCAGCAGGCCGGCGACCGCCACATGCCTGATCTGGCCGTGCGGCCAGGGCGCGCGCCAGAGCAGCACGATCGGGACCATGACGGCCAGCACGCCGAGGCAGCGCAGGATCAGGAAGGTCAGCGGCGGCGCGTACGGCAGGCCGAGCTTGGCGACGATGAAACCTGTACTCCACAAGAAGACGAAGAACAGGGGAACGGGAGAGAGCCAGGCAGTGGCGGAGGAAGTGGTCGCGCGGGTTTGCATGATCCTGGCTGGAACACATTGAACAAGAACTCAAGCAGCTAGTCTAGCATGGCCACTGCTGACCATTTTTCCCGGTACAAAAAACGGTTTTCCTTGTGCTGGATCAAGTGAAATTGCTTGCATTAAATGCATTCAAGAAATTTATGTATCCTGGATGGTGCAATGCACCAAAAAGGCTTGACTCGTTCAACGAACTGGTTGAAAATTGGTTCTGTTGCGGTGCACAAAAAAGAGTTTCGTCGAGTTTCACGAAGAACCTGCCCCTCAAAGAGCAATATTTCAACCCACGAAACGTAGTCCAATTGGAGAGCCACATGTTTGCAATCCCTGAGCAATTTTCGAACGCCACCAAAGTCAGCCTGGAATCGCAGTTCACGCTGCTGTCGTCCCTGACCAGCAAGACCTTCGAAGGCTTGGAGCGTCTGGTCGAACTGAACATCAACACTGCACGCAGCACGCTGGAAGATTCGTCGGCCGTGGCACGCCAGCTGCTGGGCGCCAAAGATCCCCAGGAGTTCTTCTCGGTCACCGCCTCGCAGGCACAGCCGGCCGCTGAAAAAGCGCTGGCGTACAGCCGCCAACTGGCATCGATCGCCACCGGCGCCGGCGCCGAGTTCTCGAAGGCCGCCGAAAGCCAGATCGTCGAAGCCAACCGCAAGGTGATCTCGCTGGTCGACGAAGTGAGCAAGAACGCCCCTGCCGGTTCGGAGAGCTTTGTTGCCGCCGTCAAGACCGCGATCAGCAACGCCAACGCAGGCTACGAGCAGTTCAGCAAGACCTCGAAGCAGGCGGTCGAAGCTGTCGAAGCGAACCTGAACGCTGCTGTGAACCAGTTTTCGCAAAATGCTCGCAAGGCTAGCAATGCCGCGACTGCTGCCACGACGGCTGCTGCGGCCTAAGTTGGTCAGAGTCAAATGAAAAAGCCGGAACGCGAAAGCGTTCCGGCTTTTTGTTTTTGGTGCGCTGCAGGAGGTTGCGTCGTGTGATGCTGTGTGGTGCGGTGCAGGATGAACCGCTCCGCCTGCCCGCGACGCTTGCGCTCCTGCTCCGGCAGCCTTGCCTATTCCCCCAGGTACGCCGCCTGCACCCGCGGATCGTGCAGCATGTCCTGCGCATTCCCGGTCATGATGATCGCCCCCGAATCCATCACATACCCCCGGTGCGCCGCCTGCAGCGCCAGCCGGGCGTTCTGCTCCACCAGCAGGATGGTGATCCCCTGCTGCGACACCTCGCGGATCACTTCGAAGATCTTCTCCACCATGATCGGCGACAGCCCCATCGACGGCTCGTCCAGCAGCAGCAGGGTCGGATGGCACATCAGCGCGCGCGCCATCGCCAGCATCTGCTGCTCGCCGCCCGACAGGGTGCCCGCCAGCTGCGCCGAGCGTTCCTTCAGGCGCGGGAACACCCCGTACCACTTCTCGATGTCGGCATCGACCCCCGCCTGGTCGTCGCGCGTATACGCGCCCATCAGCAGGTTTTCATGGATCGTCATGCGCGTGAACACGCCCCGCCCTTCCGGCACCATGGCCAGCTTGCGCTCGACCATGCGGAACGACTGCGTGCCGTTCAGCGACGCTCCGAGGTAGGAGATCGTGCCCTCGACCTTGCACGCCGGGAGCGTGCCCGTGATCGCCTTCAGGGTCGTGGTCTTGCCGGCGCCGTTGGCGCCGATCAGGGTCACCAGTTCGCCCTTGTTGACCTCCAGGTCGACGCCCTTGACCGCCTTGATGCCGCCGTAGGCGACCTTCAGGCCTGCGACTTTCAGAATGTTCTCGCTCATCAGTGAGCACCTCCCAGATAGGCTTCGATCACGGCCTGGTTCTTCTGGATCTCGGCCGGCAGTCCCTCGGCGATCTGCTTGCCGTATTCGAGCACGGTGATGCGGTCGCACAGGCCCATCATCAGCTTGACGTCGTGCTCGATCAGCAGCACCGTCTTGCCCTGGGCCTTGATCTTCAGCAGCAGTTCGCGCAGCGCCAGCTTCTCGGTGGCGTTCATGCCGGCCGCCGGCTCGTCCAGCGCCAGCAGTTGCGGATCGGTCGCGAGCGCGCGCGCGATCTCCAGGCGGCGCTGGTCGCCGTAGGACAGGAACCTGGAAGTGCGGTGCGCGAACTGGCCGATGCCGACGAAGTCGAGCAGTTCCTGGGCGCGCGCCCGGATCGCCGCTTCTTCGTCGCGCGCCGCCTTGTGGCGGAAGATCGCGCCGAACACGCCCTGGCGGGTGCGCACGTGGCGGCCCACCATCACGTTTTCCAGCGCGCTCATCTCGCCGAACAGGCGGATGTTCTGGAAGGTGCGGGCGATGCCCGCCTTCGCCACTTCATGCGGCGCCGACGGCGAATACGGCTTGCCGGCCAGTTCGAAAGTGCCGCTGTCGGGCTGGTACAGGCCCGTGATCACGTTGAAGAAGGTGGTCTTGCCGGCGCCGTTCGGGCCGATCAGGCCGTAGATCTGGCCCTGCATGATCTTGATGCCGACGTCGGTCAGGGCCTGCAGGCCGCCGAAACGCTTGTTGACGCCGGAGATGTTCAATAAAACCTGGTCGCTCATCGTAGTCCTTTGTGCCTCAAGCCGTGGCGGCTTCCTCTTCCTCGCGCGCCAGGGCGGCGTTCGGACGGTGTTCCTTGTTCGGCGACGGCCACAGGCCGGCCGGACGGGTCAGCATGATCAGCACCAGCGCCAGGCCGTACAGCAGCTGGCGCAGCACTTCGGCTTCGATCAGGATCTTGCCGAACAGGGCCTGCTGGGCCGGCTCGACCACGTGGCGCAGCACTTCCGGCAGCGCGGCGAGCAGCACGCCGCCCAGCACCACGCCCGGGATGTGGCCGATTCCGCCCAGCACCACCATCGCCAGCACCGCGATCGACTCGGTCAGCGCGAACGATTCCGGCGACACGAAGCCCTGGAAGGCGCCGAACATCGCGCCGGCCACGCCGCCGAAGGAGGCGCCCATCGCGAACGCCAGCAGCTTGACGTTGCGGGTGTTGATGCCCATCGCCTTGGCGGCGATCTCGTCCTCGCGGATCGCGACCCAGGCGCGGCCCAGGCGCGAATGCTGCAGGCGGCTGGTGATGAAGATGGTCGCGATGCACAGGAACAGGAACAGGAAGTAGTACGCGTTCACCGACGGCATGCCGTAGTCGCCGATGTAGACCGTGGCCTTCGAGCCCGTCTCGCCCGACAGCGACAGCCCGAACACGCGGATCGGGTCGATCAGGTTGATGCCCTGCGGTCCGTTGGTGAAGTTGATCGGGTCGTTCAGGTTGTTCATGAAGATGCGGATGATCTCGCCGAAGCCCAGGGTCACGATGGCCAGGTAGTCGCCGCGCAGCTTCAGGGTCGGGGCGCCGAGCAGCGCGCCGCACAGCGCCGCGACGAGGGCCGCCAGCGGCACGATCGCCCACACCGACAGGTGGATGCCGTTCTGCTGGATCTCCGGCCCGAAGAAGGCCACCAGCGCCTCGCCCAGCGCGGGAGAATAATAGATCACCGATTCGAGCAGGGCCGCGAACTGCGGCGACGAGAACAGGCCGACCAGGTAGGCGCCGACCGCGAAGAAGGCGATGTAGCCGAGGTCGAGCAGGCCGGCGAAGCCGACCACGATGTTCAGGCCCAGCGCCAGCATGATGTACAGCAGCGCGATGTCGATGATGCGGACCCAGGAGTTGCCGAACTGGGCAGCGAAGAACGGGAACACGATCAGCAGCGCGAGCACGATCGCCATGCTGGTGTAGGCCTGGCGCGGCTTGTGCTGGACGTCGAAAGTCAGGAGTGCCATGGAGTAGTCCTTTGTTCGGTCAGGCGCGGTCGGCCACGCGTTCGCCCATGATGCCGGATGGGCGCAGGGTCAGGACCAGGATCAGCACCACGAAGGCGAAGATGTCCTGGTAGTGGCTGCCGAGGAAGCCGCCGGTCAGGTCGCCGATATAGCCGGCGCCGAGCGCTTCGATGATGCCCAGCAGGATGCCGCCGATCATGGCGCCGTAGATGTTGCCGATCCCGCCCAGCACCGCCGCGCAGAAGGCCTTCAAGCCCGGCAGCACGCCCATGGTGAAGGTGATCGTGGCGTAGTTGGCGCCCCACATCACCCCGGCCACGGCGGCCAGCGCGGCGCCGATGGCGAAGGTGGCGACGATCACGCGGTTCGAATCCACGCCCATCAGGCCGGCCACGCGCGGGTTCTCGGCCACGGCGCGCATCGCGCGTCCCATCCTGGTGCGTTCGACCAGCAGCACCAGGCCGGCCATCGCGACCAGCGCCAGCACCAGCAGCAGCACCTGGGTCTGCGAAATCAGGGCGCCGCCGATCGTGATCGGTTCGGACGACAGCAGTTGCGGGAAGGGGATCGGGCTGCGGCCCCAGATCATCATGGCGAAGGTCTGCAGCAGGATCGATACGCCGATCGCGGTGATCAGGGGCGCCAGGCGCGGCGCGTTGCGCAGGCGCCGGTAGGCGACCCGTTCGATGATGATGTTGACCAGCATGGTCACCGGGATCGCGCCGAGGATGGCGAAGGCCAGCTGCGCGTAGCCGGGCAGGCCCGGCGCATAGGCCTCGAGGAGCTTCAGGAGGCTCAAGCCGATCATGGCGCCGATCATCAGGACGTCGCCGTGGGCGAAGTTGATCAGGTTGAGCACCCCGTACACCATGGTGTAGCCGAGGGCGACGAGGGCGTACATACTGCCCAGCACCAACCCGTTGAGTATCTGTTGGACGAAAGTCTCCATCGTTTTCGCTTGCCTCTTTCCGATCTAACAAAAACGGCACTTCGGGTTGTCCCCGAAGTGCCGCTCATGGCCTGACGTAATGTCACAAACGCCGCGCCGCCGGCGTCGTGTGCCGGCGTGCCCGTGCTACCGTGTTCCGCGGCCGTGCAAGCTGTTTCCTAGAAAACAGTTGCCACGACTATGTTTCCGAGCGCCATCATCATAGCTTGGCTTTTGGAAAACTAACAATGGAAAATGGTAACTGTGGCCAGGCGTTTTGTATAGATGGAAAAATAAAGTTCAGACAGCGTCGCTACGGACCCCATCCAGCCCTTTCGGCAGCGGGAAAGTGACGTGTTCCTCGACGCCCTCGAGCGCGCGCACGCTGGCCGCACCCAGTTCCTTCAGGCGGTCGATCACGGCCTGCACCAGCACTTCCGGGGCCGAGGCGCCGGCGGTGACGCCGATGCGCTTCTTGCCGACGATCCAGCCTGGGTCGATCTTGCCGGCGTTGTCGACCATGTAGGCGGGCGTGCCCATCTTGTCGGCCACTTCGCGCAGGCGGTTCGAGTTCGAGCTGTTCGGGCTGCCGACCACGATCACCACCTCGACCTGGGGCGCCAGGAACTTGACCGCTTCCTGGCGGTTGGTGGTGGCGTAGCAGATGTCGCCCTTCTTCGGCTCGATGATGTTCGGGAAGCGTTTTTTCAGCGCGGCGATGATCTCGGCGGTGTCGTCGACCGACAGCGTGGTCTGCGACACGTAGGCCAGCAGGTCGGGATTGCGCACCTGCAGCCTGCCGACATCCTCGACGGTCTCGACCAGGTGCATGCCCTCTTCCGCCTGGCCCATGGTGCCTTCGACTTCCGGGTGGCCGTCGTGGCCGATCATGACGATCTCGGCGCCCTGCTTGCGCATCTTCGCCACCTCGACATGGACCTTGGTCACCAGCGGGCAGGTGGCGTCGAAGATCTTCAGGCCGCGCGCCTCGGCTTCGGCGCGCACCGCCTTCGAGACGCCGTGGGCCGAGAACACCAGGGTGTTGCCGGCCGGGACATCGTCGAGTTCCTCGATGAAGATGGCGCCCTTGTTGCGCAGGTCTTCCACCACGTAGGCGTTGTGCACGATTTCATGGCGCACGTAGATCGGCGCGCCGAACTGTTGCAGGGCGCGCTCGACGATCTCGATGGCACGGTCCACGCCGGCGCAGAAACCGCGCGGCTGGGCTAGCAGGATTTCATTTTCCATGTCGTGTAAGAGTGACGGATTTACAGAACCGAAATCAGTTTCACTTCGAATTGCAGCGCCTGGCCGGCCAGCGGGTGGTTGAAGTCGAACACGGCCGAGGTGTCGCGCATTTCCAGCAGCACGCCGGCGAAGCGGCCGCCCTTGGGCGCGTTGAACTCGACCACTTCGCCGACCGCGTAGTCGGTGCCCGGCACCGAGTTCTCGTCCAGGGTTGCCTTCGAGACAGCCTGGATCAGTTCGGGATTGCGCTCGCCGAAGGCTTCGGCGGCGCTCAGCTCGAAGGTCTGGTGCGTGCCTTCCGGCAGGCCCAGCAGGCGCTGTTCGAGGAAGGGAGCGAGCTGGCCCTGGCCCAGCAGCAGGGTGGCGGGCGTACCGTTGAACGTGGTGACGATATCGGAACCGCCGGCCACGGCCAGCCGGTAATGCAGGGTCAGGTAGGACGATTCGTTGACGACGGGGGAAGCGTTGGACATGTTCGTTTGTGGTGGCAGGCATACCTGTTCAGGCAATCCGCTATTGTAAGCCAGGCGCGGGGCTTGCGCCTTGGAGCGCGTCTTTTTGGCGAGGATTACACATGGCAATTTGCGACTGGCCCGAGGAGGAGCGTCCACGCGAGCGGCTGCTGCGGGCGGGGGCGGCGGCGCTGTCGGACATCGAGCTGCTGGCGATTTTCCTGCGTGTCGGGGTGGCCGGCAAGAGCGCGGTGACCCTGGCCCAGGACATGCTGGCGCATTTCGGCTCGCTGCACCGGCTATTGCATGCCGAGGCGGCCGAGTTCGGCCAGCTGCATGGGCTGGGGCCGGCCAAGTATGCGCAGCTCCAGGCGGCGATCGAGCTGGCGCGGCGCGCGGTGGCGGAACAGTTCCAGCGCGAGGCCTTGTGCTCGCCGGAATCGGTGCGGCGCTACCTGCGCAGCCAGTTCGCACTGCAGGCGCACGAGTCCTTCGTGGTGCTGTTCCTGGATGTGAAGAACCGGCTGATCCATTGCGACGAGATGTTCCGGGGGACGCTCACGCACACGAGCGTGTACCCGCGCGAGGTGGTCAAGGCGGCGCTGCGGCGCAATGCGGCGGCGGTGATCCTGGCGCACAACCACCCGTCCGGCATGGCGGAGCCGAGCGAGGCGGATCTGCGCCTGACGGCGGCGCTGGCGCAGGCGCTGGCGCTGGTCGACATCCGGGTGCTCGACCATTTTGTCGTGGCGGGGAGCCAGGTGCATTCGTTTGCGGAGCATGGACAGCTGTGAGAACGGCAGGCGCCGCCATTACCGCAAATTCCAGCGCGTAAACAAGCACTTAACAGCCACTTGGAAAGACCTTGTCGCACTCATCCTGAATTGTTAAATATCCAGACGAGCATAAGACACAATTGTTTTTCGCAAGTGATTGATTCCGCTTCGTTTTTCGCGCTATACTCTCGTTTTTCCAGTTCTGGAACATTATTAAGGAGTGCACTATGGCACGTGTCTGCCAAGTTACGGGCAAGGGAGTGATGGTTGGTAACAACGTCTCCCACGCTAACAACAAAACGAAACGCCGCTTCCTGCCGAACCTGCAGAACCGTCGCATCTTCGTGGAATCCGAAAACCGCTGGGTCTCCCTGCGTCTGTCGAACGCTGGTCTGCGCGTGATCGATAAGCTCGGCATCGACGCCGTGCTGGCCGACATGCGTGCCCGTGGCGAAAAAGTTTAATTAGGGAGCTATCATGGCAAAAACTGGCCGCGACAAAATCAAGCTGGAATCGACCGCAGGTACTGGTCACTTCTACACCACCACCAAGAACAAGCGCACGATGCCGGCGAAGATGGAAATCACCAAATTCGACCCGAAGGCTCGCAAGCACGTGATCTACAAGGAAACCAAGATCAAGTAATTCGATCTTGCCTTCCCAAAAAGAGCCGCCTGTGCAAACTGGCGGCTCTTTTGTTTTCGGGCAGCGCGCCGTTACCATGTGATGACGATGAGCAGCCCACCCTCCCCGCCCCCAGTCTTCACCCCCACCGCCAGCAGCCAGCGGCTCGACGCCCTGGACGTCCTGCGCGGCTTCGCGCTGGTCGGCATCTGCATCGTCAACGTCGAATACTTCAACCGCCCCGTGGTCGACTCCGGCAGCGGCATGCAGGCCGGACTGGAAGGACTCGACTGGCTCACCGCCTTCGTCGTCAACTACTTCTTCACCGGTAAGTTCTGGACCATCTTTTCGCTGCTGTTCGGCATGGGCTTCGCCCTGATGCTCGAACGCGCACGCGCGGCCGGCCGCCCCTTCCTGCCGGCCTACCTGCGCCGCATCGGCGCGCTGGCGGTGTTCGGCCTGCTGCACCACGTCTTCCTGTGGAGCGGCGACATCCTGCTCAGCTACGCGGTCGGCGCCATCGTGCTCATGCTCACGCTGTTCGCGCGCGCCCGGATACTGTTCCTGGCGCTGCTGGCCTGCATGGGGCTGTCGGCCCTGTTCGACCTGCCCTTCCTGGCGCACCTGGCCATGCCCATCGGCTTCGCCGCCTTCATCGGCCTCTACCTGCGCCCCAGGCCGGGCCACTCGCTGTTCCCGCTGGCGCTCCTGGTCCCGGGCGGCCTGATGCTGCTGTCGGCGCTGATCATGGGAGCGACCGGCAAGACCGAGGGCGTGGACGTCGTCACCGTCGTGGGCGCCCTGCTGGTCATCCTCGCATTGCTGGCGCGGCGCTACAGCGAGCCGGAATCCGCGCGGCCGCTGCGCGCCGGCATCGTCATCTTCGTGCTGAGCTTCGGCCTGATCGCCGCCGAGGGCGGGGTGCGCTACTTCGCGCCGCATTCGGGAGCGCTGTCCGCCGCCACGGCCACCAGCGACGAAGACGTCGAGGCCAGCGACGCGGAATCGCGCAGGCTGCGCCACCGGGAACGCGTGCGCCGCAGCGCCGAGGAGCGCAAGGTCCTCACCACGGGCAGCCATGCCGACGCGGTGGCCATGCGCACGCGCCACCTGGGCGAGCGGATGCGCGACGAAATGGGATTCGGGGTGGTGCTGGTCGGCGTGTTCCTGATCGGCGTCTGGTTCGTCCGCTCGTCCGTGATCGCCCATGCCGGCGCCCACCTGCCCATGTTGCGCCGGCTGGCGCTGGCGGGCATCGTGGGCGGCGTGCTGGCGGGCCTGGCCAGCGGCCTGATCGCCACGGGACGGCCATCCGGGATCGACGACCAGGGCTACGATTTCGCCCACGGCCTGCTGATGCTGGGCAGCCTGCCGGCCTCGCTCGGCTACCTGGCGGCCGTGCTGCTGATGCTGCACAGCCGCGGTCCGCTGGCGCGGGTGCGGCTGCTGGCGCCGTTCGGGCGCATGGCGCTGACCAACTACCTGGTCCAGTCGCTCGTGTTCGCCTCCCTGTTCTACGGCCACGGCCTGGGCCTGTGGGGCATGGGCCGCGCGGCCCAGGTCGGCGTGGCGCTGGCGCTGTGTGCGCTGCAGGTCGCGTTCAGCCACTGGTGGCTGGCCTGCTTCCGCTACGGTCCGGTGGAATGGGTATGGCGAGCGCTTACTTACCTCAAGCGGCCATAGTCGTCAGTTCAGGGTCAGGTCTGTCATTCGGACACGGACGCACAATCCTTGCAAAATCTCAAAACGGCTTTGCATATTTCATGCAAGCCGAACATAAGCCGAGCAACTAACGCTTTGGGAATAAACAAACCAGCGTTTTGAGATAGATCAAAGGTGCGTGATCGGTGTCCGAATGACAGACCTGACCCTGAATAAAAAACGGCTCCCGAAGGAGCCGTTTTCATTGGTGCACGAAGAAATCAGGCGTAGCTGCGCAGGCGCATCGAGAATTCCTGCAGCGCCTTGATGCCCGAGGCTTCGGCGCGGTTGCACCAGTCCTGCAGCTGGTGCAGCAGCTGGTCGCGGGTCGAGTGCGAACGTTCCCAGATCGCGCCCAGTTCCACGCGCATCTGGTGCATGGTTTCCAGCGCCTTGCTGTGCTGGAACAGCTCGACCAGTTGCTGCTGTTGCGAGGATTCCAGCTTGGCCGGCTCGCGCTGCAGCAGCTTGCGCGAGCTCTTCAGGAAGCGCGCTTCCAGCTCGGCCTTGTGCTTCAGGTGCTCCAGTTCTTCATGGAAGGCGCGGCGCACCGACTTGGCGTACTTGGCCATCACGTCGTAGCGGTTGGCGATCACCGACTGCAGGGTGTCGAAGTCGGCAACCTGCTTGTCCTTGGCGAACTTCGGCTCCGGCGCCACTTTCTTCACCTTCGCCAGGCCCAGCATCTCGAGCATGCGGATATAGCCCCAGCCCACGTCGATCTCGTACCACTTGCTCGACAGCTTGGCCGAGGTCGCATAGGTGTGGTGGTTGTTGTGCAGCTCTTCGCCGCCGATCAGGATACCGAAAGGAAAGATGTTGGTCGCCGCATCGTTGCAGTCGTAGTTGCGGTAGCCCCACCAGTGGCCGAGACCGTTGATGATGCCGGCGGCGGTGATCGGGATCCACATCATCTGGATGGCCCAGACGGTCAGGCCGAGCACGCCGAACAGGGCAACGTTGATGAACAGCAGCGAGATCACGCCGGCCGTGCTGCGGCCCGTGTAGACATGGCGCTCGATCCAGTCGTCCGGCGTGCCATGGCCATACTTGTCCATCGTTTCCTTGACCTTGGATTCGGCGCGGTACAGCTCGGCGCCTTCCAGCAGCACCTTGCGGATGCCGCGGGTCTGCGGGCTGTGCGGATCTTCCGCGGTGTCGCACTTGGCGTGGTGCTTGCGGTGGATCGACGCCCATTCCTTGGTGACCTGGCCCGTGGTCAGCCACAGCCAGAAGCGGAAAAAGTGGCTCGGAATGGCGTGCAGGTCCAGCGCACGATGCGCCTGGTGACGGTGCAGGTAGATCGTGACGCTCGCGATCGTGATATGGGTGACGATCAGCGTATACAGCGCGACTTGCCAGCCGGAAAAGTCCAGCAGGCCAGTCGAAAGGAACTCCAGCACAGGGTGCAGGATGTCGCTAGAAAAATTCATTCAGGCTCCAAAGTGGGGTCTTGTCCGACGCGCAATAGGTATGGCGCATGCGTAACCCCAGCATTTTACGCGCTTCTCATGACACGAAGCACGAATTGCCTGCCTTAATTTGTGTCGGGGTGAGGACTGCGCGCCACAGCAGATGCTATATGGGCATCGAGGAGCCTGGTATCAATGGCAGGATGACCAAGTTTGATCACGCCCGCATGCACCAGGTCGTAAATCTTCCTGTTGACCTCGGAAATCGGACCGCCGCCCCCGTTTTCCGGATCGCCGATCCAGAAGCCCACTTCGAGCTCGTAGCCATCGGCCACGAAGGCGTTCAGCAGCACGTTCGGCACCGGCTCCTCCAGCACCCGCGCCACGCCCTGCGGTTGCGTTTCGAGCAAGGGCATCACCGTCGTCAGGTCGCTGTCGTAGGACACGACCAGCTTGGTAACGAGGCGCGTGTTGCGGTTGGTGACCGACTGGTTCAGCACCACGCCGGTGATCAGCATCTCGTTCGGCAGCAGGGTCTGGGTGCCGTCGGTACTGCGCAACACGGTGTAGCGCGTATTGATGCGCGCCACCTTGCCGGAATACTTGTCGAGCGTGATCGGATCGCCAATGGTCAGGCTGCGCTCCAGCAGGATGATGAAGCCGGAGACATAGTTACTCGCGATACGCTGCATGCCGAGACCGAGGCCGACGCCGAGCGCGCCGCCGAACACCGACAGCACGGTCAGGTCGAGGCCGGCCAGCGAAAGGCTGAACAGCACCGACACCAGGATCAGCGCCGCGCGGCTGACGCGCGCCATCGCCACGCGCAGCGAGCTGTGCACGCGCTCGAGGCCCATCAGGCGCTCTTCCAGCGCGGCGCCGGCCCACAGCGCCAGCATCATCAGGACCACGATCGACACGATGCCCTGCAACAGCTCTGCGAGCGAGACTTCGTGCTTGCCGATCGGCAGCATGGTCTTGTCGAGGAAGCTGATCACATCGGGCAGCACGCCCGTCAGGTGCATGGCCACGCCCAGCCAGACGATCAGGGCGAACACCCGCTCGAAGGTCTGCAGCGCAGCGCCCAGGGGACCGTGGCGCGCGAAGATGCGGCGCAGCAGGTAGAAGAAAGTGCGGATCACCGCCAGCGAGGTGAACAGCGGCAGCGCGACCCGCAACAGGTGCACGCTCTGGTAGCGCTCCATGACCAGCTTGGTCAGCGCCAGCAGCGCGACGATCAGCAGCGGCGGCAGCACGCGGCCGAAGCTGGCCACGCCGAAGCCCATCAGGCCGCCCTGCTGGGCGCGCTCGTGCAGCCAGGCGCGGTGGATCAGCCGCGCCAGGCCCCAGCCGCCGACGATGCAGGCGATGATGGCAAGCGCCTGCCACAGGATGGCAGGCCGTTGGATATCGCCGAGCAGGTCGGCCAGCAGGTCCGAAATCGGCATGCCCTGCCCTTACGCCTCGGCGTCGTCGGCCTCGACGGCCTCATCGGCCGGAGCCGCCTTGGCCATGGCCTTGCGCTCCATGACGGCGGCGAAGAAGCCGTCGGTCTGGTGCTTGTGCGGCAGCAGCTTCAGGTACTGGTCCATCTCGAGCGGGATCTTCTGCTCGGCCAGCACCTTGCTCATCGGAACCAGCTCGAAGTCCGGATGGGTCGCCAGGAATTGCTCGACGATCACATCGTTTTCTTCATTCAGCAGGCTGCAGGTGGCGTACACGAGGCGGCCGCCGCTCTTGAGCAGGCGCGCGGCGCCATCCAGGATCGAGGCCTGCTTTTCCTGCATCTCGGCGATGGCTTCCACCTTCTGGCGCCACTTGACGTCCGGATTGCGGCGCAGGGTGCCCAGTCCCGAGCACGGCGCGTCGACCAGCACGCGGTCGATCTTGCCGGCCAGGCGCTTGACCTTGGCGTCGCGCTCATGCGCGATCAGCACCGGATGCACGTTCGACAGCCCGCTGCGCGCCATGCGCGGCTTGAGCTTGGCGAGGCGCTTCTCGGACACGTCGAAGGCATACAGGCGGCCGGTGTTGCGCATCTGCGCGCCCAGCGCCAGGGTCTTGCCGCCGGCGCCGGCGCAGAAGTCGACCACCATTTCGCCGCGGCGCGCGCCGACGATCTGGGACAGCACCTGGCTGCCCTCGTCCTGCACCTCGATCGCGCCTTCCTTGAACAGCGGCAGGTTCTGCAGCGACGGCTTCTTCAGCACGCGCAGGCCCAGCGGCGCATACGGCATCGGCTCGGCGGCGATCGGCGCCTCGGCCAGCCTGGCGATGACTTCGTCGCGGTCGGCCTTGATCGAGTTCACGCGCAGGTCCAGCGGCGCCGGCGTGTTCAGCACGGCGGCCAGGTCCTGCGCCTCCTGCTCGCCGAACTGGGCGACCAGCTTGTCGTACAGCCATTGCGGCAGGCTGGAGCGGATGTGCGGCGGCAGCAGGCTGCGGTCGACTTCCTTGATGCGGGTCAGGAAGTGGGTTTCGTCTTCGGTCAGGCCAGGAAGCGCATCGATGCCGACGGTCTCGGCCATGCCCAGCAGCACCAGGCGGCGCATCGAGGGCGTGTTGCCGGCGCCGGCGAAATCGGTGAAGAAGGACTTGTTGCGCAGCACCGCATACACGGCTTCGGCAATGGCGCCGCGCTCGCGGCCGCCGAAGCGTGGGTTTTCCTTGAAAAAGCGCGACAGGGTGACGTCGGCGGGAGCGGTAAAGCGCAGAACCTCGCGCAAGACTTCTTCGGTCTTGGCGAGGATTGCTGGTGGCAATCTCATGTAAATTCCTAATTAAATACTGGTGGGTTCGGCCGCGCGGTCGAGGATGCGCACGTTGCCGTCTTCGATGACCAGGCGGTCCTCGACGAACAGGCGCACCGCGGTCGGGTACAGCTTGTGTTCTTCGATGAGGACGCGCGCAGCCAGCGTGTCCTCGGTGTCGCCCGGCAGGACCGGCACGCGCGCCTGCGCGACCGCCGGGCCATGATCGAGCTCGGCCGTGACGAAGTGCACGGTGGCGCCGTGTTCCGCGACGCCGGCGTCGATCGCCTGCTGGTGCGTGCCCAGCCCCGGGAACAGGGGTAGCAGCGACGGGTGGATGTTCAGCATGCGGCCGGCGTAGTGCTCGACGAACGGCGCCGTGAGGATGCGCATGAAACCGGCCAGCACGACGAGGTCGGGCGAGAAACAGTCGATGGTTTCCTGCAGTGCGGCGTCGAACTCGGCGCGCGAAGCGAAGTCCTTGTTCGCCACCACGGCGGTCGGAATGCCGCGCGCCTGCGCGAATTCCAGCCCCTTGGCTTCGGGTTTATTGCTGATCACCGCTGCGATGCGGGCCGGCCACTGCTCGGCGTCAAGCGCGCGCACGACCGCTTCCATATTGCTGCCGCGGCCGGAAATGAGGATCACGATGTTTTTCATAGCCCGCATTGTACCGTATCGCCACGCGGCAACCGCGCGGCCGGCAGGCTATTCGGACGTTCCGGCGGCCAGGGCGAACGAATAAAAGACGCGGAACGGGACCTTTTTCTCGGCCCAGAACTCGGCGGCGTCGCGGAACACGTCGAGCAGGTTCTCGCGCGCTTCCTTGTCGAATTTTTGTGCGCTTGGCAACTGTTCCAGCACGACGAGGAAGCCCGGCTGGGCGCCGGCTTCGCTGATGGTATCGGTCAGGCAGGTGCGCAAGGCATCGAAATTCTTGCTACAGGGCTTGGAAAAATGAAAATTCTCGCCGATGCGTGCGCAGACCTGCTGCTTGGTCATCGTGTGTGCGCAATGCGCATACAGAAAGTGATGGCCTAGCCGCGCCGCTTCCTGTTGCAGCTCACCAACGCGGAAAGCGCGGATCGACTGCACAAGATTCGGCGGCACTCTCATCAACAAACTCATTTTTTCCTCAAGTCGACCTGATATCGTATCCATGCGCTGCGGCGCCACTCATCACGACGTTTGGCACCGCCGCTGCTTCTTCCCCCGATGTCGTTTCCACGCGCCAATAAAGCTCTTTGTGTAAGGGTAACCTTTTTGTGGTATGGGAAGCAACCCAAATGTGATAACAGAAAGCGGATTTGTAAAAAACGGTATGTCTGCATGTCATCAAGATGCGCTGCCGGCCAGCCCTCCGCCATTCTGTAGGTACGCGGAAAACCCCTTAGTCGCTGTTACAATTTGTTGCCATGCAGACTCCTTGGACAGAGCGGGAAAGGATTACCATAAGACCTGTAGAACCCGCGACAGCATCGCGCCCACCAGAATGAGGACACACATGAACATCCAAGCCAAACTGATCATCGCGACCCTCGGCCTGGCTACCCTGCCCCTGGCGCAGGCTGCCGATTTCGAGGATTTCGGCCGTGTGGTGCGCGTACAGCCGCGCGTGGAGCAGATTCGCACCCCGCGCCAGGAATGCCGCACTGAATATGTCCAGGTGCCGGTCCAGCAGGAACGCGGCGCGGGCGGCGGCATCGTCGGCGGCGTCGTCGGCGGCCTGCTCGGCAACCAGGTCGGCAGCGGCAGCGGCAGGGTC
Organism: Massilia niastensis DSM 21313; assembly: GCF_000382345.1. Classification (GTDB taxonomy): domain Bacteria; phylum Pseudomonadota; class Gammaproteobacteria; order Burkholderiales; family Burkholderiaceae_D; genus Telluria; species Telluria niastensis. The sequence goes on from NZ_KB908109.1 coordinate 58,362, forward strand.
GCCGCGACGGCCGCCGGTGCGATTGCCGGCGCCATGATCGGCGACCGCGCCGAGAACCGCAACGTGGGACAAGGCGTGCAGGAACAGGCAGTGCGCCAGTGCCGCACCGTGGAAGCCATCGAATCGCGCACCAACGGCTACGACGTGACCTATGAATACCGCGGCCAGACCTATACTTCCCTGATGAGCCGCGATCCGGGCAACCGCGTGCGACTGCGCGTCTCGGTCGAACCGCTGGACGGCTACTCCCAGTCCCAGTATTCCCAGTATTGATCTGCGCGGCGCGTCGCCGACGCGCCGTTTACCAGGGGGCCGTGCTTGCGCTGCGCGTTGCGCGCCACTGGCGCGCAACGCGCCCACCCCCGATAATAGGGCGACTCAACCAGACTGCCCTATGCTCATCAAACGCAAATCCATCGAACAGGCCGAATCCTCGCGCCGCCCCGCACGCAAGCCCAAGTTCGCGCCCGTCACGCTGTCCGAACAGGACGGCGTCCGCTATCTCCACTTCGGCACCGAATGGGTGCAGGGCGCCATGCGCATCCGCAAGCCCGACTGGCCCGAGCTCGAATACGCGCAGCAGATGATGGCCTGGATGCTGTTCATCGACGCCCCGCGCGCCATCGCCCAGCTGGGCCTGGGCGCGGCCACGCTGACCAAGTTCTGCTATCGCCAGTTCCCCGAGGCGACGGTAACCGCGGTCGAACTGAATCCCTCGGTGATCGCGATCTGCGCCTCGATGTTCAAGCTGCCCGACAGCGACGGGCGCCTGCAGGTAGTGGAGATGGACGCGCTCGACTTCGTCGAGGACCCGGCCCACCATGGCGCCTTCGACGTGCTGCAGTGCGACCTGTACGACGCCACCGCGCGCGGCCCGGTGCTCGACACGCCCGAGTTCTACCGGGCCTGTGCCGCATCCCTGGCGCCGCACGGCATCATGACGGTCAACCTGTTCGGCGACCATCCGAGCTTCGCGAAGAACCTGAAGGCGATGAAGTTCGCTTTCGCGCACGTGATCTGCCTGCCCGAAGTCCACGACGGGAACGTCGTGGCGCTGTGCTTCAACACCCGCCCCGAACTCGACAAGGACGTCCTGGCGGCGCGCGCCGCGCAGATCGTCGCCGCCACCAAGCTGCCCGCCAGGTCCTGGGTCAAGGGCATCCTGGCCGCGGACTAAGCCATTACGCCGACCGTGAACGCCGCCATCCACAAACCCGCCAGCCTGCGCAGGCTCGACCTGCAATCCATCTTCTCCTGGATGCTCGCCGACGGCATCGTCACCAAGGACAAGGTCAAGGCCGACTTCGCGCAGGCCCAGGGCATCCTGAAGAACGCGGCGGGGTCGATGCACCCGCTGACCGCGATCGCGCAATGCAAGCTGGTGTCGAGCCAGCCGCCGCACCGGCTCCTGACCCTGGACGTGCTGACCGAATGGTGCGCGGCCAAGGTCGGCCTGCCCTTCATCCGCATCGACCCGCTGAAGATCGACTTCACCAGGGTGGCGGACGTGATGTCGGCCAGCTACGCGGCGCGCTTCAACATCCTGCCGGTGGACATGACGGCGACCACCCTGGTGGTGGCGACGGCCGATCCGGCGCTGACCGAATGGGAAGCCGAGATCGCGAAGGTGTCGCGCCGCAGGATCGAGCTGGTGCTGGCCAATCCGCTCGACATCGCGCAGTACATCTCGCAGTTCTTCAGCCTGGCCAAGTCGATCCGCGACGCCAACCGCAACACGGGCCAGGACCTGGCCATGCGCAACAACTTCGAGCAGCTGGTCGAACTGGGCAAGTCGAACAAGCAGTTCGACGCCAACGACCAGCACATCGTCAACATCGTCGACTGGCTGTGGAGCTATGCCTTCGAGCAGCGCGCTTCCGACATCCACCTGGAGCCCAAGCGCGAATTCGCCGTGATCCGCTTCCGCATCGACGGCGTGCTGCACCAGGTGTACCAGGTGCCGGCGGCGGTGATGATCGCCATGACGGCGCGCATCAAGCTGCTGGGGCGGATGGACGTGATCGAAAAGCGCCGTCCGCAGGATGGGCGTATCAAGACGCGCACCAACACGGGCCAGGAAGTCGAGCTGCGCCTGTCGACCTTGCCGACGGCGTTCGGCGAGAAGCTGGTGATGCGCATCTTCGACCCCGAGGTCGTGGTCAAGACCTTGCCGGAGCTGGGCTTCCCGCCGGAGGATGCGGCGCGCTGGGATGCGCTGACCAGGCGCCCGCACGGCATCATCCTGGTGACCGGGCCGACCGGCTCGGGCAAGACGACCACCCTGTACACCACGCTCAAGGCGCTGGCGACCACCGAGGTGAACGTCTGCACGGTGGAAGACCCGATCGAGATGGTGGAAGCCTCGTTCAACCAGATGCAGGTGCAGCCGGGGATCGACTTGTCGTTCGCCGACGGCGTGCGCGCGCTGATGCGCCAGGACCCGGACATCATCATGGTGGGCGAGATCCGCGACCTGGAGACCGCGGAGATGGCGATCCAGGCGGCGCTGACCGGCCACCTGGTGTTCTCGACCCTGCACACCAACGACGCGCCGTCGGCCGTGGTGCGCCTGCTGGAGCTGGGGGTGCCGAATTATCTGCTGGAATCGACCCTGATCGGCGTGATGGCCCAGCGGCTGGTGCGGACGCTCTGCCCCGACTGCAAGGCGCCGGGCGGCGAATTGAGTGACGATGTGTGGCAGGGCATCGGCGGGGCGTGGAATATCCCGAAACCGGAGACCGTGTATCGGCCGATCGGCTGTCCGGAATGCCGGCAGACCGGCTATCGCGGGCGCACCGGCATCTACGAGCTCTTGAGCGTGACCGAAGGCTTCGGCAGGAAGATCGGCGAGTCGGGTGACATCCAGGCCTTGCGCCGCCAGAGTGTCGCGGATGGCATGACGCCGCTGCGCATCGCCGGGGCCATGAAGGTGGTCGAGGGCGTGACCACGGCGGACGAGGTGCTGAAGGTGAGCTCGGCGCTGTCGTGAACACGGGGCGTGCACGAATGATCACGCAAGCCTGGCAAAAACCGGAACGACCGGCTATAATGCTGCCTCTTCGGGTCGTTAGCTCAGCTGGTAGAGCAGCGGACTTTTAATCCGTTGGTCGCAGGTTCGAATCCCGCACGGCCTACCAAAGATACAAGCGAAAACGCCAACCTTCACGGGTTGGCGTTTTTGTTTTGCGCGTCCATTTCTGCCGGCCCCGAAGTCATACGCAAAAAAATACCCCCTTCGCTTGCAAGCGAAGGGGGCGAGGATCCAGAAACGCCGGGCCGGCTGGGTCAGGTGACGACGAAATCCAGGCTGGTCAGGGCCTTGCCGGTGCCGATCAGGGCGATCCGCACCGCCGCCCCGGCGCCCGAACCGTCGGCGTCGTAGCTCAGCGCGCCGGTCGCGCTGTCGTACACGATGAAGTCGTCCGCATCCAGCGCCTTCACGCCAAGGCGCAGGTTCCCGGCGTTCAGCGCGCCGGCCGCCAGCTTGGTGAAAATGGCGTTCTCGAGCAGGATGGTGTCGTCCACGACCACGAAGTCGGTAATGGTGTCGACGCTGGCGTTGAGCGCGGTGTTGAACACGAAGGAATCCTTGCCGGCGCCGCCGGTCAGGACGTTTGCGCCGGCGCCGCCTGTGATGGTGTTGTTCAACGTATTGCCGATACCGTTCACGCTGTCCGTCGACGTGATGCGCAGGTTCTCGAGGTTGGCGCCCAGCGTGGTGGTCACGCTGGTGACGACGGTATCGGTGCCGCCCGTGGCGCCCGCCGTGGTTTCGCTGACGACGTCGCCCGCATTGTCGACATAATAGACATCGCTGCCGTTGCCGCCGATCATGCGGTCGGCGCCGCCCATGCCATTGAGCACGTTGGCGCCGTCGCCGCCGACCAGCAGGTCGTTGAAGGCCGAGCCGGTGGCGTTTTCGACGTCGTACAGCTTGTCGTTGCCGCCGCCACTGGCGACCCCGGCGACGCTGGTCGCGCCCGGCACGTAACCCGGCGCCAGGTCATGCTTGACCGAATAGCCGAGGCCGTTGGCGTTGTCGCGGGTACCAGAGGCCAGCATCACGTTCACGCTTTCCAGCGCCAGCGAGTAGTCGACCGTGTCGATGCCGGCCCCGCCCTCGATGATGTCGTCGCCCAGGTAAGCCACGAACACGTCGTTGCCATCGCGGCCATCCAGCAGGTTGCTGCCTTCCTCGCCGTTCAGGCGGTCGTTGCCGCCATAGCCGCGCAGGATATTGTCCTCGAGATCGCCGACCAGCGAATCGGCGCCGGCGTCCGAACCGAGCAGGTTTTCGATGCCGATCAGGGTGTCGATGCCGGCGCCGACCGTATTCTGGGCCGCCAGCAGGTTCAGGTTCACGTTGACGCCGGCGGTTGCGCCGAAGTAGCTGGCGGTATCGCTGTCGACGCCGCCGACCAGGCGATCGTTGCCGAGCCCGCCAGTCAGGAAGTCTTCGCCTTCGCCTCCGTCGAGCACGTCGTCGCCCGCGGCGCCGTCGAGCTGGTCGTCGCCGCCGCCGCCAACCAGGCGGTTGGCCAGCTCGTTGCCGCCCAGGATGTCGCTGCCGGTCGCCGACCCGGTGATATTTTCGATGCCGGTCAGCACTTGCGGCCCGGCGCCGGTGGTGTTCTGCGCGCCGCCCAGGGCCAGGTCGAGCTTCACGCCGACGCCGACGCTGGCATAGATGACCGAGTCGCGGCCCAGGCCGCCCTCGATGGTCTCGGCGCCGCTCGAATAAATATTGTCGTTGCCTGCGCCGCCGTCGATGCGGTCGGCGCCGCCGCCGCCCACCACGGTGTCGTTGCCGTCGCCGGCGAGCAGGACGTTGGCGCCGCGGTTGCCGGTGATGCGGTTGTCGAGCGCATTGCCGGTGCCCGACAGGGCTGCCGAGCCGGTCAGCTGCAGGTTCTCGAGCTCTGCGCCGAGCGTGTAGCTGATGGCGCTGATGACCTTGTCGATACCGCCCAGCGCCAGTTCCACGACCTTGTCGGCGGAACTGTCGACCACGTAGGTGTCGTCGCCTTCCAGGCCGGTCATCAGGTCGGCGCCGCTGCCGCCGTCGAGCGTATTCGCCCCGGCGGTGCCGGTGAGCTTGTTGCCAAGCTCGTTGCCGGTGGCGTTGACGTCGCCGCCGAGGAGGACCAGGTTCTCCAGGTGTGCGCCCAGCGCATAGCTGTCGTTGACCAGGGCGTAGACGGTGTCGGCGCCCTGGTTCGCCAGCTCCACCACGTCGCTGGTGTCGCCTGTGACATAGTAGTTGTCGTTGCCGGCTCCGCCGAGCAGGACATCGCCCTCGGCGTACCAGTAGAGCTCGTCCTTGTTGTTGGCGTACAGCGTGTCGTTGCCGAAGCCGCCTACCAGGCGGTCGCTGCCGCCGCCGCCGACCAGCACGTTGTCGGCCGAGTTGCCGACGATCTGGTTGTTCGCGCTGTTGCCGCTGCCGTCGATCGCGAGCGAGCCCACCAGGGTCAGGTTTTCGATGCCGCTGCCGATCTGGTAGGTGGCCGTCGCCTTCACATGGTCGGTGCCGCTGTAGCCGGTGTCGATCACGATGTCGGCCGTGTTGTCGACATAGATCGTGTCGCTGCCGTCGCCACCGTTGACGGTATCGACGCCTTCCATGCCGTTGAGCACGTTGTTGCCGCTGTTGCCGTAGATGGTGTTGTCGAGTTCGTTACCGGTGCCGGCGATGTTGAGGGTGCCGGTGAGGCTCAGGATTTCGAGGTTGTCGCCCAGGGTGGTGCTGCCGCTGGCCTGGACCGTGTCGGTACCGCCGGCTTCGTCTTCCTGGACGATGTCGCGGCCGTCGACCATGTAGGTGTCGTTGCCGGCGCCGCCGATCAACAGGTCCTCGCCGGCGCCGCCGTCGAGCCGGTTGTTGCCGTTGTTTCCGACCAGGCGGTTGTTCTGCGCGTTGCCGGTGGCGTTGATGTTCTGGCTGCCGGACAGGCGCAGGTTCTCGACGTTGTCGGACAGGACATGGCTGACCGAACTGGTGACGGAGTCCACGCCGCCGGGAGCGTCTTCGCGCACCTGGTCGCCGACGTTGTCGACGATATAGGTGTCGTCGCCCGAGCCGCCCTCCATCCGGTCCGCGCCGCCGCCGCCGTTCAGGGTGTTGGCCCCGATATTGCCGATCAGGTGGTTGGCGCTGCTGTTGCCGATCAGGCTATAGCCACCGCTGCCGAGCAGCCAGGCTTCCTCGATGTTGCGGCCGAGCGTGTAGTTGCCGGCGATACGCACCATGTCGGTGCCGCCGCCCGCTTCCTCGACGATGGTGTCGAGCGTATCGGCGACATAGGTGTCGTTCCCGAGCCCGCCAGTGAGCTTGTCGGCGCCGCTACCGCCGATCAGGATATCGGCGCCACGGTTGCCGGTGAGTACATCGTCGCCTGCGCCGCCGGACAGCTTGACCGCATCGAAACCGGCGTAGACGATGGTATTGGGATTGGCGTCCCCGGTCAGAATCCCATTGATCTGGGTGTCATGCCCTTCTTCAAAGCGCATCATGGTGGAACCGCGCACGGACAATGCGTATCCGTTTGCGCCAATGGCAGTCGCTTGCACGTTCAACACCGCATTGCTGCTCCAGGCGAACGTAATCTCATCATCGACGCGAACGCCGTTGACATCGAAGCGCTGGCCGTGAACGGTATAGGTGCGGTAATAGGGATCGAGCTCGTTCCACAGCAGCAGATAGCCGCCATCGCCCAGTGCAGCAATTTCGGGATTGTAGAGCTGGTAACCCAACTGCTGGTTACTTGGCGCCAAAGTAAAATCTTCTCCTTTGGCGACACCTTGCGCATCATACTGTTTGACCTGCAAGACACGGCTCTTGTCGAGCCAGGTCACTGCAAACGAGCCGTCCCCCAGGACAGCGACCGCTGCGCTGTCACCGCTGTTGCTGTACGAAGAGCTTACGCGGATGGGCTCTCCATTTGGCGTGCCGCCGGCGGAAAAGCGCTGCACATACAGCTCAGGAATATAGTTATTCAGTGCCACGAAGCTGGCGACGAATCCGCCGCCGGGCAAGGCCGCGGTCTCGACGAAGGACTGCATGCTGCCGTTCACCGACGTCCCCGCTACGATATCCTGGGTAGTGACCTGGGTAGCTGTCGCATCGACACTGACGACTTTCGGCGCCGTATAACCGCTGCCGGACGAATAGAAGTCGAAGGCGACCCGGAAACCGCCATCGGCAGCGCCGATCGCCGATACGTTCTCGTAGGAGTAACTCAGCGTACTGTCGCTCAGCTTGATCGCATCACCGACTTTGGCGCCGGCGGCGTCGAAGCGCTGCGCGAGAAGCTCGTAGCGTTGGGTAGCGCTGTTGTATGCCCCCGAAACGCCGACAAAGCCACCGCTCGAGAGGGCGGCAAGGACAGGAGCGGAATTACCGGGTACGTTTCCGCGCAGCGCAAGCGGGATTTCGGGACCAATTTCAAGTCCGTTCGCGTCCAGGAATCTGGCGCTGCTACCGTTCGAAGCGATGTAACCGCCGCTCTTGGTCGGTACGACGGTGACGCCGTACGACGTGGTGGTACTGAACCAGGGGCGCTGTGACGATAGTGCGATGCTCGAGTCGAGGAACTTCACGGCGTCGACGTTGACCAGGGTATCCACACCCTGCGTACTGGTGACGGTCCAGCGATTTGCTGCACTCTGATCCAGTCTGAATGTGGCGAATGGAGAAACGGTGTCGATCACCGCAGTATCGTGGACCGCTGGATCGCCGGTATAGGTATCGGTGGAAGAAGTGCCGGTAAGCGTCGCCATGTTGCCGTCTTAAAAATTGAAATGGGTGGGCCGCGGGATGGGCCTGAAAGAGTTGCGCAGCAGGTAATCCTGCTGGCTAAAGGGAAATTATTGCACATTGGAAAACGTAGAAAAAGCGTTGTGACAACAGGCGTTGTTATTCGGCCAAACACGGTACCTGAGGGCGACCCAAGGCCAGCCCTTTCCCTCCAGGTTTGTAAATACTCACCCCATGCATGAGGGGCAAGCCGGACCCGGGGTACCGGGCCCGGTCGCCTCCCTCATGCGGCTTGCGTCGCCGGATGCGCCTGTTTGCGGTACAGGAACTCCAGCACGGCCGTGCGGTGCTCGGTGTAGCGCGCATCCTGCGCCAGCGCGACGCGGTCGCGCGGACGCTCCAGCTGCACATCGACGATCTCGCCGATGGTGGCGGCCGGGCCGTTGGTCAGCATGACGATACGGTCCGACAGCAACACCGCTTCGTCCACGTCGTGCGTGACCATCACCACGGTGGACCTGGTGGCGGCGACGATCTTGAGCAGCTCGTCCTGCAGGTGGGCGCGGGTCAGCGCATCGAGGGCGCCGAAGGGCTCGTCCATCAGCAGCACCTTCGGCTTCATCGCCAGGGCGCGGGCGATGCCGACGCGCTGCTTCATCCCGCCCGAGATTTCATGCGGGCGCTTGGCTTCGGCGCTGGTCAGTCCCACCAGCGCCAGCGCCTCCATGGTGCGCTCGCGCAGCTGGGCGCCGCTTTCGGTGCGGCCGAATACGCGCTCCACGCCGAGGTGGATGTTCTCGTAGCACGTCAGCCATGGCAGCAGCGAGTGGTTCTGGAACACCACCGCCCGCTCCGGCGCCGGTCCGGCGATTTCGCGATTGGCGCACAGCAGCACGCCCTCGGTGGGTTTCAGCAGGCCGGCGATCAGGTTGAGCAGCGTCGACTTGCCGCAGCCGGAATGGCCGATCAGGGTGATGAACTCGCCCTTGCGCACCGCCAGGTCGATGCCGCGCAGCGCCTGGAACACGCCCTTCTTGGTGTGGAACGCCATCTCCACGCCGGAGATGTCGATGAATTTCGGATTCAGGTCGTCCATGGTCGCGCCTCTTTCAGTTAGCCACTTGTTCGTAGGTGAATGCACGGGCCAGCGCCATCAGCGCCTGTTCCAGCAGCAGGCCGACCACGCCGATGACGACGATGGCGATGATAATGTGCGAGACGTTCAGGTTGTTCCACTCGTCCCACACCCAGAAGCCGATGCCCACGCCGCCGGTCAGCATTTCCGCCGCCACGATCACCAGCCAGGCGGTGCCGATCGCCAGGCGCACGCCGGTCAGGATGTAGGGCAGTGCCGACGGCAGCAGGATCTTGGTCAACACCTTCCACTCGGACAGGTTCAGCACCCGCGCCACGTTCATGTAGTCCTGGGGCACGCGCTGCACGCCGACGGCGGTGTTGATGATCATCGGCCAGATCGAGCAGATGAAGATGGACCAGATCGCGGCCGGGTTGGCCGACTTGAACACCAGCAGGCCGATCGGCAACCAGGCCAGCGGCGACACCGGCTTGAGCAGGCTGATGATGGGACCGAACATGCTGCCGACGAACTGCACCCGGCCGATCATGAAGCCCAGCGGAATGCCGACCAGCGCGGCCAGCCCGAAGCCCACCGCCACGCGCTGCAAGGATGCCAGCACGTTCCAGCCGATGCCCTGGTCGTTCGGGCTGTTGCTGTAGAACGGATCGGCGAACAGCTTGAGCGCTTCCTGCAGCGTCACCAGTGGCGACGGGAAGGACGTGTTATTGGCTGCGATCATCTGCCAGACCAGCACCACGAGCGCAATGCCCGCCAGCGGCGGCAGGACCAGCTTCACGGCCGTGGCAAACGGCGACGTGCCGCGCGCGGCCGCGGGCGCCGGCTTGCGCGCCGGTGGACTGGCCTTGGCCGCGACGGTATCGGAGGCGACTGCAGTGACTGCAACAACGGCCGCGACGGCAGGATGCCGTGGGTGGCGTTCGGATTTCAGCATGGCGCTCATGGCGTTTCCTTTTCGGGCGGGATGATGGTCAGGTCTTGATCTTGAACGAGGCGGCGTAGGCCTTCGGATTCCGGCCATCCCACACCGTACCGTCCATCAGCTTCGAACTGCGCAGCGGGCTTTTCGGAATCGGCGTCTTGGACAGGGTGGCGGCGTCCTTGTACAGGTCGACCTGGTTGACGGCCGTGGCCACGGCCAGGTAGTCCGGATCGTCCTTCAGCAGGCCCCAGCGGCGATGCTGGGTCATGAACCACATGCCGTCCGACAGGTACGGGAAGTTGACCGTGCCATCGTTGTAGAACTTCATGTAGTTCTGGTCGTCCCAGGTCTTGCCCAGGCCATTCTGGTAGCGGCCCATGATGCGCTGGTCGATGGCGTCCTTGCTGGTGTTGACGTAGGACTTGTTGGCGATGACCTCGGCCATCTTGTTCTTGTTGGCCAGCGACGCATCGATCCATCTGCCGGCCTCGAGGATGGCGGCCATCATGGCGCGGCAGGTGTTCGGATTCTTCCTGGCGAATTCCAGCGTGGAACCGAGCACCTTTTCGGGGTGGTCGCGCCAGATGTCCTGCGTGGTGATGGCGGTGATGCCGACGTTGTCCATGATGGCGCGGTGGCCCCATGGCTCGCCCACGCAGAAGCCGTCCATGTTCCCGACGCGCATGTTCGCCACCATCTGCGGCGGCGGTACGGTGATGACCTTGGCGTCCTTCATCGGATCGATGCCGTGGGCTGCCAGCCAGTAGTACAGCCACATCGCATGGGTGCCGGTCGGGAAGGTCTGGGCGAAGGTGAATTCGCGCCGCTCGGTCCGCATCAGCTTGGCCAGCGACGCGCCATCCACCGCGCCCTTGTCGGACAGCTGCTTCGACAGCGTGATCGCCTGGCCGTTGTTGTTCAGGCCCATCAGCACCGCCATGTCCTTCTTCTGTCCGCCGATCCCCATCTGGACGCCGTACAGCAGGCCATACAGCACATGGGCTGCATCCAGGTCGCCATTGGCCAGCTTGTCGCGCACGCCGGCCCAGGAGGCCTCCTTGCTCAACACGAACTTGACGCCGTATTTTTTATCGAAGCCCAGCACCGATGCCATCACGACGGAAGCACAGTCGGTCAGCGGAATGAAGCCGATCCTGATTTCTTCTTTTTCGGGCTTGTCCGAACCTGCCGCCCACACCCCACCCGATGCCAGACTCAACAGGCTTCCGCCCGCTGCCAGACCTGCGCCCTGAATGATTTTCCTGCGCGTGACGTTCACCTCGTTGGCGCTCACCGGCAAGGCGCTCTTCGCTTGAAGTTTCTGATATTCCATCGCAAATCCCAAATGTAGTCTGGCAAAAAAAAAGACGCATACCCCAACATGAATGGATTCATGCTTCGGTAGACGTCGTTGTCTTGGTGGGCTCTACCGTCATTGGCAGGACACTCGTGCGCTTCGTTGCGCTTGACCTAGATACGCAATGTTCGTGCCAGCGAGGTTTACAGAGTGAAAAGGGATTTGGCGGCGCGGTGGGGGACCGCGCGATGGTGCAAGGACTGCACTGCGATTGCGCAGTGCATCATTTTGGACGAGGGATTGTGGCGCCGAAGAAGTTCAGCATGGCAGCGGGGCGGCTCTCTCAAATGCCCGACTTCGTGCCGAGCCCCGAGCGCCGGCAGGCGTCAGCGTAAGCGGTATTGAGTTGCCGTTTCATGCAGAGCAATTAGTGTGCGTCAAGCCAACATGACATGACCGCTAAGAAGCACAAAGGTTGGCGCTTTGTGCAACCCAACAATGACCATTCTTGTCCCATTTGAAAGGACAAGAAACCTCAGGCCATCGTCTTCTCGTCTCCCATAAACAGATCTTGTTTTTCCAAATTTGCGTATCTGTATTTTTCGTCGCCACCTAAATAAACTACACGTGGGTCGGAAGGAAGCGTGGCATCCTTGGCGAATCCCGCCAGAGAATCGTGGACATAGTTGTCGAAAAAACTGATGATCTTCTCATCCTTTAAACCATTGTTCTTCTCAAACTCGTTCTCGTAAGCTTCCAACAGCATCTTGTAATGCGGTCTCAGATCGCTCCGTCGTTGGCTGCCGGAAGCGCCGCGCAATACGTTGCGGATAGCCTGGACGTCGGCCAATAACTGTTTGTCGTACAGATCCAGCATTGCCTGAAGGTTTTTCATATTCGGAAAGGAATCCTTCCGGGCCTTTGCTCTCAAGTGCGCATCACGCGCACTTTTGTAATCTTGACGCGCCTTCTCTACATCCGCATCGCTAACAGATGGTGCTTTTCGCGTCACTTCACCTTCTGATGCAGATGCTTGCATTTCCTGCACTGCCGTCCGGGCGTTCAACGTTACCTGAGCCACAGCTTCCTTTATCGCAAGACCATTGACCTCCTTGTCAAGAATCACCTCTTTTCGTCTGAAACTACTATCTTGAGCTTGTATTAGCTTGGATTCAGCCCTATCACCTGCCGATTTCCGTTTAATCATCGCAAAACGCCAAGCATAATACAATGCCATATATTTGCTAATCCCCTCCCCTAAATTGGCAAAGGATCCAACGGCTTTCATATAATAGTTATAGGTTTCAAGCAATTTCGGATCAACATTAAAATCATTCTTATTCTCAGCCGTCCATTCTACCAACATTGGAACACCACAACGCGAAGCGCAATTATACATATGAAGCAAGGGAATAAGACTCAAGCATTCTACCGATGTAAAGCTTTTCGCACCTTCACCTGAAGCGTAACCGCCACCAACGTCGGAATGTGCGCCAGGATAAACCGTTTCGTAAAAATTCCCAGGCTTCATTAATCGACCGCTCGACAATATACTCACGCTATCCAGTGGAAAAGAATTTCGAATCTCATGGGCAGCAATGAAATGTCGCACTTCCTCCACGGTCTCGTGGATTTGCAAGCTTTTGCCCCATCCGTCATGACCGTGGTTATTGCCCGCTGCAGGATCCGCTCCCGGAATCGCATTCGCGAAAAAAGCCAGCGCCTCAGGACGGGTTTCTTGATACTTTTTCAGGCGTTTGACGATCATGCCGGCCGTATCGCCGTTGTACGATTCACGCAAGCCTGTAGTATTCGAACTCATGGGTAAGCCAACTGAGGCGACCGTGTCGAACAAACCAATAAAGCGAAACCTGAGTGGCCAAGCTCCGCTCCGCAACACCCATTTCTCATTACGTAGATCACAGCGAAGCTCCATGAGCTTATTAACAAACGCCCGCGCGAGTGCCGCGCCACGACTGAATCCGAAAACGGCAATGTTAATTTCTTGAATTGCGTTCGCTGGCGCTTTTGCCTTCGCCAGAGGAATCGCAAGAAATGCGTCGAACTCCTCCAGTGCAAATGTCAACCTTTCTTCCCCCATTGCCCCACATCCCAACCCCAATGCACTACCGCCGTCATCACCGATTTCGGGGAAATACGTGCCGACACCCGGAATATATACGGAAAGTATCCCATCTTCCTGATTTTTTGGTTTGTGAACACGATACAACCTCGCAATATTACTGTGCTTCACTAAGGAAGTACTGATTTAATCGTCTGCCAATCTGCTGAGCTGTCACAATAGCGCATCCAATTTCCGAGTAAATCGATGACGCAGATGAGCTTTTCCGATGTCGAGTACGCCAGCAAGAAGAAGCTGACTCGACGCGACCGTTTCCTTGCAGAGATCGAGGCTGCAACGCCGTGGCCAACTCTGGTTGCGGCGCTGCTGCCGTACTATCCGAAAGGCGATGGTCGTGGCCGGCCGCCGGTCGGTCTTGAGCGCATGCTGCGCATGTACATTGCCCAGCAATGCTTCGGCTTGTCGGATGAG
>NZ_KB908110.1 GCF_000382345.1 Massilia niastensis DSM 21313
ATCCGTTCCACGTGCTGAAGAACCTGTTCCGTCATCGGAAGACACGGTACCGCGGGCTGGCGAAGAACACTGCACAGCTGTTCACCTTGTTTGCCTTTGCCAATCTGGTGCTTGCCGGCCGTACCTTTGGGAGCGCTCGCGCCCGAACTCCGTCCTGAATGGGGAAACGCGTGCCGCGACACGCCGAAACCTGCTCGGCAGCGTCGAATAGACGCAAAAAATAGCTGATTTCGGCGCTCGTCTCTGCCGGCACCGGTTTGTCGCACCGGCGCGAAGGAAACCTTATTTATTCAGCGCTTCCCTAGCTACGGAACACATGCCGTCGCGGTACTCCGGACGACGCGGTCGAGCAAGTAAGCCGTTGTACTCTAGAAACAAGGGTCTCTTGAGTAGATATTATCGCCGGAACGGTTCGGAACACCAAGGTCAGTCATCGAATCCAGGGGCGTGCTGTTGCGTACACTTGAACGGATAGTGGACAGAATTAGTACAGCGGATGCAGGGGGGATTTCAGCGCCAGATCACGGCCGAGCGCGAGAAGCGCGCCCTGATCGCGGCGTCCGAAGGACGGCGCCAGGAACAGATCAACATCGCCAGCGGCGAGCGCGAAGCCGCGATCGCCCGTTCCGAAGGCGAGCGCCAGGCGGCCATCAACCGCGCCCAGGGCGAGGCCAACGCGATCGTGGCGCTGGCCGAAGCGAGCGCCTCGGCGCTGCGCCAGGTGGGCGCGGCGATCCGCGAGCCGGGCGGCATGGACGCGGTCAGCCTGCGCGTGGCCGAGCATTATGTCGACGCCTTCTCGAAGCTGGCCAAGACCAACAACTCGCTGATCGTCCCGGCCAACATGGGCGACATGAGCAGCGTGATCGCCAGCGCCCTGCAGATCGTGAAGGCGCAGCGATGAGGCGCGTGGTCGCCATCACCGGGGCTTCGGACGGCATCGGCGGCGAGACGGCGCGCCAGCTCGCCGCGAACGAGGGCGCAGGCCTGGTGCGGCGGCCCTGTCCTTATGCGTGTCTGGACGTCGAATGGAGCCGGTATCCGGCCGGGCTGGACATGTACAGGTAGAAGAACAGCCCCGCAAAGGCCAGGTTGATGGCGACGTTGAACCAGGCGGTATCCGGCACCGAGTCGCCCATCAGCTGGCGGTAGAGCGCGATCACGAAACCGAGCGTAAAGGTGACCAGGTTGCCGATCAGGACGTAGTGGATCTCAACGATATCGGGGGCGCTGCTGGCGGCCCAGTTCATGACGGCGAAACCGGTGACTGCCGCGCCAAACAGCATGGCCATGTAACGGCCGACGTGGTTCAGGCTTTCGGCGCCGCCGTATGCGGCCAGCAATGCGTCCGGCGTGAACATCAGCATGACACCGAATACCAGTCCGACGAACGCCGCGCATCTGAAGATCAGGCGATGAGTCATCATTCCCTCCGGAATTATCGAGAATTGCCAGCGCACCGCAGATCTTGGGCGCGGCGCGGCGCGGCCGGGATGGCTTCGCAATAATCAGCTTAGGCCGGAAATCCCAAGGTGCAAGGGTCGATTCATCGCCGGGAAGAACAGACATCGGGCGCATGGCCGAAGAGCCCGGGGCTCTCCGGTTCCATGGGCTGCGTGGACGGATCCGTCCACGCGAACGAGGATACCTAGAAGTCGACCGACCCCGACACCACGATGCTGCGCGGAGCGCCCAGCACCAGGTAGCCGGCGCCCGGATAGCCGCCCGCCGAGGCCCAGTAGTTCCGGTCGGTGACGTTGTCGATGCGCGCGCGCAGCGTCACGTCGCGGTCCATGATGCGCGTGGTGTAGTTGGCGCCGATGTCCAGGCGCGTCCACGACGGCAGCTTCTGGGTGTTGGCCGCATCGGCATACTGGCCCGAGGTGTACAGGGTGCGCGCGTTCAGCGACAGGCCCTGCACGCCCGGCACGTCCCATTCGGCGCCCAGGTTCAACTGGGTGTCGGGGACGCCGATCGCATCCTTGCCCTCGTTGAGGCCACCGGCGGTGCGGCGCTGCTCGGCGTCGAGCAGGGTCAGGCCGCCCAGCAGGCGCAGGCCGCGCGCCGGGGTGCCGAACACCGACAGCTCCAGGCCGCGGTTGCGCTGCTCGCCGAACACGCCGAAGCGGCGGTTCTGCACGAAGGCGGTCGGCTGCGAGGTGGTGAACAGGGCGGCCGTCATGCCCAGCTTGCCGCTGTCGAACTTCACGCCGATCTCGCGCTGGCGCGAGACGAAGGGCGCGAACACTTCGCCCACGTTGACGATGTCGACGCCCGACGCGACCGGGCCGCGCTGCAGCGCTTCGCTGTAGTTCGCATAGACCGAGACGTTCTTCAGCGGCTTGTAGACGATGCCCGCCAGCGGGGTGTTCTCGCTTTCCTCGTAGGCCGAGTTCCCGGCGCCGGTGGTGTAGTCGTAGCCGAAGTCCTTGATCTTCTGGTGGCGCACGCCGACCGTGAGCAGCAGCCTGTCGTCGGCGAACGACAGGGTGTCGGCGATCGCATAGCTCGACAGGATGGTCTTGCTGGTCAGGAGGGGGTTGCGCATGTCGCCGCCGGTGAAGAAGCTGGCCGGCGGGGCCGCCACGTCGACCGGGCGGTAGACGTTGGCCGCGAAGCCGGCGAAGTTGCTCATCGCGTAGGCGTTCTTCGACTCCGAGTGGAAGCTCGAGGCGGTCGCGCTGAGGGTGTGCTTGACCGCGCCGGTGCGCAGTTCGCCGCGCACGCCGACTTCGCCGGTGCGCACCTTGTCTTCGCGGGCGTTGTCGAAGCGCGTCATGATGCCGCTGCCGTCGGCGGCAAGCACGGTCGGCGCCGACAGGATGTTGAATTCGTCGCCCTTGCGCGCGCCGAGCGCCGCCCAGGCCACCGCGCCGCCCGCCAGGTCGATCTCGCCGCGCAGGGTGCCGAAGGTGTCGCGCTCCTCGGACACGGTCCAGGGCTGGGCGAAGTTGCTGTCGCTGTCGGGCGCGGCGATCATCGGCACGCCCGCGCCCAGGGTCACGCTGGGACGCGCCGCGCTCAGTTGGTGGTCCTGGTGGCCGAGGTCGGCCGACAGGCGGTAGCCGCGGCCGCGGTAATCCAGCCCGACCGAGTACACGCTCAGTTCGCGGCCTTCGCGGTCCACGGCGGTGTCGCCGTCGCGGCGCACCGCGTTGACGCGGATGCCGCCGCGGCCTTCCTCGCCGAAGCGGCGGCCGACGTCGGCCGCCAGGTAGCCCTGGCCGCCGGTCTCGACGCCCACCGTCACCTGGTTCAGCGGCGCGTTCGGGGCGCGCTTGGGCAGCAGGTTGATGGCGCCGCCGATGCCGCCGCCGCCGGGCGCGGCGCCGTTCACGAAGCTGTTGGCGCCGCGCAGCACTTCGACCCGCTCCAGCAGCTCGGAAGCCACGAACTGGCGCGGCAGCAGCCCATACAGGCCGTTGTACGCGAGGTCGTCCGAGTTCACGGCAAAGCCGCGGATCACGTACAGCTCCTGGTAGTTGCCGAACCCGCGCGCCACGCGCACCGAGGGATCGTTCTGCACCACGTCGGCCACGCTGCGCGCCTGCTGGTCCTGGATCAGGGCATGCGTGTAGTTGGTGGCGTTGAACGGGGTGTCCATGATGTCGACGTTGCCGAGCAGGCCGAGACGGCCGCCGCGCGCGACCTGGCCGCCGGCATAGGCGGACGGCAGGCCTTGCGCCGAGGCGTCGGCGGAGGCGCTGATGACCACGGTCGCGATCGGCTCGACCGCGCCTTCCTGGGCCAGGGCGGTGGTCGAGACGAGGAGGGCGGCGGCGATGGCCAGCGGAGTACGGGGGTAGTGTTGCGTTTTCATGCTTGTTGCTCTTCTTCTGAACGAGAATGATTGTCATTCTAGTCGCTAGGCTTGCTTCTGTAAATGAGAACGATTATTATTCAATAAATTTACTCTACCCACTACCCATGTCGCCCGTTTCCCTGCGCCGCTGGAGCTGGATCCACAAGTGGAGCAGCCTGGTCTGCACCGTCTTCATGCTGCTGCTGTGCCTGACCGGCCTGCCGCTGATCTACCACCATGAAATCGGGCACCTGCTCGGCACCGAGGTCGAGCCGCCGGTCCTCGCGACCGAAATGCCACGCGGTAATATCGACCAGGTCATCGCATCGGCGAAGGCGCTGTATCCGACCAAGAATCCGATGTACATCTCGCAGGAGATGGACGTGCCCGAGATCTGGAACGTCACCCTGGGCGACCACCCGAACGACGAGAACTACAAGCCGATCGCGGTCGACGCGCGCACCGCCAGGGTCATCGCGGAACCGGCCTTCGAGGGCGGCGTCTTCATGTCGACCATGCTGCGGCTGCATGTGGACATGTTCGCCGGCCTGCCCGGCAAGCTGTTCCTCGGCCTCATGGGCCTGCTGCTGATCGTCGCCATCGTCAGCGGCGCGGTGCTGTATTCGCCCTTCATGCGCAAGCTCGATTTCGGCACCGTGCGCCATGAGCGCAGCGCGCGCCTGAAGTGGCTCGACATCCACAACGTGCTGGGCATCGTCACCCTGGTCTGGGCGCTGGTCGTCGGCGCCACCGGCATGATCAACACCTGGGCCGACGTGCTGCTCAAGTACTGGCAGATGACCGAGATCGCCGAGATGCTCAAGCCCTACGAGGGCAGTGCGCCGCCGACCCGGATGGCGTCGATGCACGAGGCGATCCTGCGCGCCGAGGCGGCCGAGCCGGGCATGAAGGTCGGCTTCGTGGCCTTCCCCGGCACGCCCTTCACCAGCGCCCACCACTACGGCATCTTCATGCGCGGCGACGAGGCGTTCAGCTCGCGCCTATACAAGCCGGTGCTGATCGACGCCGAAACCGGCCAGATCACCGACAGCCGCGACCTGCCGTGGTACCTGACCGCGCTGCTGGTGTCGCAGCCGCTGCACTTCGGCGACTATGGCGGCCAGTGGATGAAATTCCTGTGGGCGATGCTCGACCTCGCGACCATCGTCATCCTGGTCACCGGCCTGTACCTGTGGGTCAAGCGCGGCAGGAAGGCCAGGGCAAGAGCCGGCGACCACGCCGCCGAATCCCACGACATCCCCGCGCTGGCGCGCAAGCAGGAGGCTTCATGACCCGTACCACCATGCAGATCTGGGGCGCGCCGCTGCTGCTGGCCGTCCTCACCACCATCGGCCTGATTTCCGCCCTGCTGGGCGACGGCATCTGGGACGCCGTGTCCGCCGTCACCCTCGGCATTCCGGTGCTTGTCGGCGGCTGGTACGGCCTGCGCCGCCAGCCGCCCCGCTGAGCCGTTCCGCGCCGCGCCGTTCGAGGCGGCGGCAGTCTCCCGCAAGCGTGTTTGGCCGACCGCCCCGCGCCCTGTATACTCGGGGCCGCGGGGCATGTTCGTTGCGTCCGCGTATCGACCACCTCCATCGAAAGAACGACATGTACGCAGCAGTGGACCTCGGATCGAACAGTTTTCGCCTGCACATCGGCGAGCCGGCCGGCGGGCGCATGCACATCGTGCGCACCGCGCGCGACCCGATCCGCCTGGCCGCCGGCCTGGACGAGGACAATGTGCTGAGCGAGGCGTCGATGCGCACCGCCATCCGCTGCCTCGAAGACTTCCGCAAGATCCTCGACGAATACCCGCTCGACGCCGTGCGCGTGGTCGCCACCAACACCATGCGCGTGGCGCGCAACGCCGGCGTGCTGCTGCCGCTGGCCGAGAAGGCGATCGGCTATCCGATCGAGATCATCTCGGGCGAGGAAGAGGGGCGCCTGATCTACATGGGCGTCTCGCGCGCCATCGACCGTCCCGGCGAACGCCGCCTGGTGGTCGACATCGGCGGCGGCTCGACCGAGGTGATCGCCGGCGTCGGTCCCGAGATCAACCTGGTCGAATCCTTCGGCATCGGCACCCATCCGCAGAACGCGGCCTATTTCGCCGACGGCCGCATCCTGCCGCACCGCTTCGACGCCGCCGTCACCGCCGCGCGCGCCCGCTTCGAGGACGCCGCCGCGCTGTACAAGGAGCAGGGCTGGGACGCGGCCTATGGCTCGTCCGGCACGATGCGCGCGATCAATGAAGTCATCACGCGCAACATGATCGGCGACGGCGCCGTGTCGCAGGCCAGCCTGTATGCGCTGCGCGACATCTTGCTCGAACTGGGGCACGTGGACGCGTTCAGCCTGCCGGGCGTGAAGCGCGAGCGGGTGCCGGTGATGGTGGGCGGCCTGACGGTCCTGATCGGCGTGATGCAGGAGCTGGGCATTCCGCGCCTTGCCACCATCAATGCCGGGCTGCGCCTGGGGGTGCTGTCCGACCTCGAGCTGCGCGCCAGCCAGCGCGACCGCCGCGACTTCGCGATCCGCGCCTTCATCCAGCGCTTCGGCGCCGACGCCAGGCGCGCGATGCGCACCTGCGCCATCGCTTCCAGCCTGTACGAAAAGCTGCAGCCGCAGGGCGACAATCACCACCATTACCTGGCCTGGAGCAGCATGCTGCACGAGGTCGGGCTGGCGGTGTCGATGAGCGGCGCCCACAAGCATGGGGCCTACCTCGTCGAGCATGCCGACCTGGCGGGCTTCACCACCCGCGAGCAGCGGCTGATGAGCACCCTGGTGCTGGGACAGAAGGGCAACCTGCGCAAGATCCGCGAGGAGCTGGGCGACATGGACCTGGCCAAGGCGGTGCTGGCGCTGCGCCTGGCCGTGGTGTTCATGCATGCGCGCGCCGATGACGACCTGGCGGGGATCAGGCTGCGCATCAAGGGACGGGTCGATATCGAACTGCCGGGCGACCTGCTGGCCCGCCATCCGACCCTGGCGCCGTGGTTCGAGAAGGAAGAGGGGTTCTGGAACGAGATCGGCTTGCCGTTCCAGGTGCGCTAGGGCGCCTAGGGATCAAGCAGGGTGGACGGCAAAGCCGTCCACCCTACCGCAGCTTCCCGATCAAATCCGGCCCCACCACCAGGCGGACGTAAGGCATCCCGTCGCTCTCCTTGTGCTCGATCCAGAACACCCCCGCCTTGCGGATGCGCCAGTCCTGCTTGCGGCCGCAAAGCACCGACGACGCCACCTCTCCCAGCAAGGGCTGGTGCCCGACCACCAGCACCGGGCGGCGCTGGCCCGGCCAGCCGCAGGCCTGGATGATGGCTTCGGCGTTCGAGCCGGTGCCCAGTTCCTCGCGCAGCTCGTAGCGGCGCCCGAGCGCCTGCACCGTCTGGACGCAGCGTTTCGCCGGGCTGGTCAGGATCCGGCAGTCGCGCGGCAAGGTGCGGTCGAGCCACGCGCCCATGCGGGCGGCGTGGCGCTTTCCCTTGGACGTCAGCGCGCGCTCGATGTCGGGCTCGCCCGGTTCCGCCTCAGCGTGGCGCCACAGGATCAGTTCCATGCGTGTTCTCCTTGGACGGGGCGCTCGCGGCGCCCAGCATGTCCATCAGTATTTGTTGGGCGCTGACCACGTTCTGGCCGTTGCGCGGCTTTCTGCGCCGGTACTGGCCGTCGCTGGCGAGTTCCCAGGCGTTGACGTTGTCCTTCAGGTAGGGATGCAGGCCTTCGCGCATCACGCGGCGCTTGAGCGCCGGGGACCTGATCGGGAACGCCACCTCGATCCGGCGGAACAGGTTGCGGTTCATCCAGTCGGCGCTGCTCAGGTAGATGTCGTGCTTCAGGTTGTTGCGGAAGTAGAACACCCGGGTGTGCTCGAGGAAGCGGCCGACGATCGAGCGCACCTTGATGTTCTCCGACATGTTCGGCACGCCCGGACGCAGCGAGCAGGCGCCGCGCACGATCAGGTCGATCTTCACGCCTGCCTGGGACGCCTCGTACAGCGCCTTGATGACCGATTCGTCGGTCAGGGAATTCATCTTCCCGATGATGCGTCCCGGCTTGCCCTGGCGCGCCAGGTCGGCCTCGGCGCGGATCGCGCGCACCAGTTCCTTGTGCAGCGAGAACGGCGCCAGCCACATGCTGGTCAGCTGCTTCGGGCGGGTCATGCTGGTGAGGTGGATGAACACTTCGTTGACGTCGGCCGTCAGGTCGGGGTCGGCGGTGAGCAGGCCGAAGTCGGTGTAGTGCTTGGCCGTGGTCGGGTTGTAGTTGCCGGTGCCGAGGTGGGCGTAGCGGCGCAGGCCGTTCTGCTCGCGGCGCAGCACCAGCGCCATCTTGGCGTGGGTCTTCAGGCCGACCACGCCGTACACGACCTGGGCCCCGGCCTGCTCCAGCTTCTCGGCCCAGTTGATGTTGGCCTCTTCGTCGAAGCGCGCCATCAGCTCGACGATCACCGTCACTTCCTTGCCGCGCCGCGCGGCGCCGATCAGGGCGTCGACCAGCTCCGAGTTCGACCCGGCGCGGTAGATGGTCTGCTTGATCGCGGCCACGGCCGGATCGAGCGAGGCGCACTGGATGAAGTCGATCACCGGCTGGAAGGATTCGAACGGGTGGTGCAGCAGCACGTCCTGGCGGCGCAGGGTGCCGAAGATGTCGGGACCGGCGAGCTTGGGCGGGAAGCCCGGCGCGAAGGGAGGAAACTTGAGTTCGGGCTGGTTGTTGCTGTTGACGACTTCGAGCAGGCGCCCCAGGTTGACCGGGCCGTCGACCGCGAACAGGCGGCTGCGGTCGATGTTGAACTGGTCGAGCAGGAAGTCGGACAGGTGCTGCGGACAGGCGTGGGCGACTTCGAGGCGCACCGCGAAGCCGTAGTTGCGGCTGTGTAGTTCGCTCTGCAGCGCCTGGCGCAGGTTCTTGACCTCTTCCTCGTCCACCCACAGGTCGCTGTTGCGGGTGACGCGGAACTGGGAGTAGGACACCACTTCGCGTCCGGTGAACAGGTCGGACATGTGGGCCTGGATGACGGAGGACAGCAGGCAGTAGGACGCGCCTTTCTTGTCCGAGAGTTCGTCCGGCAGGCGGATCACGCGCGGCAGCACGCGCGGCGCCTTCATGATCGCGATGCCGGTGCCGCGCCCGAAGGCGTCCTTGCCGGCCAGTTCGATGATGAAGTTCAGGCTCTTGTTGATCACGCGCGGGAAGGGGTGGGCCGGGTCGAGGCCGATCGGGGTGAGCAGCGGGCGCACCTCGCGGTCGAAGAACTGCTTGACCCAGGCGCGCTGCGCCGCGTTGCGGTCGCTGCGGCGCAGCAGGTGGATGCCGTGCTCCGACAGCTTGGGCGAGATCTCGTCGTTGAACAGCCGGTACTGGCGCGCGATCAGGTGCCGGCACTCGGCGCTCGCCCGTTCGAGGGTGGCGGCCAGGCCGTCAGGGATGCTGCCATGGGCGCTGTCCATCTGGTGCTGGGCCAGCAGGCTGGCCACGCGCACCTCGAAGAATTCGTCGAGGTTGCTGCACACGATGCTCAGGAAGCGCAGGCGCTCGAGCAGGGGCAGCGACGGGTCTTCGGCCTGCGCCAGCACGCGGCGGTTGAATTCGAGCAGCGACAGTTCCCGATTCAGGTAGGCGCCTCCATCCGTGGGGGCTTTCAGCTCGGCCTCGTTGGCTTTTTTCATATCCATGGGTCTGCATCGTAGTGGTCGCGCAGCCAGTCTAATAGGTGAAAATGACAACATCGTGACATGAGTGTAACGCCGAGTGCCTTAACGTTTAAGCATCGTTAAAGGAAGCCGGCGTATAAGGATCTCATCCATTCACCACACGAGGGCCAGGCCGTGAAAAACTTCATCCGCGCGAACAAGGGTTTCTTGATGTTCATGTTCCTGTTCGGCGTCTTCCGCACCGCGGTGGCCGACTGGAATCCGATCCCCTCGGCCTCGATGCGGCCCAACCTGCTGGAGGGCGACGTGGTGTTCGTCAACCGGCTGGCCTTCGACCTCAAGATACCATTGACCGATGTGGTCGTGGCGCGCCTGGGCGAGCCGGGCCGCGGCGACGTCGTGACCTTCAGCTCGCCGACCGACGGAACACGCCTGATCAAGCGCATCCTGGCGGTGCCGGGCGACGTGATCGAGATGCGCGACGACCGCCTGGTCGTGAACGGCGCCGAGGCCCGCTACGAGGTCGCCGAGATCACCCGGGAAGCGGTGCGCGGCCGCCAGATGGACGCGATCCGGATGGACGAGACCGTCGCCGGCACGCGCCAGCGTATCCAGGTGCTGCCGCAGAAGGCGGCGCTGCGCAGCTTCGGTCCGGTGCGCATTCCGGCCGACCAGTTCCTGATGCTGGGCGATAACCGCGACGACAGTGGCGACTCGCGCTTCATCGGCCTGGTGCCGCGCGAAAAACTGATCGGCCGCGCCGAGCGCATCCTGGTGTCGGCCGACTACCAGGGCAACTGGATGCCGCGCCCGGACCGCTTCGGCAAGTCGCTGCGCGCCCTGGCCGCCAACAATCCGTGAGATTGTGCGCTGTGAAATAAAGTAAAATCGCGTCCCCCGGATGCCTGCGTGTCGCAGTGTCGGTCTTGTTTGGAAAGCACTGCATATGCAAAAACTGTTAACCGTGATGCTCGCCTGCCTCGGCATGATCGGGGCCCTGGCGATCGATACCTACCTCCCGTCGATGCCGGCCATCGGGGTCGAGTTCGGCGTCGGGTCGGTGGCGGTGCAGCAGACCCTGAGCCTGTTCCTGTTCTGCTTTGCCTTCATGATGCTGTTCTACGGGACGCTGTCCGACTCCTTCGGACGCCGTCCCGTGATCCTGGTCGCGCTGGCGGTGTACACGCTGGCCTCGGTGGGCGCGGCCTACGCGCCGACCTTCGGCTGGCTGCTGGCCTGCCGCGCGCTGCAGGGCCTGTCGGCCGGCGCGGGCTCGGTGATCGGGCAGGCGATCGTGCAGGACCGCTTCGCCGGCGCCCAGGCGCAGAAGATGATGTCGCACATCATGATGGTGTTCGGCCTGGCGCCGGCCATCGCGCCGGTGCTGGGCGGCTGGCTGCACGTCACCTTCGGCTGGCGTTCGACCTTCGTGTTCCTGGCGCTGTTCGGCGCGGCGATGATCGTGCTGTGCCTGCGCCTGCTGCCGGAAAGCCTGCCGCGCGAGAAGCGCCAGGTCTTCCACCCGGTGACGATCGGCCGCAACTACCTGATGGTGCTGCGCCATCCGCAGTTCGTGCTGCTGTCGCTGGCGGTGGGCATGGCCTTCGGCGGCCTCTCGCTGTACATCGGTTCGGCCGCCAACTTCGTCATGGAGATCCTCGGCCTGCCGGAAACCGCCTTCGCCTGGATGTTCATCCCCCTGATCGGCGGCATGGTGATCGGCTCGGCCTGGGGCGGCAAGCGCGCCTCGAAGCTTCCGCCTGCGCGCATGATGTGGATCGGCTATGCCGTGATGGCGCTGGCCGCCGTCCTGAACGTGGGCTACAACGCGCTGTTCCCGGCCGCCGTGCCGTGGGCGGTGGCGCCGCTGTTCGTCTACACCTTCGGCCTGGCGGTCGCCATGCCGGCGATCCAGCTCCGCGCCATGGGCCTGTTCCCGGACAACCGCGGCCTGGCCTCGTCGATGGTCGGCTTCATCCAGATGATGTCCTTCGCCCTGGTGTCGGGCCTGGTCGCGCCGCTGCTGTTCGGCAGCGCCCTGAAGCTGGCGATCGGCGTGGCGGCGGGACTGGCGCTGAGCTTCGCCTGCTGGCGCCTCAGTATCCGCAGCGCCGCGGCGGTGCGGTCGCAGGCGGCCTGACCATGCTGGCCAGCGGGCTGATGGAAGAAGCGCGCGTGCTGCCGATGGACGAAGCGATGAACGGCGTCGATGCCGATGCCAGGACCATTCTGCTGGACGTGATCCGGCGCGAGCCGGGACGCAGGCTGTTCCCGTTCTCGACCCACGATGCGGCACTGGTCGCGGCCAGCGGCGCCCGGGTGCTCGACCTGTCGGCGCCGGCGGCGCATCGCGCGCCGGCGCCGCTCGCGGTGTGATCAGCGGCGGTGCTGCTTCATCGCGGCCGCGACTTCGCGCTTGGCGTCGCGGTCCTTCTCGGTGGAGCGCTTGTCGTGCTGCTTCTTGCCCTTGGCCAGGCCGATCTCGCATTTCACACGGCCCTTCTTGAAGTGCAGGTTGAGCGGGACGAGGGTGTAGCCGGAGCGCTCCACCTTGCCGACCAGCTTGTCGATCTCGGCGCGGTGCAGCAGCAGCTTGCGGGTGCGCAGGGCTTCGGGGTGACTGAAGGTCGAGGTCGTGGTCAGTGCGCTCACATGCGCGCCAAACAGGTACAGTTCGCCATTGCGGACAAGCACATAGGCTTCCTTGATCTGCACCCGGCCGTCGCGGATGGCCTTGACTTCCCAACCTTCCAGCACCAGCCCGGCTTCGTAGCGGTCCTCGATGAAGTAGTCGAAAAATGCTTTTTTATTGTCAGCGATACTCATGAAATAGCGAAAATTCGCGTGTCGGTTAAACTACTGCTTATCGCGCCGCTCGAGGCGCCACATGCAACTTGACCAACATCATAACAAACGGTTGACCAATGGCAGTAGTACACAAATCAGTTTTCCTCGGTTACAGCGCCGAGCAGATGTTCGACCTCGTGGCCAAGGTCGAAGATTATCCGAAGTTCCTGCCCTGGTGTGGGGGAGTGAAAGTGCTCGAACGCACGGATGACAAACTGGTGGCCAGCCTGCAAATTAATTTCCACGGCGTGAAGCAGAGCTTCACCACCTCCAACCATAACATGCGGCCGACCCAGATGAAGATGCACCTGGTCGACGGTCCGTTCAAGATGCTGGAGGGCACCTGGACCTTCAAGCCGCTGCGCGCCGACGCCTGCAAGATCGACTTCGATTTGCACTACGAGTTCTCCAGCATCATCCTGGAACAGATCATCGGCCCGGTGTTCGGCATGATCGCCAACAGCATGGTCGACTCCTTCTGCAAGCGCGCCGAGGCGATCTATGACTGAGCTGGTCCAGGTCTATGTCTGCTATGCCTTGCCGGAGCGCGAATGGCTGCGGCCGATGCAGGTCGCGGCGGGCACCACCATCGGCGAGGCCATCGAGCAGAGCGGGGTGCTGGAAGCCTTCCCGGACATCAACCTGACCACCCAGCCGGTGGGCATCTACGCCAAGAAAAAAGACCTCGACACGGTGCTGCGCGAGCGCGACCGCATCGAGATCTACCGTCCGCTGGTGGCCGATCCCAAGGATTCGCGCCGCAAGCGCGCCGCCAAGAAGGAAGCGGCCGGCGCCGCGCCGCGCGCCAGCACCTAGCGGCAGGCCTGCAGCGCGCGCTGCGCCTCGAGGGCGCGCGCGGCCTTTTCCTCTTCCGACACATAGCCGCGCTCGCCCCTGGCATCGACGCGCGCGATGCGCATTCCGGAGCCCAGGCTCGCGTGGGCTTCGCGCGCCGCTGCGCAGCCCTGGGCCAGGTCGCGCTTGCGCTGCGTCTCTTCGGCTTCCTTGCGCTCCTGTTCCGCACGCTGCTTGACCCGCTCGCGGTAGGCGGTCTCCTGTTCGGCCACGCCGGCCGGGCGCCTGGGTTCGGCCGGCGTACCGGCGGCGGGGGCGCCAGCCGCCGGCGCTTCGCCCTGCGCGGCCGGCAGCAGCGGCGGCACCTGGCGTCCGGGCGACTTCAGGATCTTGTGCGCCGGCGTGCCGGGCGGAGGCGGGCGGTCGGAATATTGCCGGCTGCCGCCGGCGTCGATCCAGACGTACTGGGCGTGGGCCAGGGTGGTGGCGCACAGCAGGGCGGTCGCGCCGAGAAGGCGAAGAAGAGGGAGCGGGTGCATGAATTATTTCCTGAGTGAACTACCCGATTTCGCCATGGCCGCAGGCGGATGTCAATTCTAAAACTTACTCAGCCGCAAAAAATTCAGGCTGGCTGGCGACGAAATTTTAGAGTTTCTGTATAATTCACTTTTGCGCCTATAGGAAATACTATGCGTCTCCTCCAAAAAGCACTCACCTTCGATGACGTGCTGCTCGTCCCGGCCTACTCCAACGTTCTCCCGGCCCAAACCTCCCTGCGCACCAAGCTGACCCGGAATATCACGCTGAACATTCCGCTGCTGTCCGCTGCAATGGATACCGTCACCGAATCGCGCCTGGCGATCGCGATGGCGCAGGAGGGCGGCATCGGCATCATCCACAAGAACCTGCGTCCGGCCGACCAGGCCCGCGAGGTGGCGCGTGTGAAGCGTTTCGAAGCCGGCGTGCTGCGCGACCCGATCACGGTCCCGCCGACGATGAAGATCCGCGAAGTGCTGGCTCTGTCGCAACAGCACGGCATCAGCGGTTTCCCGGTGGTGGAGGGCAAGCAGGTGGTGGGCATCATCACCAACCGCGACCTGCGTTTCGAAGAGGACCTGGAAGCGGAGGCGCGCGCCAAGATGACGCCGCGCGAGAAGCTGGTGACCGTGACGGAGGAAGCGGACACGGCTGAAGCCAAGCGCCTGATGAACAAGCACCGCCTGGAGCGCGTGCTGGTCGTCAACGACGATTTCGAGCTGCGCGGCCTGATCACCGTGAAGGACATCCAGAAGTCGCACGAGCACCCGCTGGCATCGAAGGATTCGCAGGGCAAGCTGCTGGTCGGCGCGGCCACCGGCGTCGGCGAGCGCGACGAGGAACGCATCGAACTGCTGGTCGCGGCCGGCGTGGACGTGCTGGTGGTCGACACCGCCCACGGCCACTCGCAGGGCATCCTGGACCGCGTGAAATGGATCAAGGAACGCTACCCGCACGTTGACGTCATCGGCGGCAACATCGCCACCGCCGCGGCAGCGCGCGCGCTGGTCGAAGCCGGCGCCGACGCGGTCAAGGTCGGCATCGGCCCGGGCTCGATCTGCACCACCCGTATCGTCGCCGGCGTGGGCGTGCCGCAGATCACCGCGATCTCGAACGTGTCCGAAGCGCTCGAAGGCACCGGCGTGCCGTGCATCGCCGACGGCGGCATCCGCTTCTCGGGCGACATCTCGAAGGCGCTGGCTGCGGGCGCGCACACCGTCATGATGGGCAGCATGTTCGCCGGCACCGAGGAAGCGCCGGGCGAAGTGATCCTGTACCAGGGCCGCAGCTACAAGTCCTACCGCGGCATGGGCAGCCTGGGCGCGATGGCCGACGGTTCGGCCGACCGCTACTTCCAGGAAGCCTCGGCCAAGGCCGACAAGTTCGTACCGGAAGGCATCGAAGGCCGCGTCGCCTACAAGGGCAGCGTGCTGGCGATCATCTTCCAGATGATCGGCGGCGTGCGCCAGTCGATGGGCTACTGCGGCTGCGCCACCATCGACGAGCTGCGCTCGAAGGCCGAGTTCGTCGAGATCACCTCGGCGGGCATGCGCGAATCGCACGTGCACGATGTGCAGATCACCAAGGAAGCTCCGAACTACCGTTCCGAGTAACCGGACCAAGGCGGCGCGGTTGCGCCGCTTTTTTCGTATTGGCAGGGTGGGCAGCCGCGCTGCCCACGCGTGACATTGGCGCTGTGTTGACCGCGCGTCGCGCCCCCGCCCCGAATTCATTTCACATTACCGCACTCCATGCATTCTAAAATCCTCATTCTCGACTTCGGTTCCCAGGTTACCCAGCTGATCGCGCGCCGCGTGCGCGACGCCGGCGTGTTCTCCGAAGTCTTCCCGTACGACGTCAGCGACGAGTTCGTTCGCAACTATGGCGCGTCGGGCATCATCCTGTCGGGCAGCCACAACTCGACGCTCGAGGGCGATTCGCCGCGCGCGCCGCAGGCTGCGTTCGAAGCCGGCGTGCCGGTGCTGGGCATCTGCTACGGCATGCAGACCATGGCGGCCCAGCTGGGCGGCAAGGTCGAGAACGGCAAGGTGCGCGAGTTCGGCTACGCCGAAGTGCGCGCCCGCGGCCATACGGCCCTGCTGAACGGCATCAACGACTTCGTCACCGACGAAGGCCACGGCATGCTGAAGGTCTGGATGAGCCACGGCGACAAGGTGCTGGACATGCCGGAAGGCTTCAAGCTGATGGGTTCGACGGAAAGCTGCCCGATCGCGGCCATGGCCGACGAAGAGCGCCGCTTCTACGCCCTGCAGTTCCACCCGGAAGTGACCCACACCACGCAGGGCGAAGCCATCATCGGCCGTTTCGTGCACGAGATCTGCGGCTGCAAGTCGGACTGGAACATGCCCGACTACATCGGCGAAGCCGTCGCCAAGATCCGCGAGCAGGTCGGCACCGATGAAGTGATCCTGGGCCTGTCGGGCGGCGTCGATTCGAGCGTGGCCGCCGCGCTGATCCACCGCGCCATCGGCGACCAGCTGACCTGCGTGTTCGTCGACCACGGCCTGCTGCGCAAGGACGAGGGCAAGATGGTCATGGACATGTTCGCGAAGAACCTGGGCGTGAAAGTGCTGCGCATCGATGCCGAGGATCAGTTCATGGGTCATTTGGCCGGCGTGAGCGATCCTGAGCAGAAGCGCAAGATCATCGGCCGCGAGTTCGTCGAAGTGTTCCAGGAACAGGCCAAGCAGCTGACCAGCGCCAGGTGGCTGGCGCAGGGCACCATCTATCCGGACGTGATCGAATCGGCCGGCAAGGGCAAGAAGGGCCAGACCATCAAGAGCCACCACAACGTGGGCGGCCTGCCGGAAACCCTGAACCTGAAGCTGCTCGAGCCGCTGCGCGAGCTGTTCAAGGATGAAGTGCGCAAGCTGGGCATCGCGCTGGGGCTGCCGCATGACATGGTCTACCGTCACCCGTTCCCGGGTCCGGGCCTGGGCGTGCGTATCCTGGGCGAGGTGAAGAAGGAATTCGCCGACCTGCTGCGCGAGGCGGATGCGATCTTCATCGAAGAACTGCGCAAGACGCCGTTCGAGGTACCGCACGTGCCGGGCATCGATGCGGGCAAGGCGCCGGTGAATTGGTATGAAGCGACCAGCCAGGCGTTTGCCGTGTTCCTGCCGGTGAAGTCGGTGGGGGTGATGGGCGATGGGCGGACTTATGAGTACGTGGTGGCGCTGCGTGCGGTGCAGACCCTGGACTTCATGACGGCGCAGTGGGCGCATCTGCCGCATAGCCTGCTGGGCAAGGTGTCGAACCGGATCATTAATGAGGTGCGGGGGATTAACCGGGTGGTGTATGACATTTCGGGTAAGCCGCCGGCGACGATCGAGTGGGAGTAATATTTCCTTAAGGAAATCTTATTTTGATTAAGCCTACTTGAGCTAAACCGTGAACTGAACCGAGAAATTTGAGCGAATTTTTCAGGTTCAGTTCACTCGGCGCATTATATTTTATGTGTGAGTGTAGTCTGGCCCCTCGAGAAATCTCTCATTAAAGTTCCAGCGCTACCTTCGCCGTCGATATTAGGAAAAAATTCTCGAATGGGGGATTTTCTTATGTCACAAACACTTCGTTTTTCAATGTCCAGTCTTGCAAACGTCCTCCGCTGATCCATGCAACATGTGCCAGGACTAAACTGCCTCGGCTCGTGAGAGGCAGGTTAGTGTGAGTCGGGCTGCGGTGCTGATCTTGAATAGCGCAGCAAGCAGTGCGGTCCTGACCGCGACCGCCAGCTCGCTGGCGAGCGCGTCGAGCAGCGCGCCCACCGCCTGCGGCTCGGTGGCGGGTGCCTGGGCCGCGGCGCGGCGCTCGACCGGCGCCTGGGCGGCCAGGCGCGCCTGTTTATCCGCCAGGTCGTCGGCACGCTCAGCCGGCGGATGGAAGGTGCATTGTGTTCTTATAGTTGGCATTTTTTTCTCCTCATCCGAGTTCGTTCCTTCAAGGCAGCGCGCCGGAAACGCCATTACGATGACGGCGCAGATACAGCGCTCCTATCGGATAAACTGAAACAGTGCCGTATGATCCGTGCTATCACTCAGGCGTACCGTCAGTTGCCTGCAGGTGTTTGACCATCCTTTTTCGGTCTTCCAGACATAGTTGTACCGGTCCGACGCCGGGTCATAGCTCAGAGTGCTGGCGCCCGGGTTGACTGTCTGCTCAATGACATCTGTCGGCAATGAGGTGCTGCAAGACACCGTTTGGGACGCCGGATATCCTGAAGCGAAGATATTCAATCCTTGATTGCCGCCAAGGCTGAATTTCACCGGTATCGCGCTGCCCGCCTTGACCACGTTGACCATCGGCGGATTATCGACCGGCTGGAAAAATCCGGCAAAGTTGAAAGCAGCCGGCCCGAGATTGGCACCCAGAACCTCATGGCTATTCGTTGTCATCGCCAGCTGATTGGCGCCGATCACCGTGACGCCGTACGGCGCGGCGATCGTCCCCGGCAGGGGGCCGAGGGTGGTGGAAGAGTTTCCTGCCGCTCCCACTACGGTGCTCACTACGGCGCTTGAGGTGATCTTGCGGATGGTGCTGTTGGTATTGTCGGCAACGTACAAAGTGCCCGACGTGTCAGCAACAATGCCGGTCGGATGGCAGAACTGGGCAGCAGCACCGGTGCCGTCATTGCTTCCACAGGCGCCGCCACCGGCGACAAGGCTCACGCTGGCGGCCGGGGTGATCTTGCGTATGGTGTTGTCATGGTATCCGGTCACATACAAATTGCCTGCCGTATCGTTCGTGATGCCATAGGGATCGCAAAGCACGCCGCAGCTTCCCGTTCCGGCAAAGGTGCTGACCGTTCCTGCTGGTAGCGTGATCTTGCGGACAGTGTGGTTGCCGGTATCGGCGACATACAAACTTCCCGCCGTGAAAATGATGCCGACCGGGTCACAGAACCGTGCGGCTGCGCCGGCACCATCAATATTGGCGCAGGCGGGCGTGGGCGCGCCGGCGATGGTGCTGACGACCCCACCCGGCGTGATCATCCGCACCGTGTTGTTGAGGTACTCGGAGACATACAGGTTGCCTGCCGGGTCGGCGGTAATGCCCACTGGCGTATTGAACTGGGCGGAGGTGCCCGTGGCGTCGAAATAGCCGGCTGTCCCTGCGGTTCCCGCAAAGGTGCTGACCACTCCGGCCGGAGTAATCTTGCGGATGGCATGATTGTAAAAATCCGCCACATACAGGTTTCCGTCGAAACTGTTCCTGGTAACCCCAAAGGGCGAATTGAACTGGGCTGCTGCCCCGGTCCCATCGTTGGTACCCTGCGTACCGCCGGCTATGCGGTACAGGGTATTGGGCGTCGACTGAATTTGCGCCTGTGTTGCATCCATGCCGGCGCATAAAGCCACCATGGCTAGGCCAGCGCCGAGACGTCGATGAAGGCGCTGTAAAAGTGATGGGGACATCAATTTCTCCTTCGGGTCAAATGAAAACAGCGATCGGGATAATAAGTATGCTGAGGAACTTCAGGATTAACGCCCGCCATCGCTTCAACTCGTGAACAAGCCGCGATGTTCTCCCATGTGCTTTTCCCTGCGAGTTGGTTGGCCACAAAACCTACCCTAGTTGTCGTATCGGAAGAAACAGTGCCGCATTGATCATCAGCTTCGCCACCGCATCCCCCAGGAGCATGGTGGCAAGCAATGCTGCATGGAGTCGACTGAAGGTCATGATGGCCTCCTGATTTCTTGCGCTGGAGTAGTGAACACTATTCCCCGGCAACGCAAAGAGCATCACCCAAATGGGAGAAAAAAATTGCGAAATGGCATTGTAGATAAATCAAACCGGGCACATCTAGAAAGCACACTACCGGTAACATGACCCGTTCTGAACGTGCGAAGTGCTCCTCGAAAATCTTGAGTTAAATTCAGATGGAGAGTTGCCGCAGGAGTCGCTGCCATGAAGCTCTTGATGTTGTCCGATGCTGAGCGCTGGACGCTGCGGGATATGGGGATTTTCATCTTCATCCCCGGGCTCGCATGCATGCCCAAGGTATCTTGCGATTGAGCCAGGGACTGAAGGAAGTGGAGGCCGGAGCAACAGCAAGCGCTGGGCGAGTTGGCGCACTCAGAAGGCGGCACCGTTGCCGCACTGCTGCGCCATCTGAAGGAACGTCATGATCGAGCATCGATCAACGAAGGCATTGCTGCATGCTATCTCAAGGAAATGACATTCAGCTATAAACGCTACCGCTACAGTTGTTGTCAGTACTAACCGCTCTCTTCACCTGCTGAATATCACGATATATCCGTTTCCGAGCCACAGCGGGCAGTCCGAAAAGCAGGAATACGATACATAGTCCCATGTTTTCCAGCATTACCGTTCGCTTTTCACCGCCGGAAGTTGAACTGCTACACCCCCGCGCTAGCGGTAATCTTCGGCCGCCAGTCCGTACTTCTGCATCTTGTGGTACATGGTCTGCTTGGGCAAGGCGAGTGCCGCGCAGGCGGCGCTGACGTTGCCGCGCGCGTTGCGCAGTTCCTGTTCGATCAGGCCGCGTTCGAACGCGCTGACCTGGTCCGCCAGCGATCCCGGTGCACTGTCGACGCTGTCGGCGGCGGCGGGAACGCCGGGGAGGGCGCCGCTCAGGCCCAGCACGTAGCGGTCGGCCGCGTTGCGCAGCTCGCGCACATTGCCCGGCCAGTCGTGCCGCATCAGCGCCTGCATGTGCGCGGCGGACACGGGCGGGGCGGTGCGCCGATAGCGGCTGGCAGCATCCAGCATGAAGTGCTCGAACAGCAGCGGAATATCCTCGCGCCGCGCGCGTAGCGGCGGAATCTCCAGCGCGATCAGATTCAGGCGGTAGTACAGGTCGTTGCGAAACAGGCCCTTGTCCGACAGCTCCTTCAAGTCCGCCTTGGACGCGGCGATCACCCGCACGTCCACCGGCAGCGGCTGGCATGAGCCCAGGCGCTCGATATAGCGCTCCTGCAGCACGCGCAGCAGCTTGACCTGCATTGCCAGCGGCAGGCTCTCGATCTCGTCCAGGAACAGCGTGCCTTGCGAGGCGTGCTCGATCTTGCCCACCTGGCGCTTGGCCGCGCCCGTGAACGCGCCCGGTTCATGGCCAAATAATTCGCTCTCGAATATCGTCTCCGGTATCGCGCCGCAGTTGACGGCCACGTAATGGTGGCCGGCCCGTTCGCTGAACTCGTGCAGGCAGCGCGCCACCAGTTCCTTGCCAGTGCCGGTCTCGCCATGGATCAGCACATCGGCGGGCTGGCTCGCCACCTCCAGTATCAGGCGACGCAGCTCACGCATGGCGGGCGCATTGCCGAGCAGGGCGGCGTCGATGCCCTGGGTGTGCGCCAGGCGCTGGCGCAGTTCGTGCACTTCCAGCTGCAAGCGGCGTTTATCGGCCGCTCGCCGCACCACGTCGGCCAGTTGCTCGGACGAGTAAGGCTTTTCGATGAAGTCATAGGCGCCGTCGTGCATCGCCTGCACCGCCATCGAGATGTCGCCGTGGCCAGTGACCAGGATTACCGGCAGCGCGGGGTCGATGGCGCGGGCGGCGACCAGCAGTTCCAGCCCGCTCATGCCAGGCAGCCGCACGTCCGTCACCAGCACGGCGCGGCAATGCGCGTGCAGCAGGTCGCGTGCCGGTTCGGCGCTGTCAAAGCCACGCACGGTGAAACCAGCCAGGTCCAGCGCCTGGACGCTGCCTTCGCGCACGGCCGGGTCGTCTTCGACCAGCAAGACTTCTATCTCATCCATCATGTTTCCACCGATGCCGCCTTGAGTTCGATGACGAAGCAAGCGCCGGCACTGGCTCGCTCCGCCCGCAGGCTGCCGCCGAAGTCGCGGATGATTTGTTCCGAAATGGCGAGGCCCAGCCCGAGGCCTTCGCCTTGCGGTTTGGTGGTGAAGAACGGTTCGAACAAGCGGTCACGCACTTCGTCCGACAAGCCGGGGCCGCTGTCGCAGACGTAGATCAGCACCGACTCCGGCGTCTCCGTCACGCTCACGGAGAGTGCACGGCGCGCGCCCCGCTCCAGCATGCCCAGAGCGTCGAGCGCATTGCTCATCAGGTTCAGCAGGACTTGTTCCAGCCGGTTGCTGTCGCATAGCGCGTAGATGTCGGCCTGGCGGATGTCGAGCGTGAACGCTACCTTGTCCAGTTCCATGCGGCGCTCCACCAGTACCAGCGCATTCGAGATCGCGGTATGGATGGAAACGGGCGCCAGCTCGGCGCTGGACTTGCGTGCGAAGCTTTTCAGCTTGCCCGTGATGCCGCCCATGCGCGCCACGATCTGCGAGATCTTCTTCAGGTTGTCCTTCGCTTCATCCAGGCGGCCGCGCTCGAACAGCAGCAAGGCGTTGTCGGACATGGTACGCAGCGCCGTCAGCGGCTGGTTCAGTTCATGCGTGATGCTGGCCGACATCTGGCCCAGCACGGCCATTTTGCCGGCCTGGTACAGCTCGTTCTGCGTGCGATGCAGTTGCTGCTCTGCCTGGCGCCGCACGTCGACCTCCTCGCTCAGGCTTTGCGTGGTGCGCGCCAGCCGGGAGGTGCGTTCGGCCACCATCAGTTCGAGATTATTGTAGGCTTCCTGCAGTTGCTCCTTGGCTTGCAGGCGCTGACGGATGCTGCGCTGGCGCTGGCGCACAAACAGGAAAAGCAGCACCAGGAAGCCATATGCCGTACAGGCGAACAGCGCCGCCGCGCGCGCGTTGGCGCGCGCCTGGCTCAGGTCCGACAGGTAGACGAAGGTCCAGTTGCGCGGCGCCAGCGAACGCGTTTGCGCCAGCAGGCGCGGCGCGCTGCCACCTTCGACGCCGGCCAGCCTGGGCGCGCCGATGGCGACCACGCGCGTACCGTCGGCGCGCGTCTGCTCGTCGCTGAAGCGCAGTGGCGGCAGCGGCAGGCGGTGGTACTGGCGCGTCCGTTCCAGGTGGGCGCGCACGCTGTCGGGCAGCGGGCGCAGCGTGTGGTATTTCCAGGCCGGTGCGGAGGACAGGAACAGCACGCCGTTGGCGTCGGCCAGCATCACCTTGTCCGCGCCTTGCACCCAGCCGCGTTCCTGCTCTTCGATGTTCACCTTCACCACGGCCACGCCCAGCATGCGGCCGTCGCGGTGAACGCCGCGCGCGTAGAAATACCCCGGCTCGCCGCTGGTGGTGCCGACGCCGTAGAAACCGTTCGGGCGGCCGCGCAGCGCGTCCTGCAAATAGGGACGGAAGCCGATGTTGTCGCCGACGAAGCTGTCCTTTTGCCGCCAGTTGCTCGCCGCCAGCGTGCGGCCTTGCAGATCGACGATATAGATGATGCGCGAACCGGCCTGCTTGCTCAGGCGCTCCAGATAGCTGTTCACTTCCTGCCGGCGCGCGCCGTCGCCCGGGTGTTCCAGCAGGGCCAGCACGTCCTTGTCCAGCTCCAGCATATGCGGCAGGAAGTCGTACTTGTCGAGCAGGTTTTCCAGGCTGGCCGCGTACACTTCGAGACGCTGCGCACCCGCCGCGCGCAGCCGGTCCATGCTGATTTGCTCGGTCCACCAGTAGGCGGCGTAGGCCAGCGCCACGCCCGCCGCCAGCGCCACGCACCAGGCCAGGCGCGCGAGCCGGCGCCGCCGCAGGCGCGGCGCGCGCGGCGGCGCGCCTGCGGCCTCGGTGGCCGGACTGGCAATGTGATCGGACGGGGCTGGCATCATGGCCACTATAGCAAATCCGGGGTGGCGGCTTGCCTAGAACCGGTGGCGAAAGCCGAGATTGAAGGCGGCGTTGCCGCTGCCGTCGTCGGTAGCGTTGCCGACCTTGAAGCTGGCGCCGTTATCGTTGCCGATATGGCCGTAGGCCGTGTACAGCTCGCTGCGGCGCGACAGCGCGTACAGATAGCCGACCGCGAACTGGCGCGCATCGCGCCGGGCGGCGGTGCTGTCGTCATGCGCGATGGCGGAGACGGCCACGCGGTGCGGACCGGCCGTGTAGCACAGGCCGAGCAAGGCGTCATGGCTGTCCGCGCCAGCCAGGCCGCGGGTGCGCACCCAGGCCGCGTGCGCGGTGACGGCGCCCAGCGTGTAGCGCAGCGCCAGCAGCGAGTTGCTGAGGTGGTCCGCCAGCAGCGGGTCCTCGCGGCGATGGTGGGCCAGCACCACGGCCAGCGCGCCGGGTGCGTAGCTCAGCGCGGCGCTGAACACGCGCTTGCGGCCGGCGTCGCCCGCCACTTCGCCCGCGCCGTACGCCATCTCGGCCGACCATCCCGCCAGCGTGGGCGTACCGTAGACCACGGCATTGTCCATGCGGCGGTTGCCCGCGATGATATTCATGGCCTGTCCGGCCAGGCCGTCCGCGAAGGGATCGGCCACGTCGCGCAGGGTCTTGTAGTAGGGCGACAGTTGGCGGCCCGCGCTCAGGCTGCCGAACGCGCCGCTCAGGCCCACGTACGACTGGCGGCCGAATGCGAGGCCGCCCTGGCTGGAAGCGCCGGTGTCGATGTTGATGCCGCTTTCCAGCACGAAGTTGGCGGACAGGCCGCCGCCCAGGTCTTCCGTGCCTTTGAAGCCCAGCCGTGAGCCGGAGGCCACGCCGCTGCTGATCGCCGTGCGGCTGCCGGCCGGGCCGCCGTGTTCCGCCGCCAGGCCGGCGTCCATCACGCCGTAGATCTTCACTTGGGTTTGCGCGTGCGCTGCGGCGCAGGCCAATGCCAGCGCGGCCGTTGCGGCGTATTTCATGGGGTCTCCCGAACGTGATCGGTTCATGCCGCGTGGATGTAGGCGTGTTCGTCGCGCGCGGGGGCGCCGTCTTCGAGCGCGCCTTCCCACTTCGCCACCACGGCGGTGGCCACGGCGTTGCCGACGGCGTTGGTGGCCGAGCGCCCCATGTCGAGGAACTGGTCGACCCCCATCAAGAGCAGCAGCCCGGCCTCGGGGATGTTGAATTGGGTGAGGGTAGCGGCGATCACCACCAGCGATGCGCGCGGCACGCCTGCCATGCCTTTGGAGGTCAGCATCAGCAGCAGCAGCATGCTGATCTGCGTGCCCAGCGTCAGGTCGATGCCGTAAGCCTGGGCGATGAACAGCACGGCGAAGGTGCAATACATCATCGAGCCGTCCAGGTTGAAGGAATATCCCATCGGCAGCACGAAGCTGGAGATGCGGCGCTGCACGCCGAACTTGTCGAGCGCCACCAGCAGCTTCGGATACGCCGCTTCCGAGCTGGCGGTGGAGAAGGCCAGCAGGAACGGTTCGCGGATCAAGCCGACCAGGCGGAACACGCGTGGCCCCAGCACCAGCAAGCCTGCGCCGATCAGCAGCACCCACAGGCAGAACAGGCCCAGATAGAAGCCGCCCATGAACTTGGCGAAAGTCGCCAGGATTCCCAGTCCGTTGGTGGTGACGACCGACGCCATGGCGGCGAACACCGCCAGCGGTGCCATGTGCATGATGGCGCCGGTAATACGCAGCATCACTTGCGCCAGCTCGTCCACCACGCCCACCAGGCGTTTGCCGGACTCGCCCAGCGCGCCGAGCGCGGAGCCGAAGAAGATGGAGAACACCAGTACCTGCAGGATTTCATTGTTGGCCATCGCCTCGATCGGCGACTTGGGCACGACGTGCGAGACAAAGTCCTTGAGCGTGAATGCCGCGGTTTTCAGGCCGGTGCTGGCGTCGGCGGCGGGCAGCGGCAAGCCGAGGTTGCTGCCGAGCTGAAGCAGGTTGGACAGGAACATTCCCAGCGCCAGCGATACCAGCGAAGCC
Organism: Massilia niastensis DSM 21313; assembly: GCF_000382345.1. GTDB lineage: Bacteria > Pseudomonadota > Gammaproteobacteria > Burkholderiales > Burkholderiaceae_D > Telluria > Telluria niastensis. Next base: position 25,362 of record NZ_KB908110.1, read on the forward strand.
AGCACGAACCAGGCGAACGCTTTGGCGCCGATGCGGCCGGCGGCCTTGCCGTCCGCCAGATTGGCGATGCCGATGGTCAGCGTGGAGAACACCAGCAGCGCGATGATCATCTTGATCAGGCGCAGGAAGATATCGGTCACCAGTGAGATGTGGGCTGAAATGTCGCTGGTGATTTTTTTGTCGGGGAAGACGGTGTGACAGGCATAGCCGACCGCGATACCGAGCAGCATCGCGATCAGGATATAGAGAGTCAGGGGGCGCTTTTTCTGCATTGCAGTCTCCGTTATTGTAGAAACCGCGGTAAGCCACCGCGGAGGTGGCTCATTAAGAGCAAGCGCTGTGCCTATCCGATTCGAATTGCTAAGTTGTTGTTTTAATGAGAAATTTGTGACGGTGAGGCGCAAAGGCGTATGAGGAATTGGACTGGACTGCGATCGCCGGTCCAAGAAGTTGGACGGCCGGGCTGCATGGCGCCACGGCAAGTGACAGGCATAGCCTGCTGGCCGGTCAAACATTCAGGTCAGCAGGATATCCAGACAGGGTATAATTCTTACCAGAAATGACAATTTACGTTTCAATTCTGATGGCTTATAACTCCCTGTCTCTTGTAGAGCTCCTTCCGTGATCCCCCACCCCAGCTCGCATGATTGAGAAAATACTGACACTTGGTGTCGTCACCGAGTTTGATGTTATTGCCGCGCGCCAGCGAGCGCGCCAGATCGCCGCAGCCTGCGGCTTTGCCGTCCTCGATCAGGCGCGCATCAGCACCGTCGTCTCTGAACTGGCCCGCAACATCTTTAACTACGCTGGCTCCGGCGCAGTGTCGTTTGCCGTCGACGGCGCTGCTGCGCCCCAGCAATTATTAATCACCTTGGAAGACCAGGGAGCCGGGATCGCCGACCTTGAAAAGATCCTGTCGGGAAATTACCGCTCGACGTCAGGGATGGGCATGGGCATTTTGTCGGCGCAGCGTCTCATGGAACATTTCGAGATCGCCAGCAGCGCGGCGGGCACCCGAATTACAGTCGGCAAGCGGTTTCCGCCACAAGCGACGTTCACGAGTGCCGGCGCCTTCCGTTCCATCATTGAGCAGTTCGCGCCGCTGCCGCATCAGGCGGCTTTGTCGGAAGCGCGGCAGCAGAACCGCGAATTGACCGATGCGCTTAGCGCCTTGCAGGCGCAGCAGGATGAGTTGCTACTTGTCACCGCCCGTCTGGAAGAAAGAAATCGCAACATTGAAGCGCTGAACGATTTGCTCGACGACAAAGCCGTCGCCCTGCAGCAAGCCGACCGTAGCAAGGACGAGTTCCTGGCTACCCTCAGCCACGAACTCCGCGGCCCGCTGTCGGCCGCCGGCATGGCCGCCAAGCTGCTCCAGCCGGCGGGCGTCACCCCGGAGCGCGCCAATCAGATGGGTGAACTGATCAGCCGTCAAGTCGCCCACATGAGCAGGCTGGTGGAAGACCTGCTGGACGTCTCGCGAGTCAGCCGCGGCCTGGTGCAGCTCGATATGGCGCAGGTGGAACTGGCCGAGGTCGTGGCTGCGGCCGTCGAGCAAGTGCAATCTGCCGCTGGACTGAAGCAACATCGCATCGAACAGCAACTTGGGCGCGACAGCCTGTTGGTGCTGGGCGACCGCACACGCCTGGTTCAAGTGCTGAGCAACCTCCTCGGCAACGCCATACGCTACACCCATGGCGGCGGTCTAATCTGCATCGTCCTGGAAAAACGCGGGCCGTTTGCCCTGCTGCGAGTATCGGACAATGGCAGGGGCATCAGCGCGGAGCTCATGCCACGCCTGTTCGACCTTTACGTGCAGGCGGAACTCTCGTCCGACCGTACCGCCGGTGGCCTGGGCCTGGGCTTGGCCCTGGTGAAGAGCCTGGTCGAAGCGCATGAGGGGACCGTGACGGCATACAGCGCCGGAGAGGGGAAGGGGAGCGCGTTTACCGTGCAATTACCCTTGTATGTCGAGCGCCGCGAATGAGCTCGGTCACCGGAGCTACTTGCGGCATGCCTGCACGTTCGCAATGATCCAGGCTGTGTCAACACGCTTGCCAGACACCGTCATCACCACACACGACCTTTCAGAATGGAGGCGACGCGGCCATCGATCGGCCATATTTCGACCTCGGATCAGCAGCGCGACAGAACCCATGAATAGAAACTCGCTGGCGAGTACACTGGATGTGCGCAGGACCGTGGCCGTTGGCTACTGACGTCGTGAACCCTTGAAGACCTTGAGCCTTGACGGGAAGTCCGTCGAGGCAAGTAGTCCGTTTGCATTCTTGGCATGGCCTATCGGAACCACTGAAAGGACACAGATGAAACGTGATTCACATCATTTCAGCGTATCAAAAGGGCGCGACGTGGACCTCCGCACCTTTCCGACCAATGTGGCCCATGTTTACAGATCGAAGAAGCAATATCGCAAACTTCTCGAAGAACACGTTACCCAACTGAGCGCGCAGCAGCAACTTCTCTATGCATCAAACAGTTTTGCGATCCTGCTGATCTTCCAGGCAATGGATGCGGCAGGAAAAGACGGCGCCATCAAACATGTCATGTCAGGAGTCAATCCGCAAGGCTGCCAGGTCTTCAGCTACAAGCATCCAACGGCAACGGAACTGCAGCACGACTTTCTTTGGCGCACTACCGTTGACCTGCCTGAACGTGGGCGAATCGGCATATTCAACCGTTCCTATTACGAGGAGGTGCTGATCGCACGCGTGCATCCGGAGATCCTGCGCAGCGAAGGGCTGCCCGTCGCCGTCCGCGACAAGACAATCTGGCATGACCGCTATCGTTCGATCAGGAACCTGGAGCGTCACCTCTTCGTTAACGGAACCCGGATCATCAAATTCTTCCTGCATATCTCGCCGGAAGAGCAGACGAAGCGTCTTTTAAAGCGGATAGACGACCCGGAAAAGAACTGGAAATTCAGTCTGGCCGACATCGAGGAGCGGAAATTCTGGAAAGCCTACATGAAGGCCTATGAGGAATGCATCAGCAGGACGAGCACAAGCGATTGCCCGTGGCATGTTGTTCCCGCCGATGACAAAAAGAACGCCCGACTCATCGTATCCCGGATCGTCCTTGACACGCTGAAGGGACTCAAGCTGAGGTATCCACAAACGAGCGCGAAACGGCGACAGGAATTGCAGGCGATCCGCAATCGTCTCCTTGAATGAACTCCCGAACGCTGTTGATTGCCTTGCCGGCTGCCGGACGAAGGATGGGGGCCACGCGCAGAGCGCTGCCGTGCATGGGTGGCATGCCTCGCGCGCCTATAATGTCCAGGTGCTCGATTCCGCGAGGCTCGCATGAACAGTTTGTTGGTCTTCGATTATGAGACGACAGGAACGGATCCAGGCCGCGACCGCCCTGTGCAGTTCGCCTGCGTCCGCACGGACCTCGACCTGAACATCATCGGCCAGCCCAAGACCTTGTATTGCAAGCCTTCGCCCGACCATTTGCCCGATCCGATCGCCTGCCTCCTTACTGGCACCACACCCCAGCTATGCGAAGAGGCAGGCTTGCCCGAACTGCAGTTTGTCGAAGAAGTCCATCGTGAGCTGAGTACGCCGGGGACGATCGGTCTTGGCTACAACTCGATCGCTTTCGACGACGAAGTCACGCGCTTCATGCTCTGGCGGAACCTGATGGATCCGTATGCGCGCGAGTGGAAGGACGGATGCGGCAGATGGGACCTGATCCAGGTCGTGCGCGCCACCTATGCGCTGCGCCCGGAGACACTGGAATGGCCGCACGACGACAAGGGCAAGCTGTCCTTCGAGCTCGAGCGTCTGACTGCAGCCAACGGATTACTTCACGAATCAGCGCACGACGCTCTGTCCGATGTGGCCGCCACGATCGCTCTTGCGCGTCACATCAAGGAACGTCAGCCTCAGCTGTATGCCCATTATTTCTCGATGCGCGACAAGACCCGGGCAATGCAGGAAATGGATGTGACGCTGAAGAGCCCGTTCATCCATGTCGGCCGCGGTGCGACCGAGGCAGCCGGCATCCGCATCATGATGCCGATCGCCCTGCATCCCACCAACAGGAACGAGGTGATTGCCTGGGACTTGTCCAAGGACCCGCGCCAGCTGCTCGATATTGACGCCGAAACCATGCGCAGACGGCAGTTCAGCAAGCCCGAGGACCGTCCGGAAGACTTCGATCCCATGCCGATCCAGAGTATCGCTGCGAACAAGTCGCCGGCGGTATTGAAGAACCTGAGCGCCCTGTCGCGCGAGCGGGCCGCTGAACTGGGCGTCGACCTGGGGGCGGCGCTGGCCAACGTGCCTGTCATGCTGGGAGTACTCGACGCGCTAGACCTGCCCAGTCTGTTGCAGGTCGTCTACGCTCGTGATCCGCTCGAGTGCGACGCCGAAGAAGCGCTCTACGAGGGCTTTGTCGGCAACGACGACCGGCGCGCGCTCGATCACTTGCGAGCGATGGATTCGGCCGGCCTGGCAACGGCAAAGCCGGCCTTCAGCGATCCCAGGCTCGCTGACCTGTTCCTGCGCTACAAGGCACGCCATTATCCGGCGTCGCTGTCGTCGCGCGAACTGGACAAGTGGGAAGAGCATCGCTTCCGCAAGCTCATCACGGGCCATTCCGGCAGCCGCACGGTATCGATGGTCCGTGAATCGGTCGCCCGGTGCCGGCAGGCGCTGTCCGAGTCGACCGAGCCTGTCGACCCCGCCAAATACAGGGTACTTGAGGACGTACTTGCCTACACGAACAGCATGGCGGCCGTGATCGATCCCTATGAAACCGTTGCGCCGGCGCCCGCACTGGAGACGCCTGTAGAGGCCGCGGTGGCGACACCGGCGCCCGTGCCGGTCCAGCCCGACCTCTTCGGCGGCCAGGACCTGACCCCAGCCACGCGTCGCGTCAGGTCGCGCCGCCGTTGACCAGCCGCTCGACGACAACGGCTGGGTCGACTCCCTCTTCGAAGTCGAACTGCTGCTTGCTGGTGCTGTATAAGCCTCCTGCCTTTTCCAGCGCGCGCCTGATGTCGGCGAACCGGCTCAGGTGCTGGATCGGCAGCCTCAGGCTCTGGCCTTCTGGCGCGAGCATGGCAAGTTGCTCCCTGAACTCCTCCTCGCTGTGCGGGGCGGGTGCGGCTGGAGTGCCTGGGGCCGCCGGCTTGCTCGGCGCGGTAGTGTCGCGCAGCGCGGCGAGGTTCGGGTCGGCAGCGTAGATGGATGCGAGCGTCCGTGCCAGCCGATCGGCGTCGAACCTGCCGGCGTACCGGACGCCGGCCAGCACCTGGTATTTGATGTACAAGCGCCCTTGGTCGCTGGCATCCAGCAGGTAGAAGTCGGCGAGCCGCTCATGCGCGGGCGGATGGCGTACGCCGATGCGATCGATGAAGGCTTTCAGTGCGTCGGTCGCCTGGACACGCACGGAGAAGCTGTTCGCGAGCACCCGGGGAGCGTCCGGATCGAGTCCTGCGCGCCGTAGCGCCCGCGCGCGCAGGGTTTCCCCGAGCTGCAGTGTCAGCTCTCCGTGAGCATGCGCGGGAACGCCTGTCGCGTAGCGCACCGCACCAGGTCCTGCCCGGCCCGGCAGCGCGATGGTATCGAACAGGTCGGCGATATCGCTCTCCCTGAGGACAGTGCGATAGCGCGGATCCAGGGCGCTCAGGCTGACGCCGTCGGTGGCGCCGTCGGCCAGGCAGCGTTCCCACAGTTCCCGGTATGCAGGATCGGCTTCCAGTTCTGGACCGGGAAAGCGTAGCTCCCGGTCGATTCGCTGGCCGTCATATTCCTGGAGGCGCGCTGCCCTGAATTCCTCACGGGTCGAATCTGCGGTCGGCCACCGCTTGTGGTAAGCCGCGAATACCTTGCACAGGCCGATGTAATAAGACAGGTCCCGTGCCGCGCCTTGCTGGCCGAACGGAAGTTCAAGTTGGGGCTTCGAGACGTCCGCCGGATTCGCTTTCCGCTTCATGCTCGCTCGTCCCTGGAAGATACCTCTATCTATGTTGAGAACGATACACGATTGTCGGGAAGATGGTCGTTTGGTCCAGGCCGTCACGGCGCCCATGCCGCGCCTGTTTCGATAGCGCCTGTGCGGGTCGAACAGATGGACACAGGAAGGCAGGGACTGACAGGCCTGCGGCCACGCGAGCGTCTACGGAGGCTGAATAAGATGATGGCGCCGTGGTAACATGCATGCCTATCGCCTGCTTGAGGGCCGAGCAGGTCCAGTCGATCTTCCGTACCCGTCCGGTTCCCGACGGCCTGTGTCGAGCGGGCTCCGCCTCATGCAGGTCAGCAGCAGAGCTGCGACGGCGCCCGGATGGGAGCTCGTTCCTGCCTGCACGAGCTATCGCCTTGCGCTAGGCTCACCAGGCAAACGTGGTATGGTGCATGGTATCGCCTTGCCAGCGTCGACAAAAACTCAAGCATTTCAACTATTTAGCTGAAGCCATCGATATTCGAGTGGGAGTGATATTTCCTAAGGCGAATATCTTATCGTTTTAGTTGACGTATAAAGCCCTGTTCTTACAGGGCTTTATATTTTGAATCGTTTTATGTACTAATTTGGAATTCTTTCATGGAAATTAAAGTCAACTTTCTCGATAAGCTGCGTCTTGAAGCCAAGTTCGACGACTTCACGGTGATCGCCGACCAGCCTATCCGCTACAAGGGCGATGGCTCGGCGCCTGGCCCCTTCGATTATTTCCTGGCTTCATCGGCCTTGTGTGCGGCTTACTTCGTGAAGTTGTACTGCGACACCCGCAATATCCCTACCGAAAATATTCGCCTGTCCCAGAATAATATTGTTGACCCGGAAAACCGTTACCAGCAGACTTTCAAGATCCAGGTCGAGTTGCCGCCGGATATCTCCGACAAGGACCGCCAGGGTATCCTGCGCTCGATCGACCGTTGTACCGTGAAAAAAGTGGTGCAAACCGGGCCCGAGTTCGTGATCGAAGAGGTCGAGAACCTGGATGCCGATGCGCAGGCCCTGCTGACCCTGCAGCCTGGCGACGATACCCGTACCTATATCCCGGGCAAGGATCTGCCCCTGGAGCAAACCATCGCCAATATGTCGGGGATGTTGGCGAGCTGGGGCATCAAGATCGAAATCGCTTCGTGGCGCAATATCGTTCCCAATGTGTGGTCGCTGCACATCCGGGATGCGCATTCGCCGATGTGCTTTACCAACGGCAAGGGAGCGACCAAGGAAAGCGCCTTGGCATCGGCCCTGGGCGAGTATATCGAGCGCCTGAACTGCAATCACTTCTACGCGGGCGCGTTCTGGGGCGAGGACATCGCCAACGCGGCGTTTGTCCATTACCCGAATGAGCGCTGGTTCCAGCCTGGCCCCGACGATGCGCTGCCGGCCGGCATCCTCGACGAGTACTGCCTGGGCATTTACGATCCCGACGGCGAGCTGCGTGGTTCGCACCTGATCGACACCAACTCCGGGAATGTCGAGCGCGGTATCTGCTCGCTGCCCTACGTGCGGCATTCGGACGGCGAGGTGGTGTATTTCCCGACCAACCTGGTCGAAAACCTCTATGTCAGCAACGGCATGAGTGCCGGTAATATGCTGGCCGAGGCGCAGGTGCAATGCCTGTCCGAGATTTTCGAACGGGCGGTCAAGCGCGAAATCCTGGAAGGCGAACTCGCCTTGCCCGATGTGCCGCAGGAAGTGCTGGCGAAATACCCTGGCATCCTGGCCGGGATCAAGGGCTTGGAAGAGCAGGGCTTCCCGGTGCTGGTCAAGGACGCGTCGCTGGGCGGGACCTACCCGGTGATGTGCGTCACCTTGATGAACCCGCGCACAGGCGGGGTCTTTGCCTCGTTCGGCGCGCACCCGAGCTTCGAGGTGGCGCTGGAACGGAGCCTGACGGAATTGCTGCAGGGTCGCAGTTTCGAAGGCTTGAACGACTTGCCGCAGCCCACCTTCGAAAGTAACGCCGTCACCGAACCCTACAACTTCGTCGAGCACTTCATCGATTCCAGCGGTGTCGTGTCGTGGCGCTTCTTCAGCGCCAGGGCGGATTTCGATTTTGTCGAGTGGGATTTTTCCGGTCGGGGCGAAAACTCCAATGCGGAGGAAGCCGCGACCTTGCTCGGCCTCCTCGAAGACATGGGCAAAGAGGCCTACATGGCGGTGTACGACCAGCTGGGCGCCGTGGCCTGCCGGATCCTGGTGCCCGGTTATTCGGAAATCTACCCGGTCGAAGACTTGATCTGGGATAACACGAACAAGGCGCTGCTGTTCCGTGCCGATATCCTGAACCTGCATCGCCTGGACGACGCCAGCCTGGCGACGCTGCTGGAGCGCCTGGAAAACAATGAGCTGGATGAGTACTCCGACATCGCCACCTTGATCGGCATCGAATTTGACGAGAATACCGACTGGGGGCAGCTGACGGTTCTCGAGTTGAGGCTGCTGATTAACCTTGCCTTGCAGCAGTTCGAGGAGGCGCACGACCTGGTGGGCGCCTTCCTGCAATACAACGACAACACCGTCGAGCGCCGGCTGTTCTACCAGGCCTTGAATGTGGTGCTGGAAGTGGTGCTCGATGACGAGCTGGAACTGGACGATTACGTCGTCAATTTCCGCCGGATGTATGGCAACGCCCGGATGGATGCGGTGCTCGGCTCGGTGGACGGCAGCGTGCGCTTCTTCGGATTGACGCCGACGAGCATGAAGCTGGAGGGCCTGGACAGGCACCACCGCCTGATCGACAGCTACAAGAAACTGCATAAGGCGCGGGCCGCTGCGGCGGCTAGCTCCAGGTAGGGATACCAGGCATGGCTGGCGTTGCGAATCCGTGTCGACGCCGGCATTGAAGGTCCAGGCACAAGCCCCAGGCTGCCATCACTACTTCCTCGAGCCCATGGATCCGCCGGCCTTGCAAAGGCTTCTGGCGGCGAATCCAGGGGCGCCCGTCTTTCCGGCCGCCGGGTGCACGGATGCACTCGGCTCCCAGCCAGCGACTTGGCCTGGCGATTCACTCCTCTCCATGACGCGCTTACTGCAGCGCATCCGCCCCCACATCGGGGCGCCATCTCCCTTCGTTCGAGTTTACTAAACTTCACTAAACTTTATCCAAAGTTTGAAAGTTTATTGATCCCCTGTTATTTCCTTTGTATAAATTCTCTCCAGTGGAATGCGAGGTCCTGGCGAGCTGCAAGCAGCATCTTTAGGGTTTAGTAAATCCTCGGGGTTCTCTGCGATATGTGCTTGACGCACCCTGGGGAACACGCAACGGCGGCCTGCCGCCTTCTCCACGAATGTGGGACCTCTGTTACCGCCAATAATAAGCCCGCCATTGGGCACGACCAGGAGACATGCATGACGTTAAGAACTCATCTCGCTTCACGGAAATTCCATTGCCGCGCAACGCCGATCGCCATGGCGGTGGGCATCGCACTGTTGTCCCTTGCCAGCGCCCAGGCGCAAACCGCACCCGCCGAGCATCCATCCGAGAATCCGGCCGAGAAGAAAGCCGACACCAAGCAGGCGCAGACGGTGGTCGTGACCGGCTACCGCTACGCGATCGAGAAGAGTCTCGACCAGAAGCGCGACGCCAACGCCATCGTCGAAGTGATCACCGCCGAAGATGTCGGCAAATTCCCCGACAAGAACGTGGCCGACGCGCTGCAGCGCGTGCCGGGTGTCATCGTCACCCGCGACGGCGGCGAGGGCAAGAACGTCAGCGTCCGCGGCCTGTCGTCGGAACTGACGCTGACCCAGCTGAATGGCAATTACGTCGCCACGGCCGAATCCAACGGCGATCCTTCGCGTTCGTTCAACTACACGCTGATGCCGTCGAACATGCTGTCCAGCGCCGAACTGTACAAGACGCCGGAAGCGCGCCTCGACGAAGGCGGCATCGGCGGCACGGTGGTCCTGCGCACGCGCCGTCCCCTGGACGTGGAATCCGGCAGCGGCTTCGTCAACGCCGAAGGCACCTGGGCCGACACGACCAAGAAGACCGACGGCCAGTTCTCCGGCCAGTATGCCTGGCACGACGAGAGCAAGCGCTTCGGCGTCCTGGTTGGCTATACCCAGCAGAAGCGCACCACGCGCACCATGGGCGCCAGCACCGAGAACTGGCAGTGGTACGGCGACAACTACAAGACCAATCCGGCCACCGACGTCAACGGCAAGGAGTCGGACCTGACGTCCTACTGGTGGGGCCAGTCGGGCTTCTACGACCAGAACGGCAAGTACTACACCAATTTCATGATGCCGACCTCGGTCAACCTGGACGTCAAGACCGAGAAGCGCGAGCGCAAAGGCGGACAGCTGACCCTGCAGTTCAAGCCGGTCCGCAACCTGAACCTGACGGCCAATTACTTCCGCTTCGACCTGTCGCAGAACTCCCAGACCAATACGCTCAAGGTGCCGGAGTGGAACATGGCCCGCTTCGACGGCGACGGCAACTGGCCCGGCGGCCGCCTGCTCGACGGCCTGAGCTTCGACCCCAGCGGCACCATCGTCACCGGCGCGCAATACAGCATCCACCCGGGCAAGGTCTACTATTGCAGCGGCGAGCAGGCCGCGGCGGGCGGCCTGGCCAATACCGGCGGCTTCGGTCCGGACGACTGCACCATTCCGACCCCGCAGATCACCGGCAGCTACAACCGCGAAAAAGCACGTTCGCAGGTGGCCGACTTCACCGCCGAATGGCGCGGCGAGAAGCTGGACGCCAGTTTCACGGCCGGCCGTACCTGGGCCAGCGGCGGTCCGGAGTTGCAATTCGGTATGCCAATCAAGCCGCGCCGCCAGAACGCCGACGGCAGCTGGGCCCTCGGCAACACCGCCAGCGCCTGGAGCACGGCCGGCACGCCGACGATGACCTTCGCGCCGCAACTGATGGCGAACCTGCAGAACGGCATCGGCGAAATCGACCTCGGCTCGACCGAGTCGTCGTGGACCCGCAACAGCACCCAGCAGAAATACGCCCAGGCCGATTTCACCTGGCACAACGATGGCAGCTGGCTGGATTCGCTCCAGTTCGGCGCGAAATACCGTGACGGCGGCACCAGCCGCAGCACCGGCAACAACTACTGGGTATGCAAGGGCGCCGATCCGCGCGACTACGAGAAGCGCTACCAGGCCGGCTGCGATCCCACCGCCAACCGCTTCCAGCCGCAGTTCCTGTACCCGGGATCCCTGGGCAACCTCGCTGGCGGCATCAGCGCCAGCGCGTTCCCGGCGATCGACTATCCGGCCTACATCACCCACCTGAACTCGACCTACGGCGAGATGCAGACCCGCAACGAGGACAATTTCGTCTACCACGTCGACGAGAAGATTTCCTCGCTCTACCTGCAGGCCAACATCAGGACCGAGCGTCTGCGCGGCAACGTCGGCGTGCGCTACGTGCGCACCAGGCAGCATGCCGACTCGACCGACCAGGTCGAAAGCTTCAACGACTACTTCTACAACGGTCCCAACGGCGCCCCGGCGCCGTGCCAGGCGGGCGGCTTGCCGGCCGTCGGCGCGCCCGCCGGCTCCGGCTGCACCAGCGGCTTCACCAGGCTGCCGGACAGCACGGCGCGTGACAAGTCGTTCGTGGTCAGCGCGCTTGATCGCACCTATAACGACGTCCTGCCGAGCTTCAACCTTGCGTACGACCTGACCGAGAACCTGCTGCTGCGCGCGGCCGCGTCCAAGGTGGTTGCGCGTCCGAGCTACGGCGACATCGCCTTCCCCGGCGCCCTGAACCACTACAGCCAGGAATACGTCAACGACCGCCGCCTGATCGGCGGCGGGGACCAGCAGGGCTGGTTCGGCTCGGGCAGCAACAAGAACCTGGAGCCGTACAAGGCCACCCAGTACGACCTGGGCCTGGAGTGGTACTTCGACCGCGGCTCGGTGCTCGGCGCCGGCCTGTTCCGCAAGAACGTCAGCAACTTCGCGGTGCCGGTGGTGATGGACGTCACGCTGGACGTCGGCGGCCAGAGCGTGACGGTGCAGAACTACTCGACCAGTGCCGGCGGCCGCGACGCCGTGTCGGAAGGCGTCGAGCTGTACGCGCAGCACACCTTCGATTCCGGCATCGGTTTCCAGGTCAACTACACGTACAACAAGACCAACCAGGCGGCCATCACCCTCGAGGACGGCACCGAAGTCGGCAAGTCGCCGCTGGTCGGCAGCGCGAAGAACCAGGCCAATCTCACCGTGTTCTACTCGACCGAGAAGTTCCTGGCGCGCGCGTCGTACAACCGCCGCGGCGAAGTGGTGGATGGCCTGGTCAACGGCCTGAACGTCTACCAGGAGCCGTACAGCCAGGTCGACCTGAACGTGGCGTACAACTTCAGCAAGCAGCTGAGCCTGACTGCTTCGGTGCTCAACCTGACCAAGGAAGAGAGCCGCTCGCACCTCGGCAACGACACCAAGGACCGCTTCTACTCCAACGGCTACGCCGGCCGTATCGCGTACGTGGGCCTGAACTACAAGTTCTGAGCCTCGGTCCTCCCCGCGCCGCAGGGCAGGGGAGTTCTCTGCGACCGCTTTGCCTGCCCCGCAGGCAAAGCCTTCCTCGTTGAACGACGCAATGGATATGCACCAATGAACACGCATGAGCGTATCAGCAGTATCACCATCGTCGGCGGCGGCAGCGCCGGCTGGATGGCCGCCGCGGCCCTGGCCACCTACCTGGGCAAGGGCGCCTCGATCCGCCTGGTCGAGTCCGAGGAGATCGGCATCGTCGGCGTGGGCGAGGCCAGCGTGCCGCACATCCGGCACTTCAACGGACAATGGCTCGGCATCGACGAAGCCGAGTTCGTCAAGCGCACCCAGGGCACGATCAAGCTCGGCATCCAGTTCAATGACTGGGGCCGCATCGGCGACAGCTATATCCATGGCTTCGGCGCCATCGGCCGTTCGCTGGGGCCGCTGCCGTTCCACCAGTTCTGGCTCAAGCTGCGCCTGGCCGGGCGCGCGGCGCCGATCGGCGAATATTCGCCGCAGACCGTGATGGCGCCACTGGGCAGGTTCGCGCCCGGCGACAGGAATGCGCCGGCGCATTCGCCGCTGGCCGACATCGCCTATGCCTATCATTTCGACGCCACCCTGTACGCGCGCTTCCTGCGCGAACTGGCGCAGCAGCGCGGCGTCCAGCGCATCGAAGGCAGGATCGTCGGCGTGAACCAGCGCGCCGGCGACGGCTTCATCGAATCGGTGACGCTGGAAAGCGGCCAGGTCGTCGACGGCGCACTGTTCATCGACTGCTCCGGTTTCCGCGGGCTGCTGATCGAAGAAACGCTCAAGACCGGCTACCTCGACTGGTCGCACTGGTTGCCGTGCGACCGCGCGATGGCGGTGCCGAGCGAGCGCGTCGATCCCATCACGCCCTATACGCGCGCCAGCGCGCGGCCGGCGGGGTGGCAGTGGCGCATTCCGCTGCAGCACCGCACCGGCAATGGCTATGTGTATGCGAGCCGGCACGTCAGCGACGACGAGGCCGCAGCGACCTTGCTGGCGAACCTGGACGGCAGGGCGCTGGCCGACCCGCGTGCGCTGCGCTTCACCACCGGCATGCGCCGCAAGTCCTGGAACAGGAATGTGGTGGCGCTGGGCCTGGCCAGCGGCTTTCTCGAGCCGCTCGAGTCGACCAGCATCTACCTGGCCCAGTCGGGCATCACCCGCTTGCTGGGCCTGTTCCCGAAGCGCGACGTCAGTCCACTGCTGGCGGAACGCTACAACCGCGAATCCGTGTTCGAGTACGAGCGGATCCGGGATTTCCTGATCCTGCACTACCACGCGACCGAACGCGACGACACGCCGTTCTGGGACCAGTGCCGCACGATGGACATTCCGGACAGCTTGCGCGAGACGATCGACCTGTTCCGCAGCGACGGGCGCTACTTCCGCAACGGCGAGGATTTCTTCGCGCTGCCGAGCTGGGTCCAGGTGATGCTGGGCCAGCGCATCGTCCCGCAAGGCTACCACCCGATCGTGGACGAGATGCCCGAGGACAGGCTGGTCGAGCATGTCGAGGACATGCGCGCGATGCTGGCGCATGCCGTCGCCGCCATGCCGACGCACCGGGAATGGATCGACCGGTACTGGAAGGCGCCCGCGCCATGAGCAGCCATCCGCGCGCCGGCCGACGCCGTGCAAGCCAACACCCCTTCACCCAGGAGCCCCTCCGCACCATGACGCAGACGCAGACCGTGCCCCAGGCACGACAAGCAGCACAGAGAAACCTTTCTGCTCGACCAATGTGGGTATCGACCGTGGCGATGCTGCTCGCCTGCACCACCGCCGGCGCGGCCGACACCCGCTTCTCGACCTCCTTCGAATCCGGCGATCCCGCGCCCGCCACCCTGGCAGGCGAGGGAGTGCGCGTGGAGCTGGGCGACGGTCCGGAACGCCCCTATGCGGCCAAGCCGCGCGCGGGCTACAGCGGCGCCCGCGCCCTGCGCTACAGCGCCGGCGGCAGCGGAGGCCGCCTGCAGCTGTTCCCGGTCGACATCGTGATCGGCGACGACACGACGCTGTCGTGGAAGGTGTTGCCGGAGATCGTGGAAGGCGATGCCGGCGCCTCCACCGGCGTCTCCCTGGATCTGGTGTTCGACGATGGGCAGCGGCTGTCAGGCACGGCCTTGCGCGACAATCACGGCGTGCGCCCCGGCGCGGCCGGCCAGGCGCAGTCGAAGACGCTGTATCCGCAGCAGTGGGCGCACAAGGCGGTCAGGCTGGGCGAACTGAAAGGGCGCCGCATCAGGGCGATCGAGCTGGAACTGCGGCACGGGTCCGGCGCTGGGGCCGTGACTCGCGCCAGCGGCTGGCTCGACGACATCGCCATCGGCGAGCAGGCGCGCAGCGCGGCCACGCGCCCCTCCGATCATGTGCTGACCACCCGCGGCACCCAGGCGAATGGCACTTTCTCGCGCGGCAATAACATTCCCGCCACGGCGATGCCGCATGGCTTCAACTTCTGGACGCCGGTCACCGACGCGGGCACGCTGGGCTGGCTGTACCGCTGGAACGAACAGAATGGCGCGGATAACCGGCCGCGGCTGCAGGCGCTGTCCCTCAGCCACCAGCCCAGTCCGTGGATGGGCGACCGCCAGACTTTCCAGGTGATGCCTTCGGCCGCGCGCGGCCGCCCCGACGCCGACCGGGCGCGCCGCGCGCTGCCGTTCTCGCACGACCGCGAACTCGCCCGGCCGCACACCTACCGGGTGGACTTCGACAACGGCATCCGCGCCGAGATCGCGCCGAGCGAACGGGCGGCGATCTTCCGGTTCCGCTTCCCGCGCGAGGCCGATGCCAATCTATTGTTCGACAACGTCGACCATCGCGGCGGCCTGACGCTGGATGCGGCCACCCAGACCCTGCGCGGTTACACCGACACCCGCAGCGGCCTGTCGAATGGCGCCGCGCGCATGTTCGTGTTCGCGCGCTTCGACCAGCGCTGGCAGGACAGCGGCGCACTCGAGACCGGCCGGCCCACGGGCTACATCAAGTTCGCCGCCGCCGATGGCGAAGTACGCATGCGCATCGCCACCTCGCTGATCTCGGTCGAACAGGCGCAGCGCAACCTCGACCAGGAGATCGGCGGCGCCGGATTCGAGGCCGTGCGCGAGCGCGCGCAGGCGGCCTGGGACGCCCGGCTCGGCCGCGTGCGGGTCCAGGGCGCCAGCGACGACCAGCTGACCACGATCTATTCCAATCTCTACCGCCTGTTCCTGTATCCGAACGTGGCGCACGAAAACGTCGGCAGCCCTGATCGTCCCGACTGGCGCCATGCCGACCAGAGCAACTGGCTTGGCACGCACAGCGGCGGCGACGCGCTGCGCAGCTCGGCGCCGGTCCGCGCCGGCAAGACCTACGTCAACAACGGCTTCTGGGACACCTTCCGCACGACCTGGCCCGCGTACGCGCTGTTCGCGCCGGAGCGCGCCGGCGAGATGATCGACGGCTTCCTGCAGCAATACCGCGACGGCGGCTGGATCGCGCGCTGGTCCTCGCCGGGCTATGCGGACCTGATGGTCGGCACCAGTTCCGACGTGGCCTTCGCCGATGCATGGCTCAAGGGCGTGCGCGGATTCGATGCGCACCAGGCCTACGAGGCCGCCTTGCGGAACGCGACCGCCGTGCCCCCGGTGTCGAATGTCGGCCGCAAGGGACTGGCGCGCTCGATGTACCGCGGCTACGTGGATGCTTCCGTCCACGAGGGCTTGTCGTGGACGCTGGAGGGCGCACTCAACGACTTCGGCCTCGCGCAGTTCGCGACGGCCCTGGCCGGCGAGGAAGGAAACCCGGCGCGTGCGCGCCGCTACCGGGAGGAAGCCGACTACTTCCGGGCCCGGGCCGCGGACTACGTGCACCTGTTCGATCCGGCCACCGGCTTCTTCCGCGGCCGCGACGCCAGGGGACAGTGGCTGCAGCCGGCAGCCGGCTTCGAGCCGCGCCGCTGGGGCGGGGACTACACCGAGGCCAACGCGTGGAACTTCGCCTTCACCGTGCCCCACGACGCCGAAGGACTCGCGACCTTGCTGGGCGGACGCGACACGCTTGCGCGCCGGCTGGACGAATTCTTCGCCACCGCGGAAACCGCCGAGCCCCGGTTTTCCGGCAGCTACGGCCAGGTGATCCACGAAATGACCGAAGCGCGCGACGTGCGCATGGGCATGTACGCCCACAGCAACCAGCCTTCGCACCACATCCCCTGGATGTACGTCGCCGCCGGCCAGCCGTGGCAGACCCAGCGCATCACGCGCGAGGCGCTGGCCCGGCTCTACCTCGGCAGCGAAATCGGCCAGGGCTATGCGGGCGACGAGGACAACGGCGAGATGTCGGCCTGGTACACCTTCGCGATGCTGGGGCTGTATCCCTTGCGGATGGGCGCCCCGGAATACGTGATCGGCTCGCCCGCCTTCGACCGGGTCGAGGTCCGCCTGGACAACGGACGCACGCTTACCGTCATTGCACACGGCAATGGCCCCGCCCAGGTCTACGTGCAATCGCTCAAGGTCAACGGCAAGCCCTGGCCGCGGCCCTGGATCCACCACAAGGACATCGCCGCCGGCGCCACCCTGGAATTCGTGATGGGCAGCACGCCGTCGTCCTGGGGCAGCGATGCCGGCGCCTTGCCTGGCTCGATGAGCGCGCCCGGTGTGCGGCCCGCAAGCGTCAAGGACCGCTCCGGCAGGGCGGAGGCGGTCACCCTGGACGGCGAGCGCACTGCGGGCGCGCTGGTCGACGACGATGCCTCGACCTCGCTATCGCTGCAGGCCCGCTCGAACGTCGGCTTCGCCTTCGCCGATCCCGCCGCGATCAGCCACTACACCATCACCGGTGGCAAGGCGCCGCCGCACAACCTGGCCTGGGCGCTCGAAGGCCGCAACGGCAAGGGCCGCTGGACCGTGCTGGACCGGCGGCGCCAGGAGCGCTTCACCTGGGAGCGGCAACTGCGTCCGTTCCGCGTCGCCAGGCCGGGCGCGTATCGCGAGTACCGGCTGCGGTTCGAGAACGGGGCGACGTTCGAGCTGGCCGAGCTGGAGCTGCTGGAGTCCGGCGCAAGCGCGCCGGCGCCAGGCGCGGCGCCGGACATCCGGCCTGCGTTTACTAAAATCCGCTAAAAAGCGCGCCGAATGGCTGCATTGGTTGACGCTCTCGAGAAGCGGCTGATATAAAACCAGCTATAAGCAGACGCGAGCGAACGACCCGCCTGACGCCTGACAACGCAGCCATGAGCGTTTAATAAACCAGATATTGGAGACATGTATGCACTCGATTTCGATGCATGGCTCGCTTCGCCCGGAGGCGCAGCCGTGAGCCAGGTCACACTGCGCGACATCGCGGGCGCCACCGGAATGTCGATCGGCACGGTGTCGCGCGCGCTGAAGAACCAGGCCGGCATGACCGAGGCGACGCGCGACAAGGTGCGCGAGGCCGCCCTGCGGCTGGGCTACGACCTCGGGCAGCTGAAGAAGGGGCGCATCCGGCGCATTGCCTTCCTGCTGCACAGCCAGCACAACACGCTGGCCTCCAGCCCGTTCTTTTCGCCGGTGCTGCACGGCGCGGAAGAGGCATGCCGGCGCGAGGGCGTGGCCCTGTCCTTCATCGCGGTCGGCCCGGCGGAGCCGGTGCTGGGGCAGATCCGGCTGCACCAGGCCGATGCCATCCTGTGCGCCGGCTTCTTCGAACCGGAAGTGCTGGTTGCCCTGCAGGAAGTCGGCAAGCCGATCGTGCTGGTGGACATGCACCGGCGCGGTTTTACCTCGGTCAACCCGGACAATATGCGCGGCGGCTACCTGGCCACCCAGCACCTGCTGCGCTGTGGCCGCAAGCGCATCGCCATGCTGTCCGGCTCGCTGGCCCACTACAGCATCCAGCAACGCAACCGCGGCTTCCGCCAGGCCCTGTTCGATGCCAGGGTCCACGCCGATCCGGACCTGGAAGTCATCGTGCCGGCCATGGAAGGCGACGAGGGCGTGGTGGAAGCCATGCGCAGCCTGCTCAGCCTGCCAAAGCCGGCCGATGCGGTCTTTTGCTACAACGACAGCACGGCGCTGGCGGCCATGAAGTACTGCCTGAACGAGGGCATGAAGATTCCGCACGACCTCGCCATAGTCGGCTTCGACGACATCGCCGCCGCCTCGGCCGCCATTCCCCCGCTCAGCACGGTGCGCGTGGACAAGGAAGCGCTGGGGCGGGCCGGGGTCGAACTGCTGCTCCAGAAACCAGACGACAACCCATCCCAGATAACCCTGCCAGTCGACATCATCGTGCGCGAAAGCAGTTTCGACGACTAGCGCACGCCTTACCAGCCCACCATGACAACTCTCCCGAACTTCCGCAGCCCGGCGGTCCTGCTCGACCATGCCCGCCACACCATGCGTTTCTACCACCCGCGCGCGATCGATCCCGCCGGTGGCCTCTATCACTATTTCAAGGATGACGGCGAGGTCTACGACGCGCAGCACCGGCACCTGGTCAGCAGCACGCGCTTCGTGTTCACCTATGCCATGGCCTGGCGCCACTTCCAGGACCCCGCCTACCTGGACGGGCTCAGGCATGCGGTGCGCTTCGTGCGCGAGGCGCACCGCGACCCGGTGGGCGGCGGCTACGCCTGGATGCTGAACGGGCGCGAGGTGGAAGACGGCACCCAGCATGCCTATGGCCTGGCCTTCGTGCTGCTGGCCTACGCGCATGCCGCCATGGCGGGACTGGAGGAGGCGCGCGCCTGGATCGGCGAAACCTTCGACCTGATGGAAGCGCGCTTCTGGGATGGGCAGGCCGGCCTGTATGCCGACGAAGCCAGCCGGGACTGGAGCGTGCTCTCCAGCTACCGCGGACAGAACGCCAACATGCATGCCTGCGAAGCGCTGCAGGCGGCCTACCAGGCCACCGGCGAGCGCCGCTACCTGGAACGCGCCTATACCGTGGCGTACAACATCACCCAGCGCCAGGCGCAACGTTGCGGCGGCCTGGTCTGGGAGCACTACGACGCCCAGTGGCGGCCCGACTGGCGCTACAACATCGACGATCCGGAGAACCTGTTCCGCCCCTGGGGCTACCAGCCCGGTCACTTCACCGAGTGGGCCAAGCTGCTGGTGCAACTCGAAGCGCGCGGCGCTGTGCTGGAGCAGGACCTGGGCTGGCTGCTGCCGACCGCCGAACGCCTGTTCCAGGCGGCGGTGGAGAAGGGCTGGGACGCCGAATACGGCGGCCTGTGCTATTCGCTGGCGCCGGACCTCTCCGTGTGCGATACGCACAAGTATTTCTGGGTGCAGGCCGAGAGCGCGGCGGCGGCGGCCATGCTGGCCCGGCGCACCGGCAACGCGGAATACTGGGACTGGTACCAGCGCCTGTGGGAATACAGCTGGACCTGTTTCGTCGATCACGAATACGGCGCCTGGTTCCGCATCCTGGACCGCGCGAACCGCAAGCTCAGCGACGAGAAGAGCCCGGCAGGCAAGGTGGACTACCACACCATGGGGGCCTGCTACGACATCCTGGGCGTGCTGGGGGAGAATGGCCATGCATGAGGCTCCGCTGATGCTGTGCGCCGGTGAGGCCTTGACCGACCTGATCCACCAGGGGAACGAACAGTGGATGAGCCGCACCGGCGGCTCGGTGTGGAACGTGGCGCGCGCGCTGGCGGTGCTGGGGGAACGCACCGCCTTCGCCGGCGCCATCAGTTGCGACCGCTTCGGCGATGCCCTGTGGGCGGCCAGCGAAGCCGTGGGCCTGGACCTGCGCCTGCTGCAGCGCGTACGGCGCTCGCCCTTGCTGGCCGTGGTGGAACAGGGCGAGCCGCCCAGCTATTTCTTTGTCGGCGACGACGCCGCCGACCTGCACTTCGATCCGGCGGCACTGCCGGCCGGCTGGTCGGGCGCATTGCGCTGGGCCCACTTCGGCGGCATCAGCCTGGCGCGCGAGCCGCTGGCGGCGCGGCTGGTGGCCATGGCCGGGCAGCTGAAGGCCCAGGGCGTGGCGATCAGCTACGACCCCAACTACCGCAACCTGATGGACGAGCGCTACGCGCCGACCCTGGAGCGCATGGCGGCGCTGGCCGACGTCATCAAGGTGTCCGACGACGACTTGCGCGGCCTGTTCCCGGGCCTCGGGCTGGACGAGGCGCTGCAGCGGCTGCGCGCCTTCAATCCGGCCGGAATGTGCCTGCTGACGCGCGGCGGCCAGGGCGCCAGCCTGTTCCATGGCGCCCGGCGCTGCGATGCGCGGGCACCGAAGGTGGACGTGGTGGACACGGTCGGCGCCGGCGACGCCAGCGTGGCCGGCCTGCTGCACAGCCTGGCGCGCCATCCCGATCGGCCGCTGCAGGCGCACCTGCATGCCGCGCTGGCGGCCGGATCCGCGGCCTGCCTGCAGGCCGGCGCCACCCCGCCGCAGCCCGACGCCATGCAGCGCCTGTTCGAACTGCTCTGAAAGGAATCTCCCTCATGACCGTGTTCTCTACCCCGGGCCGGCTGGCCGGCCTGTGCACCCTGCTGGCCGCCGCCATGCTGCCGCTGGCCGCGCAGTGCGCCGCAGCCGCCGCCGCGGTTTCCGATGAAATGCCCGTCAACACCTTCATCGGCACCCAGGACGAAGGCAATACCTTCCCGGGCGCCTCGGCCCCGTTCGGCATGATCCAGGTCAGCCCGATCACCGACCATTACGCCGGCTACCGCTACAGCGACAAGCGCATCCGCGGCTTCGGCCACTCCTTCGTGTCCGGCGCCGGCTGCTGGGAGCAGGGCGGGCAGCTGTCGGTGCTGCCGGTCACCGGCCGCATCGGCCCCGGCGGCGATTTCGACACCGGCAAGGCGGGCAGCTTCGACCACAAGGCCTACGCCGCGGAGTATGCGCATGAGGGCGAGGCCGGCCAGGCCGGCTACTACAAGGTCAGGCTCACCAGCTATGGCGGCATCACCGCCGAGTCGACCGCGCTGACCCGCGCCGCGGCCGAGCGCTATACCTTCGCCGCCGGCGCCGCCACCGGCCATGTGCTGCTCAACCTGGGCCAGGCCAACGAGCGCCATTCGGTCATCGGCAGCGAGCTGAAGGTGGTGGACGCGCGCAGCGTCGAGGGCAAGATCGTCACCAGGAGCTTCTGCGGCGGCGCCAAGTACACCACCTGGTTCCGCATCGTGTTCGACCGGCCTGTCGTGGCCCACGGCATCTGGGACGAGCGCGGCGGCTGGCCGGGCGTGGGCGGTCCCAGCCAGCAGGGCGAGGGCAAGCCGCATGGCGCCTGGCTGAGCTTCGACCTCGGAACCGGACGGGCGGTCACCGCGGTCAGCGCGATCTCCCACGTCGACGCCGAGGGCGCGCGCATCAACCTGCGGGCCGAAGGCATGGCGGACGGACGCCCGATGAGCTTCGATGCGATGAAGGCGAAGGCGCAGGCCGACTGGCAGCGCGAACTGGCCAGCGTCCGCATCGAAGGCGGCAGCCAGGACGACCGCACGGTGTTCTACACCGCGCTCTACCACGCATTGCTGCAGCCGATGACCGGCAACGATGCCGACGGCCGCTACCGCGGCTACGACGACCTGGTCCACACCGCGAAGGACTGGACCTATTACGAGTACTTCTCGCTGTGGGACACCTACCGCGCCCAGAACCAGCTGCTGGCCCTGCTGCGTCCGCAGCGTGCGCGCGACATCGCCAATTCGGTGCTGAAGATCCGCGAACAGGGCGGCTGGCTGCCGCGCTGGGGCTACGCCAATTTCGAGACCAACATCATGACCGGCGACCCGGTCACGCCCTTCCTGGTCGACCTGTGGCGCCTGGGGGCGCTCAAGGGACGCGAGCGCGAAGCCTATGCCGCGCTGCGCGAGAACGCCTTCGGCGTGCCGGCGTTCCGCATCCGCCCGCAGGGACGCTCGGGCAACCCCAGCTACCTGCGCCAGGGCTTCGTGCAATATGACCGCAGCTTCATCTCCAAGGGCATGGACACCGACCCGCACCACGGCGCCTCGGCGACCCTGGAGTATGCGCTGGCCGACAGCGCGCTGGCGCACATGGCCAGGGCGCTCGGCCAGGCCGGGGACGCCCGGGTGCTGGCGCAGCGCGCCCTCAACTGGCGCAAGGTCTGGGACCCGGCGGTGGTGGACGCCCCGACCGGCCAGCGCGGCTTCCCGCGCCCGCGCCTGGGCGACGGCAGCTGGTTCGCCGACCTCGAGCGCGGCTTCGATCCGCGCGGCGACCATGGCTTCCACGAAGGCACGGCCTGGCAATACCAGTGGCTGGTGCCGCAGGACGTCCCGGGCCTGGCCGCGGCGATGGGCGGCACGGCCCAGGCGCTGCGCCGCCTGGACCAGTTCTTCGACTACGAGGCGGTGCTGGCCGACCCGGCCGCCGTGCGCACCTCCTGGGTGGTGGGACCGTACAGCTATTACAGCCAGTTCCGCTACAACCCGAACAACGAGCCCGACCTGCACGCGCCGTGGATGTACACCCTGATGGGCCAGCCCTGGAAGACCACCGCGGTGCTGCGCGCGGCGGAGACCCTGTTCGGCAATGGCCCCGGCGGCGTGACCGGCAACGACGACCTCGGCACCATGTCGGCCTGGTATCTGTTCAGCGCGCTGGGCCTGTATCCGGACGCGCCGGGCAGCGGCCGCTTCCTGCTGCATGCGCCGCGTTTCGCGCGCGCCGAGATCGACCTGCCGCAGGGCCGCGTGCTGCGCATCGAGGCGCCTGAAGCCAGGCCCGGCGAGCGCCGCTTCGTCCAGTCCGTGAACTGGGCAGGGCGCCCGCTGTCGCGGGTGTGGCTGGACTGGGAGCAGCTGCAGGCTGCCGGCACCCTCAGCTACCGCCTCGCACCGCAGCCGGACATCGCGGGCTGGGGCACGCAGGCCCGCGACCTGCCGCATCCGCCCGCCGCGGCCGCTCCCTGAGGGAGCGCCCGGCAGGCCAACGGAGCAAATAAATAAATCATTCGACAACAGGAGACAGCATGACCAACATGGCAAACAATATCGCGCCCGCCGCGCAGCACGAGGGGGCTGGCGCGGCGCAACAGAGGGGCAACACGAGTGCGCTCGTCATCGTCACCATCCTGTTTTTCATGTGGGGCCTGATCACCTCGCTGAACGATGTCCTGATCCCGCACCTGAAGGCCATCTATACGCTGACCTATGTGCAGGCGATGCTGGTGCAGTTCTGCTTCTTCGGCGCCTATTTCATCGTGTCGCTGCCGGCGGGCGCCCTGATCCGCCGCATTGGCTACCAGAAGGGCGCCGTGGCCGGCCTCCTGATCGCCGCCGTCGGCTGCGCGCTGTTCTATCCCGCCTCGTTCAGCGGCTATGGCGTATTCCTGCTGGCCTTCTTCGTGCTGGCATCGGGCATCACCGTCCTGCAGGTGGCCGCCAATCCTTATGTGGCGGTGCTCGGTCCGGCGCGCACGGCATCCAGCCGGCTGACGCTGACCCAGGCGTTCAACTCCCTGGGCACCACCATCGGCCCGGCCGTCGGCGGCCTGCTGATCCTCTCGAGCGTGGGCGCGGCTGTGGGCGCAGGCACCGATGCGGGCAGCGAGGCGGCGAGCGTGCGTGGACCCTATCTCGCCCTGGCCGGCGCGCTGGCCTTGCTGGCCGTGCTGTTCCTGGCCGCCAGGCTGCCGCAGATCGCCGCCAGCGAAGACCTGCCGCTGGCGGGCGAGGGCCGCGGCTCCGCCCTGGCGCATCGCCACCTCGTGCTGGGCGCCATCGGCATCTTCCTGTACGTGGGGGCGGAAGTCAGCATCGGCAGCTTCCTGATCAACTTCCTTGGCGAGCCGCATATCGCCGGCCTGTCGCATGCCGACGCAGCGCATTACGTCAGCATCTACTGGGGCGGCGCCATGGTGGGGCGCTTCATCGGCTTCGCCGTGATGCGGGTGGTCAGCCCCGGCAAGACGCTGGCCTTCAACTCGCTGGCGGCGATCGCGCTGGTGCTGGCGGGCACGTTCGGGGAGGGCGGTGTCGCCATGTGGGCGATCCTGGCGGTGGGCCTGTGCAACTCGATCATGTTCCCGACCATCTTCAGCATGGCGCTGCACGGCCTGGGCAAGTACACGGGGCAGGGCTCGGGCATCCTGTGCATGGCCATCGTCGGCGGGGCGCTGGTGCCGTTCGCACAAGGCGCGCTGGCCGACGCCCTGGGGGTGCAGGCGTCCTTCCTGCTGCCGGCCGCCTGCTATGCCTTCATCCTGTACTTCGGCGCCAAGTACGCTGCCATGTACGCGGGGCAGTAAGCGGCGCCGCTTCATCGACGATGCGGCCGGGGAGGAGTCCCCGGCCACGGTCAAGCCAGATCCGGCAGCAGCTTGTCGAGCGTGATCGGATACTCCCTGACACGGATGCCGGTGGCGTTGTAGATCGCGTTCGCGACCGCGGCCGGCGCCCCGCTGATGCCGAGCTCTCCCACACCCTTGGCCTTCAGCGGCCCGACGGTCGGATCGACCTCGTCCAGGAAGATCACCTCCTGTTCCGGGATGTCCGCATGTACCGGCACCTCATAGCTGGCCAGGTCGTGGTTGACGAAGAAACCGACCCGCTTGTCGACCACCAGGTCTTCCATCAGCGCGGCCCCCACGCCCATCGTCATGCCGCCGATGATCTGGCTGCGCGCCGCGGTCGGATTGATGATCCGTCCGGCGGCGCACACGGCCAGCATGCGCCGCACACGGACTTCGCCCGTGCCTGCATGGACCCCAAGCTCCACGAAATGCGCGGCAAAGGTCTGCTGTGCAAACCGCTTCCCGAGCTCGCCGATCTCCATCGCATCTTCCGCAACCAGTTCGCCCGCGGCCACCGCATCGAGCAGGGGCCTGCTGTTGCCGCCGGCGCGCACGCGGCCGCCAACGAACTCGAGGTCGGCGCCAGTCATGCGGAGCCGGCTCGCGACCATCTCGCGCAGTTTCGCGCAAGCGGCATACACGCCAGCCGTGGACGAGGCGGCGCCGTACTGGCCGCCGGAGCCTGAACTTTCGGGAGAGGCGGAATCCCCAAGCAGCACCGTCACCTGGTCCAGGCCGATGCCCATCATCTCGGCCGCGGTCTGGGCGATGATCGTATAGCTGCCGGTGCCGATGTCGGTCATGTCCGTCTCGACCGTCAGGTGCGCGGTGCGGTCGAGGCGGACGCGGGCAGCCGATGTCACGGCCCTCCCGCCCCGTATCCCTGCCGCCATGCCGATCCCTACCAGCCAGTGGCCTTCGCGCCGGGTGCCGGGCTTGCTGTTACGCCGATCCCAGCCGAAGCGCGCGGCGCCCGTTTGCAGGCATTGCACCAGCTGGCGTGTCGAGAACGGCCTCCGGGGCGACTCGGGGTCGACCTGGGTGTCGTTCAGGATGCGGAACTGCACCGGGTCGAGCCCCAGTTTTTCCGCCATCTCGTCCATCGCGACTTCGAGCGCCATCAAGCCCGGCGTTTCGCCGGGAGCGCGCATCGCGTTCCCCTCCGGCAGGTCGAGATGGGCCACGCGCAGCCTCGTCATCCGGTTCGCGCCCGCATACAGCAGGCGCGTCGGAATCGTCGCACTTTCAGGCCGCGTGCCCAGGTTGCCGGACCAGCTCTCGTGGCCGATCGCCGTGATCCGGCCGTCCCGCGTCGCTCCGATACGGATACGCTGGATGGTTGCCGGGCGATGCGTGGTGTTGTTGAACATGAGGTGGCGGTGGAGGGCAACCTTGACCGGGCGCCCTATTGAACGGGCAGCGATGGCGGCCAATATGGCATCGGACTGAATCGAGGCTTTCCCGCCAAAACCGCCACCAACGTAAGGCGCGATAATGCGGATGTTTTCCTTTGGGATGCCAAGGGTCAGGGCGAGGTCGCGTGTGCCCCAGCTCACCAGCTGGATCGCATTCCATAGCGTGAGCCGGTCGCCTTTCCAGGCGGCGATGCATGCGTGCGGCTCCATCATTGCGTGCGAATGGTCCGGCGTCGTGTATTTTTCATCCAGCGTGACCGGCGCGGAGGCAAAGGCCGCGTCGAAATCGCCTGCGGCAGTGTCCATCGTTGGCTGCGGCGCCGGGGCATTGCCCCTTTCTTCCCCAAGGTCGAAACGGCCCTTGGCCCGTACGTATTGGACGCGCACCAGCTGCGCGGCCGCGCGCGCCTGCTCGAAGGTCTCGGCCACCACGATCGCCACCGCTTGATGGTAGTGCTGGACCTCCGGACCGGCAAGCGCTCGCGCCGCATGGAATGCGCCGAGGCCGAGCTTGCCGGCGTTGTCGGCCGTGACGATTGCGAGCACGCCCGGCGCAGTTCTGGCCTGCTGGAGGTCGATCGATGCAATGCGCCCTTTGGCGATGCCGGCGCCGACGATATAGCCGTAGGCGGCATCGGGCACCGGCGCATGGTGCTCGTAAGCGTAGGTCGCGGTGCCGGTGGTCTTGAGGCGTCCTTCGATACGCGAGGCGGGCTTGCCAACCACCTTCAGCTGGTCGATCGGATTGCGGACTGCGGGAGTAAGGAATTTCATGAGGTGATCGTCCTGGCGTCGGTCAGCAGCGTGGCGAGGGTGCGCTCGACCAGCTGCAGTTTGAAGGCGTTCTGCCCCGTGGGTCGTGCACCGGCAAGCAGGCGCGCGACGATGGCCGCGGCGCCGCGCGGCATATCGGCCTCGGCCGCCTCGACGCGCCACGGCATGTGGGCGACGCCCCCCACTGCCACGCGGCCACCGCCGTTGGGCTGGATGATCGTCGCCACCGACACCAGCGCAAACGCGTAGGACGCGCGGTCGCGCACCTTGTGGTAGGCCTGCACGCCACCGACGGGACGAGGCAGCGTCACCGCCGTAATCAGTTCGCCCTGTTCCAGGTTGGTGTCCAGCTGCGGCGTGCTGCCCGGCAGCCGATAGAAGTCCGCAATCGGGATGGTGCGCGTCGTCCCATTCGGCCGCACCGTTTCCACCGTCGCGTCGAGCACGCGCATGGCGACCGCCATGTCGCTCGGATGGGTCGCAATGCAGGTCTCGCTGGCGCCGACGATGGCGTGGGGCCGGTTGAAGCCGTGCAGGGCGCCGCAGCCGCTGCCCGGCTGGCGCTTGTTGCACTGCTGGGCCGTATCGTAGAAGTAGGGGCAGCGGGTGCGCTGCAGCAGATTGCCCGCCGTCGTCGCCTTGTTGCGCAGCTGCCCCGAGGCGCCGGCCAGCAGCGCGCGCGACAACACCGCGTAGTCGCGCCGCACGCGCGCGTCGCTTGCCAGGTCGGTGTTGCGCACCAGGGCGCCGACACGCAGGCCGCCATCGGCAGTCGGCGCGATCCTGTCCAGGCCGATGCCGTTGACGTCGATGAGATGCGCGGGCGTCTCGATCTGCAGCTTCATCAGGTCGAGCAGGTTGGTGCCGCCGGCGATGAAGCGGGCGCCCGGCGTGCGCCGCATCGCCTGCGCCGCCTCGGCGGGCGAGCGGACGCGTTCATAGGTAAAAGACTTCACGCCGTGCCTCCCGCGACTTCGGTCATCGCATCGATGATGTTGGGGTAGGCGCCGCAACGGCAGATGTTCCCGCTCATGCGCTCGCGCAGCTCGGCCTTCGACAGCAGGGGCTGCGCCGTCAGGTCGGCACTGGCGTGGCTCGGGACCCCGTCCCTGATCTCGGAGAGCACTGCAACGGCCGAGCAGATCTGTCCGGGCGTGCAGTAGCCGCACTGGTAGCCGTCGTGCTTGACGAAGGCGGCCTGCATCGGATGCAGCTTCGACGGCGTTCCGAGCCCTTCGATCGTCGTGATGCGGTCGCCTTCGTGCATGACGGCCAGGCTCAGGCACGAATTGATGCGGCGGCCGTTGACCAGCACCGTGCAGGCGCCGCACTGCCCCTGGTCGCAGCCCTTCTTGCTGCCTGTGAGGCGCAGGTGTTCACGCAGGGCGTCGAGCAGGGTGGTGCGGGTGTCGAGCCGGAGCTGATGGCGCTTGCCGTTGACCTCGAAGCGCACTGTGGAAGCTGGCGCCGCCTCGGATGCCGCCTGCGCTGCGCCGGGCAGTGGTGCCGCCAGTGCGGCTACGCCTCCAGCGCCGACCGCCATGAAGCCGCGCCGCGATATGTTGACGCTGTCGTTACTGTCCATCGTGTACTCCGGCATCAGGATTTGGCGGGCGCCTCGACGCCTGAAAAGACGAGCACTGCATCTGGCAGCCGGGCTCCGCGGACCTGGATCGCCGACACAGCCTGATTCAGCTCGGAAAGCTCGGCGGCTGTGAAGCGCAAGGCGCTGGCGCCGATGTTCTCGATCATGTGCGCCATCTGTGTGGTGCCGGGGATCGGAACGATCCAGGGTTGTTGCGCCATGAGCCATGCAAGTGCGATCTGGGCAGGTGTTGCCTGCTTCCGTGCGGCCCAGCGCTTCAGCAGCTCGACCAGGGCGAGGTTGTGGGGCAGGTTGTCGGGAGCGAACCTGGACTCGACCTTGCGAATATCCCCGTCGGCAAAGCGCGTGTTCGCATCGATCGCGCCGGTGAGGAACTGGACGCCCAGCGGACTCCACGGAACAAAACCGATGCCGAGCTCCTGGCAGGTGGGGATGACGCTCTCTTCCGGCCCGCGCCAGAGCATGGAATACTCGTTCTGCACCGCGCTGACCGGCAGCGCAGCGTGAGCGCGGCGCAAGGTCTTCAATCCCATCTCCGACAGACCCCAATGCAGGACTTTCCCTTGCTTCATCAAGTCCTGTACGGCGCCCGCGACATCTTCGATCGGCACCTGCGGATCGACACGGTGCTGGTACAGGAGGTCGATGCGATCGGTCCGCAAGCGCTTCAGCATGCCTTCGACGGCCTGCTTGATATGGGCCGGGCGACTGTTCAGTCCAGGCAGGCGCTTTCCAGTCTCGAGATCGATGTTCCATCCGAACTTGGAAGCGATCACTACCTTGTTCCGAAATGGCGCCACACCTTCGCCCAGAATGCGTTCCACTTCATGGGGACCATAGGCCTCGGCGGCGTCGAAGAAGCTCACTCCGCGGTCGTAGGCGCTCCGGATGATATTGAGCATCTCCGGCCGGCTGGGGACCGTCGTCTGGTAGGTACGGCTCATGTTCTGGACACCCAGGCCCACACTGGATACTTCCAGGGTGCCCAGTTTGCGGCGGCCCGGGATGGTGGCAGCCGAAGTACTTTTCGCGGCCCTGCCTGTGGCGCCTCCCTGGGCCAGTGCATTTCCTGCCAACGGCGTTGCAGCCAGGCTTCCTGCTGCCACCAGAAAGCTCCGGCGACCTGCTTCCGATCCATTCTTCGTAGTCGACTTCGACATTTCCAACCTCTTCTCAACATGGCCTCACGTTGGCACCGCGCTACCGCCGGTGCCATCTCATTTTCCGAACTCTACTGAGCACGATTGAACTTGAATAGATAGAAAAAGCTGCAAGAGGTCATTAGCACAGCTTATGAATCGGATGCCCCGCAGCGACCGGACGAACCCGGAGCCCGCTTCCTCACCAGACCCGGACACCAGGAATCATTAGCTGAGCTAATGAGTTCATGCGGATTTCCCCGGCTTATCAGCGACGGCCAGCGCGGCTAGACTCGACTTCACTTTTTGACTTTGCGGAGTATTCCTGTGAAACACCTGGTGTTGAAGACTGCCCTCATGGCAGCAGTGGTCGGTATCCCGGCCGGCGGGGCGCAAGCCGCCGACTACAAGAAGAACCCTTTTACCCTGGCCTACGATGGCGCGATCACGAAGAATGAGCCGGGGAAGGTCAACATCCATCCGGTGAGGTACACATTGCACGGCCTGGAGATCGCCGCCAACGTCTACACGCCGGCCAACTACGATCCGGCGAAGAGCTATCCCGCTGTCGTGGTGGCCCACCCGAACGGGGGCGTGAAGGAGCAGGTGGCCGGCCTGTACGCGCAGCGCCTGGCGGAACTGGGCTACGTCACGATTGCGGCAGACGCGGCCTACCAGGGCGCGAGCGCAGGACAGCCACGCAATGTCGACAAGCCCGCGTACCGCATCGAGGATATCCACGGCATGGCGGACTTCATCACCCGCTTCTCCGGCGTCGACGGAAAGCGCCTGGGCTTGCTCGGCCTGTGCGGCGGCGGCGGCTATTCGCTGGCCGCAGCCGACACCGACAAGCGATTCAAGGCGGTCGCCACGGTCAGCATGTTCAACTCCGGACGGGTGCGTCGCAACGGCTATGTGGACTCGCAACTCGGTAGCATCCGGGACCGCCTGCAGCAGGCTTCGGCAGCCCGCGCGCAGGAGGTGGCCGGTGGGGGAGTGCTCTATTCGGGTGACGCCAAGCTGACGGATGAGCAGATCGCCAGGCTGCCGTTCGAGCTGTACCGGCAGGGCTACGCGTACTACTGGAAAACGCACGCACACCCGAACTCGACCTTCAGGTACACCACGAGCAGTCTGCTGGACTTGATGCGCTTCGACGCCACTGGCCAGATCGAACTCATCAACCAGCCTTTGCTGATGATCGCGGGCAGCAGGGCCGACAGCCTGTACATGAGCGAGGACGCGTTCGCCAAGGCGAGCGGTACGAAGGACAAGGAACTGTTCAAGATCGAGGGCGCGACACATATCGAGACCTACTGGGTCCCCAGGTATGTGGATGCCGCGATCGACAAGCTGGCAGCGTTCTACACAAGGACCCTGTGATGCACGAGGCGTGGTTCACCTCACTTGCCCAGGTACTCCGCTGCCCATAGCCGCGAGTGAACAGCGCTCAAGGCTTCGCAAATACCTCTTTGGCCACTGCGATGGCGCTTACCGCATTCGGCCAGCCGGAGTAGAACGCCAGGTGCGTGATGGTCTCGACCAGTTCAGCCTCCGTCACGCCGTTCTCGCGCGCGATCCGCAAGTGCGAGCGCAACTGGTCCGGACGATTCATGGCAATCAGCGCGCTGACGGTGGCCAGGCTGCGGTCGCGCTTGGACAGTCCGGGCCGCTCCCACACGTCGGCGTAGAGTACCTTGTCGGTCAGGTCCGCAAGTTTCGGCGCAATGTCGCCGTACATGCGCTGCGCCGGCGTCGGCGCAGCGGTGCCGGCTGGCTTGGCAGCCTGCGGACGCGGTGGCTGTACCTGGGCACTGGCGGAAGCGGTGGACAGCGCACATGCCATGACAAGGGCGCCGATATGGTTTTTTTGCGAGAATACTTTCATGTAGCCTTCCTGTAGGGGCAAGTGTGAGTTCCCGGCGTCGCCATGGATAGTCGCCGTCCGGGAAGCGATGGAGGTCGCAGCTCAGTACTGGTACTGCTCGTCGCTGACCTTCTCCATCCAATGCGTCGATTGTCCGTCCAGTGATTCCGCGATCGCCACATGGCTCATTCCGATAGTCCGGCTTGCGCCATGCCAGTGCTTGACGCCAGGTGGAATCCAGACGATATCGCCAGGACGTATTTCCTCGGCCGGGGCGCCCCATTGCTGAACCCGTCCAAGGCCGGCAGTGACGATCAGCGTTTGCCCCAATGGATGCGCATGCCAGGCTGTTCGCGCGCCGGGTTCGAAGGTGACGATGCCGCCACCCACGCGGCCGGGTGCTTCCGCCTTGAACGGTGAGTCGACGCGAACGGATCCTGTAAAGTTCTGCTGCGGCCCGGCGGCGGATGGCTGGGAGCCAACCCGGGTCACCCTGAGCTTGGCTGCAGGCGGTTCGGCGGCAATGGCTGCTCCGATGGCGAAGCAGATGGCGCTGGCCATCAATGTGGTTTTGGTCATGGCGGTCAGATCTCGCATGCCTTGGAATCCGGAATCTGGACAAGATCGAATCCAGGGACGGGCATCGTGCGCCCATTGTTCAATTCGACATGCTGCATGGGTAAGTCCTTTCGCTGACGACCCGATCGACGTGCTCTCGTACGCCTCGATCAAGCTCAATAGTTGATGCATTCTTTCAGGCTGCATCCTTGACGCGCCGGTTTCCCAGATCCTGTCGAATTCGGCGGTGGCCGCACGATAGCGGGCCCACGTGCTCGGTAACTCTACCGGGCACGATTGAACTTGATTAGTTGGTAAATTCAGCATGGTCTTATAAGGTAGACTAATCAATCAGGGGAAGCTGGCCAATGCCTTCACCATTCGGGACCGTCCCCCACCTGCTCGTGCCACTCCTTGAAACTTCCGTCACCGGCCCACCAGTTTCTGGCGATCCGCCGAATAGCGGTCTCCCTGCACCGGGACGCGCGCAATCGCGGCGTTGACCTCGCTGAGTTCCTCAGGCGCGAGCCGAACCGCGGCCGCCCCGATATTCTCTTCAAGCCGGTGCGGTTTGGTGGTCCCTGGGATGGGAACGATCCAGGGCCTTTGGGCCAGCAGCCATGCGAGCGCAACCTGGGCCGGGGTTGCCTGCTTGCGCCTGGCGATGTCCGCAAGCAGATCGACCAGAGCCGTGTTGGCCGCGCGTGCTTCCGGGGTAAAACGCGGCACCGTATTGCGGAAGTCGCTTGCGTCGAACTGCGTGGACTCGCTGATGGCGCCGGTCAGGAAACCTTTGCCGAGCGGGCTGAACGGGACGAAACCGATCCCGAGTTCTTCCAGCAGCGGCAGGATCTCGGCTTCCGGCTCGCGCCACCACATCGAGTATTCGCTTTGCAGCGCAGTGACCGGCTGCACGGCATGCGCGCGACGAATCGTTTCCGGGCCAGCTTCCGACAGGCCGAAATGCTTGACCTTGCCCTGCCGGATCAGGTCCTGGACCGCGCCGGCGACCTCTTCGATCGGCACGTTCGGGTCGGGACGATGTTGGTAGAACAGGTCGATACGGTCAGTCTTGAGTCGCTCGAGCGACTGCTCCGCTACTTTCCGGATACGTTCAGGCCTGCTGTCCAGACCGGCATGTGCGTCGCCATGGCGAAAGCCGAATTTCGTTGCGATGACGACCCGGTCACGGAACGGCGCCAGCGCCTCTCCCACCAGTTCCTCGTTGGGCCCGTAGGCTTCCGCGGTATCGAAAAAGTTAACGCCTTGCTCGACGGCCATCTGGATGAGGCGAATGGCGCTTTGCCGTTCGGCTGCAGGACCATAACCGTAGCTCAGGCCCATGCAGCCGAAGCCAATGCCGGACACCTGCAGTCCGCTCTTTCCAAGTTCACGCTGTTGCATCGTTTCTCCTCGCACTGAATGAAATTCTCAAGGTCAAGCCTTTCGTCATCGATAGCGAGTACTGTACCGGCAATGCCATTGCTTGATTAGCCGCTATAATTGGAAAGCCCTTATTAGCAGCTCTAATGAATAATGAGAGAAAACCTCAACGACCTGACAGCATTCGTCACGGTAGCCCGCGAAGGCAGTTTTACGCGGGCGGCGGCACAGCTCGGCGTTTCGCAATCTGCGCTGAGCCAGACGATCCGTGCTCTGGAAGAGCGCCTGGGACTGCGTTTGCTGACGCGCACAACCCGGCGGGTTGCGCCAACCGATGCGGGCGAACGCCTGCTGGCGGCAATCGGCCCACGGCTCGATGGTATCGAGGAGGATCTCGCCGCACTGAGCGACCTGCGAGACAAGCCGGCAGGCAACATACGACTCACCGCTTCCGAACATGCAGCCAGTTCGATACTGCTGCCGCGGCTGGCGGCACTACTGCCCAGCTACCCGGACATCAAGATCGAAATCAATACCGACTACCGGATGGTCGACATTGTCGAACAACGTTTCGATGCGGGAGTGCGGCTTGGCGAGCACCTGCAAAAGGACATGATTGCGGTACGCATTGGACCGGATGTGCGGATGGCGGTCGTTGGCGCGCCAGGCTATTTCGCCGGGCGGCCGGCCCCCGACAAACCGCAGGACCTGACCGCCCACGACTGCATCAACGTGCGCCTCCCCACCCATGGAGGCTTGCTGCCCTGGGATTTCAAGAAAGGGACGCGTGAGCTGAACGTGCGTGTCGAGGGACAAATGACCTTCAACGGATTCCCGCAAGTGGTCGACGCCGCACTGGCCGGGATGGGGCTGGCATTCGTGCTGGAGGATGTCGTCAGGCGGCATATCGAAGATGGCAGGCTGGTGCGCGTGCTGGAAGACTGGTGCGAGGAGTTCCCTGGCTATCACCTGTATTATCCGAGCAGGCGACAGCCGTCGCCGGCGTTTGCACTCGTGGTGGATACGCTACGTTACCGCAGCTGACAGTCGTCCGCGGGGCGAAGTGACGAGCACCGCAGAGCCCGGAAACCATGACAATTCCCTGCTGACCGCGCCATGCACCTCAAAGAGGAGGAGCAGGCGGCGAACGATCAGTTTACGCCTCGTTGCTCGCGTTCGAAGACGCCGCTCCCGGTACTGGACATCCGAGCCGAAGCGCTACCGGATGGCTTGCGCCATCCGGTTCGATGGCGTAGATGACGCCGTGCCCTTGACACGCCGCCGCGGTGTGTCGTCTTTGCGGTGGACGCTGCGCCAGCCGCCGGCGGTCTATGCTGCGGCATGCGGGAGGCCGCTGAAAATAGCGAATACGAGGAGACTGTTATGGAATTTGTGCAGAGAATGGACCGTGCCTTGAGGGAGACGTATTGCGCGCTCCCGGTGTTGCCCGACCCCCTTATCGATATCGCCGGCGCCCGCCGCGCCATGCTCGAGATGTTCGCCGTCGCGCGGACCGGACAGCAGCCCAGCGAGGCAGTCCTCACGGAAGACCGGCGCATCACCGGTCCAGCCGGCGCGCCCGAGGTGCCGATCCGTGTCTACCGTCCGCGCCACGCCAGTGGCGCGCTGCCGGCGCTGCTTTGGATCCATGGCGGCGGCTTCACGCTCGGCCTGCCCGCGCAGGACGACCTGTTTTGCGAGCAGATCGTCGAGACCCTCGGCGCCGTCGTCGTGTCGGTCGATTACCGCCTGGCGCCGGAGCATCCATTCCCGGCCGGGACGCAGGATTGCTACGCGGCGCTCGCCTGGCTGCTTACGCAGGCGCCGGCGCTCGGCGTCGACACCAGGCGCATCGCGGTGGGCGGCGCCAGCGCCGGTGGCGGCCTGGCGGCCGGACTGGCGCTCATGGCGCGCGACCGGAATGAGTTTCCGCTGGCATTTCAGTTTCTGCTGTGTCCCTGTATCGACGACCGCCATGTCACGGCCTCGAGCCATGAAGTGAACGACGATCGCACCTGGAGCCGCGCCAAATCGCTGCAGGCGTGGCGGGCGTATCTCGGCGAGCGCGATCACGGCGATGGCTTGCCTTACGCGGCGGCCGCACGCGCG
The DNA here is from genome assembly GCF_000382345.1 of Massilia niastensis DSM 21313. Lineage (GTDB taxonomy): Bacteria > Pseudomonadota > Gammaproteobacteria > Burkholderiales > Burkholderiaceae_D > Telluria > Telluria niastensis. The sequence continues at coordinate 60,952 of NZ_KB908110.1, forward strand.
TCCGATCTGCGGGGATTGCCGCCGACGTACCTGATGGTCGGCGGGCTGGACCTGGTGCGCGATGAAATCGTCGCCTACGGGGCGCGCCTGATCGAGGCCGGCGTGACGACCGAGCTGCACGTCTGGCCGGGCGGCTTTCATGGCTTCGAGCTGTTCGTGCCGGACGCGCCGATCAGCCAGGCGGCGCGCGCCGGCTACCTGAATGCTCTCGAACGGGCCCTGGGCGCGTGAACGCCGGACGACGGCGCACAGCACGCTGACGGATCTGCCGTCTTCGATGCGGTAGCCGATGCATTGATCCACCATCACCGGCAGGGCATGGGCGGCGACTGGCCGCGGCCCGGCCCGGACGGCGTCCCGGCAATGGACGCCGCCACATGCCACCGGCCGACGACGGCACGCCGGCCCTCCTGCGCGCGTCGATCTTCAGCGACGGCCCGCCCGTCGATCACACCTCCTGTACCTTCCCCGCGGCCAGTCGGTCCTCCATGAAGCAGTGTTGTAAACGGCTCGCGGCGCCGGCGCCGCCGGTTGTCATCTCTCGGGATGACAGATGCCGACGACATCCAACGGTAATCTCGATGACATCACCAATTCAGCAAGAGATTGGAGCGGCTGAAGAGAAGAAACCGCCACGGCATCGCGTGTGCGGTACCCCAGAAAGAATGGAGACGATAGATGAAAAAACGTTGCGGCTTCAAACCGCTTGGCCGCCGGACCGCCTTGTCGGCCGCGCTGCTGGCGCTGGCGGCCAGCCAGAACGGCCTTGCCGGGGAACTGGTCAATAACGACAGCTACACGGTACGCTGGGATAACACGCTGAAGTACAGCGTCGGCAAGCGCGTCAGCGGCCCCGATCCTGCGATCCTGGCCAACCCGAATACGAACGACGGCGACTACTCGTTCGCCCGCGGCGACCTGGTCACCAACCGCGCCGACATCCTGTCCGAATTCGATGTCGTCCTGAAGGACAAGGCCAACACCGGCGTCAGCATCAGCGCGGCGGCCTGGTATGACCGTGTCTACAACCGTGCGCACCGCCCGATACCGCTGGACCAGCTCAATTCCTGGTCGGTGCCGAACGACCAGTTCACCCGCCATGTCCGTGACGTGAACGGCCGCCGCGTCGAGCTGCTGAACGCCTTCGTGCACAGCGGGTTCGACATCGGCGAACACAACCTGTCGTTCCGCCTCGGGCGTCACACGCTGCTGTGGGGCGAAAGCCTGCTGCTGGCGACGAACGGGATCGCCGCAGGCATGGGGCCGGTCGATGCGATGAAGGCCCTGAGCCTGCCGGGCGCGACGACCAAGGAAATCTTCATGCCGGTGAACCAGCTGTCGCTGGCATTCTCGCTGACGCCGCAATGGGACATCGCCGCCTACCACCAGTTCGAGTACCGCGAAACGCGCGTGCCGGGACCGGGCAGCTACTTCTCCACCGGCGACATGGTCTTCCAGGGCGGCGAGCGCATCATCGCGGCGCAGGGGCTTCCCTTCGGGAATATCTACATCGAGCGGGGCGCCGACATCAAGGCGCCCGACAGCAGGGGGCAGTGGGGCATCGCGGCGAAATACCGCGACGCCGAAGCCGGCCGCGATTTCGGCTTCTACTACCTGCGCTACGCCGACAAGACGCCGCAGGTCTATACCCAGATCACGGCCGCCCCCGGCGGCGTGAGCGGCTTCATCGCGGGCGGCGCCACCATCGGCAGCTACTTCTTCCTGTATCCGCAAAAGATCGAACTGGCCGGCGCCAGCTTCGCCACCCTGGTGGGCGACGCCAATGTGTCCGGCGAGATCTCGGTGCGCCGCAACCTGCCGCTGATGAGCGTGAACCTGAACGTCGCCCCGGGCGCCATCGCCGTCAACGGCAGCGGCAACTTCCTGCATGCGGTGGGCGACACGCTGCATGCGCAGGTGTCCTGGATCAAGACCTTCGGCCCGAGCGGACTGTGGGACGCGGCGGAATTCGTCGGCGAGATCGGCGGCCACCGCCTGATGAAGGTCACCCGCAACGACGCCTTCCTCGACACCACGCGCGTGCGCAAGGCCTTCGGCACCGGCATGACCTTCGAACCGAAGTGGTACCAGCCGCTGCCGGGCATGGACCTGACGTTGCCCATCAACGTCAGCTGGAATTTCTCCGGCCCCTCGGTGGTGGACCCGGCTTTTGCCGGCGGCGCGGCGCACGGCGGCTCGGTCTCGGCCGGCCTCAAGTTCACCTACCAGGGCAAATGGCGTGGCGGCGTGAACTACACGCGCTACACGGCCAGGGACGGCGCCAGTCCTTACCTCGACCGCGACTATGTCGCTGCCAATGTCAGCTACTCGTTCTAAAGGAAACGCATCATGAACCACACCCACCGCATCCTTGCCGGACTGGCCGCAAGCTTTTCCGTCGCCGCAACTTCCGCCCTGGCGGCCGTCACGCCGCAGGAAGCCGAACAACTGAAATCGACGCTGACGCCGATGGGCGCGGAGAGGGCCGGCAACAAGGAAGGCACGATCCCCGCGTGGAGCGGCAAGACGGTCGAGGCCAAGGCCAGCGAAGCGCGCCTGCCGCCGGCCATCTTCGCCGATGAGAAGCCGCTGCTGGCGATCAAGGCAGACAACATCGACAAGTACGCCGACAAGCTGGCCGAGGGCACCAAGTACCTGTTGAAGAACTATCCCGGCTTCCGCCTCGACGTCTATCCGACCCATCGCACCGCGACCGCGCCGCAGTACGTCTACGACAATACCTACTTCAATGCCACCAACACCAGGCTCGACGGCGAGACGATGACCACCGCGCCGCATTACAAGGGCGGCGTGCCGTTCCCGATCCCGAAGACCGGCCTGGAGGCGATCTTCAACACCTTGTGGACCTGGCGCGGCTCGGACCGGCAGATGACGGCCGATACCTGGTTCGTCTCCTCGTCCGGCAAGCGCTCCCTGTCGGTCAGCAACATCCTGAAGGAGTCCAACCCCTATTACTACACGGGTGGACGCAAGGACGCATGGGGAGGCAAGCTGCGCGGTACAGGCCTGGTGGAACTGACGGCGCCTGCCTATTCGGCGGGAGAGAAGACCCTGATCCTGGGCCCGACGGACCCGATCAGCCAGGACACCAACGGCTGGACCTTCCTCACCGGGCAGCGCCGCCTGCGCAAGATCCCGAGCGTGCAGTACGACGTGCCTTTCCCCTATACGTCCGGCGTGACCAACTACGACGACGCCTACGGGTTCAACGGCGCCACCGATCGCTACGACTGGAAACTGGTGGGCAAGAAGGAGATCTATATTCCCTACAACAATAACAACTTCGCCCGCGTGACCGATCTCGAGAAAGTGGTTGGGCCGCAATACGTGAACCCCGACCATGTGCGCTGGGAGCTGCACCGCGTCTGGGTGGTCGACGCGACCCTGAAATCGGGCGCCCGCCACACCGTGCCCAAGCGCCGCTTCTACCTGGACGAGGACACCTGGAATGTCGTGATCAGCGACCAATGGGATGCCAAGGGCCAGTTCTGGAAGAACATCAACCTGCTGACCTTCGTGTTCCCGGACGAGCCGGTGGCCATGGTTGTCACCAACCTGATCTACAACGTGCAGTCCAAGGCGTACACGGTGCAGAACGCGATCAACGCCGCGCCGGGCGGAGTCACCTTCAAGCAGTTGCCGGCGGACTCCTTCACGACGCAGGCGCTCGAGCGCTCCGGCGTGCGCTGAACCGGGCCGTCGCCATGAACATGGATCGGATCCCTATGCGGTTCTCCCTGGCCCGGGCCTGCCTGGCGGCGGCGTGCGCCGCGCTGCTTCCGGCCCTGCCGGGGGCGGCCATCGCGGCCACCGCCGCCGTGCCGGACAGGCCGGCCAGCCTCTCCGGTCCCGCCGTCGTGCTGGCGCGGGCCGCCCGGCCGGCGGCGATGCCGGAGCGGGCCAGCCTGCTGTCGGTGGCGCGCGCCGGCCGCCGGCTGGTCGCGGTCGGCGAGCACGGCGTGGTCGCCCTGTCCGACGACAACGGCGCTGTCTGGCGCAATGCCCGCGCGGTGCCGGTCGACGTGACGCTGACCGTGGTGCGCTTCGTCAACGAGAAGACGGGGTGGGCCGTCGGCCATATCGGCGTGGTGCTGCGCACCGACGACGGCGGCGAGACCTGGGTCAAGCAGATGGATGGCCTGGCAATGGACGGCTCCGGCGAAGCGCCCGACCGTCCGCTGCTGGAATTGCTGGTCGCGAACGAGCGGCACCTCGTCGCCGTCGGCGCCTACAACCTGGCGATCGAATCGCAGGATGGCGGCGCCACCTGGCGCAATATCGCCGGCCGGTTTTCCAACGACGGCGGCTTCCATCTCTACGGGCTGGTGGCGGCGGGGGAGGGCCTGGTGGCCGTGGGCGAGCAGGGCCTGCTGCTGAAATCGGCGGCGGCCGGCGCGCCCTTGTCGGCCGTGGCTTTCCCGTACAAGGGCAGCCTGTTCGGCGCGATCGCGCCGGCGCCGGGGTCGATGCTGGTCTACGGCCTGAAGGGCAACGCCTACCTCAGCAACGACAAGGGCGCGAGCTGGCGGGCGGCCGACGTCGGCGGCAGCACGGCCACCTTCAACTGCGCGCTGCGCCTGCGCGACGGCCGCGTGGCGCTGTGCGACCAGGCGGGCCGCGTATTCATCAGCGACGACGGCGGCCAGCACTTCGCGCGCCTCGATTTCGAGTGGGGCGCGCCGCTGACGGCGATGGCGGAAAGCGCCGATGGCGACCTGCTGCTGGCCAGCCTGGGCGGCATGGCAAAGATCAACAAGGACAAGCTCGCGCGCGCAGCGCGGGGCAAGGGAGGCGGCCATGGCCGGTGATATCAAGATGGGCCGGGAGGCGATGGACGCGCGCACTTTCGATCCGCGTTCCGGCAACTGGCTGGAACGGCTGCTGTTCAACCACCGCGCGCTGGTGATCCTGTTCTGCGTGCTGGTGACGGCCGGCCTGGCCTGGCAAATTCCGGCGATCCGGCTGAACGCCAGTTTCGACCGCATGACCCCGCAGGATCACGCCTTCATCCAGCAGTTCAAGGAACACCAGGCGGACCTGGCGGGGCAGGGCAACGTGTTGCGTATCGTCGTCGAACACAGGAAGGGGAGCATTCTCGATCGCGGCTACCTGCAGACGCTCCAGAAGATCAACGATGAAGTGTATCTGGTCGGCGGGGTCGACCGGCCCTTCATGTTATCGCTATGGACGCCGACCATGCGGTGGATAGGCATCACCGAAGTCGGGATCGACGCCGGACAGGTCATCGACGAAACCTACGACGGTTCGCCGGAGAGCCTGGCCCGCTTGCGCCTCAATATCGAGCGCTCCGGCGAGGTCGGACGCATCGTCGCGCCGGACTTCAGATCCAGCATGCTGGTCGTTCCGCTGCTCGACTTCGACACGGAAACCGGAAAACCGCTCGATTACGCCGAATTCTCGGAAAAGATCGAAAACATCCGTACGAAGTACCAAAGCGAGGACATCACGATTCGTGTGGTCGGCTTCGCCCAGGTCGCGGGCGACCTGATCGATGGCCTGGGCCAGGTGGCGCTGTTCTTCCTTCTTGCCATGGGCATCGCCACCGTGGTCGTGTACTGGTACACCCGATGCGTGCGCAGCACCGGAATCGTCATGTTCTGCTCGACCGTTGCCGTGCTCTGGCTGCTCGGAACGCTGCCCCTGCTCCAGTTCGAACTCGATCCCTACAGCATCCTGGTACCGTTCCTGGTCTTCGCGATCGGCATCAGCCACGGTGCGCAGAAAATGAACGGCGTGATGCAGGACATCGGCCGCGGATTCCCGAAAGAGGTGGCCGCCCGCTATACCTTCAGGCGGCTGTTCCTGGCCGGGTTCGCCGCGCTGGTGTGCGACGCGGTCGGATTCGCGGTCCTCATGCTGATCAAGATTTCGGTGATCCAGCAGCTGGCCCTGACCGCCAGTATAGGCGTCGCGTTCCTGGTGTTTACCAACCTGATCCTGCTGCCGGTCATGCTCAGCTTCAGCGGCGTCAACCCGGCCGCGGCGGCGCGCACCCTGCGTGGCGAGCACCAGGAACAGTCGGCGATCGAGCACCACCCCTTATGGGCATTTTTCCACCGGTTCACGACGCCAAGGGCAGCAGGCGCCGCCATCGCGGTCGCCCTGCTGGCAGGCGCCGCGGGCTTCTGGGTCAGCCTGGGACTGAAAACCGGCGACCTCGACCCTGGCGCGCCCGAACTGCGCCCGGACTCGCGCTACAACCAGGACAGCGCCTATGTCGCTGCCCATTACGCAAACAGCAGCGACGTCTTCATTGTCATGGTCACCTCGCCGGCTGAACAGTGCATGAGCTACGACCTGCAACAGAAGATCGATGCCCTGGAATGGGAGCTGCGTCAGCTGCCGGGTGTCGTAGCGACCGATTCCTTTGCTTCGTTCAACAAGGGGATGACCGGGCAGTTCACCGAAGGTAATCCAAAGTGGTTCGCTCTCGTACCCAACCAGCAGTTGCTGAACGGCTTCGTGAAGAACGCGCCGCGTAGCCTGGTGAATCAGCCGTGCAGCCTGAGCATGTTGCGGATATTCCTGTCGGATCATAAGGCGGAAACGCTGGATCGCGTCTCTGCGACGGTGGCCGCCTATGCCAGGAAACACGATACGGCCGACAGCAAGTTCCTGATGGCCGCGGGGAATGCCGGCATCGAGGCGGCGACCAACGAAGTGGTCAGGAAGGCAAGCCGGGAAATGCTGTACTGGGTCTACGGCGCGGTGTGCCTGCTCTGCTTCGTCACTTTCCGTTCGTGGCGGGCGGTGCTGTGCGCGGTGCTGCCGCTGGTGTTGACGTCGGTACTTGCCGAAGCCCTGATGGTCAAGCTGGGGATCGGCGTCAAGGTCGCGACGCTGCCTGTCATCGCGCTCGGCGTGGGCATCGGGGTCGACTACGCCCTGTATGTGCTGAGTATCGTGCTGGACCATATGCGGCGGGGGGCAAGCCTCGCCAGGGCCTACGCGGAGGCCCTGCACTTTACCGGGCAGGTGGTGCTGATGACCGGTGTGACGCTGGCCCTTGGCGTCGCTACCTGGGTATTGTCGCCGATTAAATTCCAGGCCGATATGGGAATCCTGCTGGCGTTCTGTTTTCTCGCGAACATGCTGGGGGCATTGATCCTGCTGCCCAGCCTTGCGGTGTTCTTGCTGAAGCCGTCGCGCGCTCAGCTCATCGAACCCCAGAACAACCGTGTAACGCCCACGCCCGCAGTGACCCAGAGCGTCTAATACCCTTTACCGCAACAGAGAGCGAAACCATGACTGAAACCCAGAACCCACCGCTGTTGAAGCTGGAAATGATCGGCGCCGTTGCGTGCATCACGATCTGCCGTCCCGCCAAGCGCAATGCCCTCAGCGACAGCCTGGTCGCCGCGCTGCACGAGACCTTCCAGAACCTGCCGGCCGAAGCCGGCGCCGCCGTGCTGACCGGCGAGGGCAGCGCGTTCTGCGCCGGACTCGACCTGTCGGAGGTACCTGACAACGACACGACCGGCGTTGTCATGCACTCCCGCATGTGGCATGCCGCCTTTGAACGGATCGCCTACGGCCGCGTGCCGGTGGTGGTGGTCCTGCACGGCGCGGTGGTCGGCGGCGGCCTCGAGCTGGCCAGCGCCTGCCATATCCGGGTCGCCGAACCGTCGGCGTTCTATGCGCTGCCGGAAGGCTCGCGCGGCCTGTTCGTCGGCGGCGGCGGCTCGGTGCGCATCTCGCGCCTGATCGGCGTGGCGGCGATGACCGACCTGATGCTGACCGGCCGCGTGCTGTCGGCACAGGAAGGCCACGCCGCCGGCGTCAGCCAGTACCTGGTGGGCGAGGGCGAGGGCCTGGACAAGGCCCTGGGCCTGGCGGCGCGCATCGCGGCGAATGCCCCGATGACGAACTACGGCGTCATGCACGTGCTGCCGCGGATCGCCGACCAGTCGATCCAGGACGGCATGATGACCGAGGCGCTGATGGCGGCGGTGGCCGCCAGCGACCCCGACACCCGCGGACGGCTCGCCGCCTTCCTTGATGCGAAAGCCAACAAGGTAGGTATGGCCACCTGACAGGTGAACGACCGCGGCCGGTGAAGAAGTGCGGCAACAGCATTCGGCTGCGGGATGACAGAATGAACGGAGATAAGAGCATGGAAGCAAACGTCCGCTACCGCCCGGTGGCATTCGGAGACGACGCGGTGCAGGTCCGCGAGGCCAATGGCGCCACCTACGTGACGGCCGTCGCGCCGCTCGGCGGCTACGCCGTGCGCAGCGTCGACCGCCTGCGCCAGTGGGCGATGGAAGCGCCGGATCGCAGCTTCATCGCCAGGCGCGGCCCCGACGGCGCATGGCGCCACATCACCTATGCCCAGGCGCTGCAGAGCGCACGTGCGATCGGCCAGGCGCTGCTCGAGCGCGGCCTGTCCGCCGAGCGCCCGGTCGTGATCCTGTCGGGTAACGACCTCGAACACGCCATGTTGGGCCTGGCCTGCCAGTACGTCGGCGTACCCTACGCCCCGATCTCTCCCGCGTATTCGCTGGTGTCGAAGGACTACGACAAGCTGCGCCATATCGTGGACCTGCTCAAGCCCGGCCTGGTGTTCGCGGCCGACGGCGCGGCCTTCGGCCGTGCGATGGCGGCGGTGTGCGGCCCGGAGGTGGAATTCGTCGTCACCGAAGGCATGCCGGCGGAGCGCGAGGCGACCCTGTTCTCGGCCCTGGAGCGCACCGAACCCACGCTTGCTGTCGACGAGGCGATGCAGGCCACCGGCCCGGACACGATCGCCAAGTTCCTGTTCACCTCCGGCTCGACCAAGCTGCCGAAGGCGGTCGTGAACACCCAGCGCATGTTGTGCAGCAATATGCAGATGCTGGTGCAGGCCTGGCCCTTCCTGCTGGAGGAACCGCCGGTGCTGCTCGACTGGCTGCCCTGGAACCACACTTTTGGGGGCAACAAGGACGTCAACATGGTGCTGTTCAACGGCGGCACCCTGTACATCGACGACGGCAAGCCGACCCCGCAGGGGATCGCGACCACGATCGCCAACTTGCGCGAGATCGCGCCGACCGTCTACTTCAACGTGCCGAAGGGCTGGGACGACGTGGCGACGGCGCTGCAGACCGACGCAGCCCTGCGTGACAAGTTCTACAGCCGCCTCAAGCTGCAGTTCTATGCCGGCGCCGCGCTGGCGCAGCCGGTGTGGGACAAGCTGCATGCCAGCGCCGAAGCCAGCTGCGGCGAACGGATCCGGATGACCACCGGCCTGGGCATGACCGAGACGGCGCCCTGCGCGCTGTTCGTGATGCGCGAGGAAGTGCATGCCGGCGAACTGGGCGTGCCCATGCCGGGCGTCGAGGTCAAGCTGGCGCCGTGCGGGGACAAGATCGAGGTTCGCTACCGCGGCCCCAGCGTCACGCCCGGCTACTGGAAGTCGCCCGGGGAAACCGCCGCCATGTTCGACGAGGAGGGCTTCTTCTGTTCGGGCGACGCCGTCAAGTGGCTCGACCCGGAGCAGCCGCGTCTCGGCTTCGTGTTCGACGGCCGGGTGGCCGAGGACTTCAAACTCTACACCGGCACCTGGGTCAGCGTCGGACCGCTGCGCGGCAGGGTGATGCACGAAGGCGCACCCTATGTACAGGATTCGGTGGTGACCGGCCACGACCGCGCCGACGTCGGCCTCTTGATGATTCCGAACCTGGCGCAGTGCCGTGCGCTCTCCAGCCTTCCCCCCGAGGCAACGGACAGCGAGGTGCTGGCCTCGAGCGCAGTCCGCGACTACTTCCAGCAACTCGTTGACCGGCTCTACCGGCAGGGCACGGGCAGCGCGACCCGCGTGGTGCGCGCGCTCCTGCTGGCCGCACCGCTGTCGATCGACCGCGGCGAAATCACCGACAAGGGCTCGATCAACCAGCGCGCGGTGCTGACCCACCGCGCAGCCCTCGTCGAGCTGCTCCATGCGGGACAGGATCCCGCCATCTTCCACGCTTCCACGGACTGAGACAGCATATGGCAAAGGGTTTTTATGCAGGCTTCGACGACGTCTGGCTGCTGGACGGCGTACGCACGCCGATGGCCGACTACTGCGGCGTCTTCGCCGACATCTCGCCGACCGACATGGGCATCAAGGTGGCGCGCGAGATCCTGGCGCGCACCGGGGCGGCGCCCGGCGAGATCGGTTCCGTCATCACCGGCAACATGGCGCCGGGCGACTACTTCCAGTACCTGATCTCGCGCCATATCGGCATGTATGCGGGCGTGCCGCAGGACGTCCCCTCGCTGAACGTGCAGCGCATCTGCGGCACCGGCTTCGAGCTGTTGCGCCAGGCCGGCGACCAGATCGCCCGCGGCTATACCGACACCGCGCTGGTGGTGGGCACCGAGTCGATGACGCGCAACCCGATCGCCGCCTTCAACCACCGCAGCGGCTTCAGGCTGGGCGCCCCGGTCGAGTTCAAGGACTACCTGTGGGAAGCGCTGTACGACCCGGCCGCCCACGTCACCATGCCGCAGACCGCCGAGAACCTGGCGAAGAAATACGGCATCACCCGCGCCGAGGTCGACCAGTACGCGGCGCTGTCCTTCGAGCGCGCGCTGAAGGCGCAGGCGGACGGCTTCCTCGCCGGCGAGATCGTCCCGGTGC
>NZ_KB908111.1 GCF_000382345.1 Massilia niastensis DSM 21313
ATCGGCATGTGATCAACGGAATACTTTGGCGTTTGCGCACAGGAGCGCCCTGGCGCGACATACCTGCCCGCTACGGGCCTTGGCAAACCTGCTATGACCGGTTTGTTCGCTGGTCGCGCGACGGCACTTGGCAACGCCTGCTCAAGGTGATGCAAGCAGCAGCCGAGCAAGCCGGTCTGATTGATTGGGATGGCGCTGCACTCGATGCCACGCATATCAAGGCGCACCGCAGCGCGGCTGGGGCACGAAAGAAACTTCCGCCATCCGAAAAAAGGGGGCCATAGCTGACGAGTGGTTGGGCCGCTCACGCGGCGGCATCACCAGCAAGATCCACTTGTGTGTTGATGGGCACGGTTTGCCTTTGTCCATCGTGATCACGGCCGGACAATGCAGCGATGCGGCCCAGATTGAAGCGGTGCTCGATGCGATCTGCGTGCCACGTTGTGGCAGGGGACGTCCGCGCAAACGCCCATCGAGCTTGCGCGTGGATCGGGCCTATGGAGCTCGGCACTACCGGCGACAAATTCAATGCCGTCACATACGCTGTGTTTGTCCGGAGCGCCTCGATGCGCAGAAAAGCCGGCTCCGCAAAGGTCGCCGTGGCGGCGCGCCGCCGCGTTTTGATGCCGACGCCTACAAAGGCCGCAATGTCGTCGAGCGCGCCATCAACCGCCTGAAGGACTTCCGTGCTGTCGCAACACGCTATGACAAGCGCGGCTATAACTACTTAGCCGCAGTCATGGTCGCAACAATTATGTTGTGGCTCCTATGAGGTCAGTCAGACAGACCCTAGCGCCGGATCACCCCGCCGGCCGTGCTGACGCGGTCGCCGCTGCGAAACCCGGGCGCGCTGTCCTGGGTGACGACCTGGGTGCTGCCGTCGTCCATGCGCAAGGTGATGCGGTAGACCTCGCTGGAAGGCGAACTGCCGGTGGCGCCGGCCGCGCCGCTGCTACCGATCGCCGAACTGGCCGAACCGGCCGAGCTGCTCGCGCCGGCAGCCTGGCTGGGGACGATCTCGATCGACTGGACCGTGCTGTTGGGAACGGCGTTGCCGGCTGCGCCAAAGGTGCGGCCATCCTCGACGGGGGTAGTGGTTTCCGGGCTGCCCGAACTTCCGGTCCCCATCGTGCCCGAACTGCCGGAAGCGTCCGTGCCGCCGGGCTTGCCCGCGGCCCCGGACCCCGTTGCCGACTGGCCAGCGCTGCCGCTCGCGCCGTGCGACATGCCGCCGCCCGCGCTGTCCGCAGCCTGGTCGCCGCTGGTGGCGGCGCAGCCGGACAGCCCGAGGGCCAGCGCCAGCAGGCCCGCCAGGGCCAGGTTCTGGTGTTGTTGCTTCATGTTCTACTCCTCTTTCGATATGGATAGTCGGAGAGTGGGTGCGCGGAATGCAGCGCACCACACTGTCAAGAGGCGGGAACAGGGCGTGTGTTCCAGCTGACCCGGGCTGAACAGGACTGGATCAAGGAGAAGAAAAAGCTGCCGAACTTCAGGCAGGTACTGCCGTCATTGCTGCCTTGCCGGGACGGCCCGGAACGCCAGCAGGGCCAGCAGGAACGACGTCGTCGTGGCCGCGGTGACATCCACCAGCCAGTCGCGCACATCGCCGGAGCGGTAGGGCAGGAAACTCTGCACCAGCTCATCGGCGGCGCCCATCAGCGCGATCGCCAGCACCGCTTTCAGCGCACGTGAGGCAACACTGCCGCTGCTCCCGAGGAACCACAGCAGGGTCAGGAAGGAATAGGTCATGCCATGCAGCACGACGCCCGAGGCAAATTTACCGGCTTCGGCACGTGCACCAGGGATCGAGCCAGTGATCACGATGCCGGCGAACAAGGCCAGGGCAACCGTACGCAGGGCAAGACGGTATCTCGGTTCAAGGGACAGCAGCGAGATCAGGGCAGGCATGGCAGGTAATGAAAGTTAAAAAAACACTAACAATACCATGCCATCCGATCCTTTGCTTACACGCTTGTTGCTGTCAGATAGTGAGAGCTGGTTCGCCGTCGGCGTAGTGAGCGTCAAAACAGCTCGCGCAGTCGGCGCAGAACAAGTGGGCCATGCGCACGCTATGCTGTCGCAGGACCAGTTTCAGGTGGGTTTGCTGGCATTTCGGGCAGACTTCCCGCACGCTACCGAAGGTCAGCAGGTTGAGGGGCTCCACGTCGCCGTCGATGTCGTCGACAACGGCATGCGGATTCAGTTCGCTGAGAACAAGGTCTCCAGCCTCATTGTGCCGCCGGCCGGGCTCGGGTTGATGACTGGGCGGATGCGATACAGTTCGAAGTACACGTAAACTCATAGGACAGGCTCCCGTAATCGTCTCGTTGTACACAACTCCTGCTCCAGCTCAGGAAAAAGGAGTGCGAACTTCATGATAGCCAAACTGGCGCTGGCTGCAAGCTCTACCGCGACTTTTTCTGGCTGTGTTGCTAACACGCAGAAAAAAATGCCCACCAGAATCTGGCGGGCACAACCCAAGATCAGGGCCAAGAGACGCGAAATCGGTTGGTGTGCTGCGCCCCAAGCGCACCACACCTGCTGCAATCACGCATATCGGTTGCGTGTATCGCAGGTGAATCAAGTATAGGATGGGATTGTGACTTGGCCATGACAGGGCGCAAGGACGTGAAGCGCCCTGGGAACCCTGTCGCATGGGATCGAGCGCCTGCGGCATTCAGGGTCAGGTCTGTCATTCGGACAGCGATCGAGCACCTTTGCTCCATCTCACAATGCTGCTTTGTTTATCCCAAACTCGCCAATGCTCAGCTCACCATGTCGGAAAGAGCAAAGAATCCTCAGCATTCGTGAAACCGTTCTGAGATTTCGCAAGGGTTGTGCGTCCATGTCCGAATGACAGACCTGACCCTGAAACAAAAAAAAGCCCGCTTTGTGCGGGCTTAAAACTATTTTCTTGGAGGAGAATAGTGGAGACAGATGCATTATGTTGCGTCGCGAAATATATGTCCAATTTGCAATTCAGATACCGGACATGCGTTTCATCAATATCTCCACCCTGTCCCTCGTCGCGCATCAGTCGCGCACCGGCACCGTATAGTTGAGCGCCATGCGTCCGCCGTCGGCGTACAGCGTCTGGCCGGTCATGTAGGAGGCGTCGTCGCTGGCCAGGAAGGCGGCGATGGCGGCGATTTCCTCGGGTTCCCCGCAACGGCCCAGCGGCGTGCGCGACAGGATCGTATGGCGCGCTTCCGGGCTGCCGAGCACGGCCTGCTTGGCCAGTTCGGTGAGGATGGTGCCGGGGCCGATCGCATTCACGCGGATGCCGTACTGGGCCAGGCCGATCGCGGCGACGCGGGTCAGCTGGTTGACGCCGCCCTTCGACACGACGTAGGGCACCTGGTTCGGGATCGTCAGTTCGGCATTGACGCTCGACATGTTGATGATGCAGCCGCTGCCGCGCTTGACCATGGTGCGCGCCACGGCCTGGCTGCACAGGAACATCGATTTCAGGTTGATGCGCAGGACGCGGTCGAAGTCTTCCTCGGCCAGGTCGAGGAAGTCGGCGGCGTGGGTGACGCCGGCATTGTTGACCAGGATATCGATCTGTCCGAAGGCGTCCAGGGTCGCCTGCACCATCGCGTCGACCTCGGCCTTCCGGCTGACGTCGGCGCGGAAGAAGCGCGCCGCCTCGCCGAGGCCGGCGGCGGCCTGCTCGCCCTCCGGCTTGAGGTCGACGAGCATCACGCGGGCGCCTTCACGCACCAGGCGCTGGGCACAGGCAAGGCCGATGCCCTGGCTGGCGCCGGTAACGATGGCAATCTTCTGGGCTAGTTTCATGGCAGGCTTTCATAGGGGCGGAAGGCTGCCATTCTATCAACAGCCGGGCAAGCTGCGTCGGCGGATTATCTTCGGAGGTGAAAGCGCCATCCTGGCCGATTCCCTGCGCTGACTCTGGCGCGACTGAGGGCGGTTCAGCCCTTCACGCAGGCCTGGCGCCGCGCAGGGCCTCGAGCTGGGTGCGCAGGCTCTCGATCTCGTGCGCGAACTCGTTGCGCGCGGTGACGGCGCCGACCAGCTCCATCTCGGCGGCCAGGCGCGCATCCGATTCCGCCGCCGACGCCGCCACGTTGCGTTCGAGCTGGGCGCGCAGGTCGGTCAGCTGGCGGTCCTTGCCTTCGATGGCCAGCTGGTCCTTCGCCTTGCCGACCAGGGCCTCGGTGGCGATCTGGCGGGCGTCGCGCAGTTCGATCGTCAGGCGCTCGATCTCGGCGGAGCGCTCGGCGACCGCCTTCGCGGCCTGGTGCCGCTCCGTCTCGAGCCGTTCGCCCGAGGCGAGCAGGGCTTCCATGTCGCTCTCGGAATCGGCCAGCGCCTCGCGCACGGGGGCGCTGGTTTCCTGCGCGACCTGCTGGACCCAGCTGTTCAGGGCGGCGATGAGCGACTCCGGGATGTCCAGCTGCGGCGCCGCGGCCTGGCCGGCGCGCCAGGCCGCCAGGTGCTGGTGGATGGCGCCGGGCGAGCCTGCGCCCAGCAGCTCGCGCACGGCCTCGATGGTGACGCGGGCGCCCTCGTCCCGCAGGCTGGCGGCGGCCGCCGCGACCTCGTCGAAGCTCACGCCCGCGCTTGCCGAATCCGTCTCCAGGGGCGACGGGATGGTGTGGTGTTCTGCATGATTCATTGTGCACGTCCCTGGTGTTAAGTAACAGAAAGATTTCCTGCGGGCATTATCTCATCCAGGCGGCCAGATTTGAACCGTGTATTGACGTTCGCCGCGCTGCCGGCGCTGGTGCAAGTCCCCCCACTGGTGATGGGAGACAGCGCCATCCCGAGGCAGGACACTGTGCACTGGCCTGGGAACGACTTTCCAGGCTCGTTGCGCGCAGCGCCGCCGCGCAGCTGCCTCATTCCACACGGAGCGCACCATGAAGACACTGAAGATGCTGATGCTGGCGGGCGCCTGCCTGTCGGCGGGCAGCCAGGCCCAGTCGCTTGGCGATTTCCTGAAGTCCAGCGCGACCGAAGCGGCCCGCAAGGTCGTGTCGGGCAAGCTCGAACAGGCGCTCACCGGCGCCGTCGGACAGGCGGCCGGAGCGGCCGCCCCGCAGGCGGCCGAGGCGGACCAGCCCGCCGCCGCCACGCCCGATCCGGGCGCGCCGGCCGCAGCCAGGGCGCCGGCCCTCCCGGGCGGCTGCAAGCGGATGAAGGGCGCCAACCTGATGGTCGGCCCCCGCCCCGAATCCTTCCAGCCGGCCAGCCTGTGGCCGGAAAATACGGCATGCCCGGTGGGCAGCTTCATGGACCTGAAGTTCGAACAGGCCAGGGCGGCCAAGACCGCGTTCCGCGAGGCGAGCAAGATCCGCTGCAACGACTGCGAAGGCGGCTATGCCTTCGACGCCTGGGGCGGCCGTTCATTGGTCAGAAGCGGCGACTATTCGAAGGAATTCCCCAAGCTGCTGGCCGCCCTGAAGGAAGGAGAAAGCGTGGGATGGAAGGGCAACAAGTACCACGTGTCGATCACCGCCACCGGCGCGCATCCGATCGGCGACACGCCGTGCAGGCAGCTCCATTACGTGCTCAAGGACGCCGGCAGGACGGTGTCCGAATACGACGGCATGGTTTGCCAGTACAAGGGCTACTACGCAGCGAATCCGTCCTGGAACGAGGTCCTGTAGGAGCGCTGCGCAAGCCGGTTCACAGCATCACGGGATGGTCGGGCAGCTCGTTCGGACGCTCGCCCTCGGCCGGGAAATGCTGGCGCAGCAGGGCGTTGACCTGTTCGATGGCGGCCAGGGTCGACTCGTGGAAGCGGCCCTGGCGGAAGCCGTCGGTCATGGTACGGCACACCGCCTGCCAGGTCGCGCTGTCGATCCTGCGGTCGATGCCGCGGTCGGCCACGATGTCGACCTTGTGCTCGGCCAGGTTCACGTAGATCAGCACCCCGCAATTGTCCTCGGTGTCCCACACGCCGTAGTCGGCGAACAGGGCCAGGGCGCGCTGGCGGTTGGTCACGCCGTCCCAGGCCGCGTCGAAGGGCAGGCCTTTCTCGACGATCAGCCGCACCTCGCCGCGGTGGGTGCGTTCGCCGGCGTCGATCGCCTGGGCGATGGCGCCCAGGGTCTCGTCGGGAAAGGCGCGGCGCGCTTCGGCCGCGCTGCTGTTCAGGTGGCGCCATGCGCGCCGGATGCGTTGTCCCATCGATTGCCTCATTACCAGTCTCCCGAGGCGCCGCCGCCGTCGAAACTCCCGCCGCCGCCGGAGAATCCGCCGCCGCCAAAGCCGCCGCCGCCGCTGCTGAAACCGCCTCCGCCGCCGCGATTCATGTTGCCGATGATGTTGCCGAGGATGAAGCCGGTCGTCGCGCCGCCCAGGCCGCTACTACGTCCCCAGCCGCCGCTCGACAGGCCGCCGCGACGGCGCGGCCGGAAGATCGAGCGCAGCAAGGTGATGCCGATGAGCATCACCAGGATGGCGAAGAAGGGGAAGCCGCCGTCGTCGGCCGGCGCCGCCTGGCGCTGCGGCTGCTGGGCCGGCGCCGGGAAGGCTTCCTGGTTGAGCAGGGTGGCGATGGCGCCGACGCCGGCGACCAGGCCTTCATAAAAGTGGTTCTGGCGGAAGTGCGGGGCGATCACGTCCTGCAGGATGCGCTTGGACTGGGCGTCGGTCAGCACGCCCTGGACCCCGCGCCCGGCCTCGATGCGCAGGCGGCGCAGCGCACTCGGGTTGTCGCGCGCGACCAGCAGCAGGACGCCGTCGTCCACGCCCTTGCGGCCGAGCTTCCAGGCGTCGGTGACGCGGATGCCGTACTGCTCGATCGCTTCCGGCTCGGTGGACTTGACCAGCAGCACCGCGATCTGGCTGCCGGTCTTGGCCTCGTAGTCGGCCAGCACGGCTTCCAGGCGCTGGACCTGGGTGGCCTCGAGCATGCCGGCCTGGTCGATGACGCGCGCGGTCAGCGGCGGCACTTCCTTGAGCTGCGCAAACGCCGGCACGGCCAGCGCCAGCGCGAGCGCCACGGTCCACAGGGTACGCAGCAGGCTCGGCATCTTATTTGCCGAAGTCGACCGACGGTGCGGTCGAGATGGCTTTCTCGTTCTCGACGGTGAACGAAGGCTTGGTCTCGTAGCCGAACACCATTGCGGTCAGGTTGGTCGGGAACTTGCGCACCGTGATGTTGTAGTCCTGGACCGAGGCGATGTAGCGCTGGCGCGCGACCGTGATGCGGTTTTCCGTGCCTTCGAGCTGAGACTGCAGGTCGCGGAAACTGGTGTCGGCCTTCAGGTCGGGGTATTTTTCCGAGACCGCCATCAGGCGCGACAGGGCGCCGGACAGTTCGCCCTGGACCTGCTGGAACTTCTGGAAGGCGGCAGGGTCGTTGAGGACTTCGGGCGTGATCTGGAAGCTGGTGGCGGCGGCGCGCGCACGGGTGACCGCTTCGAGCGTCTCGCGCTCATGCGCGGCATAGCCCTTGACGGTGTTGACCAGGTTGGGGATCAGGTCGGCACGGCGCTGGTACTGGTTCACGACTTCCCCCCAGGACGCCTTGGTCGCCTCGTCCTTGGTCTGGAACTCGTTGTAGCCGCAGCCGGACAGCAGCGTGCCGGCGAACACCGCTGCGGTAATGAGTCGGGCCAGGTGGGAAATGAAGGAATGCGTCATGGTCGATTGTCCGTACAAGTTGTCGAATGGTTAAAATATACCTGAATCCAACACCGGTTGGCGCATCCGGTGGACGAACATGCCGACAGGGGCGGCTGCCGGGTACAATAATGGGTTTGCATTTTCAAAGATACAAGGGGCCCGACGTGACTTTCATCAATAAGCTTTCCGCGGCATGGACCCGCAATAACTCCCTGCTGTGCGTCGGTCTCGATCCGGATGTGTCCCGCCTGCCGGCGCACCTGCAGGGTCAGCCGGACGGTATCGCCCAGTTCTGCAAGGCGATCATCGATGCGACGGCCGACCTGGCCTGCGCCTTCAAGCCCCAGATCGCCTACTTCGCGGCGCTGGGCGCCGAGGCGCAGCTCGAAGAGATCTGCCGTTACCTGCGCGAGAACTATCCGCACATCCCGCTGGTGCTGGACGCCAAGCGCGGCGACATCGGCGCCACCGCCCACCAGTATGCGCGCGAAGCCTTCGACCGCTACGGCGCGGACGCGGTGACGGTCAGCCCGTACATGGGTTTCGATTCGGTCGAGCCCTACATGGAATGGGCGGACCGCGGCGTGATCGTGCTGTGCCGCACCTCGAACGCGGGCGGTTCCGACCTGCAGTTCCTGGACGTGAACGGGCAGCCGCTGTACCAGCACGTGGCCAGGCTGGTGGCCGAGAAGTGGAACCGCAACGGCCAGTGCGCGCTGGTGGTGGGCGCGACCTTCCCGGAAGAACTGGCGCAGGTGCGCAAGCTGATCGGCGACATGCCGCTGCTGGTGCCGGGCATCGGCGCGCAGGGCGGGGATATCGCGGCCACCGTCAAGGCGGGGTGTACCGCCGACGGGACCGGGATGATGATCAATTCGTCGCGCGCGATCCTGTATGCGAAGCCGCTCGACGGCGAGGATTTCGCGGCGGCGGCGCGCAGGGTGGCGACCGAGACGCGCGATGCGATCAATGCCGTGCGCGGCTGATCAAGGCATCAAGTTACCGCTGAGATCAGCGCGTGGGCGGATTCCCGCCCACGCGCTGATGGTTGGCGGCGCGATCATCGCGCCCGATATCGGCACCGCCAACGATCACCGCGTGGACAGCAAAGCTGTCCACGCTACCGGGACTCAATACCGCGAGGGCGCGATCCCCTCCGCATAATCGTACAGCGCCCCCAGTATCTCTTCCCCGCGCTCATCCGCCGTCTCCGACAGCGCATCGATCTCCATGAACAGCTGGTCCACCGTGCGCGCCCCGGCGGCGCCATCGAACAGCCGCGCCGCCCGATGCTCTTCCCAGCGCTGCATTTCCTGCTCCGACAGCGTGTGCGGGAAATTGCGGGCGCGGTAGCGGAACAGCAGTTCGGACAGGCGCTCGTCCTCGAAGCCCGGACGCCGCCCGGCCAGCGCCGCCGGCGGTTCGGCGCGCAGCGCCTCCAGCTTGCGGCGGTCGCCGTTGCTGACGAAGCCGCCGTACAGGTCTTCGTCCACGTCCACTTCCTCGGCCGCCGCCGGCTTCTGGAACACCTGCGCCCACACCGCCTTCATGTCGCGCCCGCCCGCCGCCAGCGCCGCATGCGCGCGGCCGCGCTCCAGGTCGATCTCCCAGCGCGTGGCCAGGTCCGGCCGCAAGGTCTTCAGGTTCCCCACCAGCATGGGCGACTTGTTCAGGTGCACGCTCTTGACCGGCAGCCGCGTCACGCCCTCCGGCAGGTCGGCGTTGCGCGTGAACATGCGCATCCGGATCGTCTCGGCATCCATGCGGAACAGCTCGGACGGATCGTGGCGGCAATCCCAGACCAGGATCTCGTTCTTGTTGGTCGGGTGCTGGGCCAGCGGCCACACCAGGCCCAGGCAGCCATGTTCGACCGGGAACATGCCGGACACGTGCAGGAAGGGCTGGCGCTGGGCCGGGTCCAGGTGCAGGCCCATCTCGGCCGCCACCCGGTCCTTGCGGCGCAGCTCGAGGCAGAAGTCGAACAGGCGCGGCTGCCTGTCGCGGATCAGGCGCGCCAGGGCGATCGTCGCGCGCACGTCGGACAGCGCATCGTGCGCGGACTCGTGCGCCAGGCCGTTGGCGGCGGTCAGGTGCTCCAGCCGGAAGCTGGGCTTGCCGTCCTCGCGGCGCGGCCATTCGATGCCGTCCGGGCGCAGCGCATGCACCATGCGCACCACGTCCAGCAGGTCCCAGCGCCCGCACTGGTTCTGCCATTCGCGCGCATACGGATCGATCAGGTTGCGCCAGAACAGGAAACGCGTGAACTCGTCGTCGAAGCGGATCGTGTTGTAGCCCACGCCCACCGTGCCCGGCTCGCTGAACGCGGCCTCGATCCGGCGCGCGAATTCGTGCTCGGGCACGCCCAGCTCCAGGCATTGCTGCGGAGTGATGCCGGTGATCAGGCAGGACTGCGGATCCGGCAGGAAGTCGTTGGCCGGCTGGCAGTACAGCATGATCGGTTCGCCGATTTCGTTCAGCTCGGCGTCGGTGCGGATGGCGGCGAACTGGGCCGGGCGGTCGCGGCGCGGCGTCGCGCCGAAGGTTTCATAGTCGTGCCAGAGAAAGGTATGCGTGCTCATCTGTTTTTCTGTGTTGAAGCGGTCCGGCGCCATGGTGGCACAGAACCTGCCGGCCGTGTTAGAGACAAACGCGGTCGCGTCCCGCTTCTTTTGCCCGGTACAGCGCCGCGTCGGCGGCAGCCACCAGCGCGCCCTCGTCGGCGCCGGGCGCCAGGCTGGCCACGCCGAAGGAACCGGTCATGTGGGGCAGGGGCAGGCGCATGTCGGGAAACACGATCGTGGCGCGCAGGCGCCGGCACAGGCGCTCCGCCACCACGCCGGCCAGCTGGGCGCTGGTGTCCGGCAGCACCGCCATCATTTCTTCGCCACCGTAGCGCACCGCAAAGTCGGACGGGCGCAGCGCGCCGCGGATCACGTTCGCGGCGGCCTCCAGCGCGGCGTCGCCGGCCAGGTGGCCGTGGGTGTCGTTGAAGCGCTTGAAGTGGTCGAGGTCGATCATGACCAGCGACAGCGGGCTGTCTTCCTGGCGCGAGCGCGCCACCAGCTTGGGCAGCATCTCGTTCAGCCAGGCGCGGTTGTACAGCCCGGTCAGGCCGTCGTTCAGCGACAGCTGGCGGTAGAACTCGCCCAGTTTCTGGCGCCGGCGCAGCAGGGCGTTGGCGGCGCGGATGCGGAAGGACAGCAGGCGCAGCAGGTTGCGCGCGAGGACGTTCGAGCGGTCGATCAGGTCCGACACCAGATCCGGCTCGATCACCAGCAGGTCGCTGTCTTCCAGCGCGGTGATGGCGGCCAGGTTGACCGCGTCGTCCAGCACCGCCTGCTCGCCGACGCTCTCGCCCGGCAGGATGCGGATGGTGCCGCCATCGTCGCCCGCATGGGTGTCGGACGCCACTTCGAGCTGGCCGGCCAGCACGATGTACAGCCGCGCCCGCACGCCATCCTCGATCCGGCGTCCCCGGCCGACCCGCACGACCGCGCATGCCGCCAGGGTCGCGGCGACCGAGGCGTCGTATTCGTCGCGAAACAGCTGCAGGTCGCGGACGGTGTAGCGGGAAGCACCGAAGGTGCCGATCTGTTCCAAGGGGATCCTCAAGCGGGGGGCATCGTGACAGCAACGAATAATAACGCATTGCAATAGCTGAGCGGAGGCTGGCGTTTCATAAACAACAGTGTTCCAATAACGGCCATGACAACTTCCATCTCCTCCTTGACGGACGCCATCGGCCGGGTGCATGCGCCGGCGCCGGGTGCGCGCATCGTTTCCCTGGTGCCGTCCATTACCGAACTGCTGTGCGATCTCGGACTGGCCGCGCAGCTGGTCGGCCGCACCGGTTTCTGCATCCACCCGCGCGAGACGCTCGCCGCGATCCCGAAGGTGGGCGGCACCAAGGATGTCAATATCGACAAGATCCGCAAGCTGGCGCCGACCCATGTGGTGGTCAACATCGACGAGAATGAAAAGCCGACCGTCGACCTGCTGGCCGAATTCGTGCCCCACATCGTGGTGACCCACCCGCTGGCGCCGCGCGACAACCTCGGCCTGGCGCGCCTGATGGGCGGCATCTTCGGCGCCGGGGCCGCCGCCGAAGCCTGGTGCGCGGCCTTCGAGGAGGAATACGCGACGCTGCGCGCGCTGCCGCCGGGACCGGGCCGCACGGTGCTGTACTGCATCTGGCAAGACCCGTGGATGAGCATTTCGCAGGACACCTATATCGCCGCCATGCTGGCGGAGCTGGGCTGGCGCGTACCCAGCCTGGGAGAGGAGCGCTATCCGCGCTTCGAGTGGTCGGAGCGGCTGGTGGACGGGCTCGACGCGGTGCTGCTGTCGACCGAGCCCTACCGCTTCACGGAAGCGCATGCGGACGCGCTCGAGAAGCAGATCGGCATCCCGGTATTCCTGGTCGATGGAGAAATGATGTCGTGGTATGGCAGCCGCGCGCTGGCCGGCCTGCGCTACCTGCGCGTGCTGCGCGCCATGCTGGAGGGGACGGGAGGCTAGTGGGCTGCGCCCTCGCAGGCGCGCCCTGCGGACGTTCCTGCGAGGATCGCTGAAGCGGGTCAGGAATCCGTCAGGTGCTTGTCGGCCGTCGGGTCGTCGAGCACCGGCGGAGTGTGCTTGTTCTTGTCCTGCAGGCGGCCGAGCGCGCTGTCGAGCGCACGCGCGAGCTTGTTGCCCGCATTCTGGATCGCCTGGTGCAGGTCGATGGCATGGTCGTGGACGACCACCGGCGCGTAGCCGCTGACGCGCGCTTCCATCATGCAGTCGTTGCCGCCGTCTGCTTTCTTTTGCTTGTTCTCATTGCTGAGGTGTACATCGACGCGGGTGATCTGTTCGCCGAAACGCTCGATGGAAGAACGGATGATGGATGCAACGTGCTCGTCCAGGCCTTGGTGTTTATCGATGGTACGGTCGGTATTGACATTGATTTGCATATGTACGCTCCTGTTGTCATGTCGACCCCATCTTACACCGACTGGCGGTTTCTCCGCGTCCTCCCTGGCATCTTGCACAAGAGGCAAGCTCATGGCGGGCTCATTGGCTATCATGGTGGTCCCTGATCATTTGAAACCAGACATGAAACGACAAGCTGCATTCGTTGCCGGCGCCGTCGCCGCGGGCCTGCTCGCGATGTCCGTCGCCGCGAGTCCTTACTGGGCGCTGCACCGCCTGCGCTCCGCCGTCGAGGAGCGCGACGCCCAGGCATTTTCCGAGCGGGTCGACTATCCGCTGCTGCGCGCCAGCATGAAGGAGCAGTTGAAGGGCGCGATGCGCGCGGAACTGGGCGGCGAGGGCGCGGACGGGAATCCGCTCGCCGCCTTCGGACAGGCCATGGCGGGCGTCCTGATCGATCCCCTGGTCGACATGGTGGTGACGCCGGGCGGCGTGATGGTCATGATGGAACGCGGGAAGACCAGCCTGCCCAGGCCCGGCCAGGAACCGGAGCGCCCGGCGCCGGCGGATCGGCCGGGCCGGGATGCGGAAAAGGTCGACTACGCGCTGTCCTACCGCGGCTGGGACCGGGTCGCGCTCACCCGCAAGGGCGGCGACGGCGGCAGCTTCATCCTCAGGCGCTACGGCGTGTGGCACTGGAAGCTGGCCGGCATCGAGCTGCCCCCCGGGACCTAGTGGGTCACTTGGCAACAGATCGGGGCATAAAAGCGCTTCTTCTTGCGCCAGGCGTTGTTGCAAATCCTCGCGATAGCCAGCTATCGCTGCGGTTTGCGCCTGGCCTGGCGCAAAAATCCATCGCTTTTATTGGCCACTCCCGTTGCCAAGTGACCCACTAGGCGGCCTTGGCCTGTTCCTTCTCGTGGTGGGGGAAGCGGTCCATCTTCGACAGCACCGGGAACAGCACCGCCCACAGCCCGGTGACGGCCAGGGTCGCGGCGCCGCCCAGCAGGATCGAGCGCACCAGTCCCAGCCAGCCGGCGGTCACGCCCGACTCGAATTCGCCCAGCTCGTTGGAGGCGCCGATGAAGACCGAATTGACGGCGCTGACGCGGCCGCGGATCTCGTCCGGGGTCTCGTACTGTACCAGCAGGTGGCGGATGTAGACGCTCACCATGTCGCCCGCGCCGAGCAGGAACAGGGCGCCCAGCGCCAGCGGGAAGCTGCTGGTCCAGCCCAGCGCCAGGGTGCACAGGCCATACACGGCCACGCCGCCGAACATCCAGGCCCCGACCCGGCGCGTGATCGGGAAGAAGGCCAGCGTGATCGAGCACAGGGCCGCGCCGAGGCCCGGCGCGGTGCGCAGCAGGCCCAGGCCGGTGGGGCCGGCGTGCAGCACGTCGTGCGCATAGGCCGGGAGCATGGCGGTGACGCCGCCGAACAGCACCGCGAACAGGTCGAGCGAGATCGCGCCCAGCACGATGGGCCGCGACCACACGAAGCGCAGGCCCTCGAGCAGGCTGTGCCAGCTGACCGGGGCCTTGTTGATGGTCTGCGAGATGCTGCGGGTGCCGGACATGAGCAGCACCGCCACCGCCAGCAGGCTGGCCGACATCATGTGCACGGTCTGCGGCCCGAAGGCGTACAGCAGGCCGCCCACGATCGGGCCGGCGATCACGGCCACGTGGAAGCTCGAGGAGCCCAGGGCGACGGCCTGGCTGAATTCGCGGTCCGACACCAGGTTCTTGAGCACCGCCTGCGAGGCCGGCATCATGAAGGCGCGCGCGCTGCCGAACAGCACCAGGATCGCGAACACGGGCCAGACCACCTTGCTGCCGCTGGCGGTGAAGGCGATCAGCATGGCGCTGCACAGGAGCTGGGTCGCCATGCACAGCAGGACGATGATGCGGCGGTTGTAGCGGTCGGCCACGTGGCCCGCCCACAGGATCAGTACCAGGAAGGGCGCGAACTGGGCCAGGCCGATCAGGCCGAGGTCGAACAGGCTGCCGGTGATCTGGTAGACCTGCCAGCCGATCGCGACGCTCTGCATCTGGATGGCGAGCGTGCCGAGGAAGCGGGCGGAGAGGTAGAAGGACAGGTTGCGGTTGCGCAGGATGGCCAGGCCGGATGGCGACACCAGGGACATGGGAGCTTTCGGGACGATGCGGAGGTGAACTCGACATTGTGCCCGAAACAACGACTACCTGCTGGCGGCCATGTTCATGCCGCGGTGGCGCCCAGCCTCACGGTTGCGCCAGGTCGGCTTCCGAAGTGAACGCGTCGGCGAAGAACTCGTCCGCCGGCAGGCCGCACCGTTCCACGTAGTCGCGGCGGGCCGAGTCGACCATGACCGGGGCGCCGCAGGCATACACCTGGTAGCCCGACAGGTCGGGGATGTCCTGCATCACGGCCGCGTGCACGAAGCCGGTGCGGCCCTGCCAGGCATCCTCGGGCAGCGCCTCGGACACCACCGGCACGTAGCCGAAGTCGGGCAGGGTGGTTTCCCATGCGCGGCACAGTTCGTCCATGTACAGGTCCTGCGGACGGCGGCCGCCCCAGTACAGGCGCACGGGACGGGCCGACTTCAGGTGCATCAGGTGCTCGACCAGGGCCTTGACCGGCGCGAAGCCGGTGCCCGAGGCCAGCAGCACGATCGGCTTGTCCGACTCTTCGCGCAGGAAGAAGGTGCCCAGCGGCGCCTCGAAGCGCAGGATGTCGCGCTCCTTCATGGCGCCGAACACGTGGTCGGTGAACAGGCCGCCCGGCATGTGCCGGATGTGCAGTTCGAGCGGGCCGTCGAAGGACGGCGCGTTGGCGATGCTGTAGGCGCGGCGCTTGCCGTCCTTGAGCAGGAATTCGAGATACTGGCCGGCGCGGTAGGCCAGCGCCTCGTTGGCCGGCAGCTGCAGGTTCAGGATGGTCACGTCCGGCGCGGCCCGGCGGATGCCCGCGATCCGGGTCGGCATCTTGCGCACCGGGTAGTCGGAGCTGCCGCCGACCTCGCGCGCCTCGATCACGAGGTCGCCCTCGGGCACGGCGCAGCAGAACAGGGACATGCCCTGGGTCTTTTCGAGATCGGTCAGGGAGCGCTGCTGGTGCGGCTTGTGGCCGACCGCGCCGTCGAGCACCTTGCCCTTGCACGAGCCGCAGGCGCCGTTCTTGCAGCCATACGGCAGGCCGATGCCGGCGCGGATCGCTGCGGCGAGGACGGTTTCATCGGCCTCGCAGGTGAACTGGTGGCCGCTCGGCTGGACGGTAATCTGGAAACTCATGCGATATCGGATGGTTGTGCGCCGCTGGCGCAAGCTGTTGATCTTGAGGCGGTTTTGCCGCGTGACAGGGCGCCATTCTACACCGGCCCCGCTTTTGCCGGAAAACACGGCACGGGACGCTGTGCTAGAGTACCGGGCTTTGGAACCACTCTTTACGTCATGACCCGGTCCGTTGCCCTTGACCGTCCGCGCCTGCTCATCGTCGGCTGCGGCGACGTCGGAATGCGCCTGCTGCCGCTGGTGCGCGAGCGCTTCCGCGTGTTCGCCCTGACCAGCCAGCCGGAGCGCCGTCCTGAACTGCGCGCCGCGGGCGCGGTGCCGGTGCTGGCCGACCTCGACCGCCCGGAGACGCTCGCGCGCCTGCGCAACCTGGCGCCGTGGGTCATCCACCTGGCGCCGCCCCAGCCGGACGGCGACCAGGACCGGCGCACGCGCCGCCTCGCGGCGGCGCTCGGCGACCAGGTCAGGCGCATGGTGTACGTGAGCACCAGCGGCGTGTACGGCGACTGCGGCGGCGCGCTGGTGAGCGAGAGCCGGCCGGTGGCGCCGCGCAATGCGCGCGCGCGCCGGCGCGTGGACGCCGAGCGCGTGCTGCGCGCCTGGGCGCTGGCGACCGGCGCGCAGCTGGCGATCCTGCGCGTGCCGGGCATCTATGCGCCCGGGCGCCTGCCGCTCAAGCGCCTGGAGCAGGGCACCCCGGCCCTGCGCCCGGAGGATGACGTCTACACCAGCCACGTGCACGCCGACGACCTGGCGCGCATCGCGCTGCTGGCGCTGCTGCGCGGCCGGCCCGGGCGCGTCTACCATGCGGTGGACGACACGCGCATGAAGATGGGCGACTATTTCGATGCCGTCGCCGATGCCTTCGGCCTGGCGCGCCCGCCGCGGCTGCCGCGCGAACAGCTCCAGGCCGCCGTGTCGCCGATGCTGCTGTCCTTCATGTCCGAGTCGCGCCGGCTCGACAACACGCGCCTGAAGCGCGAACTGCGGATGCGCCTGCGCCATCCCGACGTCGCCATGGCGCTTGGCCGCATGCTGGCCGTACAATGATGGCCCCATTGGAGAGGCACCCATGACCTACGAAGAATACCTGGACGAAGTCACCACCCTGATCGTCGAGAAATATGGCGTCGACGACGCCGCCGCGATCAAGATCGTGGTCGCGGCCCAGGACAAGGACTATTTCGTCGCCCACGACGACAACGCGGCGATGCGCACCCTCGACCGCGCCCACGCCGATGCGCGCACACTATACCAGGCCAGCCCGCTGGCCAAGGCCCAGCGCCGCAAGTAGGAAGCCGGCGGCGCTGCCGTCCCGGAAGCGAAATCTCACGCTCGTCAGCAACAAATAACGACTCTGTGTATGATTTCGCATTCCGCGAAAAAAGCCGTATAAATGGTGCCATTCATGCTTCAGGTACTAATTTTTCGCTGCGAAACAACATTAGTGAAAAATTTATAACATTCCTGAAAGCCCCGCCATGCCCATCCGCCGACTGCCGCCCGGTGCGGAGTACGACCCCAACCGCGTCCTCGACGCCATCATTGCCAAACTGCGCCTGAAGAACGACGCCGCGCTGTCGCGCGTGCTCGAAGTGGCGCCGCCGGTGATCAGCAAGATCCGCCACAGCGCGCTGCCGATCGGCGCGACGATCCTGTTGCGCATGCATGAAGTGAGCGACTACAGCATCCGCGAACTGCGCGCGCTGATGGTCAAGCCGGACGGCGCTCCGGCCTGAAAACGCCCGCGGCCGGGGCGGCGGTTCGAGTCCGCCGCGCCGGCCGCGACGTCAGGGGACGATCAGGCGGCGGCCAGGGCCTTGCCGGGGAAGGCGCACCAGGCGCTGGCGCTGCCTTGCGCCAGCGCCTTGCCCGGCGAAGCGCACCAGGCGATGTCGCCGCCTTTGGCCACGGCCTTGCCCGGCGAGGCGCACCATGCGGCCTCGCTGCCCTTGGCCAGCGCCTTGCCCGGCGAGGCGCACCACGCGGCCTCGCTGCCCTCGACCAGCGCCTTGCCCGGCGAAGCGCACCAGGCCTCGGCCAGCGACTTGCCCGGGAACGCGCACCATGCTTCCTGACCGGTCGCGGGGATCCCGAACTCGGCCTCGTACAGCGCGCGCATGCGCTCGCCCGCGCGCGCCTGTTCGCCTTCGTCGGCCCCGGCGCCGATGCCGACGTACGGGTAGTGGTGCAGGAAGTAGCCGAACGCCTGCTCGCAGTCGCGCGCGTACTTCATCGTATCCAGGATGTGGTAATGCCAGAAGGTGTCGACGTCGACCGTCGGCGAAGCCTGGGAGTCCGGGTACTTCTTCATCAGGAACAGGAAGCGCCGGTACTCGGCTTCCACGGCGGCGGCGCGGACCTCGGACCATCCTTCGCCCGATTCCACATGCATCAGTTTCATCTTGATGGGCGCAAGGTCCAGCGCTTCGAACGTTTCGAACACTGCAAGCGTTTCAACTTCGGATTTCGTCGACATCGTATTCACCTCTTGTCTGGAGTTTGTGGGGGTGGTGCATGGCATCCCTGGTTCTGTCCTGCTCGATACCTTACGGTTGGTCCTCCTGCATGAAGCGGATCACGGCCCGATCGAAGACGGTGTCCTTGACCGGTGACAGCGATATCCATTTTCCTGTGTATGGTCAGGAGAAATGTTGAGTTTGCTCAAGCAATAACAGGTGTTATTTTTTAATTACAAATGCTTGAGGGTAATTTAGAGGAGGTCTCAGGCTGCTTCGGGGACGCTGGCCGTCCGCTCGGCCTGCGCGGCGGGCAAGCTGCCGGTGAAGGGGATGGTGACGACGATCGTGGTGCCGGTGTCGGGGCCGCTGCTGAGCGAGAACGAGCCGCCCAGGATGCCGACCCTTTCCTCGATGCCGACCAGGCCGAAGGAGCCGTTGCGGTTGCGGCTGCCCGGCAGCATGCCGACGCCGTTGTCGCGGATGGTCATGGTCAGCATGTCGGCATGCTGGCGCAGGTCGATCCAGGCCCGCGTCGCATGCGCATGGCGGGCGACGTTGTTCAGCGACTCCTGCAGGATGCGGAAGAAGGCGGTGGCGCAATGGTCGTCGATGCGGTAGTCGCCGTCGTCGTCGACCAGCTCGCAGGCGATGCCGGTGCGGCGCGCGAAGTCGGCCACCTGCCAGTCCACCGCCGCGCTCAGTCCCAGGTCCAGCACGTTCGGGCGCAGGTCGTTGATGATCTGGCGCACGCTGCGGATCGTGATGTCGATCTGGCGCACCGTGGCCTCGGCGCGCGCGTGCAGGCGGCGGTGCGGGCCGCGGGTGCGGTTGGCCAGGAACTCGGCCTCGATCTTCAGCGCCAGCAGGTTCTGCGCCAGGTCGTCGTGGATCTCGCGCGCGATGCGCTTGCGCTCGCCCTCCTTGATCTGCTCGGCGTGCGCGGCCAGCAGCCGCAGCTTCTCGTGGCTGGCCTGCAGCTTGGACTGGCTGGCGCGCAGCTCGCGCGTCATCTCCTCGGCCATGCGCAGCGCATTGCGGCGCGACGAGGCCATGGTCTGGAACAGCGCATACAGCAGGGCGGTGCTCATCGCGCCGGCGAACGCCGCCAGCCACGGGTAGTACATGTCGAAGCTGGTGTACAGGGCCGACTTGGCGATGCTGAAATCGGCGCGCCAGAGGCGCTGGTTGAACTCGATCGGCAGGCTGGCGGCGAACATGCTGCCGTCGCCCGCCTGCGGCGGCGGCGGGGCGGGGCGGGACGCGCTGGCCAGGCTGTCGTACAGGACCGCGCGCGGCGGCTCCTCGCCCGGCTCGGGCGGCACTTCGGTGAGGTCGGTCAGCACCAGGCGCGCGCCCTTGACCGGGAATTCGTCCAGCACCCCGCTCACCAGCCTGGCCACGCCGAAGCCGATGCCGACCGAGCCCACGTAGGCCAGGCGCCGCTCTTCGGGCGTCGCGGCGGGCAGGCCGCTGCGGTAGACCGGCAGGCGCAGCGCCAGTCCGCTCTGGTTCGGCCCGGGCAGGAGGGCGACCCGGGTGCCGGATGCGCTCACGCTGTTGGTGTCGCGCGCACGCGCCAGCACCCGGCGCGTATGGCTGCGCGCCTCGAGGTCCATGCCCAGCTTGTCGAGCGAAGGCCGCAGGCGCGGCTCGATGTAGACCAGCACCGTGTAGGAGTCGCGTCCCGGCAGCGCCGCCAGCGGCTCGGCGCCATGCGCCAGGCCGAGCGCCCGCATGCGTTCGCGCAGTTCCCGGTCCAGCGCCGGCAGGCTGGAGGCGGGCACCGCGCGCGCATAGTTGATGACCTGGATGCCGGGGAAGTTGCGCTCGATGTCGAGCTGCTCGACGTAGTGGCGGAACTGGTCGGCGCTGGCGTCGGGATCGGCGCGGAACAGGCCGGCGGCGCCGCGCAGCACGTCGCTGTAGCTCTTGATGCGCGCATCGATGGTGTACTGGGCGGAGCGCGCCATGCTGCGAAAGCGCGTGCGCGCATCGCTCTCGATCGCCTCGGCGGTGGCCAGGTAGCTGCCCGCGCCGAACCCGAGCGACAGCAGCGCTCCGCTCAGCAAGGTCGCCGGCAAGGCAATCGCGCCGGCGGGATGGCGGGGTGGTTTCATCGTCCTGGTCTCGCGAACTGGCACGTCGTGGCGTACCGATCCCGCTACGCTAAGCAATGTATTTACCGATGTGCCCTAGCAGGCCTGCTAGGTTTTGCGGAAAAGCAACAGTCATGTGCCAGGCGAAAAAAATCCCGCCGCGGCGCGAACCGGGGCGGGATCCCTGCGGGGAGTGGCGATTACTTGCCCCAGCTGTCCTTCAGCGTGGTGACGCGGTTGAACACCGGCTTGCCCGGCTGCGAGTCCACGCGGTCGGCCACGAAGTAGCCGTGGCGCTCGAACTGGAAGCGCTGGTCGGCCACGGCGTCCTTCATGCCCGGTTCCAGGTAGGCGGTCACGGTCTCGAGCGCGTTCGGGTTCAGCGCGGCCTTGAAGTCCTTGCCGCCGGCGTCCGGCTGCGGCTCGAGGAACAGGCGGTCGTACAGGCGTACCTCGGCTTCGAGCGCGGTGGCGGCGCTGACCCAGGTGATGTTGCCCTTGACCTTGTAGTTGTCCGCGCCCGGCGTGCCCGATTTCGAGTCCGGGAAGTAGTTCACGTAGACGGCGGTGACCTTGCCGTCGGCATCCTTGTCGTAGCCGGTGCACTCGACCACGTAGCCGTACTTCAGGCGCACGCGGCTGCCCGGCTGGCCGTCGACCGGCGGGGTGAAGCGGAAGTAGCCCTTGGCCGGCGTTTCCATGAAGTCTTCCTGCTCGATCCACAGCTCGCGGGTGAACGGGAAGCTGCGGTTGCCCCATTCCGGATGGTGCGGGTGGACCGGCGAGCTGCATGCGTGCGCTTCGCCTTCCGGGAAGTTATCGACGATCAGCTTGAGCGGACGCAGCACGGCGATCGCGCGCGGCGCCTTCGGATCGAGGTCGTCGCGCAGCGCGCCTTCGAGGGTGCCCATGTCGATCCAGCCGTCGGCCTTCGAGACGCCGATGCGGTCGCAGAACAGCTGGATCGATTCCGGCGTGTAGCCGCGGCGGCGCAGGCCGACGATGGTCGGCATGCGCGGGTCGTCCCAGCCCGTCACCACGCCGTCGTCGACCAGCTGGCGCAGCTTGCGCTTGGAGGTGACGACATAGGTCAGGTTCAGGCGCGCGAATTCGTACTGGCGCGGCACCGGGCGCTGGAAGAAGCCGCCGTCGGCCAGGGTCTCGACCAGCCAGTCGTAGAACGGACGGTGGTCCTGGAACTCCAGGGTGCACAGCGAATGGGTGATGTCTTCCAGCGCGTCCGAGACCGGGTGCGTGTAGTCGTACATCGGGTAGATGCACCAGTCGTCGCCGGTGCGGTGGTGATGCGCGTGGCGGATCCGGTACAGGGCCGGGTCGCGGTTGGTCATGATCGGCGAGGCCATCGCGTCCTCGCTCATCTTCGCGCGCAGCACGTGTTCGCCATCCTTGTACTTGCCGGCCTTCATGTCGCGGAAGATCTGCAGCGATTCCTCGACCGGGCGGTCGCGGAAGCGCGAGTTGGTGCCGGGCGTACCGAAGTTGCCGCGGTTTTTCGACATCTCCTCGGCGCTCTGGCTGTCGACATAGGCCTTGCCGGTCCGGATCAGGTACTCGGCCATCTCGTACAGCTTGCCGAAATAGTCGCTCGCGTAGTGCAGGTACTCGGTGCCGCCCTGTTCCCAGGAGAAGCCGAGCCACTTGACGCTGTCCATGATCGTGTCGACGTATTCCTGGTCTTCCTTCTCCGGGTTGGTATCGTCGAAGCGCAGGTGACAGCGGCCATCGTAGTCGCGCGCCAGGCCGAAGTTCAGGCAGATCGACTTGGCGTGGCCGATGTGCAGGTAGCCGTTCGGCTCCGGCGGGAAGCGGGTGATCACCTCCGGCATGCCGTCGCGCTTGTGGGTGCCTGCTGCGAGGTCGTTGTCGACAATCGCACGTACGAAGTTCGACGAGGGCGCGTTGCCCGCCGCCGGGTTTTTCTTGTCGTTGCTCATGAAAAAGTGTTTTCGATGGGTAAGTTGCGGGCATTTTACCGTAGACAGGGCCGCTTGGTCCCTTGTATGTGGTGAAGCGCACGGTCCGGCGACACCTGGCGGGACATACTTGGGGGCCTCGATGATCCCTTGCAAGGTTCAATGATGCATCCGGCATGCCTGCCACGTAATCGTTTTCTATAGGATAATCTCCTTTTTGCCCGTTTTGCGGCTGTTGCCGGGAGAGTTCAAGTGGAAAATCTGTATGCGATCCTCGGCGTCGCGCCGAATGCCAGTGACGACGAGATCAAGAAGGTCTACCGTTCGCTGGCCATGCGCTACCACCCGGACCGCAACCACGCGCCGGGCGCGGAAGCGCGCTTCAAGGCCGTGACCAAGGCCTACGAGGTCCTGTCCGATCCCGCCAGGCGCGAGGAATACAACCAGAGCGTCAACCACCGCATCGTACTCGATGCCGAGGCCGAGGCCTTCGAGTTGTGGCGTTCGCTGTTCGCGCTCAATGGCGTGAACCTGCAGGTCTAGTCGGCACGGCCGCCGCGCCGGCAGGTCCGCCGGTTGCGCATCATTACATCAACAGGATAGAACAATGAAACACGTACATCCCGAATTCTCCTTCCAGTCGCGTGAACTGGAAGGGCAGATCGAGGGCACGCTGGGCGATCCGCCCAACCGCAAGAACTACGACATGATGGTCGGCGCCCTGGTGTCCGAATACGCCGGCGGCTCCGGCCTGGACGACATCAACCTGATGGCGTTCGCGCTGGTCGACAAGATCCGCTTCCTGGACGCCAAGGGCCTGATGCGGGAAGCGGCGGATTACGAAGGCGGCGATCCGGCGCGGGTGTTCGCGATGGCGGAGTGCAACGGCGAGGACGGCAAGGCCATGTACGAGTCGATGACGGCCAACTACCCGGACCTGGCGCGCCAGGCGATCATCACCGCTTTCCTGTACAAGAACCAGGGCCGCTGGGATGACGAAGACCGGTCGCTCGACCAGCTCGGCCGGGACGACGACGGCGACGACGACATGGACGACAGCGCCGCGACCGACGATTTCACCCAGCTGTTCGATCCGGAAGGAGGGGATCGCGAATGAGTGAGAAGAGCAAGCTTCCCGCGCTGACCAAGCAGGTCAGCGAACTGGTGCTGGCCGGCTCGCTGGAGCACGCCGAAGAGGCGTTCTCGCAGGCGGCCGAGGAGCACGGCGACTACGCCGTGACCGAGGTGCTGGCCAGCCTGCCCCCGCAGGTCACCGCCCTGCACCTGTCCGGCTTCGACGGCTCCAAGACCTCGCTGGCGACCATGCTGGTGCCGGCCAAGGCCTGGGCCGACAGCCTGGCCTACATCGCCGCCACCTGGCCGGACGACATGATCGAGGACGATCCCGAGCGGATCGCCGAGAACCTGTTCAACCACGTGCACGGCATCGTCTACGCCCAGGACGGCGAGGACCGCCGCAACGAACTGCTGGCCGAAGCCTCGGCGACCGACCATGGCGCGACCGTGTTCGCGATCCTGTGGTCGCTGGCGCCCAAGGAAATCCTGGAAGTGGCCGGCGAGATCATCTCGAAGGGCCGCTACGTGACCGGCCAGACCACCGGCGACAGCGACATCGTGCCGCTGGCGATCGACCTGGCCAAGGCCAGCGAGGATGGCTGGGAACGTTCGCTGATCGAGCTGTTCCCGGAATTCCGCCACAGCGCCGACCTGGCCGATGCCGAACTGCCCGACGATCCGGACGAGGAATCCGAAGTCATGCAGCGCACGACCCGGGAACTGCTGTACCGCCTGCGCAAGCAGGTGCCGTCGGTGCGCAGCATGCCGCGCCGCGGCACCCGCAAGAGCCTGGGCACGGACATCTTCTCGTGAGCGGGGCGAGCGCGACAATGCTGCCAGCCATCGTCATCGAGAAGCCGCCGCGCCTGGTGCGCGCGGTCAGGCTGCTGCCCGGCGAGGCCACGCACGAGGAGGCGGCGGTCCTGGCGGACGAACTGTCCGGGATCACCGCCATGGTGGCCGAGAAATTCACCAACGACCGCACCGCGGAAGGCATCCAGCGCGCGCTGCTGCTGACCGTGGGCGGCGTCTCGCTCGGCCTCGAGCACCTGGTCGAGGGCGAGGACGACCTCCCCGCGCTCGACATCCTGATCGGGGAGGGCGCCGAGCACGTGTTCCAGACCGGCTTCCGCCTGATCCGCGAACTGGCCGCGCTGCCCGAGGACAGCCTGGTCGGCGAATACGACAACGACCCGGTCTACTCGCAGCGCCGCCTGAAGGAGCTGTTCGTCGACATCTGCACCGCCGATCCGGGCGAGTCCTGGTCCGGCTACGAGCGCTACCTCGGCCAGCTGGAGCAGCGCAAGGGAGTGCAGGCCATCGTGCGCGCCGCCCAGTGGCTGCGCCGCCACCACTACGAAGGCCCGATCAACGACCCCGACCTGAACGCCGAAGGCGTGATCGCGCTGGCGATCATCTTCGCGGTCGAAGGCGGCGGCCGGATCACCGCGCGCGCCGGGCAGAAGGAATTCGAGCGCTTCGTCGCTTCGGTGCGCAGGAACAAGCCCGACTTCGAGGCCGGCTGGGCCGAGCTGATGGCGCGCATTCCCGCGGCCCACCAGGGCATCATCGCCGAGCGCATCGATACCTACCGCAAGAGCTGCACGCTGCTGCAGAGCATCGGCACCAGGGCCGGCATCAAGCAGCTGTTCGCCGAACTGGAGAACTACGCCGGGTCGGAACTCGACGCGGACTATCCGTGAGCGCGGCGCGCGGCAAGGTGGCCGCCGGCAGTCCCGACTTCCGGCGCATCAACCGCGCGATGGCGTTCGCGGGCTTTTCGGTATTCGCCCTGCTGTACTGCGTCCAGCCGCTGATGCCGCTGCTGGCGCAGGACTTCCTCCTCACCCCCGCCCAGAGCAGCCTGGCGCTGTCGGTGTCCACCGCCACCCTGGCGCTGGCGCTGCTGGCGTCCAGCGGCGTGGCCGACCGCTTCGGCCGCAAGACCGTGATGGTGGCCTCGATGTATGGCGGCGCGGTCCTGACCGTGCTGTCCGCGCTCACGCTCGACTATGCCCAGCTGGTGGCCGTGCGCGGCCTGCTCGGCCTGATGCTGGGCGGCCTGCCGGCGGTGGCGATGGCCTACCTCAGCGACGAGATCGAGCCGACTTCGCTCGGCCTGTCGATGGGCATGTACATCAGCGGCAGCGCCTTCGGCGGCATGAGCGGGCGGGTGCTGTCGGCCCTGGTCAGCGACTTCGCCTCATGGCGCATCGCGGTCGGGCTGCTGGGGGTGGCCGGGCTGTACGCGGCCTGGGAATTCTCGCGCAGCCTGCCGCCCTCGCGCCATGCGGGCACCAGGCCCGCGCGCGGTCCGGGCTTCCGCGACGGCCTGCGCATCCACCTGGGCGATGCCGGGCTGCCCTGGCTGTTCCTGCTGCCCTTCCTGCTGATGGGCGCCTTCATCAGCCTGTACAACTACATCGGCTACCGCCTGCTGGCGCCGCCGTTCGGCCTGCGCCAGAGCGCGGTCGGCGCGCTGTCGCTGCTCTACCTGCTGGGCATCTTCAGCTCGATGTGGGCCGGCAAGCTGGGCGACCGGCTGGGGCGGCGCAACGTGCTGTGGCTCATGATGGGTGTGATGATCCTGGGACTCCTGGTCACCCTGCACGATTCGGTGGTGGCGGTGGTGCTGGGCGTGGGGCTGGCCACCTTCGGCTTCTTCGCCTCGCACTCGCTGGCCAGCAGCTGGGTCGGGCGGCGCGCCAGGCCGCCGCAGGCGCTGGCCTCGGGCATCTACCTGTTCTCCTACTACCTGGGCTCGAGCGTGGTGGGGTGGTTCACCGGCCATGTGTGGGAACACTGGGCCTGGACCGGCGTGGTGGCCATGCTGGGGGCGATCCTGATGCTCGGCATGCTGATCGCGCTGCGCCTGCGCAGCCTGGCGCCGGTGCCGGTGCCGCCGTCGCCCGGTCCCGGCGCCTGACCGGGGAAGCAGGCCGTCAGGCGATGCTTTCGACGATGCCGCCGTCGACGCGCAGCGCCGCGCCGGTGGTGGCGGAGGCCTGCATCGAGCAGGCATACACCACCATGTTGGCGACTTCCTCCGTGGTCGCGACGCGCTGCAGGATCGAGGAGCTGCGGTGCTCGCGGACGAATTCGTTGGCCAGCTTTTCCGCGGCGGCGCGGTCGCCGCCCGAGCCCAGCATGTCCTGCACGCCTTCGGACAGGGTCGGCCCCGGCAGGACCGCATTGACGGTGATGCCGGTGCCCGCCAGGCTCTTGGCCAGCCCGCGCGAGATGGCCAGGTTGCCGGTCTTGGTGAAGCCGTAGTGGATCATGTCGGCGGGAATGTTCAAGCCCGACTCGGAAGAAATGAAGACGATGCGGCCCCAGTTCTTGCGCTGCATGCCCGGGAGATAGGCGCGGCTGGCGCGCACCCCGGACATCACGTTGACCTCGAAGAAGCGGGTCCATTCCTCGTCCGGGATCTCCGCGAAGGGCTGGACGGCGAAGATGCCGACGTTGTTGACCAGGATGTCCGCCTGCGGCTCGGCCGCCGTCAGCACCCTGAAACCTTCCGCGCTGCCCAGGTCGGCCGCCACGCCGCGCACCCGCGCGCCCGGCGCCGCGCTGCGCAGGGAGGCGAGGGCGCGGTCGACGTCGTCCTGCTTGCGGCCGGTGATCACGACGTCGGCGCCGGTGCGCGCCAGCCCCGCCGCGATGGCATGGCCGATGCCCCGCGTCGAGCCGGTCACGATGGCGGTCTTGCCCGTCAAGTCGATGTGCATGATGAGTCCTTTCCGAGTTGGTCCGCCGGGCAGGCACCATGCCTGCATGGCGATGGAAGCATGGTAATGCTCCCGGCGGATCGACGTGCGGCATGCATTCAGGTCCGGGCGCGCAGGTTCGACTGGTAGATGTTGTCGGTCTCGAGGGACTTGCCTTCCTGCACGGCCGCGATCCATCCGGCCGTGCCGGTCACCGCCGCGAAGTTCGAGTGGAACACGGTGCTGAACACGCGGTGGATCTCTTCGGCGCTGGCGCTGCCGGCGGCATTCCGGTACGGCAGCGAGCCGCTGGCGTCGGCCAGGAACTCGACCTTGAAGCCATCGTGCGAGGCCTGGTAGATCGTCGACGCGTCGCAGTTGTGGGTCATGTAGCCGACGATGGCCAGGGTGTCGATCGCATGGCTTGCGAGCCAGTCGCGCAAGTCCGTGCCGGCGAAGACGCTGGCCATGGTCTTGTTGACGTGATGGTCGTACGGCTGCCCGGCGACCTGCGGATGCAGCTGCCAGCCGTGCGATCCCCTGGCGAACACGGGCGACCCCTCCGGCGTATCGTGCTGGACCATCACGACCGGGACCCCGTGCGTGCGCGCGGCCTCGATGGCGCGTACGATGTTGGGCAGCGATTCGGCGACGGGCGGGTATTCGATGGGCATGTTGCCGTCGAAGTATTCGTTCTGCACATCGATGACGAGCAGGGCGCGGCGGGGTGTGGACATGGCGAAACTCCTGTGGTGGCGGGTGGCATGGAGTCGACATGATCGGCTGCCGGCGCGTTCCGGAACAGCGGCCCGAAGGTCTATATTCGATATAATCGGGCCATGGCTCCCACCCCCACCTCCAGTGCTGCGCTGCGAATTGCCGTGATCGCATTCGACGGCATGACGCCGTTTCACCTGTCCGTGCCTTGCCTCGTGTTCGGCAGCAGCCCGGGCGAGCCCGCTGCCGCCTTCGAGGTGCTGGTCTGCGCCGCCGAGCGGGCGCCGCTGCGGACCTCGGCCGGCTTCGGGCTGGCGGTGGAGCGCGATCTCTCGGCGATCGACGAGGCCGACATCGTCATCATGCCCACCTGGCATGAGGATTGCCGTCCGGCGCCGCCCGGCTTGCTGGACGCCCTGCGCCGGGCGCACGGGCGCGGCGCGCGCGTGGTGGGCTTGTGCCTGGGCGCCTTCCCGCTGGCCGAGGCCGGATTGCTGGACGGCAGGAAGGCGACGACGCATTGGGAACAGGCCGCTGCGCTGGGCGGGATGTACCCGAAGGTCGAGGTCGACCGGGACGTGCTGTATGTGGACGAGGGCCAGGTCCTGACCTCCGGCGGCGTGGCCGCGGGCCTGGACTGCTGCCTGTACCTGTTGCGCGAACTGCGCGGCGCCGAGGCGGCCAACCGGGTGGCGCGGCGCCTGCTGGTCGCGCCGCACCGGCAGGGCGGCCAGGCGCAGTTCATCGAGCATCCGCTGCCGTCGAGCCAGAGCGAAGGGCGCTTTGCCGAGGTGCTCGACTGGGTGCTGCGTCACCTGGCCCAGCCCCACGGCATCGATGCGCTGGCGCAGCGCGCGGCCATGAGCCGGCGCCACTTCACCCGGCATTTCCGGCAGGCGACGGGCACCTCGTTCAAGCAATGGCTGTTGAGCCAGCGGCTGGCGCAGGCGCGGCGGATGCTGGAATCCACGGATGCGTCGATCGAGGTGGTCGCGGAAGAGGCGGGATTCGGCAGCGCGCTGTCGCTGCGCCAGCATTTCCGGGCCAGCCTGCATACCTCGCCGTCCGATTACCGCAGGCAGTTTCGTGCCGCACGGGACGACGCCGGCGCTGCCTGACCGGTGCGCCGTACCTCGGCGCGTTGGGGCGGAAATGTTAAATCGCCATGCCTCCTGATGTCTTTACGTGTTGCATTATTGCCGCACGGCATCGAAAAATCCATTCCCAGCGGTTATACTGTCCGTGCGATTCATTCGCCCTCTTTATCAAGCTCACGCCATCACGCTCACGCATGGCCGTGAGATCAAGTCTCGACAGAAGGATTCCCTCCGTGAAGAATTTGAAGATCGGTGCCCGGCTCGGCATCGGATTTGCCATTGTCCTGGCCCTGCTGGCCGCCGTCACCGTCACCGCGCTGACCCGCATGCAGTTCGCCGGCGACCTGACCCACCGCCTGGTCTACACCAGCATCAAGAACCAGCGCACCCTGGCGGACTGGCGCAAGCTGATCGAACTCAACAGCGCGAGGATGGAAACGGTCGCCGTCGCCACCGACCTGGCGATGGTGGGCGAGATCCAGCAGCGCATGAAGGCGTCCTCCGTCCATTCCAGCAGCTACCAGGAAGAGCTGGAGAAATCCCTGCGCAACGAGGGCGTGAAGCTCCAGTTCCAGCTCGTGAAGCAGTCGCGGCAGGGGTATGTCGCCGCGCGCGACGCCGTGTTCAAGGCCAAGCTGGAAGGGAACAACGAGCTGGCGGCGAGCCTCTATCGCGAACAGCTGGTGCCGGCCAGCGGGGCCTATCTCGGCTCGATGGAAAAGCTGGCGACGATGCAGGTGACGGCCTCGGACGTCGTCGCCTCGACGATCCTGGACTCCTATGCGAGCACCCGCATCATCGTGATCGTCCTGGGCATCGCGGCCCTGGTGCTGGGCGCCGCCTGCGCCTGGTGGATCACCCGTTCGATCACCGCGCCGATCCATGAAGCGGTCAAGGTGGCCGAGATGGTGGCCTCGGGCGACCTGACCAGCCGCATCGTGGTGCGCAGCAGGGACGAAACCGGCCAGCTGATGCAGGCCCTGCGCAGCATGAACGACAGCCTCGCCGACATCGTGGGCCGCACCCGCGCCGGCACCGGCGCCATCGCTCTGGCCTCGAGCGAGATCGCGTCCGGCAACCAGGACCTGTCCGCCCGCACCGAGCAGCAGGCCGGCTCGCTCGAAGAGACCGCATCGTCGATGGAAGAACTGACTTCCACCGTCAGGCAGAATGCCGACAACGCCCGCCAGGCCAACCGGCTGGCCAGCGACGCGGCCGCGATCGCCGCCGACGGCGGCCGCGCGGTGGCCGAGGTCGTGGCGACCATGGGCTCGATCAACGCCTCGTCGCACAAGATCGTGGACATCATCGGCGTGATCGACAGCATCGCCTTCCAGACCAACATCCTGGCGCTGAACGCGGCCGTCGAAGCCGCCCGGGCGGGCGACCAGGGCCGCGGCTTCGCGGTGGTCGCGACCGAGGTGCGCAACCTGGCGCAGCGCTCGGCGACGGCCGCCAAGGAGATCAAGGCGCTGATCGACGACTCGGTCGGCAAGGTCGGGGCGGGCACGCAGCAGGTCGACCAGGCCGGGGCCACGATGAACCGGATCGTGAAGAGCATCGCCGACGTCACCGCCATCATGAGCGAGATCGCCCATGCCAGCGAAGAGCAGAGCGCCGGCATCGAACAGGTGAACCGCGCGATCGCCGAGATGGACCGGGTCACGCAGCAGAACGCGGCCCTGGTCGAGGAGGCCGCCGCGGCGGCCGAATCGATGCAGGAGCAATCCGGCGACCTGGCGCGCGTGGTCAGCACCTTCAAGCTGGCGTCGACGCATGCCGCGCCGGCCGTCCCGGCGCCGCAGCCGCGGGTGGCCATCGCGGCCTGAAGATCCTCGCCCGGCCGGCCTTGCGCTGACGGGGCGTGCGCCGCGGCGCACGGTGCGCCCATCCGTGGCGGACCCGATTCGCTATAATGCATCGACACCGGGGCCCTCCGCCCCGGCCCACCCCTGCGGACCAGCTGCCGTGACCAGCGCCCCCGACGAGTTCGACTATGACGCCGCCCTGAGCGCCTGTGCCCGTGGGGACCGGCAGGCCTTGCGCCGCCTCTACGACCAGGAAGGCGCGCGCCTGCTGGGCGTGGCGCTGCGCATCGTGCGCGAACGGCAGGCGGCCGAAGACGTGCTGCACGACGCCTTCGTCAGCATCTGGACCCGGGCCGGCAGCTTCGACCCCAGGCGCGGCGCCGGCCGCGGCTGGATGTATGCCGTGGTGCGGCACCAGGCGCTGGACGCGGTCCGGCGCAAGGCGCACGAAGTCCTGGTCGACGAGGAGGCCATGGAAGCCATCGGCAACGATGCCGCGGCCGACGCCCGCCATGCCGATCCGTTCGAACTGCGCGCCGACCTCGGGCGGCTCCACGATTGCCTGAAGCAGCTCGAGACCGGAAAACGCAACAGCATCCTGTTCGCCTACGTGGACGGCTGCACGCACAGCGAAATCGCCGAGCGCCTGGCGTCGCCGCTGGGGACGGTCAAGGCATGGATCAGGCGCGGCCTGGACGCGCTGCGGGAGTGCATGCAATGAGCCCGGTACGCGACCCCCATGAACTGGCCGGGGAATACGTCCTCGGCACCCTGTCGGCCGAGCGCCGCCGGGAAGTGGAGCAGGCGCTGCGCGACGATGCCGCGCTGCGCGCCGCCGTCCAATACTGGGAAGAACGCCTGCTGCCCCTGACCAGCCTGGCGGAACCGGTCGCGCCTTCCGCCGGACTGTGGGCGCGCATCGAGCACAGCCTGGCGCCGCCCGCGCCGCTGGGCGAGGCGGGGCAGGCGGCGCAGGCGGCGGGCTGGTGGAACCGGCTGAACCTCTGGCGCGGCCTGGCCGCGGGCGGCTTCGCGGCCGCCGCGATCATGGCGGCGGTGCTCGGGGTGCGCATGCAGGCCGTCGAGCAGCCGCGCTACATGGTCGTGCTGGCCGCGCCGCAGGACATGGCGCCCGGCTGGGTGATCAGGATGACCGGCGCCGGCACCCTGCGCCTGGAGCCGCTGGCCAGGACGGCCTTGCCGGACCAGCGCGCGCTGCAGCTGTGGACCAAGGCCGACGACTGGAAAGGGCCGGTGTCGCTGGGCCTGGTCACGCCGGGCCAGGCGGTCGACGTGCGCCTCGACAAGCTGCCGCCGGTGCAGCCGAACCAGCTGTTCGAGATCACGCTGGAACCGGCCAGCGGCTCGCCGATCGGCCGGCCCACCGGGCCGATCCTGTACATCGGCCGCGCGGTCAGGATGTAGGCGCGCGCGGCTGTTCGCGTGCTTCCGGCATTCCTCGGCCTTGCCAACTTCCTTCCTCCCGGAAACGCCTTCCGATTTATTTTGATCCGGCTGCATCCAGCGGCCGCCGTCCCGCGTAGTCAGGGTATCGGATCCATCGCGCTCCGGTCATCGTGTTGCGCCGCCGGCTCGTCCATCACGCCGCGACACCTTCCTCGTCCCACGGCGCAGCACGAGCGCTTCGGCGTGGGCAGACAGCATTTTCTGGGAGAAGCATTGTGAAGAAGATAGCCAAGATAGCAGTTGCCGCGGCCTGTGCCGCCCTGTCCCTGCCGGCCATGGCCGACGACGATTCGAAGGACCGCTGGCGCCCGGGTTGCGACACCGACGACAAGCGCTGGCAGTCGGGTGCCTTGCGGGTCATCGGCCTGACCGACGACATGCGGCTCGTGTGCTTCAGCGAACATCGCCCCGGCAACGCGCGCAGCATCGGCGCCATCAGTGGCCTGATGCGGGGCGATGAGCTGGTGGGGATCGATTTCCGGGTACAGGACAACAGGCTGTACGGCGTCAGCAGGACCGGCGGCGTGTACGTGATCAACCTGCGCAACGCGGTGGCCACCAAGGTGAACAACCTGTCGGTGCCGCTGCAGGGCAGCGCGTTCGGCGTGGATTTCAATCCCGCCGCGGACCGCCTGCGCATCGTCAGCGATACCGGCCAGAACCTGCGGCACAACGTCAACACGGGCGGCGTCACCGTGGTCGACGATCCCCTCGACTATCCGCCCGCCACCCCGGTGAACGCGGTCGGCCCGGCCGCGACCCAGGTCACCGGGTCGGCGTACACCAACAACGACCTGTCCCCGCTCACCGCCACGACCCTGTATGCGCTCGACACCCTGCTGGACCAGGTCGCGCTGCAATCGCCGCCGAACGACGGCACGCTGGCGGCCACCGGCAAGCTGGGAAGCGACGCCGCGCCGGCGGTCGGCTTCGATATCTACAGCACGGTACGCGCCGGCGTGACGGTCGACGTGCAGGCGCTGGCCTCGCTCTACTCGGAAGAGGGGAACAAGCTGTACAGCATCAAGCTGTCGACCGGCAAGGCCACCGTGCGCGGGGCCTTTCCGAAGCAGTACAAGGTGATCGGCATCGCCATTCCATTGAACCAGCTGTAAGGGCGGCTTCCCTGCGCCCGCCGGCGCAGGGAGGCGTCGCGCGCGTCAGCGCTCCCGGCTGGCCTGGTGCGGACAGGCCGCCTGCGGCGTGCCGATATGGGTGCGCGCCGACCACAGTTCCGGGAACGGAATCTCGT
This sequence comes from Massilia niastensis DSM 21313, assembly GCF_000382345.1. GTDB lineage: Bacteria > Pseudomonadota > Gammaproteobacteria > Burkholderiales > Burkholderiaceae_D > Telluria > Telluria niastensis. The sequence goes on from NZ_KB908111.1 coordinate 33,400, forward strand.
CCAGCGTCGGCGCCAGCCATGCGACGCCTTCGGTGCCGAAGTAGGCGGGCCGCGCACCGAAGGTGCGGCGGGTCGCCATCAGGTGGCGGTACTTCCACTGGCAGAATCCTTGCGCGATATCGGCCAGCGTTTCGCCGAGCTGCTGGAGTCCGGCATGCGCATTCGGCTCGGCATAAATGGCGCGCCATATCTGCTCGACCCGCCCGTCCGGGACATAGGGCGCGCGCAGGTCGCGCTCCAGCAAGGCCTTCGGCACCTCCATGCCGATGCGGCTGAAATAGGCCAGGACATCGTCATACAGGCTGGGTTCCGCCAGCGCCCGGTCCAGCTGTTCCCGGCGCCGGGGCTGCGGCGTGAAATGCTGCAGGTGTTCTTCCTGCTTGATCCCCAGCAGGTAGACCATCTGGCGATAGGTCCAGCCCTGCAGCGCCGTATCCTTGCCGTAGGTGGCGACGACGCGCGTCAGGATGGCGAACAGGTCGTTCGGCGTCATCCATTCGATCAGGCGCCAGTTGGCGTCGAGCGCCTCGTGATGCGCGACGATGCGGCGCAGGGTCCGGCAGGCCTGCGCCAGGTCGTCGGCGCGCAGGCAGCGTTGCGCGCTCTGGAGTTCCCTGATGATGAGCATCCAGTAGAGTTCGGTCACCTGCACATGCGTGTTCCAGGCGTGTTCGCCGGGATGATCGGTCAGGGTGCGCTGCAGGGAGTGGAGCAGGTCGGTCTGCAGCCACGCACTATAGGGTGTGTGCCCGTCGGGAGGGGTGGCCGCCTGGTGGCTGTCGAGGGTCGCGGTATCGCTCATGTCGTCTCCATGTTGTCGATGTCGGTCGGTGCGCTGTGCTGGCGCCTGATCGTGACGACAGCATAAGCACCGCTTTACACAGCCACAAGCCGGCGCTCCCGGACGCTGCGTCCAGGAACTGGAACGATTCGATGCGGTTTTCATCGTTCGCGAATCCGGAACCATGCGTACAAGCCCAGCGGCTTCCCGCTCCAAAAAAATCCTCCTAAGCTAGGTCCCGTCACAGACACCCAACAAACGGGGACGGCCTCACGCCACACCCCGGCAAGGAGACTATATGGAGACGAATCCGTTCATCGATGAGGTGATCCGCAAGCGCCGCTCCAAGCGCGGCTTCCTGGATCAAGCGGTCGACATGGCGATGGTGAAGGACATTCTCGCGGCGGCGGGCAGCGCGCCCAGTTCGAGCAACAGCCAGCCCTGGCGCTGCTATGTCATCACCGGCGCGGCGCGCGAACGCATCACCACGCTGGCCGTCGATGCCTACCGCGCCGCGCCCGACGGGCAGGCGCCGGAATATCCCTTCTTCCCCCAGCCGCTGCACGAGCCGTATGCGAGCCGCTTCAACGGCTTCCGCGGCCAGCTAGGCGATGCGCAGGGCTGCTGCAGGAGCGACAAGGTCAAGCGGCGGCGCGACGTCGAGCGCCAGTTCCGCTTCTTCGATGCGCCGGTGGGCATCATCTTCACGATGGACCGCCGGCTCGAATGGGCAAGCTTCCTGTGCTACGGCGGCTTCCTTCAAAACATCATGCTGGCGGCGCGGGGCAGGGGGCTCGATACCTGTCCCCAGCAGATCTGGTCGCTGCAGCACCCGCTGCTGCGCGCCGAACTCGGGCTCGCCGAGGAGCAGATGGTCGTGGCCGGCATGTCGCTCGGCTGGGCCGACGACAGCCTGCCGGAAAACCGGATGACGGTGCCCAGGCTGCCGCTCGACGAATTCGTGACTTTCGTCGCCGATTGAGGTTCCCCCCTTCCTTCAACAAACAGAAACAGGAGATACACATGTCATTAATCAAGGGTTTTCACCACCTGACCGCCGGCGTCAGCGGAGCGCAAGAAGATATCGACTTCTATGTGAAACTGCTGGGACAAAGCCTGGTCAAGAAGACGGTGCTGCTGGACGGCGACGAACCGATCTATCACCTCTACTACGGCAACGCCAATGGCGATGCCGGCACGCTCGTGACGTCCTTCCCGTTCCGCCAGCGGGGCGTCAAGGCGCGTCCGGGCTCGGGCCAGATCAGGGTCATCAATTATTCGGTGCCCAGGGATTCGCTGGATTTCTGGCAGGCCCGTTTCGCGGCCAGGAAGCTTCCATTCGAAACCGTGAGCACGCGCTTCGGCGAACAGCGCCTGCGCTTCCAGCATCCCTGCGGCATCGAGTTCGACCTGGTCGCGACCGAGCGCGACACCCGTCCCGCCTGCGTGGCCAGCGACATCCCCGAGCAGTTCGCGATTCGCGGCGTGCACAGCATCACGCTGTCGCTGCGCGAGGTCGCCGAGTCGATCATCTTCATGAAGGAGGCGCTCGACTTCCGCTACGTGGGAGAAGAGGGGCCCTACCACCGTTTCGAGATCGCCGGCGGCGGACCGGGAACCGTCGTCGAATTCCAGCATGAGCCGGATCGCCTGCAAGGTTCGTCGATCTATGGCGAAGGCACGATCCACCATGTCGCCTTCGCGGTCGATAACGTCGACCAGCAGATGGTCCTGAAGGACAGGCTGATGTCGATGGGCCATATCGATACCTCCGAATCGGTGCATCGCAACTACTTCCGCTCGATGTACTTCAAGATGCCGGGCGGCGTGATGTTCGAGGCGACCACCACCGACATCGGATTCCTGATCGACGAGCCGCGGGAAGCGCTCGGCGCCGAGTTCCAGTTGCCGCCCTGGCTGAAGGAGCGCAAGGACGAACTGCTCGGCCGGCTCGAACCGATTGCCGTCTAGGCCGGCCTGGCAGCCGGTTCATCCCACGGCCGCGCAGGCATGCGCAGCCCACGTTTTTCATCCACAGCCAACACCATGTCCAAACCAAGAATCCTGATCGTTTTTTATTCCCGCAACAGCTCGACCGAGATCCTCGCCAACGCGATCGCGCGAGGAGCAGCGGCGGAAGGCGCCGAAGTACGCCTGCGCCGGGCCCGCGAACTCGTCGGCCGCGACCTCATGCAGCAGGTGCCCGGCTGGGTCGACGCGGCGGACGCCATGAACGAACAATACCCGGCGCCGACCGAGGCCGACGCCGAGTGGGCCGACGCCATCGTCTTCGGCACGCCGACCCGCTTCGGCTCCGTCTCCTCCGAATTGAAGGCCTATATCGACAGCCTGGGCGGCCTGTGGTTCGCGGGCAAGCTGAATGGCAAGGCGGGTTCGGTGTTCGGCTCGACCTCGTCCAGGCACGGCGGCAACGAAGCGACCCTGCTGTCGCTCTACGGACCGATGGCCCACCTGGGCCTGATCATCGTGCCGCTCGGTTACGCCGACCCTGCGATGTTCAAGGCCGGCACCCCGTATGGCGCCACCCACGTGTCGAACCAGGATGCGCTGACGCCGGACGGGGACCACCTGGCGGTCGCGCAATACCAGGGCCGGCGCGTCACCTCGGTCGCCCGCGCCCTGCGTGATCCGCGGGCGGCGTGATGGAGGGCGGGGCGCGGCCGCGCGGCCGCGCGCCGTTCAGGCGGCATGCGACAGGTCGATCCAGCCGGGCTGCTGCCTGACCCGCGCCATCCACTGTCCGATGGCGGCGAACTTCCTCATCTCGAAGCCGCCTTGCGCGGCCAGTGCGACGTAGGCGAAGACGCCGAGATCGGCGACCGTGTAGCCGTCGCCGACCAGCCAGTGGCGCCCTTGCAGCCACTGGTCGAGTTTCTCGAGCCCGAGGTAGCCTTCCGTGTGCAGGCGCTCGATCTGCGGCGCCATCCGCTCGGCCAGGCCGCGCAGGTGGTAGACGCGGCACAGGCTGAGCGCCCTTTGCAGGTCGCCCTGCTCGAACAGCAGCCAGCTGGCGATGTCCGCACGCAGGTAGGGGTCGTCGGGCAGGTAGCGCGTGCCGTTCGCCAGGTAGAGCAGGATGGCGCCCGACTCGACGAGCGCGCGCCCGTCTTCGAGCTGGAGCACCGGGACGCGCGCAAACCGGCTGAGCTTGCGGAACTCGGGGGTGCCGGCCGCGCCTTCCTCGAGCTCCAGCGTGATCCGTTCGTACGGGAGCCCGAGCTGGTTCAGCAGGATCCGTACTTTCCACGAGTTTCCGGATAGCCGGCTATCAAACAGGCGCAACATGGTCTGGTTCCCTTCACGACGGTGTCGATCGCATCATGCGCCGATCGATCGGCCCGCACCACGATTTTAATGAGTCATCTCGCCCCGGCGACTGACAAGTTCCCGATAAAAACTGCCAAACAGCTGAACCGCCACTCAAGCGGGATGGGCGGCAAGCCGGCTGCTTGATATCATCGAACGGCCGCGCCAGGCATGCCGTCATCACTCCACACGCAAGGGCCAGATGTTAGATTTAAAAGACGTCTATTACTTCGTTCAGGTCATCGACCGCGGCGGTTTCACCGCTGCCGGATCGAGCCTGCGCCTGCCCAAGTCGACGCTCAGCCACCGGATCCAGGAACTGGAATCCTACCTCGGCGTGCGCCTGATTAACCGCACCTCGCGCCAGTTCGGCATGACGGACATCGGCAGCGAATTCTATCGATACGCCCTGGCGATGCTGAGCAGCTCGGAGATTGCGGAGGAGGCCGTGCGGCAAAGGCTGTTGGAACCGAGTGGCGTCATCCGCGTCACGACCCCCGCCGAACTCGCGCAATTCGCACTGCGCGACCTGCTGCCGGTGTTCCTGGACCGCCATCCCAAGGTGCAGATCGTGCAGATCTCGACCGACAGGCTGGTCGACATGATCGGCGAGGGATTCGACCTGGCGATCCGGGGGCATGTCGCGGACCTGCAGGATTCGACCCTGGTCCAGCGCGCCATTGCGCGCGTGCCCTGGTCCCTGTTCGCCGGCTCCGAATACCTGGCGAAGACGGGCATGCCGGCGCATGTCGACGACCTGGCCGGTCATGCGACCCTCTCGATCGTGCGCGACGGACCGCTGCAATGGCAGCTGCGCGGACCCGCCGGCGAGGAAGCGACGATCCCGATGGCGCCCCGCTTCCAGAGCAACGACATGATCGCGATCAAGGAGGCGGCCTGCGCCAACCTGGGGATCGCCGCCTTGCCCGCATATATCTGCAAGGCCGAGCTCAGGGCCGGTACGCTGCTGCCGGTCCTTCCCGGATGGGTGGCCGCGGACGCCCGCATCACGGCCCTGATGCCTTCCCGCACCGGCATGCTGCCGGCCGTGCGCGCCCTGGTCGACTTCCTCGCCGTCGAGATTCCCAAGGCGACGGCCTTCGACGGCTAGCCCGCGGCCAGCAGGGCTTCGACCCGCAGCGCCAGCCGCAGCAGGCCGCCGTCGTCCCCGGGCCGGCCGACCAGCTGCAGCCCTGTGGGCAGGCGGCCCGGACGTGCGGGCAGGGGAATCGAGATCGCCGGGAAGCCGGCCAGGTTGAACGGCGCGGTATAGGTCATCAGCGCCTCGCGCTCGGTGCCGGTCCAGGCGCCGATCGTCACGCTCGATTGTTCCACGCGCGGCGCCGCGCACGGGCAGGTCGGCAGGACCAGGTAGTCGACATCGCGCATGGCGCGCTCGAGCCGGGGCGCGAAGCGGCGCCGTTCCTGCTGCCAGTGCGCGTAGTCGCCCAGCGCCACGCCCCTGGCGCGCCGCAGGCGGTCGACCGTCTCGGCGCCGTAGCGCGCGGCGATGAAGTCCCAGTCGCTGCGTCCGAAGTGGACCATGCCGCCCTCGGCCAGGACGATCCCGGCGAAGGTCTGGAAGGCGCCGTCGAACAGGCCGGCGCTGTCGATCGCGCCGCAGGCATGGACCCGGCCCAGGAGCGCGAGCGCGTCCGCCATGTCCGCGGCCACGCCGTCCTCCAGCGGAACCGGCGCGATGGCGTCGATCACCCCCAGGCGCAGCGCGGCGGCGGCATGCTCGCCGAGCCCGATGCCGAGGGCGCCCGCCAGCAGCACGATGTCGGCCACGCCGGCGCCCAGCAGGCCCGGGTGGTCCAGGCTGGGCGCCAGCGGGAAGATGCCCTGGGTCGGGAGCACGCCGCGGGTCGGCTTGAATCCGGCCACGCCGCACAGGGCCGCCGGAATGCGGACCGAGCCGCCGGTATCGGTGCCCAGGCCGGCGGCGACCGCGCCGCAGGCGATCGCCGCCGCCGCGCCGCCGCTGGAGCCGCCCGGGATATGGCGCGGATCGTGCGGATTGAGCGTGCTGCCGAACGCGCTGCTGGCGGTCGTGACGCCCCAGGCGAATTCGTGGGTCGCGGTCTTGCCGATCACGATCGCACCCTGCTCGACCAGGGTGCGCACGATGGCGGCGTCTGCCCGGGGAACGTTGCCGACGTAGGCGGCCGAGCCGTAGCGCGTCTCGATGCCCCTGGTGTCGATCAGGTCCTTGACGCCGATCGGCAAGCCTTCGAGCGGCCGGGCGGTGCCGGTGGCGAGGCGGCGGTCGCTTTCGGCGGCGGCCGCCAGCGCCTCCTGGCGCGCAATCGCGGCGAACGCCCTGATCCTGTCCTGGCTGGCGTCGGCGGCGGCCAGTGCCTCCTGCACCAGGGCGGTGGCGCTCAGGCGTCCCTCGGCCAGCGCAGAACGGGCCTGCCCCAGCGCCAGCGGACGGCCGCTCACCACAGGCTCTCCAGCAGGGCCTCGAGCTTGGCGGAGGCGTCGCTGCCGAGGTCGGCCACCTCGTTCGCGTAGTTCAGCTTGAGCAGGGTGGCGACCGCGCCCAGTTGCGACTTGTCGATGTCGAAATGGCTGATCCGGTCGGGCAGGCCGAGCGAGTACACCAGGGCGGCGATGCGGTCGGCCAGCCGGTCGGCGGCGCTGTTCGTGCCGGCCGGCGGCGCCAGCGCATCGAGCTTCGGACCGTAGTAGCCGGCGCAGGCGCGGATCACCGGGGCCAGGGTGATGCACGAGGTGACGCTGTGCGGCAGGCCGAAGGTGCCGCCGAGGATATGGCCGATGCGGTGGCTGAGCCCATAGAGGACCGAGGCTGGCGAGAAATAGCATTGCCAGGCGGCGAGCTGGAGCTGCAGCAGGTCCTCGGCCGTCACCAGGCCGCTGTCGACGGCGCGGCGGGTCTCGAGCTCGCGCGGCCACTTCTCGAGGACGGTGAAGAAGCGTTCCAGTCCGCTGGCCGCCATGATCGCGTGCGGATGGTCCTCGCCCACCTTGCGCATGCCTTCCACCGCATGGTCCATGCCCTTGATGGCCGAGGACAGCAGCAGCGCGCGCGGGGTATCGAGGATGAGGGCGGGATCGATCGCCACCACGTTGGGGACGGTCTCGCGGATCGCGTAGCTGCGCTTGAACTTTTCCCTGCCGGTGGTCTCGGTGATGCCGAAGTAATGGGAAAACTCCGATCCGGACAGCGTGGTCGGCAGGGCCGCGATCGGCAGGAAGCGGCCGGTTCGCTGGTAGTGCAGGTGGGAGACGGCCTTGGCGGCGTCGAGCACCGAGCCTCCACCCAGGGCGATGATCGACCTGGCCCCGCGTTCGAGGCAGGCTTCGAGGCCTTTCCGGACGGCGACGTCGGGCACGTGCGGCGGCAGGTCGGCGAAGCTGCCGACACCGTCCCTGAGATTCGGCTGGACATGGATGCGGTTCAGCTGTTCCAGGGGCGCCACCGTGAAGGTGATCGGACGCTCGATCTCGTATTCGCCGAAGCGGGCGACGGTGGGAGCCAGGATGTCGGCGCCCCAGAATACCGCGCTTTGCGGCAGGCAATTCAATTGATTCATGTTGAAGGACTCGCAGGGAAGGATGCTCAAAAGCATATGGGCTGGCTACACCCCTCACAAGCCGGTGAATCGGGAACGGTGCGTCCGAAAATCTGGACGATGGTCACCGGGACGCCATCCGGGACGCGTCTGTGTCAGACTGCTCGATGTCGAGGATCGCAGGAAGGAGGACGGTATGGCCAATGATCAGCAAGCGCAGGATCCGGCAACGGCCGCGCCGGCGCAGGCCCCGGAACCGCAGCAGAAACAGGACGTACAGCCACATGTGCAGTCCGCCGATAACTTCGACGGACTGGAAGGCAAGAAACCGGAAGAATTGACGCCGGAAGAGCTACGCTTGATGGCGGACACGATGCCGGGCGAGGGCCCCGGGGACTGACCGGGGAATGTCAACAGGGAAGGTCATGCCCCGTCTTTGTCCCGCCACCGATGCGGTGGCGAGCTTGATAAGCACCGGATGGGGTACCAGCTTGTAAGCTCCAGCGGAAATCCGCACAACTTTCAGGAGGTCAATCATGTTGCAACCTGCCGAAATCAAACAGCGCTTCAGCCAAGTCCAGCAAGTCGTGAACCAGGCCGAAAGCGTCTGCCAGAGCGACCAGAGCATCCCGAGCGAGATCCGGGACTGCATCCATAAACTGGCCGACGAAACCGGCCGCGCCCAGAGCGTCATGCAGTCGAACCAGGAGTCCGACATCATCGAGTGCATCGACAACCTGGAAGCGATCGGCGACGAGGCCAAGCGCGTCTGCCGTAGCGCCCAGCCGTCACCGCAGGTCGCATCGATGGTGATGCGCGTGCACGACGAACTGTCCGACTTCAAGCACAAACTGCACTAAAGAACCATCCCGGCCCCTCCTCGGTGTGCTGCCCGAGCAGGGGCGGCGGCGCGGAGGGAGCGGTCCCGGATTGCGTCATGCGGCCGATCGATGCTTGATGCAGACCGATCATGGCTGGCCGCGTTCGACGGTCCGGACGGTCCGCGTGGCCGGGCGCAGGGCCTCCTCGATGAGCTCGAGCGCGCGCTGCGGCCGGGCCTCGCCGCACATGAAGATGTCGGCCGCCGCGAAGCCGTGTTCCGGCCAGGTATGGATCGAGATGTGCGATTCGGCCAGCAGCAGCACCCCGGTCACGCCCATGCCGGGACCGAAGGCGTGGAAGTGGCTGTGCAGGATGCGGGCGCCGGCGGCCAGCGCCGCCTCGCGCAGCAGCGCATCGATCCGGCTCGGTTCGCTGAGCAGGGCGGCGTCGACGCCGCCCAGGTCGGCCAGCAGGTGGATGCCGGCGGGGCGATGCGGGGTCGTCACTTGTGGCCGCCGCCCGAATAGGTCGAGCCGCCCGAGCCGTAGCCGCTCCGGAAGCCGCCGCTGTTGCGCGCGGAATCGAACATGTTGACCCAGCAGAGGATGGTGGTGATCACGGTCACCGCCAGCGCGTAGGCGAAGAAGCGCTTATTCATGTTCGCCTTTCTTGACGATGCCGGGCGGGAGGAACAGCGCCGCCAGGGCCACGCACAGCCAGACCAGGGTCTCGCCGAAATTCAGGAGCAAAGGGATCAAGTTGAGCCCGACGATCCACAGCAGGAAGCGCCATTTCAGGTCGCCCTTGCCGAGCGCCTTCTTCACCGGCTTGGGCGGTGCGGGCAGCTTGAACCAGGCGCGCACCTGGTCGAAGGCCACCGGCGTCGAACGCGACCAGCCCAGTTCCTCCTCGTTCGATTCGGCGCTCAGGCTGGCCTGGCCGTGCTCGAATTCGCGCACCCGCATGCGGTCGCCGACCGCCACCCGCCAGTTGAAGGCGCCGGCGGCCCAGGTCACGCGCGCCGGATAGTCGAGCGTGCGCTCGTAGGACACGCGCTGCAGGGTGGCCGCGGGCACGGCCGGCGTGCCCGGCAGGGGCCACTCGTCCATCACGTCCGAGCGCCACCAGCCCTCGCCGGTTTCCACCAGCCAGAAGAACTGCGCCTTGGTGCTGTACAACAGGTACTCGGTCCATTCCTCGCCGTCGTCGTCCATGCGCTTCATGGCGCCGAGCACGCGGTAGTCGTTCGCGCCGATCTTCGCTTCCTGGCCCAGCGCCAGGGTCAGGGGCACCGCGGCGGCGCGCTCGCCGGTTTCCAGCACCACGGCCTCGGGCGCACTGGCGTCGATGCGGGTGGCGCAGGCCTGGCAGACCAGGTTGCCCGCCAGGCCGGGCAGGTAGGCGATGGCGGCGCCGCAGTTGGGGCAGGAGAGCGGGGCGACCCTGCCCCGGTAGCGGCCCGCGCTGGCCTTGATGGCTTCGTCGTCGCGCAGCAGCTGGCACTGCATGCTCTCCAGCGTGACGGCGACGCCGCCGTACAGCACCGGCGTGTCGCCGTCGGAGTAGTCGAGGGTGGCGAAGGAAGCGCCCAGGCGCAGGTCGGCCACGCGCGCCTGCCAGCCGTCGCCGACCCTGAACGGCAGCTCGCCCTGGCCGCCGGTGCACCGGGCCGTACGCTTGTCCGAGACCACGTACAGGCCGGCGCCCAGGTCGTGCTGTCCGCCGACCCGGATCGCATCGAACGCCGGCCACCCGGGCGGCAGCGGGCGTTCGCTGGTCACCATGTACTGCCCCGAGGCGTCGCCCAGCCAGCCGCTGGCGCCGTCGTCGTACATCAGGAACCACTCGTTCCACAGGCCCGCCGGATAGCGCAGCTGGATGCGGCCGATCACGGTGAAGCCGCGTCCTCCCACCTTGCCCGAGGTGCCGAGCTGGATCGGCGAATAGTCTTCCAGCACCTCGGACAGCTTGCCCAGGTCGCGCACCGCGCCGGCGTCCTTGTGCACGGTCGTGCGGCAGTACTCGCACACCGCCATGACGGAGGCGTGCGAGCGGAACTGGACGGGTGCGCCGCAGGAAGGGCAGGAAACTCGCAGCATGGAGTGTGTCGTTCGGCCGCTCAGCCGATCAGCTTCTTGAGCAGCTCGGCTTTCGTGCTGTCGTAGTCGGCCTGCGAGATCAGTCCCTTGTCGAGCAATCCCTTGAGCTTGGCGAGGCGGTCCTCGATCGATTCGCCGGATGCCGGAACGGCGGGCGGCTGGGGCGGGGCGAAGGCGCCGGTCATGCCCTGGGCCATGGCCTGGCCGATCGCGATGCCGGCGCCGGCGCCCGCGCCGATGCCGGCGATGCCGCCTTCGTTCCGGGCCGCCAGCGGAATGCTGCTGGCCACCTGGAACTGGGTGAAGCTGCCCATCTTGTCGGCGCCCAGGCTGGCCTTCATGCCGGCCGAGATGCGCTCGTCGAGGGCGCCCTGCAGTTCTTCCGGCAGGCTGACGCTGGCGACGTTGAATTCGTCCAGGCCCACGCCGTAGCGCGCGAAGGCGTCACCGAGATCGCCGCGGATCTGCTGCGCCATCAGGGTCTGGTTGGCGGCCATGTCGAGGAAGGCGATCTTCGAGGCGCCCAGCGAGTTGGCCATGGTCGCCAGCATGATGCCGCGCAGCTGGTCCTCGACCTCGTCGCGGGTGTACTGGGCGCGGGTGCCGCTGATCTCGGTGAAGAACTTGCGCGGGTCGGCGATACGGTAGGAATACATGCCGAAGGCGCGCACCCGGATCATGTCGAAATCCTTGTCGCGGATCGTCACCGGCTGGGTGGTGCCCCAGCGGCGCCCGGTCTGCACCCGGGTGCTGAAGAAGTACACGTCCGACTTGAACGGGGAGGCGAACAGCTTGTCCCAGTTCTTCAGGTTGGTCAGCACCGGCAGGGTGCTGGTGGTCAGGCGGTGGGTGCCGGGGCCGAACACGTCGGCGATGCGGCCCTCGTCCACGAACACCGCGACCTGCGACTCGCGCACGTTCAGGATCGCGCCGTTCTGGATCTCGAAGTCCTCCATCGGGTGGCGCCAGGCGAGCACGCCCTCGCTCTCCTCGTTCCACTGCAGGACGTCGATAAACTGCTTCTTGATGAAAGAACCGAGAGACATGGACTCCTCCGTATGCGTGCGGGATGGGTGTTTCTTGTATCAGGAAATGCTGCCGGCGTTGACCAGGCCGATCGACAGCGAGATGGCGCCGAGCAGGCCGCCGAAGCCGGCGTTGTCGGCCTCGATCTGGTCCTTCGACATGCGCAGCATGCGCGTCGCGATCACGTACACCAGCACCTGGATCAGCATGCCGAGCGCGCCCCAGCCGAGGAACTCGTAGTAATCGCCGGTGTGCATCAGGGCCGAGGCGATCGTCAGCGAGAAGCCGAGCAGGGTGCCGCCCAGCGAGAGCGCCGCCGCGCGGTTGCCCTGGCGGATCAGGTTGACTTCATCATAGGGCGTGACCCGCGTGTACACCACAAAAAATCCCATCACCAATGCAACAGCCGTCGTCAGGTGCAGCAGATAGTTTAGGATGGCGGGCACGGCGTTCTCCATAGAAATTATAAAACTGTCAGCAGCGCGATCTTAGAGCAAAAAAACCTGGATGACCAAAAAAATTCTGATCCTGTCGGTGTTCGTCGTCGCGTCCTGCGGCCTGGCGTACGAACTGATCGCCGGCGCGCTGTCGAGCTACCTGCTGGGCGACTCGGTGCTGCAGTTCTCCACCATTATCGGCTGCTACCTGTTCGCGATGGGCGTGGGCGCCCATGTCTCCAAGTATGTACGCGACGAGGACGTGCTGTCGCGCTTCATCGACATCGAGCTGGCGGTGGGCCTGATCGGCGGCCTGTCGGCGGCCGTGCTGTTCTTCACCTATACCTGGATGGCGGCGCCGTTCCGCACCGTGCTGTACGTGACCGTGTTCCTGATCGGCGCCATGGTCGGCATGGAAGTGCCGCTGGTGATGCGCGCGCTGAACGAGCGCCGCACCGGCTTCGCCGAGATCGTGAGCCGGGTGCTGACCTTCGACTATCTTGGCGCGCTGGCCGTGTCGCTATTGTTCCCGCTGGTGCTGGCCCCGCACCTGGGACTGGTGCGCACCGGCTTCCTGTTCGGGATGCTCAACGTCGGCGTCGCCATCTGGACCCTGTACGTGTTCCGCGCCGAGCTGGCCGACCTGGGCGGGCGGGCGATCCGCGCCGGCGCGGTGCTGTTCGTGCTGGCGCTGGGCTTCGGCCTGTCGGACCGGATGGTCGAATGGGGCGAGCGCGGCCTGTTCGGCGACGAGGTGGTGTACTCGACCACCACCCCCTACCAGCGGCTGGTGATCACGCGCTGGAAGGACGACCTGCGCCTGTACATCAACGGCAACCTGCAGTTCTCCTCGCGCGACGAATACCGCTACCACGAGGCGCTGGTGCACCCGGCCATGCATGCGGCGCCGTGGGCGCGCAAGGTGCTGGTGCTGGGCGGCGGCGACGGGCTGGCGCTGCGCGAGGTGCTGCGCTATCCGCAGGTCGAGGAAGTGACCCTGGTCGACCTCGACCCGCAGATGACCGGCGCCTTCGCCACCCGGCCCGAGCTGGTGAAGCTGAACGCCGGCGCGCTGAAGGACAAGCGGGTCAAGGTGGTCAATGCCGATGCCGCGATCTGGCTGCAGCGCGAAGCCGGCATGTACGACGTGGCCATCGTCGACTTCCCCGATCCGTCCAGCTTCGCGCTGGGCAAGCTGTACTCGGTGCCGTTCTACGGCGTGCTGCGCAAGCACGTGGCCGCCAACGGCATGATCGCGGTGCAGTCGACCTCGCCGTTCTTCGCGCCGCACGCCTACTGGACCATCGACGCCACCCTGCGCGAAGTGGGCCTGCGCACCTGGCCCTACCACCTGTACGTGCCGTCCTTCGGCGAATGGGGCTTCGTGCTGGCTTCGCCGCAGGGACGGTTCGAACTGCCCGAACGCTATCGCCTGCCGATGCGCTACCTGAACGCCGAGACCACGCGCGCGATGTTCGCCTTCCCGCCCGACATGCAGCGCCTGGCCATGCCGCCCAACCGCCTCGACAGCCAGTCGCTGGTGCGCGAGTTCGAGGAAGACTGGAGCCGGGTGATCCGCTGATGGACCGCCGTTCCTTCCTCATGTCCGCCGGCGGGGCGGGGCTGGCCGGCCTGGCCGGCGGCGCCGGTTTCCTGCACTGGCTGGAGATCACGCCCAAGGTAAGCCATCCGGGACGGGTGGAAGGGCATGTCCTGCGCGATCGCACGCAACTGCCGCCGCCTGCCGAAGTCATCGACACCGACGTGGCCATCCTCGGCTCGGGCATCGCGGGACTGAGCGCGGCCTGGAAGCTCGACCGGCTGGGCCGGCGCGACTTCCTGCTGTTCGATGGCCCCGAAGCCTTCGGCAACGCGGCCGGGAGCGGCTTCGGCGAATTCGCCTGCCCGACCGGCGCGCACTACCTGCCCTTGCCGGGGCCGGAATCGGCCCATGTGCGCGAGATGCTCCTCGATCTTGGCGTGATCCGGCGCGATGCCATGGCCGCGCGGCCCTATTACGACGAGCGCTACATCCTGCACGGCCCCGGGGAACGCCTGCTGCTCGACGGCCGCTGGCACGACGGGCTGCTGCCGGTGGAAGGCGCCAGCGCGGACGAGCTGGCGCAGCAGCGGCGCTTCTTCGCGCACATGGAGCGCCTGCGCCGCCAGGCCGGGGCCGACGGGCGGCGCGGCTTCGTGTTCCCGTCGGTGCTGTCGTCGAACGATGCGGCGTTCGCGGAGCTCGACCGCCTGAGCTTCGCCCAGTGGCTGGAGCGCGAAGGCTACCGCGCGCCCGGCCTGCGCTGGTACCTCGACTACTGCTGCCGCGACGACTATGGCGCGGCCGCCGACCGCGTCTCGGCCTGGGCCGGCGTGCATTACTTCGCCGGGCGCTGGGGCGAGGCCGCGAATGCGGACGAGAACGCGCTGCTGACCTGGCCGGGCGGCCTGGCGCCGCTGGCCGAGGCGCTGGCGGCGCGCGCGGCGGGACGGCGCCGCGCCGGAACGGCGGCCTCCGTGCGCGTGAAGGACGGCCGGGCGGAAGCCCTGTGCTTCACCCTGGAAGGCGGCAAGCCGCGCAGCTTCCTGGTGCGCGCGCGCCGCATGGTGTGCGCGATGCCGCTGTTCGTCGCCGCGCGCGTGGTCGAAGGCATCGGCGAACTGGGCTTCGATGCGGGCAGCCACCTGCCGGCCTACGCGCCCTGGATGGTCAGCAACTTCCTGATGCGCGATTTCCCGCGCGAGCTGGGCGAGGCGCCGCTGTCCTGGGACAACGTGGTGCATGGGGGGCAGGGCCTGGGCTATGTGGTGTCGACCCACCAGGACCTCCGGGTGCGCCCGCCCGCGAAGACCGTGTTCACCGCCTACATGGCGCTGTCGCAGCGCACTCCCCGGGACGCGCGGCGCTGGCTGCAGGAAGCGGGCGCGGAGGAACTGCTGGCACTGGCCAGCGCCGACCTGAAGCAGGCCTATGGCTGGACCCTGGCTCCTTGCGTGGAGCGGGTCGACATCACCGTGCGCGCGCATGCGATGGCGATCCCGCAGCCGGGCTTCCGCGCGAATGCGGGCCTGCGCGCGCTGCGCGAGGCGGACGGGCCGCTGCTGTTCGCGCACGGCGACCTGTCCGGCTTCTCGGTGTTCGAGGAAGCGGCGTGGTGGGGCTGCGTGGCGGCGCAGCGGGCCGCCATGGGGTGAGGTCGCGGCGGATCCGGCCGGCGTGCGGTCAATGGCAGGCATTCATCGAATCAATGCCGAGGCAGCGCGCCAGACCTTAGAATGCGCGAGATGGAAACGGGGGACCTGTGAAGCGTATTCTTATTGTCGGTATGGGCGCCATGACGATGTTCGTGGCGCAGGGCGCAATGGCCAATGCCGACCTGGCGAAGGCCAGGAACTGCATGGCTTGCCATGCGCTTGCAAACAAGGTGGTCGGTCCTGCACTCAAGGATGTGGCCACGAAGTATGCGGGACAGCCGGACGCCGAAGCCAGGCTGGCGGCGAAGGTGCTCAAAGGCAGTACCGGCGCCTGGGGGCCCGTCCCCATGCCCGCCAATCCGCAAGTATCCGAGGCCGACGCCAGGATACTGGCGAAGTGGGTCCTCACGCTGAAGTAAGCGGCGGCCGCGCGGGCCGCGCCCGGCGCACGGCGCCGCCGAGACCGAGCAGCAGCATGCCTGCAACGAGCAGGATGCCCTGGCGCGACTCCGGTACCGCGCTGATCGACATGGAAAAATGCCCGGCCTCGCCGATCAGCCAGCCGTGGTCGGTCAGGCTGGTGCTCAGGACGATGAACACGTCGGCGGCGCGCGGCCCGTCGAATGCCCATTCCTGAAGGCTGAAGTCCTGGGAGCCGGGAAAGCTGCCGTCGGGCCAGTGTCCGCGGTGGTAGCCGCCCACCGAATACCAGTCCAGGGTGAAGATGTCGAAGTCGTGCTCGAAGTACCCGGTCTGGCGGCCGTCGAGCTCCCATGCACCGTAGGTGGCGAAGGTAGTGGCAAGGCTGGCGCGGTCCGGAAAGCGGATCGAGCGGTCGCCGACGATCAGCGTCATGCCGGCCTGGTCGCCCTCCATCGCCGGCAGCGGCCCCCATTCCTTGTCGCGGTCGAGCAGGGCGGTCGTGACGAGCTCGTAGCGGAAGCTCTCGGGCAAGCCGAGTTCGGCCTGGACCAGCTCGGTGGCCGTCATCGTGCCGGTACTGCGCAGGGTGACCGTGACTGGTTGCTGTGCATGCGCCAGGCCGGACAGGACCAGCGCAAGGACGACAGCGAAAGCGTAGCGGACCGGCATGCCGCACCTCGACTCGGTGATGGAGGTATCGAGCATAGCGCGGCGGCGCGCCGCCGGCCCGGGCGTGTCTGGCGTGCGCGACTCGGCAGTCGCGGGCGCGGCTCAGGCGGCCGGCTGCTGCGGTTCCAGCAGCTTGGCGGCGAACTGGTCGCGCTCCTGGTCGACGATGTCGTCCACCACGCGCTCGTCCAGTCCCATCGCTTCCAGCACGAAGGCGGACAGCTGCAGGCTGGCTTCGAGCGTCTCCGGCACCACCACGCTGGCCCCGGCCAGGCGCAGCGCGCGCGCATGCTTTTCGTCGCGCGAGCGCACGAACAGGCGCGCGTGCGGGAATTCGCGCCGGATGCCGCGCACCGCCTGCATGGCCGACGCCGGGTGGTCCATCGTCAGCACGATCGCGGGCGCTTCCTCGGCGTGCACGCGGCGCAGCAGTTCCGGGCGCGCGGCGTTGCCGAAGTAGACCGGCACGCCCTGGGCGTGCAGCTTCGACACCAGCCTGGCGTCGTTCTCGAAGGCGACGTAGGGGATCTTCTGCTCGTCCAGCAGCTTGGCGAGCTGCTGCCCGACCCGTCCGAAGCCGGCGATGATGATGCGTCCGCGCGCCGTGGCGAGGGCGCGCTCGTCCTGGGTGGCGGCCTGCTCGCGCTCGTCGCGTTCCCAGCGGTCGCCGATGGAGCGGCCCAGGCGCGCCAGCATCGGCGTGATGAACAGCGACAGGCCGACCGCCAGCATGACGCGCGCGCCCAGCGCCGGGTCGAGCAGCTTCGCGCCCATGGCGGCGCCGATCACGATGAAGGCGAATTCGCCGCCCTGGCCCAGCAGCAGGCCGCCTTCGACGGCGCGGCCCCAGGACAGGCCGCCGGCGCGGAACAGCAGGGCGACCACCAGGGCCTTGAGCAGCACCAGGCCGGCGACGAAGGCGGCCAGCCAGAGCGGGGCTTCGAGGATCTGGCGGGTATCGATGAGCATCCCGACGCTCATGAAGAACAGGCCCATGAGCAGGCCCTTGAAGGGCTCGACCATGAGTTCGACCTCGTGCTTGAACTCGGTCTCGGCCAGCAGCAGGCCGGCGATCAGGGCGCCGAGCGCCATCGACAGCCCGGCGGCGGCCGACAGGCCGGCGATGCCGAAGGTGGAAAGCAGGATCAGGGCCATGAACACGTCCGGCTGGCGGTGCCGGGCGAAGGCGCGGAACAGCGGATGGATGATGCGCCCGCCGACCAGGTAGATCAGGGCGATGGCGCCGGCGGCCTTGGCCATCGTGACCAGGGTCAGCATGGCGATACCGTCGCCGCCGCCGCGTCCGAGGGCGCCGATCAGGATCAGGATCGGCACCACGGCCAGGTCCTGCAGCATCAGGACGGCGAAGGCGGCCTGTCCGAGGCGGGTGCCGGTGCTTTGCTGCTGGGCCATCAGCTGCATCACGACGGCGGTGGAGGACAGCGACAGCACCAGGCCGAGGATCACGGCGGCCTGGCCCGGCAGCCCGGCCAGGTAGAGCGCGCCGCCGATCAGGACCGCGCTGGCGGCCACCTGGGCGCTGCCGGCGCCGAACACCCAGCGCCGCATGGCCCACAGGCGGGCGGCGGACAGCTCCAGGCCGATCATGAACATCAGGAACAGCACCCCGATCTCGGCCAGCATCGAGACGCCCTGGCCGCTGGGGAAGGTGAGGTGGGAGAACAGCGGATACTCGTCGGCCAGCAGGCCGAGGCCGAAGGGGCCGGCCAGGGTGCCGACCGCCAGGAAGCCGAGCACCTGGTTGATGCGCAGGCGCTGCAGGGTCGGGATCAGGATGCCGGAGAGGATCAGGAACAGGAGGATTTCCCGCAGGAAGGGGAATGCGTGTTGCTCTTGCACTTGGAGGGGCCTGGGTCGCGTTATTGTCTGGCCGGAATTTTAACTTGGCGGGGCGGGGGGGCGGGCAGGTGCAAAAGTCAGAGCCCGTTCCGGCCCGCACCCCAACCCGTCACCGCCGCCGGTGGCAGCAAGTCATTGCTGCCGGTGGCAGCAATGACAGGCAAAGGCTGCGGGCCCCTATCAGGTCCCCGACTGCACCGCTGCCACGTCGGTCGCCTCCTGCTGCCGATGCCCGCTCGCCACCGGCTGCCGGCTTTCCGCGGTCATGAGCAGTTCCTCCAGCTCGACCGGATCGCCCGCGCGCAGTTCGAGGTAGCGCCCCAGCGCATCGTCGAGCCTGGGCAGCAGCACCCCGCGCTCGCTGTGCAGCGCGCAGTAGCGTGGGCGCGCCGCCGCGAAGCCGCAGCTCGCCACCGGCCTGGCTTCCAGCCGGCTGGGGTCGACCCCGGCCCGTTCCGCGGCGCGCAACGCCAGCTCGGCCCAGGTGAGCGCGCCGCCGTTCGACAGGTGCCAGATGCCGTTCTCGCGGTCGATCGCCAGGTCCAGGCAGGCATGCACCAGGTCCGGCACATAGGTCGGCGTGATGGTCAGGTCGCTCGCCGCCTGGAAGGATTCGCCGCGCCGCAGCGCGTCCAGCGCCAGGGTGACGAAGTTGTGCTGGTCCCAGGGGCCGAAGAAGGCGCTGGTGCGCACCATCAGGGCGGACGGGTTCCTGTCCAGCACCTGGGCTTCGGCGTCGGCCTTGCTGCGGCCATAGACGTTCAGCGGCGCCACCGGGTCGGATTCGACATACGGCCGGTCCTGGCTGCCGTCGAACACCAGGTCGCTGGAGAAGCTGGTCAGGTGCACGCCATGGCGCGCGCAGGCCGCCGCCAGGATCGCCGGGCCGAGGGTGTTCTCGCGCAGGCAGCGCTCGACCTCGTTCTCGGCATCGTCGACCCGCACGTAGCCGCAGGTGTTGATCACCGCCCACGGCTGGTGCAGGGCCAGCGCGCGCTCGACCGAGTCGGGGTCGGCGATGTCCATCTCCTTGCGCGACAGCAGCCGGTAGGCCAGGTTGCGCTTCTGGCAGACGCGCGCGAAGGCGCGGCCCAGGGTGCCGGTCGCGCCCAGCACCAGGATCGGGGCGGCGCCGGTGCCGACCAGGCGGTGGCCGTCGGCCGAGATCGAGCTGAGGGCGGCCGGCGTGGCGATCGGCGGGCACAGGAAGCGGCCCGGCCGGCGCCACCAGCCCTGGCCGCGCAGCACCGGGTGCGACAGCGGCGCGCCGGACGACAGCTCGCGCATCATCTTCGCCACCGCGGTCGGGCGCGGCATGGGCGAGCGCACGTCGAACGGACCCGGCTCGTAGTAGCCGCGGTTCTGGGTGACCAGGCTGTTCCAGTCGAAGGAGCCGAGCAGGGCCCAGACCGTGACGGCGCGCACGTCCACGCCGTTGTCGCGCGACTGCCGGGCCGAGTCCCAGATCTCGAGCAGCCAGCGCAACTGGTCTTCGCGGTTGGCGTCGATGTGGGCCTCGGTCACGGCCAGCGGGATGCGGTAGCGGTCCCAGACCTCGGACAGCAGCGGCGAGATGCCGGCCGTCGGCGTGGCCAGCACGCGCGAGGCCTCGATGTCGGCGCAGGGCCTGCCGTCGGTCATGCCGCGGTGGTGTTCGGGATAGCGCTCCGGACGGTGGTCGAGCCAGCGTTCGCTGGTGACGTAGTAGTTGACGCCGATGATGTCGGGCGGGCAGGGATTGTCGCGGAACCAGAGGAATTCGTCGGGCGCGATGCCGGTGTCCAGCAGGTAGTTCCACAGGCGGTGCTCCGGGCCGACCATGCCGCACAACAGGTCCCAGGCCAGCCAGCGGCGTTCGTTGTAGAAGTCGGCCACATGGGCCATTTCCGGCGTGCCGTAGGTCTTGCCGAGGTCGTCGGTCTGGACCAGCTTGGCGTCCGGATTCACCTTGCGGATGGCGCGCATGGACAGCACCACGGCGCGGCACTGGACCAGCAGGGCCTGGATGAAGGTGCGGTCGTCGCGCCCGTGCGGGTACCAGACGCCGTACAGGCCGGCGAAGCGGGCGGTGGTGCAGGGTTCGTTGACGGGGGTGTAGTACTCGAGCCACGGATAGCGCGCGGCCACCGCGCCGGCATACTCGGCCAGTTTCTCGGCGAAGCAGGGTTCGACCAGGCTGGTGTGGCGCGGGCCGCTGCCGTGGTGGACCAGGCCGGCGATCGGGGTGACCCCGGCGTCGCGCAGGGCGGGCAGGCGTTCGTCGGGCCAGCTCCAGTCGGCGCTGGCAAGGCCGTCGGGGGCGGTGCGTTCCCACAGGATTGGATAGCGAATTGCGCGGATGCCGAGCGAGGCGAAGCGTTCGATGTCGCAGGCGCGGCCCGCATGACCGTTACGGTCCAGCTGGCTGAAATATTCGTCGCGTACGCGATTGACGGTGCATTCAAGGCCGCCCCACAGTTCGAGTGGACGGGTCGGGTTGTGCGAGCTCGTTTTTGAATCCATAACATTCACCAATGAATTATTAGTATTTTTACAATATAAACGACTCAGGTGGCAACCCGGATGAAAAAAAAGTCTTGGGGGAGCCAACCTGCCGTGTCATGGCGCGGTTGCGGTTGACAGCAGGCCGCCAACCTGCAACCATGCGGTCCATGAATTTTCTGAAAGCACATCGTTTGTTCCCTTCCTGGTGGCGCCGCTGACAGCGCGCGGCCACAGGAAATGATGTGCATTTCACATAACGCCGCCTCGATCCGGGTGGCGTTTTTGTTGGCGCAGGACGATCGGGGCATAGGAAAAAGAAACCCGAGGAAACCCGATGAGCCAGCAATCCCCTTCCGCTTCCACGCCTATCATCCTGACCGGCGACCGTCCGACCGGTCCGTTGCACCTCGGCCACTACGTGGGCAGCCTGCGTAACCGCGTCACTTACCAGGACGAATACCGCCAGTTCGTGATGCTGGCCGACGCCCAGGCCCTGACCGACAACATGGATGACATCGGAAAGGTACACCGGAACGTTGTCGAAGTGGCGCTCGATTACCTTGCCGTAGGGATCGATCCGGCCAAGACGACCATCCTGATCCAGTCGCAGATCCCGGAACTGACCGAACTGACCTTCTACTACCTGAACCTGGTGACGGTGGCGCGCCTGGAGCGCAACCCGACCGTCAAGCAGGAGATCGTGCTGCGCGGCTTCGAGCGCGACATCCCGGCCGGCTTCCTGACCTACCCGGCCAGCCAGGCCGCCGACATCACCGCCTTCAAGGCCAGCGTGGTGCCGGTGGGCGAGGACCAGATCCCGATGATCGAGCAGTGCAACGAGATCGTGCGCAAGTTCAACCGCATCGCCGGCCGCGACATCCTGGTCGAGGCCAAGGCCTATGTGCCGGAAGTCGGCCGCCTGCCCGGCATCGACGGCAAGGCCAAGATGAGCAAGTCGCTCGGCAACACGATCAACCTGGGCGCCAGCGCCGACGAGATCCGCGCCGCGGTCAAGATGGTCTATACCGACCCGCTGCACCTGAAGGTGTCCGACCCGGGCCACCTGGAAGGCAACGTGGCCTTCCTCTACCTCGACGCCTTCGACACCGACAAGGCGGGCCTGGCCGAGATGAAGGCGCACTACACGCGCGGCGGACTGGGCGACAGCGTGGTCAAGAAGCGCCTGGAAGGCATCCTGCAGGACCTGCTGGCGCCGATCCGCGCCCGCCGCGAGGAGTTCGCCAAGGACCGCGGCCAGGTCATGCAGATCCTGAAGGAAGGCACGATGAAGGCGCGCGAAGTGGCGGCCGTCACCACCGACGAGGTGCGCAAGGCGCTGGGTCTGTCCTACTTCTGACGCCCGCATTCCCGCCCCCGGTATCGTTCCACGGTACCAGGGGTAGCGCGCGCACGGGCTCTGGCGCAAGCCGGTAGCCCTGCGGCTCTTCCAGTGGCAAGCTTGAGCCTTGTTCACCACGCGAGGAGTGCCCCGATGGATAAAGGCTTGCGCCTGACCGAGAAATGGCTGCAGCGCGGGCTGTGGCTGGTGGCGATCGTGTTCGCCGGTTTCCTGATCGGGCTGGGCAGCCTGGTGGTCAGGAACCTGTGGGACGTCGAGCGCCCGCTGACGGTCGAGCAGTTCATGGACCCGGCCCGGGCCCGCGCCCTGAAGGCCGAACTGGAGCAGTCCCGGGAGCGCCGGGAGGCGGCGCGCGAGCGGCTCGACCAGGCCACCCAGAAGCATGCCGTGGCCCAGTCGAATACCCGTTCGGCGCGCGCCACCTTCGACAACTGGCTGGCGACCCGGGACGCGACCGCGCGGCCCGAGCAGGATCCGGAGCTGATCGCCCGCACCAGGGCCCTCGACGCGCTCGAAGCCGACGAGCGCAAGGCGCTGGGGGCGGTCGAGGCCGAGCAGCAGGCGATGCTGGACGCCACCCAGGCGTCGGATCGCGCCCATGTCTCCTGGCGCCGCCTCGAGGAGCCGGCGCAACGGGCCTTCCTCGACGCCTCGGAAGCCAAGGAACTGCGGGTGTTCCTGTACCGGCTGGCGCTGACCCTGCCGCTGCTGCTGGTCGCCGGCTGGCTGTTCAGGCACAAGCGCAAGAGCGCCGACTGGCCCTTCGCCTGGGGCTTCATCCTGTTCGCGCTGTTCACCTTCTTCTTCGAGCTGGTGCCTTACCTGCCCAGCTACGGCGGCTACGTGCGCTATGCGGTTGGGATCGTCCTGACCGTCATCGTGGGCCGCTATGCGATCACCTGGCTGCAGCACTACCTGGCGCGCCAGAAGCAGGCCGAGGCGCTGCCCGCTGTCGAACGGCGCCAGACCATGCGCTACGATGTCGCCCTCGCCCGGCTGGGCAAGGGCGTGTGCCCGGGATGCGAGCGGCCGGTCGACCTGAAGGACAACGGCATCGACTTCTGCCCGCACTGCGGCATCGGCCTGTTCGACCGATGCGGGTGCTGCAGCGCGCGCAAGAACGCGTTCGCCCGGTTCTGTTTCTCGTGCGGCACGGCGGCCAACACGACTCTCGCCGACTGACATCGGTCGCGCAGCTCAGTCGCGCAAATCAGCCGGCACCTTTCCGCCATTGGCCGCCAGCTTGTTCATCACCTGCCGGTGCAGCCAGATGTTCATGGCCGCGGAATCGCCGGTGTCGCCGGTGTAGTTCAGCTCGGCAGCCAGTTCCTTGCGCGCCTGCAGGCTGCTGTCCAGGTTGAGCAGCTTGAGCAGGTCGACGATGGAGCTGCGCCAGTTCAGCTGCTGGCCCGAGGACTGCTGCATTTTATTGAGAATCTCTTCCACGTCCACCTGCTGCATCGGTGCGGCGGCAGGTGCGGCCTGCGGCGCAGGCTGGGTGGGGGCCGGCTGCGGCGCCTGGCCTGCCGGCGCTGGCGCCTTGGTCGGCGCCGGAGCCGGGGCAGGCGCCGCTTTCGCGTGGCCCGGGAAGATCTTGCTGAAGATATTGCTCAGGATGCCCATGATAGTCCTCGCTGGTTGGTGTTCTTGGGTTGGATGCTCTGGTGGGTACTAGCGGCGCATGTTTTGTGCAATATGGCCAAGCGCGATGGCGAGCGCGGCGCCGCCGATCGCCTTGACCAGGGTGGGATTCTGGGCGTAGAAGTCGCCCATGCGGTCGACGATGCCCGGATTCTCCTGTTCGGCCTTCTCGGCGATCTCGCGCACCTGTTCGGGCGAGACCTGCGAAGCCTGTTCCGGCGTGACCTGGCTCGGGGTCTTGCCGCCGAACAGGTTGCCGAGGGCGCCGCCGGCCACCGAGGACAGCAGGCCCGGGCCGAGGGTGGCGAGCAGCTGGTTCAGCATGCCGGCGCGCTGGTCCGGATTGCTCTGGCCGAACAACTGGCTCACCATCTGCGGAAAGGGCGGGGTCTGGTCGGAACGCAGCGCGCCTGTCACGCCCTGCGCCACGGCTTCGCGCGGCGCGTTCTGCGCCACCCGGTCGAAGTCATCCGCGGCGTTGCCGGGGTTGGCGGTATTCGCTCCGCCCAGGTATTGCTGCAACAGGTTTCCTAGATCAAAAGCCATGTCGTTCTCCTGCTTCACTGATAGTGGGAAGATCGAGGGTAGGCTGGGTGGGAGGCTTTTCTCTGTTCGTTATCGAACGATAAACACACTAAGCCGGTGGTTTTTTGCCGTATGGACATTCACCCGTGAGAAACGTAAGCTCTCGCCATGCCTTATTTCCCGCTCGCCCTGTTTGCCCTCCTGTATGCCTATGCCAGCTTCGCATGGGACCTGCCGCTGCTCGTCGGCGCGGCCTACCTGGTCACCAGCCTGACCTGTTTCGTCGCCTATGCGATCGACAAGTCGGCCGCCCGCGCGAAGACCTGGCGCACGCCCGAGATCACGCTCCTGACGCTGAGCCTGGTCGGCGGCTGGCCGGGCGCGCTGCTGGCGCAGCAGTGGCTGCGCCACAAGACGAGCAAGCAGTCGTTCCAGTGGAAGTTCCAGCTGACGGTGGCGCTGAACATCGGCCTGTTCGCCTGGCTGGCCTGGCAGTTCGGCCTGGGCCGGGCCTGATCCTGAAAGGAGCGCCCCATGTGGCGATATCCACGCATCCTGGCGCACCGCGGCGGCGGCACGCTGGCGCCGGAAAACACCATGGCCGGCCTGTGGCGCGGCATGGAACACGGCTTTCGCGCCATCGAGTTCGACGTCATGCTGGCGCGCGACGGCGTGCCGGTGGTGCTGCACGACCCCTGGCTGGGACGCACGGTCAAGGGCAGCGGACATGTCTTCGACTACGACGCCGCGGAACTGGCCGGCATGGACGCGGGCAGCTGGTTCGGCCATGAGCACCGCAAGGAACCGGTGCCGCTGTTCGCCGAATTCGCGCAGTATTGCCGGGCGCACGGGGTCTGGATGAACATCGAGATCAAGCCGGCGCCGGGCTTCGAACGCGCCACCGGCGCAACGGTCGCGCGCCTGGCCGCCGCCATGTTCGCCGGCGAGCTCGCGGCCGGGGACCTGGCGCGCGCGCCGCTGCTGTCCTCGTTCAGCCATGCAGCCCTGGAAGCGGCGCTCGCGGCCGCACCCGCGCTGCCGCGCGCCTGCCTGATGGTGGAGCTGGCCGCGGACTGGGAGCGCCAGGCGCGCTCGGTCGGCGCGGTGGCGATCCACGTCAACCACCGCCACCTGACGAAGGAGGGGGCGCAGGCGGTCAGGGCGGCCGGCCTGGGCCTGTTCTGCTACACGGTCAACGATCCGGCGCGCGCCCGCGCGCTGCTGGACTGGGGCGTGGACGCCTTCTGTACCGACAGGATCGACCTGATCGGCCCCGATTTCGCCTAATGACAGATTTCTACAAATAGTTCGCCGCAGGTCTCAAGAAGATTGATGGGTTGTCGTTAAGTACAGACAACCGCCCGTAGGGCGTGATAAAAATGTCACTATCAATCCATAGCAACGCACTCTCACTCGCCGCCCAGCGCAACTTCAAGACGCATACGACCGACCAGGCCACGCTGATAGCGCGCCTGACGACGGGCGCGCGCATCGGTGGCGCTGCCGACGACCCGGCCGGCCAGGCCGTGGTCGACCGCATGAGCTCGGGCCTGCGCGGGAACGGCATCGCCCTGCGCAGCATCAACGACGGCAGCTCCATGCTGCAGGTCGCCGACAGCGCCATGGCGAGCATCGGCGAGAGCCTGCAACGGCTGCGCGAGATGGCCGTTGCCTCCGGCAATGGCAGCTACAGCGCCGACGACCGCGCCGCCCTGCAAAAGGAAGCGGTGCAACTGCTGGGCCACATCGACCAGGTCGGCAAGGATACCCGCTTCAATGGCGAAGCCGTGTTCTCCCAGGATACGACCAGCATCGGCGGCGACGCCAGGAAGCGCGTGGTGCTCGACGGTCTCAAGACCGGCTGGCTGAGCGCGGCCGAAGGCATGATCGAGCAGTACTACGGCCTGGAAGCGCAGGGCGGCAAGCTCACCGTCAACCTGGCCGACAGCCTCGATCCCGCCGACGGCTCGTCGAACGTGCTGGCCTCGGTCGGCCCGGCGAACGGGGGGCTGGGCCTGAACATCGACATGGCCGACTTCGGCACCGCGCCCAGCCTCGACGGCGGCGGCGCGCCCCTGTACAGCGACCGCATCATCGCGCACGAGATGGCGCACGCCGTCATGATGAACACCATGGACGTGTCGTCGCTGCCGCAGTGGTTCGTCGAAGGCACTGCCGAGCTGATCCATGGCGGCGACGAGCGCCTGGCGTCGCGGATCGCCGGCGACGGCGGCGCGGGTGACGTGGTCAGCGACACCGCGGGCGGCACCTTCAGCTACGAAGGCGGGTATGCGGCCAGCCGCTACCTGCATGCGCGCATGAAGGAGCTGGGCGTCGAGGGCGGGATCAAGGGTGTCATGCAGCACATGGCGCAGCACCGGTCGGACCTGGACCAGGCGCTGGAGGCCGTCAGCGGCGGCGTGTTTGCGAACGAGGGCGCTTTCCTCGCCGAGTTCGGCGCCAGGGGCGAGGCCTTCATCAACGACCGCATGAACCTGAGCAATGCCGATACCGGCGCGATCGGCGGCCTCGACGCCGACGGCGGTCAGGTACGCCATGCACGCAACGTGGTGCCGGACGCGGGCGACAACAACGCCGGCGATGGCCTGTCCGGCTTCCAGGTGGTGTATCCCGAGCTCGGCGGCGCCACCGGCGTGCGGCGCGTGCAGGTGCAGGCAAGCAGCGAAGCAGGGGACTTGATCGAACTGCAATTCTCGTCGATGAATGCGCGCGCGCTCGGCCTGGCGGACCTCGACATGGACAAGTCGGCGGTGGCGATCCTGCACATCGACCAGGCGCTCGAGTTCGTCAACCAGCAGCGCGCCGTGGTGGGGGCATCCAGCAACCGGCTCGACATCGCGGCGAGTGTGCTGCAGAACGGTTCCAACAACATGGAAACGGCGCGCGACCGGATCCAGGACGTGGATTACGCCACCAGCACCGCCGGCCTGACGCGCATCCAGATCCTCCAGCAGGCGGCCTCGGCCATGTTGGCCCAGGCCAACAGCCAGCCGCGCGCGGTCCTCAACCTGCTGCGCTAGCGAAGAAGGCGGCGGGCCGGGACCGGCCTCGCCGTGTGTCAATATTCGCCACACTGATATTCCACAGGGCAGCTAGGCTATAATCGACTCTTTATAAAGCATGCTGCCTTCTTCCGCCCATACGACATGAAATCCTCCGAAATCCGCGAAAAGTTCCTCAAGTTCTTTGAGTCCAAGGCCCATACCATCGTGCGTTCCAGCCCGCTGGTGCCGGGCAACGACCCGACCATGCTGTTGACCAACAGCGGGATGGTGCAGTTCAAGGATGTCTTCCTGGGCCTGGATACGCGTCCGTACTCGCGCGCGACCACGGTGCAGCGCTGCGTGCGCGCCGGCGGCAAGCACAACGACCTCGAGAACGTCGGCTACACCGCGCGCCACCACACCTTCTTCGAAATGCTGGGTAACTTCAGCTTCGGCGACTACTTCAAGCGCGACGCGATCAAGTTCGCCTGGGAGCTGCTGACCACCGTCTACATGCTGCCGGCCGACAAGCTGACCATCACCGTCTACTTCGAGGACGACGAAGCCTACGACATCTGGGCCAACGAGATCGGCGTGCCGCAAGAGCGCATCATCCGCATCGGCGACAACAAGGGCGCGCGCTATGCCTCGGACAACTTCTGGCAGATGGCCGACACCGGCCCCTGCGGTCCCTGCACCGAGATCTTCTACGACCACGGCGCCGACATCTGGGGCGGTCCTCCGGGCTCGCCGGAAGAAGACGGCGACCGCTTCATCGAGATCTGGAACCTGGTGTTCATGCAGTTCAACCGCGATGAAGCCGGCGTCCTGACCCCGCTGCCGAAGCCGTCGATCGACACCGGCATGGGCATGGAGCGCCTGGCCGCCGTGCTGCAGCACGTGCACAGCAACTACGAGATCGACCTGTTCCAGGCCCTGATCAAGGCCGCCGCGCGCGAAACCGGCGCGGCTGACCTGAACAACAACTCGCTGAAGGTCATCGCCGACCACATCCGCGCCGCCTCCTTCCTGATCGTCGACGGCATCATCCCGAGCAGCGAAGGCCACGGCTACGTCCTGCGCCGCATCATCCGCCGCGCGCTGCGCCACGGCCACAAGCTGGGCCAGACCAAGCCATTCTTCCACAAGCTGGTGGCCGACCTCGACATCGAGATGGGCGCCGCCTATCCGGAACTGAGCGACGCGAAAGAGCGCGTGGCCCAGGTCCTGAAGGCCGAGGAGGAGCGCTTCGGCGAGACCCTGGAAAACGGCATGAAGATCCTGGAAGCGCAGCTGGCCAAGGATCCGAAGAACCTGGACGGCGGCACCGCCTTCACCCTGTACGACACCTACGGCTTCCCGCTCGACCTGACCGCCGACATCTGCCGCGAGCGCGGCGTGACCCTGGACGAAGCAGGTTTCGCGGCTGCGATGGAGCAGCAGAAGAAGACCGCGCGCGCCGCCGGCAAGTTCAAGATGGCCGCCAACGTCGAGTACTCGGGCGAGAAGACCAAGTTCGTCGGCTACGAGTCGCTGGTGCACAACACCCACGTGCTGGCCCTGTACGCCGACGGCGTCTCGGTCCAGGAGCTGAAGGCCGGCCAGGCCGGCATCGTGGTGCTCGACACCACCCCGTTCTACGCCGAGTCGGGCGGCCAGGTCGGCGACCAGGGCGTGATCGCGGCGTCCAGCGGCCGCTTCGACGTCGAGGACACCCTGAAGATCCAGGCCGAGGTGTTCGGCCACCACGGCGTGCTGCGTGAAGGTTCGCTGAAGGTCGGCGACGCCGTCGACGCCCAGGTCGACACCGTCAAGCGCGCGCGCACCATCCGCAACCACTCGGCGACCCACCTGATGCACAAGGCCCTGCGCGAAGTGCTGGGCGGCCACGTGCAGCAGAAAGGCTCGCTGGTCGATCCGGACAAGACCCGTTTCGACTTCAGCCACCCGACCGCAGTGACCGCCGACGAAATCGCGAAGGTCGAGGCGATCGTCAACCGCGAGATCCTCGAGAACCACGCGACCGCCGCGCATAACATGAGCTTCGACGACGCGGTCAAGCATGGCGCGATGGCGCTGTTCGGCGAGAAGTACGGCGACACCGTACGGGTGCTGGACATCGGCTCGTCGAAGGAACTGTGCGGCGGCGTGCACGTCACCCGCACCGGCGACATCGGCCTGTTCAAGATCATCTCGGAAGGCGGCGTGGCCGCCGGCATCCGCCGTATCGAGGCGGTGACGGGCGAGGGCGCACTGGCGCTGGTGCAGGCCATCAACCGCAAGCTGACCGAAGCAGCCGGCGCGCTGAAGACCAGCCCGGACGAACTGCCGGTGCGTATCGCCCAGGTGCAGGACCAGGTGAAATCGCTGGAGAAGGAAATCGCGGCGCTGAAGTCGAAGCTGGCATCGGGCCAGGGCGACGAGCTGGCCACCCGGGCCATCGACGTGAACGGCATCAAGGTGCTGGCCGCGACGATGGAAGGCGCCGACGTGAACAGCCTGCGCGAGACCATGGACAAGCTGAAGGACAAGCTGAAGACCGCCGCCATCGTGCTGGCGAGCGTCGCCGACGGCAAGGTCAGCCTGATCGCCGGCGTCACCGCGGACGCTACGGCCAAGGTCAAGGCGGGCGAGCTGGTGAACTTCGTCGCCAAGCAGGTCGGCGGCAAGGGCGGCGGCCGTCCGGACATGGCGCAGGCCGGCGGTACCGATCCGTCGGCGCTGCCGCAGGCGCTGGCCGGCGTGGCCGGCTGGGTGGGCGAGCGCGCCTGATCCATGGCGCCGCCAGGCGCCAGTCAGCCAGGGGCCGGGTCCTGTCACGCACAGGGCCCGGCCCTTTTTTGGGCCCAGGCCGCCGCTTTCGCCCGCAGGCCAGGGTCTATGCTTCGATCTTCGTCCCCAGCAGCGCCAGGAACTGGGCCAGCCACTGCGGATGCGCCGGCCAGGCCGGCGCCGTGACCAGGTTGCCGTCCGTGACCGCCGCATCGACCGCGATCTCCGCATACTCGCCGCCCGCCATGCGCACTTCCGGGGAGCAGGCCGGGTAGGCCGAGACGCGCCTGCCGCGGATGACGTCGGCCGCCGCCAGCAGCTGGGCGCCATGGCAGACCGCCGCGATCGGCTTGTCGTCGCGGGCGAAAGCCTGGACCAGGGCGATCACCTGCGGGTCCAGGCGCAGGTATTCCGGGGCCCGGCCGCCGGCGATCATCAGCGCGTCATAGCTGCCCGCATCGGCCTCGGCGAAGTCGGCGTTCAGGGCGAACAGGTGGCCGGGCTTCTCGGTATAGGTCTGGTCGCCCTCGAAGTCGTGGATCGCGGTCTTGATCTTGTCGCCCTTTTTCTTGCCGGGGCAGACCGCGTGGACCATGTGCCCGACCATCTGCAGCGCCTGGAAGGGCACCATGGTTTCGTAGTCTTCCGCAAAATCGCCAGTCAACAACAAGATCTTTTTCGTTGCCATCATGTTCTCCTGAAAGGACTTTCATTGAATGGAAACGCGGCCAGCAAACCGTGCGTGGCCGCTCCGCCTGCCAGACAGCTTCATGTAAGAACCACACGGTAGCATCGTCCGCGTGCGGCGGGTGGTGCGGACGGCCCGGCGCCCTTGCGTACGGCGCTACGTACTTTCGTGGATTCCCTTACCCTTGCAACTCGCTAAAACAGCCCGCACTTTCATGTAAATATGCACCTTATTGGTGCAAGTCTGCCAACGAAACTATTTTCTTGCGGTGCTACAATCTTGCGAAACGTCAAATCCGGTTGCACTTTTGCAATAATGTGTGACTATTTTGGTGCGCTGCGTCATAATCCGCGAATTGGAGTAGTATGAGTCAGACGGACCACCTAATCAAAGCAGGCATGCGATGAGCGATACCACTTTCGACACCGATATCATGGAATTCCAGAGAGACCTGGATGCGCGCGGCCTCAACTGCCCGTTGCCCATCCTCAAAGCGAAGAAGGCGCTCGCCGAGATGGAAACTGGCCAGGTGCTGCGGATCGTCGCGACCGACACGGGTTCGGTGCGCGACTTCCAGGCCTTTGCCAAACAGACCGGCAATGCGCTGTTGTCGCACTCGCACATGAATGGCGAGTTCATCTTCCTGATGCGCCGCAAGTAAGAGCGCGGCTTCACGACGACGGGGCAGGGCGACGCCGCCCCGTTATCTCTCCTATTTTTATACCTCATGCGTTTTAGTCGATTTCCTCTAACTCAAAAACGCACGATCGTGCTTTAATTTCGTTTGAAGCCTGAACTTCTCTTATAATCTAGGCCATTTCACCATTCCATTTTCTAAAGGCACCCTATGAAAGTCCTGGTACCCGTCAAACGCGTGGTCGACTACAACGTCAAGGTCCGCGTCAAATCCGACGGCAGCGGCGTGGATATCGCCAATGTCAAGATGTCGATGAACCCGTTCGACGAGATCGCGCTGGAAGAAGCGACGCGCCTGAAGGAATCGGGCAAGGTCACCGAGGTGGTGGCGGTGTCGGTCGGCGTGACCCAGTGCCAGGAAACCCTGCGTACCGGCATGGCGATCGGTGCGGACCGCGGCATCCTGGTCGAGACCAGCGTCGAGAC
>NZ_KB908112.1 GCF_000382345.1 Massilia niastensis DSM 21313
GGCTTCGTCAACAAGTCGGCATGGGACCTGCGTCCGACTTCGACCCAGGCCCTGAACACGGGTTCGGCCGTGTCCACCGCCGCGCTGAAGGCTATCGCCAGCTACCAGCACGTGGCCAAGGGCGTCACCCGTCCGGTCCTGGGCACCGTCGACATCGGCGCCTACGAGGCCAAGTAAGCACCCGGGCTGACGGAGCAAGCTGCCCCGTCAGTTGCCAGGCCGGCATCGGCAACGATGCCCGGCATGCATGAAAAAAGTCGTCCGGCTTGCGCCGGACGACTTTTTTTCGTTCATCACGGATGTCCGGACGAGGCAGGCCCGTCCGGAAAGCGGCTTACCAGATGATCACGCGATCCTTCGGCGCCAGGTACATCTTGTCACCCGGCTTGACGCCGAAGGCTTCGTAGAAGCCCGGCTGGTTCTTCAGGGTGCCGTTGGCGCGGTACTGGCCCGGCGAGTGCGGGTCGGTCTTGATCTGGGCGATCTGCGCCGGCTCGCGCATCTTGGTGCGCCACACCTGGCCCCAGCCCATGTAGAAGCGCTGGTCGCCGCTCAGGCCGTTGATCACGGGCGCCTTCTTGCCCTTCAGCGAGATCTTGTACGCCTTGTGGGCGATCGCCAGGCCCGAGTTGTCGCCGATGTTCTCGCCCAGGGTCAGTTCACCGTTCACGTTGTATCCCGGCAGCGGGCTGTAGGACGCGTACTGATTGATCAGCACCTTGGTCTTTTCCGCGAACTTCTTGCTGTCCTCGGCGGTCCACCAGTTGCGCATGTTGCCGTCGCCGTCGTACTGCGAACCCTGGTCGTCGAAGCCGTGGCTGATCTCGTGGCCGATCACGGCGCCGATGCCGCCGTAGTTGACCGCGTCATCCGCATTGGCGTCGAAGAACGGCGGCTGCAGGATGGCGGCCGGGAACACGATCTCGTTCAGTTCCGGGTTGTAGTAGGCGTTCACCGTCTGCGGCGTCATGCCCCACTCTTCGCGGTCGATCGGCTTGCCCAGTTTGTTCAACTCGCGGTTGTATTCCACTTCGCGCGAACGCATCACGTTGCCGACCAGGTCGTCACGCTTGATGCTCAGGGTGGAATAATCCTTCCACTTGTTCGGATAACCGATCTTCGGGGTGAACTTGGCCAGCTTGGCCTGGGCTTCCTTCTTGGTTGCCGGGCTCATCCAGTCGAGGGTATCGATCGAATCCTTGTAGGCGGCCAGCAGGTTCTTGACCAGCACTTCCATGCGCGCCTTGCGCTCGGCCGGGAAGTGTTCTTTCACGTACAGCTTGCCGACCGCATCGCCCACGCCCGACTCGAGGGTGGTGACGCCGCGCTTCCAGCGCGGTTCCAGTTGCGGGATGCCGGCCAGGGTGGTGCCGTTGAAGGCGAAGCGCTGGTCGACGAAGGCCTTCGACAGGTAGTTGGCGTAGCCGTTCACCAGGTGCAGCTGCAGGTAGGATTTCCAGGTCTCGAGCGGCACGCGCTTGACCACCTCGGCGAAGCCCTTCAGGTAGGTCGGCTGGCTGACGATCACGTAGCCGGTCTTGGCGCCGATGCCGGAGGCGTCCAGCCACGACTTCCAGTCGTAGCCCGGCGCCAGCTCGGCCAGCTTGGCCAGCTCGACCTTGTTATAGGTCTTGACCGGGTCGCGGTTCTCGACCTTGGTCCACTGCACCTTGGCCAGCTCGGTCTCGAGCTCGACGATCGCCTTGGCGTCAAGGGCGGCGTTCTTGTTGCCGGCCATGGCCAGCAGCTTCTCGACGTGCTGCTGGTACTTGGCGCGGATGTCGGCCAGCTTGGCATCGTCGGTCTTCAGATAGTAGTCGCGGTCCGGCATGCCCAGGCCGGCCTGGTACAGGTCGGCCACGTACCTGGTCGAATCCTTGGCGTCCTGGTGAATGTAGAAGACGAACGGCACGTTCACGCCGATGCGGCCCAGGTGGGCGAACACCGCCGGCAGTTCGGCCTTGTCCTTGATCGCGGCGATCTTGCCCAGTTCGCCGCTCAAGGGCGTGATGCCCAGCTGTTCCAGGCGCGCCTCGTCCATGTAGCTGGCGTAGAAGTCGCCGATCTTCTGGACTTCGGTGCCGGCCGCCGCATTCTTGTCGGCGGCCGCCTTTTCCATGATCGCGCGCAGCTGCGGCAGGGTGTCGTCGCGCAGCTGGTGGAAGGCGCCCCAGGTCGACTTGTCGGCCGGGATCTCGACCGTCTTCAGCCATTTGCCGTTCAGGTGCTCGAAGAAGTCGTCCTGCGCGCGTACCGACGGTTCCACGTACTGCAGCGCGATGCCGGACGTCAGGGTGGCGGCCTTGGCGCCGCTCTTGGCGGTGCTCCTGGCGGCGCTGCCGGTCTCGGCTTGCGCCATCGATGCCACCAGGACGAGCGCCGCGGCGCTCAGCAGATGTCGTTTCATCAGTCTCTCCAATGTTGTTTTGGTGGGGGCGAGCCGGCGCTCGTGACGCCGGCCCGTACTGCCTGTGCCGCGCTTACCAGATGGTCACGCGGTCCTTCGGCGCCAGATACATCTTGTCGCCTTCCTTCACGCCGAATGCTTCATAGAACTCCGGCAGGTTCATCACGGTGCCGTTGGCACGGAACTGGCCCGGCGAGTGCGGGTCGGTCTTGACCTGGTTGATCTGCTGCGCCTCGCGCATCTTCGAGCGCCACACCTGGCCGAAGCCCATGAAGAAGCGCTGGTCGCCAGTCAAGCCATCGATCACCGGGGCCGGCTGCTTGGCCAGCGAGATCCGGTAGGCCTTGTAGGCGATCGACAGGCCGGCGTTGTCGCCGATGTTCTCGCCCAGGGTCAGTTCGCCGTTCACGTTATAGCCCGGCAGCGGGCTGAAGGCGTTGTACTGCCTGACCAGCTTGTCGGTGCGCGCCTGGAACGCGGCGCGGTCTTCCCTGGTCCACCAGTCGCGCAGGTTGCCGTCGCCATCCGACTGGCTGCCCTTGTCGTCGAAGCCGTGGCCGATCTCGTGGCCGATCACGGCGCCGATCGCGCCGTAGTTGACGGCGTCGTCGGCGCGCATGTCGAAGAACGGCGGCTGCAGGATCGCGGCCGGGAACACGATCTCGTTCATCGAGCTGCTGTAGTAGGCGTTCACGGTCTGCGGCGTCATGCCCCATTCCTGGCGGTCGATCGGCTTGCCCAGCTTGTTGACGTTGCGGTTGTAGGCGAAGGTCGAGGCGCGCATCACGTTGCCGACCAGGTCGTCGCGCTTGACGCTCAGGGCCGCGTAGTCGCGCCACTTGTCCGGATAGCCGATCTTCGGGGTGAACTTGGCCAGCTTGGCCTGGGCCTGCTCCTTGGTCGCCGGGCTCATCCAGTCGAGCTTGTCGATCGATTCCTTGTAGGCGGCCATCAGGTTCTTCACCAGGACTTCCATGCGCGCCTTGCGCTCGGCCGGGAAGTGCTCCTTCACGTACAGCTTGCCGAGCGCCTCGCCCAGCGCGCCCTCGACGGTCGCCACGCCGATCTTCCAGTTCGGGCGCTGCTCGGTGACGCCGGTCAGCACGGTGCCGTAGAAGGCGAAGTTCTCGTCCACGAAGGCCTTCGACAGGTAGGGCGCGTATTCGCGCAGCAGCTGCCATTCGAAGTAGGACTTCAGGGTGGACAGCTCGGTTTTTTCCAGCACCTGGTTGAAGCCGGTCAGGTAGCTCGGCTGGGCCACGATCACGTACTCGAGCTTGCTGGCCACGCCGGCGGCGCCCAGGGCGGCCTTCCAGTCATAGCCCGGCGCCAGTTCGGCCAGCTTGGCCACGTCCATCCTGTTGTAGCGCTTGACCGGGTCGCGGTTCTCGACCTTGGTCCATTGCACCCTGGCCAGTTCGGTCTCGAACTCGACGATCGCCCGGGCCTGGGCCTCGGCATTCGTTTCGCCCGCCAGCGCCAGGATCTTCGCCACGTGCTTCTCGTAGGCGGCGCGGGTCTCGGCCATGCGCTTGTCGTCCAGCTTCAGGTAGTAGTCGCGGTCGGGCATGCCCAGGCCGCTCTGGCCGATATAGGTCGCGTACTTGGTGGACGCGCGCGCATCCTGGCCGACGCGGATGCCGTACGGGGTCGCCACGCCGATCTTCGACAGGTGCGCGACCAGGGTCGGGACGCCCTTCTTGTCCTTCAGCGCGCGGATGCGGGCCAGCTCGCCGGTCAGCGGCTTGTAGCCCAGGCTTTCGCGGCGCGCTTCATCCATGAAGCTGGCGTACAGGTCGCCGATCTTCCGGGCTTCGCTGCCGGACTTTGCTGCCGGATCCTGTTGCGCGGCCTCGATGATCGCGCGCAGCTGCGGCGTGGTGTCGTCGCGCAGCTTCATGAAGGTGCCCCAGCTGGCCTTGTCGCTCGGGATCTCGGTGCTCTTCAGCCACTTGCCGTTCAGGTAGGTGAAGAAGTCGTCCTGAGGACGCACGCTGGTGTCGATGTATTGCGTGTCGATGCCCGAGATGCGTGCCGATCCGGCGGTAGCCGGGGCTGGCGTGTTATCCGCCGCGTGGGCGAATGCAGCCATCAGGGACAAGGTCAAGGTGCTCAGAAGGTGTCGCTTCATGAAAATCCTCAATTGCGGGGGTAAGTCGGCTTGATAAGCCGGAAAATGTAGCACAGGGTGTCGGCGGGAATCACAGTTTCGTCTCCAGCCGTACCCCGACCGTTGCGTAAGTGCGCGATTGGGTGCTGGTGAACACGTCCGGCAGGGTCACGCTGCGCGCCGTGTCGTAGTTCTGCGACAGCAGGTTGCTGCCGAACAGGCGCAGCTGGGTATGGGCCGGGAAGCGCCACAGGCCGAACACGTCGAGCTGGCGCTTGGCGCCGGTGCGCGACAGCTCCTCGTTGCTGGCCTGGACCGCGAACTCCGGAGTCCAGTTGATGCTCGCGCCCAGGGTCAGCGGGATCGCCTTCAGGCGCCAGTCGGCGCCCAGGTTGGCGGTCTGCCCGGCCTGGCCCTCGAGGCGGTTGTACGGGCCGCGGATGTCCTCGACGTCGGACCAGAAGCGGCTGTAGTTCGCGCGCACGTCGACGTTCGGCGCTGCCGGGAACAGGTCGGACAGCTGGAACTTGGCTTCCAGTTCGATGCCGCTGGTGCGCGCCTTGCCGATGTTGGCCGGACGCGAGATCCAGCGCAGGCCTTGGGCAGTCGCCGTTTCGATGACCACGCGGCGGATCAGGTCGTCCACGTCGCGTACGAAGCCGCTCGCCGAGACGATGCCGGTGCGGCCGATGTAGTGTTCATAGGCCAGGTCGATGCCGGTGGCCAGCTCGGGCTTCAGGTCCGGATTGCCGCTGCGGTCGGGGCGCACGAAGGAATTGTCGGCCGAGATGCCCGGGGCCGCGATCATGTCGTTCAGGGGCGCGGCGCGGTAGCTGCGCGTCAGGCTGGCGCGCAGCTGGTCCTTCTCGCTGCCGGGAATGCGCCACACCGTGTGCAGCACCGGACTCCAGACGCGGCTGAGGTTCTTCACGTCCTTGCCGGCGCCCTGGCTGGTGGTGCGGATGCCTTCCCAGCGCAGGCCCAGGTAGGCCGACCAGCGCTCGGTGATGTCCCATTCGTCCTGGGCGAACAGCGCCAGGCGGCGCTGCTTGGCGGCCAGGCTGGCGCCCGATTCCTCGTACAGCGGGCTGCCGTCGTCCTCGGCCACCTGGACCTGTTCCAGGCGGTTCGCCTCGACATCCCAGCCGATCGCCAGCAGGTGGCCTTTGGCGACCGGCTTCGTGTATTTGCCGCCGGTGTTCGCGCTGCGGAAGCGCGAGTCGCCGCTGTCGTTGAAGACGCGCAGCGGCTCGCCGGCGAAGCCGAAGCTGCGGCGCAGGCTGCTGTTTTCGCTGTTGGCGCCACCGGCGCCGAACTTCACATCCAGCTTGGCGCCGCCTTCCATGCGGTGCAGCCAGTTGCCGAACAGGCGCCCGAAAGTCGCTTCCGATCTCGATGCCTGCAACAGGCGCGCATAGTCGGGCGAGCCGGCGATGCGCTCGACCTCGTTGGCCAGGCGCGAGTTGCTGCGATTGACGCCGAGGAAGGGCTGGATCGTCAGCGTGTCCTTGTTGTCGAAGGTGTAGGACACGCGCGGGCTGAGGTGCAGCCCCCTGGAGCGCGCATCGCTGCGGCCGCGCAGCAGCTGCTCGCTATCGGGCGTGCCGTCGCGCCGCTCGCTGCGGTCGTAGGTCGTGCTCTCGTTCTCGTTGCGGTTCTGGTGCAGCATCACGTTGGTGAGCCAGCCCAGCTGGCCCGACTTGCCCGGCATCGCCAGCGACACGTTGGGCGAATGCAGGCCTTTCGCCACGCTGTCGCTGACGCGGAACTGGATGTCCTTCTGCTGGTAACCCTCGCGCAGCACGATATTGATGGTGCCGGCGATCGCCTGGGTGCTGTGCTCGGCCACCGGGCCGCGCATCACCTCGATGCGCTCGACCTGGTCGGGCGGCAGCGACTCCAGCGAGAAGCCCGGCGGCGGGCGCTCGCCATTCACCAGCATCTGGGTATAGCCGTTGCCCATGCCGCGCATGCGCACCCCGCCGCCGCCGCGTCCCGGCGCACCGCCGACGGTCACGCCCGGCAGGCGCTTGAGGATGTCGCCGACATTGCTGTCGCCATTGCGGTCCAGCTCTTCGCGCCCGAACACCATCTTGCCGGCGGTCGACAGGCGGCGCTGGTCGGTGTCGTTGGCGCGGCTGCCGCTGACCGTGACCTGCTGGATCGTTGCGTCGGGTTTGGCGGCGGCGGAGCGGCCCGGGGCGGGAGATGGGGCCTGTTCCTGCGCGGCGCCGGCTTCAGGAGTGACCTGGCCGGCGGCGTGGGCGGCTGCAGTACCGAGCAGCGCCGCGCAGGCCAGGGAAGCATATGGTTTCATTCGCTATTCTTGTTCTTGCAGTGGCATCCCGGGACGCGCGGCGAAGGCGCATGCCGGCAGGGTTGAGGCATTCTAGCGGCTGAAAAACAGGCAGCGATGGCAATCAGGCTTTTTTTACTTTTCGATACATGATCTGTATGTCGGATCGATGAAACTGACATATGCATGTGTTGGACCCGGACAACAGCCTGGCAAACAGACGGTGGGAGTTGCGGAACGGAATGTACAATCCGCAGGGAGGCATCCGGGATCGCGCCCTGCGCGTTTGAGCAGTCCGGAAAGAAAAAAGCCCACGGAGGGGGCCGTGGGCGAAGACCACTTCAAAGAGTGGAGAGAGAGAAAAACTGAGATTGACTATAGGGTGCCTCTCCCCCGTTCGCTTGCACTCTTACAATTGCTTACCAACGCCAGGCAAAGCGCGAACAAGCTTGACACTTTCTCCCGATTTGTCTTTACACTCCAGGTAGTCGCACCCGCCTGGCGCCGGGCGCGCGTCCGTTTGCGCTCGCGCCCGCATGGACCGCGTGAACGGGTTTATACTGGGCTCGCGCTACCTCAGGTGTGACAATGGCGCGCGCTGCCACTACGGGTGACCCATGGGCTCCACTTTCAAGAATTCCTGTCTCGTTGGCCTTGGCGCGATTGCCGGGGTCGCCATCTCCATGCAGTTTTCCGCCCTCGCCCAGAAACCGGTCGAGGCAGGCATGCCCATGGCCGAACTGCGCCAGCTGGCCGACGTCTACGGCGTCATCAAGGCCACCTACGTCGAACCGGTCGAGGACAAGGCGCTGCTGTCGGAAGCCAT
Source organism: Massilia niastensis DSM 21313 (assembly GCF_000382345.1). Classification (GTDB taxonomy): domain Bacteria; phylum Pseudomonadota; class Gammaproteobacteria; order Burkholderiales; family Burkholderiaceae_D; genus Telluria; species Telluria niastensis. The sequence continues at coordinate 7,640 of NZ_KB908112.1, forward strand.
TTCCGGCATGGTCGCCTCGCTCGATCCCCATTCGGCCTATCTCGACCCGCGCGCCTTCCGCGAGCTGCGCGAAGGCACCGAGGGCCGCTTCGTCGGCCTCGGCATCGAGATTTCCGAAAGCGAGGAGGGCTATGTCGAGATCGTCGCCCCGATCGAGGATTCGCCCGCTTTCCATGCCGGCATCAAGGAAGGCGACCTGATCACCGAGATCGACGGCCATCCGGTGCAGGGCCTGCCGATCAACGACGCGATCAAGCGCATGCGCGGCGAGCCGGGCACCAGGGTCACGCTCACCATCGCACGCAAGGATGCGCCGGAACCGCTGCGCTTCACCATCGTGCGCAGCGAGATCATCCAGAAAAGCGTCAAGGCCAGGATGGTCGAACCCGGCTATGCCTGGGTGCGCGTCTCGCAGTTCCAGGAGCCTACCGTGGACGACATGGCCGCCAAGCTGCAGGCGCTATACCGCGAGGATCCGGACATGAAGGGCCTGGTACTCGACCTGCGCAACGACCCGGGCGGCCTGCTGCAGGGCGCGATCGGGGTGGCGGCGGCCTTCCTGCCCAAGGATGCCGAGATCGTCTCGACCAATGGCCAGCTGGCCGATTCCAAGCAGCGCTTCTACGGGCGTCCCGAGTTCTACATGCTGCGCAGCGGTTCCGACCCGCTGGCCAGCCTGCCGTCAGCATTCAAGAGCCTGCCGATGGTGGTGCTGGTGAATACCGGCTCGGCCTCGGCCTCCGAAATCGTGGCCGGCGCGCTGCAGGACTACAAGCGCGCCATCATCCTCGGCACCCAGACCTTCGGCAAGGGCTCGGTGCAGACCATCCGCCCGATCGGCCGCGACGCGGCGGTCAAGCTGACCACGGCGCGCTACTACACCCCGGCCGGGCGCTCGATCCAGGCGCGCGGCATCGTGCCCGACTTCCCGGTCGACGAGACCGCCGAAGGCGACGGCCTGAATGCGCTGCGCATGCGCGAGGCCGACCTGGAGCGCCACCTGTCGAACGACCGCGACAAGGAAGTGGCGACGCGCCAGGACGACATCGACGAACAGGTGCGCGTGCTGGCCGAGGCGCGCCTGCGCAAGCCGGTCGACTACGGCAGCAACGAAGACTTCCAGCTGGCGCAGGCCTTGCGCCACCTCAAGGGCGAGCAGGTCCAGTTGTCCAAGGGGGCGCGCTCGACCAGGCTGGCCCAGCAGGCTGTCGAAGGCCGCTGAGCCGGCACTTGCCCCACCCTTGCGGGGACGTGGACCGACGCATGGCAAGCGGCCTGCATACCAGTCCGGATCGCCTTCAACAAGCCTGTCTCCGGCGATTCCACGTTTTAGCACGACCGTGTAGAATCGGCGCATCCTGCGGGCAAGTCCCTTTATTCCCTTTGAAAGTTTCCCGATCATGAAACCTGTCGTCATCAGCGGCACCGGCCTGTTTACGCCCGAGAACTCGATCTCCAACGACGAGCTGGTAGTGGCCTTCAACGCCTACGTCGAGCTGTTCAACCAGGAAAACGCCGCCGCGATCGCGGCCGGCGAAGCGACTGCGCTGGAGCCGTCGAGCAGCGGCTTCATCGAGAAGGCATCGGGCATCAAGTCGCGCTACGTGATGGAGAAGTCGGGCATCCTGGACCCGCACCGCATGACCGCGCGCATCGCCGAGCGCGCCGACGACCAGATCTCGCTGCAGGCCGAGATGTGCCTGGGCGCGGCGCGCGAAGCGCTGGCGCGCGCCAACAAGACCGCGGCCGACATCGACATGGTGCTGGTCGCCTGCAGCAACATGCAGCGTCCCTACCCCGCCATGGCGGTCGAAGTCCAGGAAGCGCTGGGGATCGACGGTTTCGGCTTCGACATGAACGTGGCCTGCTCCTCGGCCACCTTCGGCATCGCCACCGCGGTCGACGCGGTGCGCAACGGCCGCGCGCGCGCGGTCCTGATGCTGAATCCCGAGATCACCAGCGGCCACCTGAACTTCCGCGACCGCGACAGCCACTTCATCTTCGGCGACGCCTGCACCGCCGTGATCGTCGAGGCGGCCGAGACTGCGACCGGCGAACACCAGTGGGAGATCCTGGACAGCCAGCTCAAGACCAAGTTCTCGAACAACATCCGCAACAACTTCGGCTTCATGAACCGCTTCGACGAGGCGGGCGTGGGCCAGCCGGACAAGCTGTTCCGCCAGCAGGGCCGCAAGGTGTTCAAGGAAGTGTGCCCGATGGCGGCCGAGACGATCGCCGACACCGTGCACAAGGCCGGCCTCGAGGTGAAGGACATCTCGCGCTACTGGCTGCACCAGGCGAACCTGAACATGAACCTCCTGATCGCACGCACCCTGCTCGGGCGCGACGCGACGCCGGAGGAAGCGCCGGTGATCCTCGATACCTATGCCAACACCTCGTCGGCGGGGTCGATCATTGCATTCCACAAGTACCAGGACGATCTGCCGGCGGGAGCCAAGGGCGTGATCTGCTCGTTCGGCGCCGGCTATTCGATCGGCTGCGTCGTCGTGCGCAAGAAGTAGGGTGGACGGCTTCGCCGTCCACGCGGTGATAGTTGAAGGCAAGATCATCGCGCTCGGTATCGTGCCGCCAACTTTCGCCGCGTGGGCGGGAGGACCCGCCCACCCTACAGGCCTTTCTTAAAGCCGCGCAGCCAGCTCGGCGCCTTCGCGGATCGCGCGCTTGGCGTCGAGTTCCGCCGCCAGCGCCGCCCCGCCGATCTTGTGGAATCCCGGCCCGCCGCGCGTGCCCTCCGGCGGCATCAGCTCCGCCAGGCTCTCCTGCCCCGCGCAGATCACCACGTTATCCACTTCCAGCAGCCGCCGCTCGCCCCCGACGGTGATATGCAGCCCCGCATCGTCGATGCGCTCGTACTGCACCCCCGCCAGCATGGTCACCCCGTTGCGCACCAGGGTCGCGCGGTGCACCCAGCCCGAGGTCTTGCCCAGTCCCGCCCCCGGCCTCGTGCTCTTGCGCTGCAACAGCCACACCTGGCGCGGCGGATGCGGCTCCACCTTCGGCGCCAGCCCGCCGGGCGTGGCGACCAGCGGGTCCACGCCCCACTCGCCCATCCAGTGCGCGGCCGGCACCGGCAAGGCGACCTGCGGGTCGTGCACCAGGAACTCGCCCATGTCGAAACCGATGCCGCCGGCACCGATGACCGCCACCCGCCGGCCCACCGGCTTCCCGTGGCGCAGCACGTCGAGATAGCTCAGCACCTTTGGATGGTCGATGCCCTCGATCTTCGGATGGCGCACGGTGATGCCGGTGGCGACGATCACCTCGTCGTAGCCCTCAGCCAGCAGCTGCTCGCGGGTCGCGCGCCGGCCCAGGCGCAGCTCGACGCCGAGCAGTTCGAGCCGGCGTCCGAAATAGCGGATGGTCTCGGCGAATTCTTCCTTGCCGGGCACGCGCATGGCGACGTTGAACTGGCCGCCGATGCGGTCCAGCGCGTCGAACAGGGTGACCCGGTGGCCGCGCTCGGCCGCGACCGTGGCCGCCGACAGGCCGGCCGGCCCGGCGCCCACCACCGCGATGCGCTTCGCCTTCACCGGCTTGCGGTAGACCAGCTCGGTCTCGTGGCAGGCGCGCGGATTGACCAGGCAGGTGGCGCGCCGGTTCGAGAAGGTGTGGTCGAGGCAGGCCTGGTTGCAGGCGATGCAGGTATTGATCTCGTCGCTGCGGCCGCCGGCGGCCTTGGCGACGAACTCGGGATCGGCCAGGAAGGGACGCGCCATCGACACCAGGTCGGCCGCGCCGCCGGCCAGCAGCGCCTCGGCCTCGGCCGGCATGTTGATGCGGTTCGAGGCCACCACCGGAATGCTCACCGCGCCGCGCAGGCGCCCCGCCAGGCCGGCGAAGGCGGCGCGCGGCACCGAGGTGACGATGGTCGGGATCCGGGCCTCGTGCCAGCCGTAGCCGGTGTTCAGGATGTCGACCCCGGCCGCCTCCAGCGCCTGGGCGGTCGCCACCACTTCGTCCCAGGTGTTGCCGCCTTCGACCAGGTCGAGCAGCGAATGGCGGTACATGAGGATGAACTCGCGGCCCACGCTGGCGCGGATGCGCCGCACCACCTCGACCGGCAGGCGCATGCGGTTCTCGATCGAACCGCCCCAGGCGTCAGGGCGCTGGTTGGTGCGCGCGCACAGGAACTGGTTCAGCAGGTAGCCTTCGCTGCCCATCACCTCGACGCCGTCGTAGCCGGCCAGCTTCGCCAGTTTCGCGCAGCGCGCGTAGGCGCGGATGGTCGCTTCGATGCCGCGGTCGCTCAGCGCCTTCGGCGTGAAGCGCGAGATCGGCGACTTGAGGCTTGACGCCGAGACCACGAAGGGCTGGTAGCCGTAGCGGCCCGCGTGCAGGATCTGCAGCACGATCTTGCCGCCCTCCTCGTGCACGGCGCGGGTGACGCGCCGGTGGTTGGGCACGTCGCCGAGGAAGTTCAGGGTGCCGCCGAAGGGCAGCAGCCAGCCCTGGCGGTTGGGCGAGATGCCGCCGGTGACGATCAGGCCGACGCCGCCGCGCGCGCGTTCGCGGTAGAACGCGGCCAGCTTGCCGTAGTTGTAGAAACGGTCTTCGAGCCCGGTGTGCATCGAGCCCATGATCACGCGGTTCTTCAGGGTGGTGAAACCCAGGTCGAGCGGCGCGAGCAGGCGGGGAAAAGCGGTAGTAGAGGTCATCACGGCATTACACCGTGATTTCCTGGAGTCGTGTTTCTAAACTGGCCAGAGGCGGCTGCTCAGGCCAGGTGGCTTTCGCGGCTGCGCAGCTCGGCGAACTGCTCGATGCTGCCGATGTTGACCGTGACCGGGTGCAGGCTGGCGTTGGCCGACATCGAGCGCCAGGCGAACTGCCATTCCTGCTCCTGCGAATGGGCCAGGCTTTTCGTGAAGGCGGCGCCGAGGCGCGAACGGCTGCCGTATTCGACCGGGCCGTCGATGCCCGCCCAGTTCGGCAGCATGCGCTGCACCGCGCGGTGCAGGCGCTCGCCGAATTCCTCGGTGTTGTGGATGACCAGGCAGGTATCGGCCGGGGCCAGCACATCGAACAGGCGCTTGTCCCAGGCCTGGGAAAACGACAGGGTCAGGAAGCCGCCGGACGGAACCAGGCGGAACTGGCCGCCACGCAGCGCGGCGTCGAGCTCGGCGTGCAGTGCGTAGCGGTGGAGGGTCGGGGGGCGTTGGTAGTCGTGCATAAATTCTTTCGTGACCGCGTCAGCGGGGAGACTGCTGCGTGAGCGAAGCGACGTGCTGCATGCGCATGAAGCGCGATGCGATGAGGATCTCGCGCAGGAAGAAAACGAAGCTGCAGATCAGGCCGATCATCGCGAGCACGAAGCAGCCCGCGATGTACTGGTCGAGCGGCAGGTTGGTGGTGTCGCCCAGGAACAGCATCGCGATCACCACGCAGATCAGCAGGCCGCAGGAAGTGCTGGAGGTGATCGCGAAGTTGATCAGGTGCGAACGCTGGTACATATGCTCGAGCTCGGCGGAAAACTCTTCGTTCCGGCTTACTTTCAGGCGGTCTTCGAGCACCCGGGTGCGGTCGATGATGCGCGCCAGGCGGTTGGTCAGCACGGTCAGCTTGGTTGCCACCCCGGTCAGGAGGAAAACCGGCGCGATCGCCAGCTGGATGACATGACCGATGTCGCTGATCTGGATATTCATGAAAACACGTTCGAATTGTTGTGGTGTGTCTGGTTGCTAGTGTAGCAGCCCGCGCGGGCTGGCCTGCACTCAATCGAAGCGGCCGTGCCGCTTGAACTGTTCGGTGGCCGACACCAGCGCGCGCGCGATGCCGCTTTCCAGCGCGCCGTGGCCGGCGTCGGGAATCATGTGCAGCTTCGCGCCGGGCCAGGCCGCGTGCAGGCGGTAGGCGGACAGCGGCGGGCAGATGACGTCGTAGCGGCCCTGCACGATCACCGCCGGCAGGTGGGCGATCCGGCCGACCTCGCGCACCAGCTGGTCTTCCTCGACGAAGGCGCCGTTGGCCATGTAGTGCGATTCGAGCCGGCCCACGCCCAGGTCGAGCGTGTCGGACGAGACTTCCTCGGGCTGGGGCAGCAGGAACACCCGGCGCCCCTCGAAGCGGCTCCAGGCGCGCGCGGCCGGCCAGTATACATCCGGGTCGTGGCACAGGAGGCGGCTGGCATAGGCCTTCAGCAGGTCGCCGCGCTCTTCCTGTGGGATGGGCGCCACGAATTCCTCGTACAGCTCGGGATAGAACCAGCGCACGCCATTCAGGAACCAGTCGACTTCGGCGTGGGTGCACAGGAAGATCCCGCGCAGCACGAAGCCGAGGCAGCGCTGCGGGTGCGCCTGGCCGTAGGCCAGGGCCAGGGTCGAGCCCCACGAGCCGCCGAACACCAGCCAGCGCTCGATGCCGAACAGCGCGCGCAGGCGCTCGATGTCCTCGATCAGGAGCTGGGTGGTGTTGTTGCGCCACTCGCCCAGCGGGGTAGACTTGCCGGCGCCGCGCTGGTCGAACAGGATCACGCGGTAGGCGCGCGGATCGAAGAAGCGCCGGTGCTGGGGCGACAGCCCGGCGCCCGGGCCACCGTGCAGGAACAGCACCGGGATGCCGTCCGGGTTGCCGACTTCTTCCCAGTAGATCGTGTGCAGCTCGTCGACGGCGAGCATGCCATGGCGGTTGGGCTGGATCGGCGGGAATAGCGACGGCGGCGTGACAGGCATGGCGGCTCTCTTGGTGGGTCTGGGAACCGATTGTAGCGTACCGCCCTGCGGTTTCAGAAGAAGGTATTGACGGCGAAGCGCACCGCGTAGGCGTCGTCCACCGCCAGCAGCAGGCTCCATTTGTCGAAGGTCGTGCACGGGTGCGAGATCCCGCAGCCGACCAGGTCGCCCACCGCCAGGGCTTCGCACAGCGGGTCGCCTTCCGGCAGGCGCAGGTAGGCGTGCTGGTCGTTCAGCTTGACGATCTCGCAACCCGGCGGCAGCGGCGCAGGCAGAACCGCTTCGCTGCCGGGCCGGTGGATGAACAGCGGCACCGGCAGGTCGACATCGTAGGAGGCGTCGCGCTTGCCCATGGTCAGGATCGCCAGGGTCGGCTCGGGGCGCGACTGCACCATGCTCCAGACCTCGAGCGCCGGACGCAGGCCGCCTTGCGGCCGGCCTTCGCGCTCGTCGAGTTCCTTCAGCTGGCGGTAATAGGTGCCGTGGTCGCTGGTCAGGTAGCAGCCGCTGCGCAGGACCGCGCGCACCGGGCGCGACAGGTCCGCGATGCCGGCGAAGCCGCGCGCCACCAGGTCGAAGTAGGACGAGCCGCCGGCCGACAGCAGGATCTCCGGCGTGCCGAACAGCCCGTCGGCGTCGGCGCCGCGCACCAGGGCCACCAGCTGTTCCAGGAAGGTGTTCACGGCGGCCACGTCGGCGGCGCGGTCATGGGTGACCAGCAGGCCCTCGTAGCCTTCGAAGCCGGCCAGCGCCAGGCCCTCGGCCTGCGCGGCGGCGCGCGCCACCGCGAGCGCGGCGTCGGGGGTGCGGCAGCCGGCGCGCTTGCCCGCCAGGCCCAGCTCGACCAGCACCGGCAGCGGGCGCGCCAGTCCCTTGGCCTGCACGGCCGCCGCCAGCCGCGCCACGCCGTCCAGCGAGTCGGCCAGCACGATGCATTCGAAGTCGGGATCGCCGTGCAGCAGCGACAGCACGCTGTCGATGTCGGCGCGCGCGACCAGCTGGTTGGCCAGCAGCACGCGGCGCACGCCGAAGCGGTGCGCGAGCTGCACCTGGGTGGCGCTGGCCAGGGTGATGCCCCAGGCGCCATTGGCCAGCTGGGCGCCGAACAGCTGCGGGCTCATCGTGGTCTTGCCGTGCGGCGCCAGGGTCACGCCGTAGCGTTCGCAGAAGGCGCGCATCCAGTCGAGGTTGTGGCGCAGCGCCGATTCCTTGAGCACCGCGACCGGGAAACTGGTGTCGCCACGCAGGATGTTCCAGCCCTGGACCGGGATCGCGCCCTGGCGCAGGGGCTCGCGCAGGGGCAGGCCCTTGGTGCCGGGGTGGAGCAGTTGTTCTTCGAGGCCGGACAGCGCGAGGCCGCCGTGGGGTAAGGTGTGCATGGGGTCGTGGCTTGATGACGGGCGGATGAATATTGTAAGCCCGCTGCCAGGACCGCAAAGAAAAAAGCACCGCCGAAGCGGTGCTTTTTGACGCGATGCGACGCGCGGATCAGAACATGTGCTGACCGCCGTTGATCGCGATGTTGGCGCCGGTAACGAAGGCAGCCTCGTCCGAGGACAGGTAGGCCACCAGGCCCGCCACTTCTTCCGGTTTGCCCAGGCGGCCCATCGGAATCTGCGGCAGGATCTTCGTTTCCAGCACTTCGCTCGGGATGTCCATCACCATCTTGGTGCCGATGTAGCCCGGCGAGATGGTGTTGACGGTCACGCCCTTGCGCGCCACTTCCAGCGCCAGCGCCTTGGTGAAGCCGTGCATGCCGGCCTTGGCTGCCGAGTAGTTGGTCTGGCCGAAAGCGCCCTTCTGGCCGTTCACCGACGAGATGTTGATGATCCGGCCCCAGCCGCGCTCGACCATGCCGTCGCAGACCGGCTTGGTCATGTTGAACACGGAGTCCAGGTTGGTCTTCATGACCAGGTCCCAGTTCGGCTTGTCCATTTTCTTGAAGGTCATGTCGCGGGTGATGCCCGCGTTGTTGACCAGCACGTCGACCGGGCCGACATCCTGCTCGATCTGGCGCACGCACTGCTGCGCCGAATCGTAGTCCGCCACGTCGCAGGCATAGGCCTTGAAGTCCAGGCCCTGCTCGCGCATCGTGCTCAGCCAGGCGTCTGCCTTGGTGTTACCCGGCGAAAAGGTCGTGACAACCCGATATCCCAGTGCAGCCAACTTGATGCAGACCGCTTCGCCCAGGCCGCCCATGCCGCCCGTCACTAATGCTACTCGTGCCATTGTCTTCTCCAGATTTTTAGTTAATCACGTCCCTATACTTCCACAGCGTCAGTCGCGCTCCACCGCCAGCGCCACACCCATGCCGCCGCCGATACACAGGCTGGCCAGGCCGCGCTTGGCGTCGCGCCTGATCATTTCGTACAGCAGGGTGACCAGCACGCGGGCGCCGGACGCGCCGATCGGGTGACCGAGCGCGATTGCGCCACCGTTCACGTTGATCTTCGAGGTGTCCCAGCCCATTTCCTTGTTCACGGCGATGGCCTGGGCAGCGAAGGCCTCGTTGATTTCCATCAGGTCCACGTCCTCGTGCTTCCAACCGGCCTTCTGCAGGCACAGTTTCGACGCCGATACCGGGCCCATGCCCATGACCGATGGGTCCAGGCCGGCCGAGGAATAAGCCTTGATGCGCGCCAGCGGGGTCAGGCCCAGCTCGCGCGCCTTGCTGGCGCTCATCATGATCACAGCTGCCGCGCCGTCGTTCAGGCCGGACGCATTGCCGGCGGTGACGCTGCCTTCCTTGTTGAAGGCCGGACGCAGGCTGGACAGCCCTTCGAGGGTGGCGCCATGTTTCGGGTATTCATCGGTGTCGAACACTACCGTGCCTTTCTTGGACGGAATCTCGATCGGGATGATCTCGTCCTTGAAGCGGCCTGCCTTCTGGGCGGCCTCGGCTTTGAGTTGCGATTGCAAGGCGAATTCATCCTGCTCCGCGCGCGACACTTCGTACTTGCGCGCGACGTTTTCGGCCGTCACGCCCATGTGGTACTGGTTGTAGACGTCCCACAGGCCGTCCACGATCATCGTATCGGTCAGCTTGGCGTCACCCATGCGGAAACCGTCACGCGAGCCGCTGAGCACGTGCGGGGACGCGCTCATGTTTTCCTGTCCGCCGGCGATGACGATCTCCGCGTCGCCGCAGCGGATCGCCTGGGTCGCCAGGTGGGTCGCCTTCAGGCCGCTGCCGCACACCTTGTTGATGGTGTAGGCGGGAACCATGTCCGGCAAGCCGGCCTTGATGACCGACTGGCGGGCCGGATTCTGGCCCACGCCCGCAGTCAGCACCTGACCCATGATCACTTCGCTGATGGTTGCAGGATCGATCCCCGTCTTCGCGAGCAGGTGCCGGATCACCTGCGCGCCGAGTTCGGCGGCTGGGATCTTGGCGAGCGTGCCGCCGAATTTGCCGACTGCAGTGCGGCCGGCGGCCACGATTACTACGTCTTCCATGTCAATCTCCGTTCTCCCGGCCCGACAGGCCGGCTGGTTGAGAAAGCGTGCTGGCGCTGCACCGTGCGCCAGCGTTGCGAAAACCCATGCATATTACGATCGGGGGTCTGCTTAAATGTTTAAGCAGAGTCAATCTTATCAGTTTATTCATTAAATACAACCTGTCAGGATGCTCATTCAGCCTGCTGAGCGACTTATTTTTACTACATAGGCAAAGCGTCAATTTCCGCTAGGAATGATGCGTACACGCTTGTCCATTCCCGTAAATTTCACAGTAGAATGCACGAGCGCAACGCCAACCATTCCCGTTTTATGCCGAAAACCACCCTGCCAATCGAAATCAAGATTTCCACGGTCGTCGCCATCTCGACTATCCTGCACTCGGCCGATCCGGTAGCCATCGACGCGGCGCTGACCCAGATGACCGGCGGGGTGTCGGACTTTTTCGAAGACGAATTCGCGGTCATCGATGTTGCGTCGATCACACACGAGGCCCCGGCGATCGACTGGCGGGCCCTGGTGGCGCTGCTCAAGAAATACCGGCTCAACGCCGTGGCGGTGCGCGGCGCCAGCCCGGCGATGACCGATGCGATCCGGGCCCACGGGCTGGCGCTGGACGACGGCTCGAGCGGCGCGCGTGCGCCCGAGAGCGGCGCAGCGGCCGCCGCCCCGGCGCCCGAGCCCGCTCCGGCGCCCGTCCCTATTCCGGCCCCTATTCCGGCCCCTGCCGCCGCGCCGGCGCCGGCGCCGGCGGCGATGATCATCGACACCCCGGTGCGCGCCGGCCAGCGCATCTATGCGCGCGGCGGCGACCTGATCATCACGGCGGTGGTCAACAATGGCGCGGAAATCATCGCCGACGGCAGCATCCACGTGTACGCGCCCCTCAACGGCCGCGCACTGGCGGGCGCTTCCGGCAACGCCGGGGCGCGCATCTTCGCGCTCTCGATGCAGCCGGAACTGGTGTCGATCGCGGGCGTGTACCGCACCTTCGACGAAGGTGTCCCGAACGACCTGTCGCGCCAGCCATCGCAGATCCGGCTGGTCGGCGACCGGATCGAAATCCATTCGCTGGCACCGGCATCGTCGCGCGCCTGATCCCCGAACTCCCAGATATTGAAAAAGGACTTTTTTGTGGCACGAATTATTGTTGTGACGTCCGGCAAGGGCGGTGTGGGCAAAACGACCTCGAGCGCAAGCTTTTCGACCGGACTGGCCCTGCGCGGCCACAAGACCGCGGTCATCGATTTCGACGTGGGCCTGCGTAACCTCGACCTGATCATGGGCTGCGAACGCCGCGTGGTCTACGACCTGATCAACGTCATCAATGGCGAAGCGAGCCTGAACCAGGCGCTGATCAAGGACAAGCACTGCGACAACCTGTTCATCCTGCCGGCGTCGCAAACGCGCGACAAGGAGGCCCTGAGCGAAGAAGGCGTCGAGCGCGTCCTGAACGACATGGTCAAGATGGGCTTCGACTTCATCATCTGCGATTCGCCCGCCGGCATCGAGCACGGCGCGCTGATGGCGCTGACCTTCGCCGACGAAGCGATCGTCGTGACCAACCCGGAAGTGTCGTCGGTGCGCGACTCCGACCGCATCCTCGGCATCCTGCAGGCCAAGTCGCGCCGCGCCCAGAGCGGTTCGGAGCCGGTCAAGGAACACCTCCTGATCACCCGCTACTCGCCGAAGCGCGTCGAAAACGACGAAATGCTGTCTTACCAGGATGTCCAGGAAATCCTGCGCATCCCGCTGATCGGCATCATTCCGGAATCGGAATCGGTGCTGCATGCCTCGAACCAGGGCAACCCGGCGATCCATTTCAAGGGAACCGACGTGTCCGATGCGTACGAGGACGTGGTGGCGCGCTTCCTGGGCGAGGAGCGTACGCTGCGCTTCACGAACTACGAGAAGCCCGGCCTGTTCCAGCGCATTTTCGGAGCCAAGTGATATGCCCCTGCTCTCCTTCCTCTTCCCGGAAAAAAAGAAGAGCGCGACAGCCGCCAAGGAACGCCTGCAGATCATCATTGCACGCGAACGCACCAACCGCGCCGGTCCGGACTTCCTGCCGGCCCTGCACCGCGAACTGATCGAGGTGATCTCGAAGTACACCAAGGTCAACGCGGACGACATCAAGATCTCGCTCGACCGCCAGGGCAACCTGGAGGTGCTCGACGTGAACGTGGTGCTGCCCGACGCCTGATCCTTCCTGCGCCGGTCCCCGATGCCCGCGTCAGGCGGGCATCGTCTTTTGTGCGCCACGTAGGTGGGCGGGTTTCCCGCCCACCTACGTTTCGTTCCGTCAGGACGGCCGGATCTCCTCGTCCGCCTTCTTCTCGGTCCAGGCCGGCACCGGCGCCTCGGCCTTGTCGAGGTCGACCATCGAGGCCGACTCCAGCTCGCGCGCCACGCGCACGCAGGCTTCGACGTGCTGGTCGCCCATCTTCTTGAACAGCACGTAGCCGATCGCCGCCGAGGCGATCTGTCCCGCCAGCGGCACGACCTTGCTCACCGTCTTGGCCGCGATCCTTCCGCTGGAACGCCGGAACAGCCGCATCACCAGGCCGCGCGTGATCAGCTTACCCACCAGCATGCCGCCGACCGAGGCCGCGGCCTCATAGGCGAGCACCCGCAGGCGCGGGTGCAGCCGCTCGATCTGCTTCTGGGTCAGGCCGAATTCCTGGTTGATCTCGTCGACCAGCACGGTGAAGGCGGTCAGGTCGGACAGGATGTCCACCACCGGCAGCGGCACCGCCGCCACGCCGGCCGAAATCGCGGCGCGCTTCCTCACCATCTGCATGCAGCGCGCCCGCGCCTGTTCGATTTCCGCGCCGGCAACCGGTACGCGCCCGGAATCGTCAATGACTTGTTTGCGTCGAAACAACATATCCTTACCTCCGCTTGTGTTGACCTGGCTGTTCCCGAGTGTACTCCCTCGCCTGCCGCGCCTCCGTGGTCCCTTTCACACAACACATGAGTGGCAACAAATGTAAATTCGATGTTTTCCTATAGCACTATTTTGTGAAAGTCTGATATATTTGGTTTAACGTTGTAGGACTCTTCCTACAACGGCAACTTTTAACTTAAGCGTCAACATGAAGATTGCCGTACTGGAACAAGACCGTCCCCAAGCAGACCTGATTTGCCAGGTCCTGAGCGCTGCTGGCCACAGCTGCCAACCGTATCAAAGCGCCAAGGATTTGCTCGGTCAGCTGCGGAAGGAGAGCGCGGACATGCTCCTGATGGACTGGAGCGTGACCGACATGGAAGGCGCCGAAGTGCTGCGCCGCGCCAAGGAAAAGCTGGCGGCCAATGCTCCGACGATGTTCCTGGTTGGCAACAATGCCGAAGACGACATCATGGCCGGCGTCGCCGCCGGCGCCGACGACTATTTGGTCAAGCCGCTGCGCCGCGGCGAACTGGTGGCGCGCGCCTCGGCCCTGCTGCGCCGCGCCTATCCGTCGCAGAACAGCGCCGAGCAGCTGCAATTCGGCCCGTATGTCTTCGAGACCCGCCCGGGCCGCCTGCTGAAGGACGGTGCGGTCATCGACGTGACCCAGAAGGAGTTTTCGCTGGCGCTGCTGTTCTTCCGCAACATCGGCCGCCCGCTGTCGCGCGCCTACATCCACGAATCGGTCTGGGTCCGCGATACCGAAGTGCCGTCGCGCACCATGGACACCCACGTCTCGCGCGTGCGCAACAAACTCCACCTGCGGCCGGAAAACGGTTTCCGCCTGGTGCCGGTCTATAGCTATGGCTACAGGCTGGAAAAGCTGGGCGCCTGAAACCCTTTCGCCATGAGGGTATAATGGGATCATCCCTTGATTACCCTCCTCTCGGAATGCAACTGCTTGCCGTCGGCCTGAACCACACCACAGCACCGGTCTCGCTGCGCGAGCAACTGGCGCTTGCGCCCGACCAGCTCGGCAAGGCGGTGCAGGCGGCGCGCGTCTGGTTCGCGCGCCAGGGTTCCAGCGGCGCCGACGAAGCGGCCATCCTCTCGACCTGCAACCGCACCGAGCTCTACGCGGCACACAGCCTGCCCCATCCCCTCGACGCCTCGGCCCAGTTCCTGGCGCATTATCATGCGCTCAACTATGCCGAGCTGCGCCCGCACCTCTACCTGCTGCCGCAGGACGACGCGGTGCGCCATGCGTTCCGGGTCGCCTCGGGCCTCGATTCCATGGTGCTGGGCGAACCGCAGATCCTGGGCCAGATGAAGGACGCCGTGCGCACCGCCGAGGAAGCGGGCGGCCTGGGCACCTACCTGCACCAGCTGTTCCAGCGCAGCTTCGCGGTGGCCAAGGAAGTGCGCAGCACCACCGAGATCGGCGCCCACAGCGTGTCGATGGCCGCCGCCGCGGTGCGCCTGTCGCAGCGCATCTTCGACCGCATCGCCGACCAGAACGTGCTGTTCATCGGCGCCGGCGAGATGATCGAGCTGTGCGCGGCCCACTTCGCGGCCCAGAACCCGAAATCGATCACCATCGCCAACCGCACCATGGAGCGCGGCGAGGCGCTGGCGACCCGCTACAACGGCAAGGCCATCCGCCTGGCCGACCTGTCCGACAGCCTGCACCAGTTCGACATCGTGATCTCGTGCACCGCCTCGACCCTGCCGCTGATCGGTCTCGGCCTGGTCGAACGCGCGATCAAGACGCGCCGCCACCGCCCGGTGTTCATGGTCGACCTGGCCGTGCCGCGCGATATCGAACCCGAAGTCGCGCGCCTGGACGACGTGTTCCTGTACACCGTGGACGACCTCGCGCAGGTGGTCCAGACCGGCATGGAAAGCCGCCAGGCCGCCGTCCGCCAGGCCGAGGCCATCATCGAGAACCGCGTCCAGTCCTTCATGCACTGGGTCGGCGACCGCGCCATGGTGCCGGTGATCCGCGACCTGCACGAATCGAGCGAGGCGCTGCGCCTGGCTGAACTGGACCGTGCACGCAAGCTGCTGGCGCGCGGCGACGACGTCGACGCCGTGCTCGAAGCGCTGTCCAGGGGCCTGACCGCGAAGTTCCTGCACGGCCCGCAACAGGCCCTGCACCATGCCCAGGGCGACGAGCGCGCCCGTCTCGCGGCCCTGCTGCCACAGCTGTTCCGCGGCCGCCGTTAGCGGCCCTCCCTTCTTTCCCGCTCCTTGCGTGCGCCTGGCGCGCAGGCGCATTCCTGCCGCTATACTCGCGGCGATCCGTCTCCTTATCCGTCTTGTTCCGGGAATCCGTATGAAACCATCCATGCTGGCCAAGCTGGACCAGCTCGCCAACCGCCTCGTCGAACTCGACGAACTCCTGATGCACGAAGGCGCCACCGCCAACATGGACAGCTACCGCAAGCTGACCCGCGAGCACGCCGAGCTGTCGCCGCTGGTCGCGCTGTACCGCCAGTACCAGGGCGCCCTGGGCGACATCGCGGCGGCCCAGGAACTGCTGCAGGATCCGGAGATGAAGGAATTCGCGCAGGAAGAGATCGAGTCGGCCAAGGGCCGCCTTTCCGGTCTCGAGCTGGACCTGCAGAAGATGCTGCTGCCGAAGGACGCCAACGACGAGCGCAACATCTTCCTCGAGATCCGCGCCGGCACCGGCGGCGACGAGTCGGCCCTGTTCGCCGGCGACCTGCTGCGCATGTACACCCGCTTCGCCGAACGCAACCGCTGGCAGGTCGAGATGGTGTCGGAATCGGCGTCCGACCTGGGCGGCTACCGCGAGGTCATCGTGCGCATCGTCGGCAACGGCGCCTATTCCAAGCTCAAGTTCGAATCGGGCGGCCACCGCGTGCAGCGCGTGCCGGCCACCGAGACCCAGGGCCGCATCCATACCTCGGCCTGCACGGTGGCGGTGATGCCCGAGGCGGACGAGGTCGAGGACATCGACATCAACCCGGCCGACCTGCGCATCGACACCTACCGCGCCTCGGGCGCCGGCGGCCAGCACATCAACAAGACCGATTCGGCGGTGCGCATCACCCACCTGCCGACCGGCCTGGTGGTCGAATGCCAGGACGACCGCAGCCAGCACAAGAACAAGGCCCAGGCCATGAAGGTGCTGGCGGCGCGCCTGAAGGACGCCCAGCTGCGCGAGCAGCAGTCCAAGGAAGCGGCCACCCGCAAGAGCCTGATCGGCTCGGGCGACCGCAGCGAACGGATCCGCACCTACAACTTCCCGCAGGGCCGCCTGACCGACCACCGCATCAACCTGACCTTGTACAAGCTGGACTTCATCATGGACGGCGACCTGGCCGACCTCACCAATGCGCTGGCCTCCGAGCACCAGGCCGAGCTGCTGGCGGCGCTGGGCGACTGAGGCGGCGGGTTAAGCAAGGATTAAGTTGCCAGATTGAAAATGCATCCGGGCAGGCGCGCCGGCTTCGTGCGAGAATGCCCCGTTTCGATCCACCCAAGACAGAGAAAGCAATGCTGCCTACTTCCCGCCAGATCCTGTTCGCCGTGTCGTCGATCAGCTTCGCGCTGATCGCCTTCGCCCTCTACCTGCAGCACATCCTGGAGATGCGTCCCTGCCCGCTGTGCGTGATCCAGCGCTACATGTTCCTCGGCATCGGCGTGTGCACCCTGGTGTCCGCCATCAGCGGCAAGGTCCGCGAAGGCACGATCCTGGCCCTGCTGGCCGGGCTGGGCGGGCTGTACGCGGTCGGCAAGCACCTGTACGTGATCGCCAACCCGGGCTTCTCGTGCGGGATCGACCCGATGGAAACCTTCCTCAACAAGATCCCGACCGCCGAATACCTGCCCTGGCTGTTCCGCGCCGACGGCCTGTGCGAAGGCGCGACCGATGTGGTGCTCGGCCTGGCGATCCCGCAATGGTCGGCGATCTGGTTCGTGGTCCTGACCGTGCTGCTGGCCTGGGTGCTGGTGCGCCGCAAAGCCTGATGATCGCCGCAGGCGCCACGATCGGCCGGCTGCAGCAGGCGCTGCCGCTCGATCCCCTGGAAAACCGCATCCTGCTGTGCCATGCGCTGGGCCTGCCGCGCGTGGCCCTGATCACGCAGTCGGAGCGGGCACTTACTGCCGAGGAAGCGGCGCGCCTTGGCGCGCTGGTGCAGCGGCGCCTGGATGGCGAGCCGATCGCCTACATTGTCGGCGAGCGCGAATTCTTCGGGCTGCCGTTCCGGGTCGGCCCGGCGGTGCTGATCCCGCGCCCCGACACCGAACTGATCGTCGAACTGGCGCTGGAACGCCTGGCGCCGCAGGGCCGCCTGCTCGACATGGGAACCGGCAGCGGCGCGATCGCGGTCGCGGTGGCCCACACGCGGCCCGACGCCAGCGTCACGGCGCTGGACGTCAGCGAGGATGCGCTCGCCATCGCGCGCGCCAACGCGGCGGCCAACGGCGCCCGGGTCGACTTCCTGCGCAGCGACTGGTACGGCGCACTGGCAGGCGAGCGCTTCGGCGTGATCGCCTCGAATCCGCCCTACATCGCGGCCGGCGACCGCCACCTGGCGGAAGGCGACCTGCGCTTCGAGCCGGCCGGCGCGCTGACCGACCATGCCGACGGCCTGTCGGCCCTGCGCATCATCATCGATGGGGCGCCGGCCTGGCTGGAGCCGGGCGGCTGGCTGCTGCTCGAGCACGGCTACGACCAGGCCGAGGCGGTACGCGCGCTGCTGGCCGCGCGCGGGTTTGCCGGGGTGCAGAGCTGGCGCGACCTGGGCGGCATCGAGCGGGTCAGCGGCGGGCGGCTGTAACGGTCCGCCGGTGGCGCCCGTAAGGTGCGGCGGGCAATTCCCATCGGAAACTAAAACCAAGCATTGCGCGCCCTTCCATGCGTGCTTGTTACAATTCCCAGCCCCACATCCGGAGCCTGCATGCGCAAACTGTTCACTTCCCTCGTCCTGCTCGCGCCCCTGGTCTGCGGCGCCGCCGACACGGCGGCCGAGCAGGCGGGCAAGCTGTTCGAGCGCGACTGGCAATGGCAGTTGCGCCGCCACCCCGAACGCGCCACGGCGCTGGGCGACTACCGGCATGACGCCTTCCTGTGCGACACCACGCTGGCGGCCCGCGCCAACGCCATCGAACACGAACGCCAAATGCTCGACGCGGCGCGCGCGATCGAACGCGAGCGGCTCGACGGCCAGGTGCTGCTGTCCTACGACCTGTTCGTGGCCGACAAGGAGCGCGAGCTGGCGGCCGCCGCCTTCATGCCCTTCGATCCCCTGCCCCTGAGCGCCTGGGACGGCCTGCACGTGCGGCTGCCGCGGCTGGTGGCGCAGATGCAGTTCGCCACCGAAGGAGACTACCGCACCTGGATCGCCCGCCTGCTGGCCCTGCCCGCCCATGTGGACGGCATCATCGAGCAGATGCGCGCCGGGATGCGCGCCGGCTGGACGGTGCCGAAGGCCGCGCTGCGGCCGGTGCCGGACGCCCTGCGCGCCCTGCGCGTGGGCCTGCTGGACGGTCCGCTGGGCGCGCCGCTGCGGCGCATCCCGGCGACGATTCCGCCCGAGGCGCGCGACGGGCTGCTGGAGGCCGGCACGCTCGCCCTGAACAGCGGCGTGGCCCCGGCCCTGCGCCGGCTGGAAGACTTCCTGCGCAGCGAATACCTGCCGGCGGCGCGCGACAGCATCGGCTTGTCCAGCCTGCCGAACGGCGCCGCCTACTACGCCTTCCTGGTGCGCAGCGCCACCACGACCGAACTGTCGCCGCTCGATGTCCACGCGCTCGGACTGAAGGAAGTCGCGCGCCTGCGCGCCGAGATCAAGGCCCTGCTGCCGCGCACCGGCTTCCGCGGCGACGTCGCCAGGTTCCTGGTGTTCGCGCGCACCGACCGGCGCCTGTTCCCTGCCTCCGCCGACGCCCTGCTGGCGCGCTACCGCCGCGCCGTCGCGCGCGCCGAGGCCAGGCTGGACAAGGTCGTCGCCACCGTTCCCGCCGCCGGCATCGCGGTCAAGCCGATGGCCGTGGACGCCGGCGCGGGCCAGCCGGCCGCCTATTACGAAGCCGGCAGCGAGCAGCGCAGCGCCGCCCTGGTCGTCAACGTGGCCGAGCTGGCGGCGCGTCCGATCTGGCAGGTCGACACCGTGGCCCTGCACGAGGCGGTGCCGGGCCACCACCTGCAGGTGGCGCGCGCCCAGGAGCTCGACCTGCCGCCGTTCCGCCGCTACGGCTGGGTGGGCGCGTTCGGCGAAGGCTGGGCCACCTATGCCGAGGGGCTGGGACCGGAACTGGGCTTTTTCCAGGACCCGTTCTCGCTGTTCGGCCACCTCAACGAAAGCATGTTCCGTGCGGCGCGGCTGGTGGTCGACACCGGCATCCATGCGCTCGGCTGGTCGCGCCAGCAGGCCATCGACTACCTGAACGCGAACACGGCCAACCCGCCGGCCGACAACGAGGCCGAGGTCGACCGCTACATCGCCCGGCCGGCCCAGGCGCTGGGCTACAAGATCGGCCAGCTGCGCATGCTGGCGCTGCGCGACAGGGCGCGCGCGGCGCTCGGCGAACGCTTCGACCTGCGCCGCTTCCACGACGCCATGCTGGCCGGCGGCGCCCTGCCGCTGCCCGAACTCGAGCGCCAGGTGGAGCGCTGGATCGAGGCCGAGACCCGCCCTGCATCGGCTTCCATTGCGGCTCCCGCGCCCGTCCATGCTCCAGCCCCCGTTCCCGCCCCGGCGCCCGTTCCCGCTGCGGCGCCCGTTCCCGCCCCGGCGCCCGTCCCGGCTCCGGCTCCGGTCCCGGCGCCGGCCTCGATCCCCGCCACCGCAGCCAGCCAGGAATGAGGAGAGCTTCGGCGCAGTTGCCATTTTTCGGTTACTCTCTGCACCACTGAATAAGTGGTATAAGAAAGGAAACACCCGTGTCGAACCAACTGAACCGCCGCCTGGCCCTGCTCGACGACGACGAACACCGCGCCCTGCTGGGCCAGGGACTGCGTGGCATCGAACGCGAAACCCTGCGCGTGGACAAGCAGGGGCACCTGGCCCGCACGCCCCATCCGGTGGCGCTGGGTTCGGCACTGACGCATCCCCAGATCACGACCGACTATGCCGAAACGCTGATGGAATTCATCACGCCGGCCGAACACGACATCGGCCTGGCGCTGCACCGGCTCGACGCGATCCACCGCCATGCCTATTCGAAGCTGGGCGACGAGATGCTGTGGGGCGTCTCGATGCCGGGCGAATTGCCGTCCGAGGAAGAGATCGAGATCGCCTGGTACGGCAACTCGAACATCGGCATGCTCAAGCATGTGTACCGCCGCGGCCTGGCCCTGCGCTACGGCAAGGCGATGCAGTGCATCGCCGGCATCCACTACAACTACTCGCTGCCGGAAAAGATGTGGCAGCTGTTCGCCGCCGACGAAGGGATCGCCGAGGAGCGCCGCCACGCGCTGCGCGACTTCCAGTCCGAGAGCTATATCGCGACCATCCGCAACTTCCGCCGCCATGCCTGGCTCCTGATGTACCTGTTCGGCGCCACCCCGGCCCTGACGACCAGCTTCCTGCGCGGCCGTCCGCACCAGCTGGAAACCCTGTCCGATGACACGCTCTACCTGCCGTACGCGACCAGCCTGCGGATGAGCGACCTGGGCTACCAGAACGACGCCCAGTCCGGCCTGCGCCCGCACGAGAACAGCCTGGAGAGCTATGTCACGAGCCTGATGGACGCGGTGAACCGCCCCTACGAGCCCTACCAGAAGATCGGCACCAAGAAGGATGGCGAGTGGATCCAGCTGTCGACCAATGTGCTGCAGATCGAGAACGAATACTATTCGACCATCCGTCCGAAGCGCGTGATCCGCACCGGCGAGCGCCCGGTGCAGGCGCTGTGCAACCGCGGCGTGCAGTACATCGAGGTGCGCTGCCTCGACGTCGATCCGTTCGAGCCGATCGGCATCGCGCTCGACACCGGCCGCTTCCTCGACGCCTTCCTGATGTTCTGCGCGCTCGAGGACAGCCCATTGATCAGCGCCCACGAGGGCGAGATTCACGCGCGCAACTTCGCGCGCACGGTGAAGGAAGGCCGCCGTCCGGACCTGACCCTGACCCGCGACGGCCAGGAAGTGCCGCTCAGGGAATGGGCGCTGGAGCTGATCGAGCGCATCCGCCCGGTGGCGGCGCTGCTGGACGAGCAGCACAACGAGCATGGCGTGCATGCGGCCTCGCTGGGGCTGCAGAAGGCCAAGATCGAGGATCCGGCCCTGACGCCGTCGGCGCGCGTACTGGAGGAGGTGCGCGCCCTGGGTTCGGTCGCGGCGTTCGGCTTGCGCCAGAGCGAACTGCATGCGGCAAGCTTCCGCGACAGCCCGCTGATGCCGGCCGAGGAAGCGCTGTTCGACGAGCTGGCGGCGGCCTCGCTGGCCGAACAGGACAGGATCGAAGCGACCGACACCGGCAGCTTCGACGATTTCGTCGCCGCGTATAACAGCAGTACACTGTGCGGCAATCACTAGTGGGTCACTTGACAACAGATCGTGGCATAAAAGCGCGTCTTTTTGCGCCAGGCGTTGTTGCAAATCCTCGCGATAGCCAGCTAGCGCTGCGGTTTGCGCCTAGCCTGGCGCAAAAATCCATCACTTTTATTGGCCACGCCCGTTGCCAAGTGACCCACTAGCCGCGAGGCCCGCTTGCTCACCTTTTACAACGAACACCACGCCCAGCACGACGGCCGCGCCGAGATCTTCCGCGGCGAACTGGTGCCGTGTTCGGAAAAGCCCGAGCGGGTCGGCCTGGTGCTGGCGGAATTCGAACGGCGCGGCCTCGGCCGCATCGTGACGCCGCATGGCGTGTCCCTGGTCTCGCTCGAGCGCGTGCACAGCCCGCGCTACCTGCATTTCCTGCGCAACGCCTGGAGCGAATGGATCGCGCTCGACCCGGCCAACGCCGGCAAGGACGCCTTCCCCGCCGTGTGGCCGGTGCGCAGCCTGCGCGCCGATGTCGAGCCCGAGAACTTCTGCGCCCGCCTGGGCCTGTATTCGATGGACTGCGGCACGCCGCTCACGAGCGGCACCTGGATCGCGGCCAAGACCGGCGCCGACTGCGCCGTCAACGCGGCCCATGCGCTGCGCCTCGGCGAGCGCGGCAGCTTCGCGCTGACGCGCCCGCCCGGCCACCATGCGGGCGCGGACTTCTTCGGCGGTTCCTGCTTCCTGAACAACGCGGCGCTGGCGGCCCAGCACCTGCTCGACGACGGCCTGCAGCGCATCGCCATCCTCGACCTCGACTACCACCACGGCAACGGCACCCAGAGCATCTTCTACGGCCGCAGCGACGTGCTGTTCGTCTCGATCCATGGCGACCCGCGCACCGACTACCCGTTCTACCTCGGGCATGCCGACGAAACCGGCGCCGGCGCCGGCCTCGGCTACAACATGAACCTGCCGCTGCCGGCCGGCAGCAGCGCCGCGCAGTGGTTCACCGCCCTCGAGACCGCCTGCGTCAAGCTGGCCATGTTCCGGCCGCAGGCGCTGGTGGTGTCGCTGGGCGTGGACACCTTCGCGGCCGGTCCGGCCGCGCGCTTCGGCCTGCAAGGCGGCGACTTCCTGCGCATCGGCGAACGCATCGCCCACCTGGGGCTGCCGACCGCCTTCATCTTCGAGGGCGGCGACCTGGCCCCGGAGCTGGGCATCCATACCGTCAACGTGCTCGAAGGCTTCGAAACCGCCACGGAATGAACCGCCGGCGCAGCGCCGGGCAACACCTGCAATCCACTTCACCATCACACCATCATGATCGACTGGCAGTTCTCCCGCTTTTCCGACCTGTCCAACAAGGACCTGTACGAAGTCCTGGCCCAGCGCCAGGCCGTCTTCATCCTCGAACAGGCCTGCCTGTACCCGGACATCGACGGCTACGACCTCGACGCCCACCACCTGCTCGGCTGGCGCAGCGTCGACGGCAGGCGCGAGCTGGCCGCCTACCTGCGGGTGCTGGCGCCGGGCGCCAAGTACGACGAGATGTCGCTCGGGCGCGTGATCACGACCCCGGCCGCGCGCGGCACCGGCGCGGGACGCGCCCTGCTGGAACAGGGCATCGCCTGCGCCGAGCGCCTGTACCCGGGCCACCGCATCCGTATCGGCGCGCAGCAGTACCTGGAAGCGTTTTATCAAAGCTTCGGCTTCCGGACCGTCTCCGCCCCCTACGACGAAGACGGCATCATGCACGTCGACATGCTGCGCTGAGCCTCAAGGCTGGGGGTCGAGCCGCACGTGCAGGCAGTCCTCCAGGCTGCAGGCCAGCGCCAGCACCTGGCCGGCGTCGTTGATGTCGCGCGCCATCGCCAGCACCCATCCTTCCGGCATCGCGCTCAAGTCGTTCAGGTCGCGCATCGGACCCGGGCTGCCGCGGGTCTCCAGCACGAAGGCGCGCAGCTGCGGATTATCGGGTGCGCCGAGGCTGGATTCGCCCACCACCACGCCGGCGTTGTTGATGGCCCAGGCCCGGCCGTCCCTGCCGCCCAGGGTGCCGAGGTCGCGCATGCTCCCGTTCTCGTAGAGGAAAGGATGGAGCTCCGGACCGAAAACGGGATCGGTGACGCCAGTCTGGGAATCGCCGACCACCCGCCCCGCGTCGTCGATGTCGTAGGCGGCGCTGTTCCGGCCGCCGAGCGTGCCGAGGTCCAGCATGCTCTTGTCGCGGTAGACGAAGGCATGGTGGTGCGCGGCGCCGATCGAATCGTCTTCGAGCGCGGCGCTGCCGGCCACGTGGCCGTGGCGGTTGATGGCGCTGGCGCTGCTCCAGTCGCCGCCGAAGCTCGGGATCATGCGCGTCACGCCATTGGCAAGGACGAAGCCGTTCCCGCGTTCGCCGACGCCCCACAGGGCGCTGCCCGCGACCCCGCCCGCATCGTTGATCGCCACCGCGAAGCTGAAGGCCATCAGCACCTGGCGGCTGGCATTGCGCAGCCCGAACGGGCCGAAGGCATAGGCATCGCCCGCCCAGCCGCCGGCGAGATGGCCATGGCCGTTGATCGCCAGCCCGAACGAGCCCGGCGCCAGCGCCGCGTTGTCGGTCACTGTCCGGCCATCCCAGCGCGCCGCGCTGCCGTTATGGCTGCCGCCGAGGTGGCCATGCCGGTTGATCGCCATGGCGTTGAAACCGGCGGGAACGAAGACGGCCGTATACGAGCTTGCGGCGGCTGCGGCCGGCGCCAGCGGCGCGGCCAGCAGCGGCGCGGCCGCCAGCCAGGCGGCGCGGCGCCGGTGGCGCCACAGGAGCAGCGCCAGCCCGGCGCCCAGCAGCGCCCAGGTGCCCGGTTCGGGCAATTCGGCAACCAGATCGAGCCGCACCGGGCGGCATTCGTCCAGCCCGGCGCGACAGGCCTGGGCCAGGATCTGCCCGGCATCGTTGATGTCGGTCGCGCTCACCAGGCGCCAGTCGTCCAGCGCCGCCACCAGCTGGTTCAGGTCGCTCATCCGGCCCGCGCCCGCCACGAAGGCGCGGTAGTCGAAGCCCCCGCCGCCGGCGACGGCCGACAGCCCGACCACCGTCCCGTCGCCGTTGACGGCATTCGCGCGGCCGGACAGTCCGCCCAGCGAGCCGAGGTCGATCATGCGCCCGTCGAGCGGCGAGTACAGGAAGGGCCGCTCGGAGCCGTCGGCCAGTTCCGACCAGCCGGCGACGAAGCCGGCGTCGTTGATGTCGCTGGCTTCGCTGATGCGTCCGCCAAGCGAACCCAGGTTGACCTGGCGGCCGTCGCGGTACACCGACGCGTAGCGATCGGGATCCTCGAAGTTCCCCGACGGGACGCTGGCGAAGCCTGCCACATGGCCGCTGGCGTTGATCGCCGTGGCGAAACTGAGCAAGCCGCCGAAGGTGCCCAGTTCGGTCAAGCTCGCGCCGTCGCGGACAAAGGCGCGGAATTCGCCGGTATCCCGGCGCGTGGTGCCGGCCACCTGGCCCGCATCGTTGATGCCGGCGGCCCAGCTGCCAAAGCCCGGCAGGCCGAAGGTGGAGACCGCGCCGTCGGCATACATGAAGGCGCTGGCGCCGACGCGGCCGGCGATGGCCCCGCGGCTGTTGATGGCCAGCCCTTCGCTGCCGGGCAGCAGGCCGCCCAGGTAGATGGTGGCGGTGCGCGACCAGATCGCGGCGCCGCCCCGCGCGGTGCCGACCACCTGCCCGGCGTTGTTGAGGGCGGACGCATGGAAGTCGCCAGGCAGCAGCGTCATCCGGTAGAGAGGCGCAGCCAGCGCTACCAGCGGCATGCTCAATACCTGAAGCAACAATATACTTAGGAAATGTTTGCGTAAGGACATAAGAGGTATCCGGCTTGTTAGCGGAATCTCAACAATGTCCCAGAGCGGGTAGGGCCATCCTGCGCGACATCAAAGGCAGGCGGCGGCGCGCGCAAGGGCCGGTCGGCAGGGAGGACAGCGGGATGGATGGCGGCGGGGGCGCCGCACCGCGCGGCCAGGGCCGGCGGTGCGCGACGAGGATGCGGTCGGCTTACTCGACCTTGTCCAGGGTGATTTCGTACACCAGGCCCGAGTTCGGCGGGATGTGGGGGGCCTGGCCTTGCGCGCCGTAGGCCAGGTTGGCCGGAATCAGGACGGTGCGCTTGCCGCCCACCTTCATGCCCAGCACGCCCTGCTCGAAGCCCGCGATGACGTAGCCGGTACCCAGCTTGAACGGGAAGGAGCCCGATTGCAGGCTGGCGCCGCCCTTCTTGTCGGCCGCCGACTCGCTGTACAGCCACAGCGTGTAGGTCACGGTGACGGTCTTGCCGGTCACCGCTTCGGCGCCGCTGCCGACCACGTTGTCGGTCTTGGTCAGCGCGGCCGGGCTGCTGACGGGGATGGTCGGTTTGGCGGGGCCTGCGCCGTCACCGCCGCCGCCGCAGGCGGTCAGGGCGAGCACGGCGGCGAAGGCGGCGATCACGGGATACTTCAGCTTCATGGACGGTCCTTAAGGGAGAGGTGGCAAAGAAACTTTGCAATAGGAAACTTCTCACCTTACCTGATCAACAACATCAAACTGTCCGGAATTTGTATCCCATATGTATTGTATGGACATCTCCGCCTGGGCTCTCAGATCTCGATCTGCGTGCCCAGCTCGATGACGCGGTTGGTCGGGATCTGGTAATAGTCGGCGGCGCCGCGCGCATTGCGCGACATCATCACGAACAGCTGCTCGCGCCATGGCGACATGCCGCCGCCCGGCGCCGAGATCACGGTCTGGCGCGCGATGAAGAACGAGGTTTCC
Organism: Massilia niastensis DSM 21313; assembly: GCF_000382345.1. GTDB lineage: Bacteria > Pseudomonadota > Gammaproteobacteria > Burkholderiales > Burkholderiaceae_D > Telluria > Telluria niastensis. The sequence continues at coordinate 33,937 of NZ_KB908112.1, forward strand.
ATCATCTCGAACGGCAAGTCCTCTTCGGCGCAGCGGCTCAGCACATCCGGGATGTCCGGCTCGTCCTTGAAGCCGTAGCGGATATTTAACTGGAAACAATTATGGCCCAGCGCGACGACCTGGGCCTGGTCGTCCAGCGGCACCCACGGTTCCTCGCGGATGTGCACCGTCAGGAACACGACGCGCTCGTGCAGCACCTTGTTGTGCAGCAGGTTGTGCAGCAGCGCATGCGGCACGCCGTCGCTCTCGCCGCGCAGGAAGACCGCGGTCCCGGGCACGCGCGTCGGCGGCCCCACGAACAGCGATTCCATGAAGGCTTCCAGCGGGATCGCATGCTTTTGCAGGTTGTCGAAGACCAGCTCGCGGCCGCGCTTCCAGGTCAGCATCAGGGTCAGCAGGACCGTGCCCAGCAGCAGCGGGAACCAGCCGCCGTGGAACAGCTTGAGCGTGGTCGACGAGAACAGGATGATGTCGATCAGCAGGAAGAAGGAGGTCGCGCCCAGGCACACGGCCAGCGGCAGGTTCCAGCGGTAGCGCGTGACGAAGAAGGTCAGGATGGTGGTCGCCATCATGGTCGCGGTCACCGCGATGCCGTAGGCGCCGGCCAGCTCGTCGGAAGAACCGAAGCCGACCACCGCCATCAGGACCACGGCCAGCTGCAGCCAGTTCACCGCCGGGATGTAGATCTGGCCGATCTGGCTCTCCGAGGTGTGCATGACGCGCATGCGCGGCAGCAGGCCCAGCGCGATGGCCTGCTTGGTCATCGAATAGGTGCCCGAGATCGTCGCCTGCGAGGCGATCACCGCCGCCATCGTCGACAGGATCACCAGCGGAATCACGCTCCAGGTGCCGAGCTGGTGGAAGAACGGGTTTTCCACCGCGTCCGGCCGGGTGATCAGGAGGCCGCCCTGGCCCAGGTAGTTCAGCGCCAGCGCCGGGAAGGCGATCGCGAACCAGGCCATGCGGATCGGCTTGCGGCCGAAGTGGCCCATGTCGGCGTACAGGGCCTCGGCGCCGGTCACCGCCAGCACCACCGCGCCCAGCGCCACGAAGGCGAGAAACTCGTTTTCGAGCATGAAATGCAGCGCGTGCCAGGGATTCAGCGCCTGCAGGATCACCGGCGCCTCGACGATGTTGATGATGCCCATCACGGCCAGGGCGATGAACCACACCAGCATGATCGGGCCGAAGAAGCGGCCGATGCCGGCGGTGCCATGGCGCTGCACGCTGTAGAGCAGGACCAGCACCACGACGGCCAGCGGCACCACGTAGTGCGACATGCCGGGCGCGGCCACTTCCAGGCCCTCGATCGCGCCCAGCACCGAGATCGCCGGCGTGATCACGCTGTCGCCATAGAACATGGTGGCGCCCAGCACCCCGATCACGAGCAGCGGGAAATGCCAGGCCGAGTGCCTGGTCACCGAGGTGGTGGCCAGCGCCATCAGGGCCATGATGCCGCCCTCGCCCTTGTTATCGGCGCGCAGCACCAGGGTCACGTACTTGAGCGAGACGATGACCGTCAGGCTCCAGAAAATCAGCGAAATGACGCCGAGGATGTTGGGGGTGGTCAGCGTCAGGCCATGCGTGTCATCGAAGATCGCGCGTAGCGTATAGAGGGGGCTGGTTCCGATATCGCCGTAGACGATGCCGACCGCGGCCAGGGTCAGCGCGGCCAGGCTGCTTTTCTTGTTTTCAGACTTCAAGATTGCACCATTCTTCTGTTCTGGTGCGGCGCACCATAGGATATCGACAAGAAAATTGCAAGAAGATTTCGTCTGGCATCATACACCTGCGCAAAAAGGGGGAGCGCCGGCAGAGTTGCACCAATTCGGGGATAATGTCATCCCTGCATTCGTCCCGCTTCCCCCCATGCGCTCCGGTATCGTTTCCGCCGCCCTGGCATTCCTGTGCTGGGGCCTGTTTCCTATTTATTTCCACGCGATCGGCGAAGTGCCGGCGCTGCAGATCCTGGCCCACCGCATGCTGTGGTCGCTCGGCTTCCTCCTGATCGTGCTGGCGCTGCGCCGCCAGTGGAAGTGGCTGAACCAGGTGCGCCAGCCGCGCGTGTTCTTCAGCTTCGTGGCCTCGGCCTTCCTGCTCAGCGCCAATTGGCTGGCGTATATCTGGGCGGTCAACAACGGCCACGTGATCGAGGCCAGCCTGGGCTACTTCATCAATCCCCTGGTGAACATCATGTTCGGCTTCCTGCTGCTCAAGGAGCGCATGCGCCCGGCGCAGTGGGGCGCGATCGGGCTGGCGGCGCTGGGCGTGGCCTGGCTGACCTGGCAGTCCGGCACGGTGCCCTGGATCGCGCTGTTCCTGGCGGCCTCGTTCGGCGGCTACGGCCTGCTGCGCAAGACCGCCGCGCTCGGCGCGCTGGAAGGCCTGTCGTTCGAGACCATGGTGCTGTTCCCGGTCGCGGCCGGCTACATCGGCTGGCTGACCCTGCACGGCGAGAACATGTTCCTGACCACCCCCTCCGACACGACGCGCTGGCTCCTGATCGCGGCCGGGCCGATCACGGCGATCCCGCTGCTGCTGTTCGCCAGCGGCGCGCGCCAGATCCCGCTGTCCATCCTCGGGCTGCTGCAATACCTGTCGCCGACCATGCAGTTCCTGCTGGGCGTGCTGTTGTTCCAGGAAGCCTTCAGCGCGGACCGCCTGGTCGGCTTCGCGATGATCTGGGCCGCGCTCGCGCTGTTTGCGGGCGAAGGCCTGCTCAAGCGCGTCCCGGCGCCCCAGAAAACCTGACGGCCCGCAGCCGCGATACAGGAGAAACAAGAAATCCTGTGTCCGGCCTTGGGTTCTGTCGTATCCTGTGCACCTTAAATAACACCAGAGTAAAGCATGGCCAATTACGTCTATACCATGAACCGCGTGGGCAAAATCGTCCCGCCAAAACGCCAGATCCTGAAAGACATCTCGCTGTCGTTCTTCCCGGGCGCGAAGATCGGCGTGCTGGGCCTGAACGGCTCGGGCAAGTCCACCCTGCTGAAGATCATGGCGGGCATCGACACCGACATCCAGGGCGAAGCGCGCCCGATGCCGGGCCTGAACATCGGCTACCTGCCGCAGGAACCGCAGCTCGACCCCGAAAAAACCGTGCGCCAGGAAGTCGAATCCGGCCTCGGCGAAGCCTTCGAGGCGCAAGCCAAGCTGGAAGCAGTATACGCCGCCTACGCCGACGAGGACGCCGACTTCGACGCGCTGGCCAAGGAGCAGGAACGCCTGGAATCGATCATCTCCGCCTCCGACGGCGGCAACCTGAACCTGCAGCTGGAAATGGCCGCCGACGCGCTGCGCCTGCCGCCGTGGGACGCGAAGATCGCCGTGCTGTCGGGCGGTGAAAAGCGCCGCGTGGCGCTGTGCAAGCTGCTGCTGTCGAAGCCCGACATGCTGCTGCTGGACGAGCCGACCAACCACCTGGACGCCGAATCGGTCGAGTGGCTGGAGCAGTTCCTGCTGCGCTTCCCGGGCACCGTGGTGGGCATCACCCACGACCGCTACTTCCTCGACAACGCCGCCGAGTGGATCCTCGAACTGGACCGCGGCCACGGCATCCCGTGGAAGGGCAACTACAGTTCCTGGCTGGACCAGAAGCAGGCCCGCCTGAAGCAGGAAGAAGCGACCGAATCGGCGCGCCAGAAGGCGCTGGCCAAGGAACTCGAGTGGTCGCGCCAGAATCCGAAGGCGCGCCAGGCCAAGTCGAAGGCCCGCCTGGCCCGCTTCAACGAACTGTCCGAATTCGAATACCAGAAGCGCAACGAGACCCAGGAAATCTTCATCCCGGTCGCCGAGCGCCTGGGCAATGAAGTCATCGAGTTCAAGAACGTCTCGAAGGCCTTCGGCGACCGCCTGCTGATCGACAACCTGTCATTCACCGTGCCGCCGGGCGCGATCGTCGGCATCATCGGCCCGAACGGCGCCGGCAAGTCGACCCTGTTCAAGATGATCGCGGGCAAGGAACAGCCGGACAGCGGCGAGGTCGTGCTCGGCAAGACCGCGAATATCTCGCTGGTCGACCAGAGCCGCGACGAGCTGGGCAACAGCAAGTCGGTGTTCGAGGACGTCACCGGCGGCGCCGACATGCTGACCGTCGGCCGCTTCGACATGCCGTCGCGCGCCTACCTGGGCCGCTTCAACTTCAAGGGCGCGGACCAGCAGAAGCTGGTCGGCAACCTGTCGGGCGGCGAACGCGGCCGCCTGCACCTGGCCAAGACCCTGCTCAAGGGCGGCAACGTGCTGCTGCTGGACGAACCGTCGAACGACCTCGACGTGGAAACCCTGCGCGCGCTGGAAGACGCCCTGCTGGAATTCGCCGGCAGCGTGATGGTCATCTCGCACGACCGCTGGTTCCTGGACCGCATCGCGACCCACATCCTGGCCTTCGAAGGCGACTCGCAAGTCACCTTCTTCAACGGTAACTACCAGGAATACGAAGCCGACAAGAAGAAGCGCCTGGGCGAAGAAGGCGCGAAGCCGAAGCGCATCCGCTACAAGCCACTGACGGCCTGAGCATTTGTTTCGTAAAAGAAAGCCCGCCTCGGTGGGCTTTCTTTATTGGCGGAAACGGGCGCGCATGAGAATCATTCGTGTGTAGAATCATTGCCGACTAGGCTATCAATACGCTCATCTCTGCTCCGGCCTCTGGTGGCTGCGGAAATGCTGATCGAACCCATGACAGACTACCGCGACAACCGCGTCCCGGGCGGGACGTTTTTTTTCACTGTGCGCCTGATCGACCGTGGCAGCGCCCTGCTGACCGAGCATATCTCGGCGTTCGGGGAAGCCATGCGGCTGGCGCGCGTGCGCAAGCCCTTCCACCTCGATGCCTGGGTGGTGCTGCCCAACCATGCGCACACGATCTGGACCCTGCCGCCGGGAGACCACGACTGCTCGAGCCGCTGGCGCGCGGTCAAGATCGCGTTTTCGAAAGCGCTGCGCAAGGCCGGCGTGCCCGATTCGAGCGACGGCGCGGTGTGGGAACGCCACTACCGCCATTTCCGCGTCGGCGACGATGCCGACTATGCCGCGCTGGTCGACTACGTCCACACCGACGCGGTACGCCACGGCCATTGCGAGGCGCCCGGCCAGTGGCCGTGGTCGTCGCTGCACCGTTTCCTGTCGGCCGGGCACAGGGAACCTGACGCCGAGCTGGTGGTGCCGCCGTGGGTGGCCAGGCCGCAGGAGCTGGGCCTGGCCAGCCTGTAGGGTGGGCTGGTCTTCCCGCCCACGCGGTGATCGTTAACAGTGAGATCATCGGCATCGGTGCCGATAACGATCGCCCAAAAACAGAAAAGGCCCCGCAGGGCCTCTTCTGTTGCAACACGCTCGGCTTAGAAGCTGTACTTCGCGCCGATGGTGAAGGCGTCCGGCTTCACGCCCCAGTCCTTGCTCTTGCCATAACGTTCGTACTCGGCGATCACCGACACGTTCTGGTTGATGTTGTACTGCAGGCCCAGCGCGCCGTAGCCTTCGGTCTTGCTCTCGCTACGGTTGACGAAGGCGTTCACGGTTTCCAGTTCGTTCTTGGTGCGGGTAATGCCCAGCTTGGCGTAGGCAACGAACTGATCGTTCAGCGGCATGCTCGCCTTGCCGGCAAGGTAGACCGCATGACCTTTCGCCTCACCGTTGCCGCGCACGCCGTTGCGGGTGAAATTCACGTCCGCACCGCGGAAGTCGTTGTAACCGAGCTCCACACCCCAAGTACGGTTGAATTCGTAACCACCGAAGAGCTTGCCGCCGGCCTTGTAGCCATCGGCGTCGACATTGGTGGCACCCGGAGCGCGGCTCTCGTGGTCGGCGAAGTTGACGCCAGCACCCACGTAGGCGCGCGGAGTATCTTGTTGTGCTTGAGCTGCCGACATGGCAGCAGCGGACGCGATCAGTGCAACGATAAGTTTTTTCATCTCGGAATCCTTTTCTTTCTTGTTACCTGGTTCGCGATTCCCAATGAATCGCGATGTGGCCAAGATAGCACTCGCGAAACTTCAAATCCGTGCCTATTCCGTAAAAACTGTAAGCAGATGTAAGTTAATGACCAGCCGGTTAGATAAAATGCGTGCACGATAGCGTAAAAAGATTCAGGTTGAAAGGATCTTCCTGAAAGTTAGGTTCACGCGGGGTTCTAGCGATTTTGTTGTTTTATTGATGCCATGCAACCAATTTTGCTGCATAAAACCACTCATCACCAATAAATTGCCCCCCGAAAGGGGTAGTCGGATTGTCTGCTTACTGCGCTTGTGTCTGAGGATGAACACACGCTCGGCGCCGAAGCTGAGCGATGCGATGACCGGCGCCGGCCCCAGTTCCGGTTCGTCGTCGCTGTGCATGCCCATGCTGTCGCACCCGTTACGGTAGTAATTCAGCAACACGCTGTTGTAGTCGTGGCCGGTGACGTCCTCCACCGCGGCGCGGAGCGCCTGCAACAGGGGCGTGAACGGCGCCGGCGCGAGCGTCAGTCCCGAGTAGCGGTAGGCGGCATCGCCATACCAGGCGCTCAGGCGCGGTTGCAGGTGGCGCTTGCCGTAGACCACCACCGTCTCTTCGCGCCAGGGCGTCTCGGCGATCAGGCGGGCCAGCACGTCGGCATTGGTCCAGGGCAGCGGCAGTTGTGCGAGCCAGGCGAGTTCGCCATCGTCGATGGGGAGCGGCGTCAGGCTTGCGCCTGAGCTAAATAAATCCATGGTGCAAGTTTCAAAGCTATGATGGCGGCTTTCCACCGGAAGGACATTCTCGCATGGACAAACGCCATTTCCTCGGCGCGGCCGCGCTCGCCGGCGCCGCGCCGGTCTTCGCCGCTCCCGCTCCTGCGGCCCTGTCGGGCCCGGCGCTGTTGACCATGACCGGCGCGATCGGCCGCAGCAACCGCGGAGCGCTCGACCCGGCGCTCGACCAGATGATGCACAAGCAGAAGCTGGCCTTTTCGCGCGCCTGGGCGATGGACTTCGGCGCGCTGGCCGCCCTGCCCGCGCGCACGATCCGCCCGACCCTGGAATACGACGGCAAGGTGCACGTCCTGCGCGGCCCGCTGCTGGACGAGGTGCTGGCACAGGCCGGTGCGCGGCCGAAGGACACGGCCAGGGTGCTGCTGCGCGCGGTCGACGGGTATGCCGCCGCGGTCGAGATGCGCCAGCTGCGCGCCTGGAATCTCATCGTGGCGACCCACCTGGACGGCAAGCCGATGCCGCTGGGCGGCCTGGGGCCGCTATGGGCGGTCTACGACGCCGACCGGGTGCCCGAGATGGCGGCCCGCCCGGTCAGGGAACGCTTCGGGGCCTGCCCCTGGGCGCTCTACCACATCGACGTCCAGACCTGATCAGGCATAGGCTTCGGCCAGGCTCATCACGCGCGGCGCCACCTTGATGCCGACATTCCCGAACAGGGTGTCGATCGCGGCCAGGTTGACGCTGCATTCCTCCGCCTTCCAGCCGGCGAACAGGTCGCTGCCGTCCTTGTGGAAGTGCAGGTCGAGCACCTTGCCTTTGTCCTTGTGGATATAGCTCTGCTGGTGAGTATTGCGGAAACCCAGCTCGGCCAGCCCGGCCAGCAGCGCCTGCGGCGGGTTGTCGGGATCGGTCGCCAGGAAGACGCCGAAGGTCTTGCCGGGCGGCTTGGCGGCGATGTCGACTTCGTAGATCCCTGGGGCCTTGGTCACTGCGGTGCTCTTCAGAAACAACATGCTGATCTCCTTCGCCGTCCCGCGTCGGCAAGCACCAGGTGTGGCTGGCGCGCGGGTGCTTTAGTCGTGTAAATACCCTAGCTTATTGCCATACGGTAACTTTGTCGATCTCTAAATGCACTTTCTTGGCGTTAGCGCAGTACCAGCCCGAGCACGGTCCCGCCGATCAGGGCGGCGCAGGCCAGCATGCCCAGGACGAAGCCGGCTTCGCGCTTGGCCGGATCGCGGTAATAGCCGAGCGCATACAGCACCCGGCTGGCGCACCACAGCATGCCGCCCGCGGCGGCCCACGGGTCGCCCAGGTACAGCGCGCACAGCCACAGGGGCACCAGCACCAGCGGCAGCTGTTCCAGCGTGTTCATCTGCACCCGCTGGCTGCGCAGGAAGCCTTCGGGACCGTCCATCGACGGCGCGGGCACGTCGTAGCGCGCGCGGGCGCGGGCCGCGTTGGCCCAGGTCCAGAAATAGACGCCCAGTACGGCCAGCGTGGCCCAGGCGGACAGGATCATGATGGTTTCGGAGAGTAAAAAAAGAGGCATTGTAGCTGCATCCAGCCCATCACAAGCCTGGTATCAGCCTTGCTGCTCGCGCTTGCGCCTTGCCAGGTCCGCGGTCGGGGCCACCAGCGCCTCGTACAGGCTGCCGGTGGGCGCGTCCCAGTGGCCCAGGGCCTGCTGCTGGCGCGCCACGGTCGCGAAGTCGCCGCGCGCCACCGGCCCGCTCAGCGCCGCCGCCGGGCCGAGGCGGAACACGTTGGCCAGGGTCTCGGTGGCGAGCGGCCGCGCCAGTTCGCGCGCCACGTCTTCCGGCACGCCGGCGGCGACGTAGGCGCGCAGGGCGGCGTCCAGCACCGTGACCAGGTAGTTCGACGCGAACACGGCCGCCGCGTGGTAGACCGTCTTGGCGGCCGGGTCGATCGGAACCAGGCGCGCGCCGATCGCCTCGAACGCGGGCCCGAGCAGGGCCAGCGCGCCGGCGTCGCCCTCGATGCCGCAGAAGGTGCCGGCGAAATCGCGCGCCACCGCCTCGGGGTCGGCGAAGCTGCGCACCGGATGCACGCTCGCCACCAGCGCGCCGGCATCCCTGGCCGGCGCCAGCTCGTCTGAAGCCTTGGCGCCGCTGCAATGGAACACCACCGCGCCGCGCAGGTCGTGGGCCTGCGCCAGCGCCGCGCACACCGGCGCGATCTGGTCGTCGTTCACCGCCAGCATCCACGCCTGCGCCGGGCGCAGCGCGGCCGGGTCGATGCAGGCCCGGCCCGCGCCGATGAAGGCGGCGGCAGCCTGCGCGCTGTCGTGCGAGCGGGTCAGCACGTCCTGCACGGCAAAGGCGCGGCTTGCGGCGAACAGCCGTCCCAGCACGCGCCCGACATGGCCGGCGCCGGCCAGGTTCAGGACCGGGGACACGTCAGAAGCCGGAACCGGGCCTGGACAGGAATTCCAGTTCCTCCGGCGTGGAAGCGCGGCCGAGGATCGCGTTACGGTGCGGGAAGCGGCCGAAGCGCGCGATCACGCCGCGGTGGCGGTGCGCGTAATCGAGCATGCTCTCGAAGCCGGGATGGCCGGCGGCCAGTTCGGTGAACAGTTCCACCGCCTGCTCCTGCATGCGGGCGTCCTCGGCGTGCTCGAACGGCATGTAGGCGAAGGAGCGCTCGACCGGCGAGAGTTCCAGGTGGGCGCCGGATTCGACCAGCTTGCGCGCGCCGGCCAGCGCCAGCGTATCGCCCGCAAAGGCCTCGGGCGTATCGCGGTGCGCGTTGCGGGTGAACTGGTCGAGCACGATGATGCGCGCGAGCACGCCGTGCGGGCCGATGGCGTCCCACTCGCGCAGGCCGCCCGCCACCGCCTGGGCGATGGTGGCGCCGAAGCGCTCGCGGATGAGGGCGTCGAACCTGTCGTCCTTGCGCCACCATTCACCGCGCTGTTGTCCATAGCCTTCACTGGTACGCGGCAGGAACCAGAAATCGAGTACGTCTTGTGCTTCCATGGAGTGTTCCGGTTTTGGTAGGGATGGTTATTGTTATGGTCAGTTGCGGGCGTGGGACAGCTGGAAGTCTTCCACACCCTCGAAGGCGGTCAGTTCCTCGGCCAATGCGGCCAGCGGCGCCCCGCTCTGGCGCGCCAGCGCCAGCGCCACGAAGCGCCATTCCTGGCGTCCGTCCTCGCTGCTGATGGTGAGCGAGCTGCCGGCGATCTCGTAGCCGCGCTCCAGGGCCGCCTCGCGCAGCCCGTCCTCGCTCGGCATGTACTTGGGCTTGAAGCGCAGCCGCACCGCCACCGCATGGCGCGACGGCAGGAAGGTCTCGATCCGGTTCAGGTAGATCATGATCATGCACGAGAAGAAGGCCAGTCCCATCGCGGCCAGGTAGAAGCCCACCCCGACCAGGATGCCGATCGCCGACGAGGCCCAGATCGACGCCGCCGTGGTCAGGCCGCTGATGTTGAAGCCGTCGCGCATGATCACGCCGGCGCCGAGGAAGCCGATGCCGGTCACCACGCCCTGGACGATGCGGGTCGGATCGACCGGCGCCAGCACGCCGGAATGGCCGCCGCCGTACCAGAAATCGGGATAGCCGGCCAGGATGGTCAGCGCCGCCGAGGCCATGCACACCAGGCCATAGGTGCGCATGCCGGCCGCGCGCCCGTGGTAGGCGCGCTCGTAGCCCACCAGCAGGCCGAGCGCCAGCGCCCCGAGCAGGTGCGCCAGGATCAGGGCATTGGTGTATATCTCGCGCTCCGACCAGTAGGCGGATAACAGTTCGTAATAGTCCATGCAGCTTTCTCAGGTGTTGCGGATCAGGGCTTCTTCCTCACCAGCTGCTTCTCGAACGCCACGTCATACTTGCTGACGCGTTTCTCGGCCTGCGGGCCGAGCTTGTCGACGAAGGCCACGAAGTCGTCGAGTTCGAGCGGGGCGCACAGCGGCGGAGCGCCGGGCGACTCGGACAGGAAGAACAGGCCGTCGCCGGTGCGCGCCATGGAATAGGCGGCGTTCCCGGTGCGCTTCTTCAGCCGCTCGACCGCCGCGCTGGCGCGGGTGGAACGCGCGCCGGCCATCAGATCGCCTCCGTGCGCAGCATCAGCCAGTCGCGCGCCGCGCCGCTCACGTGCGGCGCCAGGCGCGCGCGCACGGTCGCATGATAGTCGTTCAGCCACGCGATCTCGTCCGGGCGCAGCAGCGACAGGTCGATGCAGCGCGTGTCGATCGGGCACAGGGTCAGGGTCTCGAAGGCCAGGTACTCGCCGAACTCGGTGCTCTCGTGCGGACGGTTGAGCACCAGGTTCTCGATCCGGATGCCCCAGCGGCCCGGCCGGTAGATGCCCGGTTCGATCGAGGTGATCATGCCCGGCTCCATGGCGGTGTGCGGATCGGGCGGCGTCGACGGCGAAATGGACTGCGGTCCTTCGTGGACGTTCAGGAAGTAGCCGACGCCATGGCCGGTGCCGTGGCCGTAGTCGATGCCGGCGGCCCAGATCGGCGCGCGCGCGATCGCATCCAGCATCGGGGAGCGGGTGCCGCGCGGGAAGCGCGTGGACGACAGGTTGATCAGGCCCTTGAGCACCAGGGTGGTGTCGCGCTTCTGCGCATCGGACGGCGTGCCGACCGGGATCACGCGGGTGATGTCGGTGGTGCCGCCCAGGTACTGGCCGCCGGAGTCGATCAGCAGCAGGCCGTCGCCTTCGATGTCGGCGCAGGATTCGGGCGCGGCGCGGTAGTGCATGATCGCGCCGTTCGCATTGAAGCCGGCGATGGTCGAGAAGCTCGGGCTGATGAAGTCCGGGCGCCGCGCACGCGCGGCGGTGATGTGGGTGTCGATGTCGACTTCATCGAGCGGCGTGCGCCTGGCGTCGAGCAGGCGCGGCTCCAGCCAGGAGAAGAATTCGCACAGCGCGGCGCCGTCCTGCTCCATGGCGGCGCGCACGTTGGCCGCTTCCGCATCCAGCTTGCGCGACTTGGCGTAGGTGGTCGGGTTGATCGCCTCGACCACGCGCACGTCGTCGCGCACTGCTGCGCGCATGCCGGCCGTGATGCGGCGCGGGTCGACCAGCAGGGTCGCACCCTGCGGCAGCGAGGCCAGCGCCTCGGAGGCGCCGGCATACGGCGCCAGGTCGACGCCGTCGGCTTCCAGGCGCGCCCTTGCGTCGGCCGGGACCTTGCCCTCGCCGACGAACAGCATCGCGCGCTGCGGGCCGACCAGCGCATGCGCCAGGAAGACCGGGTTGAAGCTGACGTCGGCGCCGCGCAGGTTGAACAGGTAGGCGATGTCGTCCAGGGTCGAGATGAAGTGATGGTCGGCGCCCAGCGCGGCCATCGCGGCGCGGGTGGCGGCCAGCTTGTCGGCGCGCGCCAGCGTGGCGTACGGCGGCAGGTGCTCGAACACGGGGTCGGCCGGGAGCGCCGGACGGTCGCTCCAGACGTCGTCGAGCAGGTCGATGTCGGTGCGCAGCGCGATGTCGCGCGCATTGAGCGCGTCGGACAGCAGGCGCGCGCCGGCCAGTCCCAGCACGCGCGCGTCGACCGCCACCGTGCGGCCCGCGGGCAGGTTGGCGGCCAGCCAGTCGATGTGCACCTGGCTCGCCACGCCGGGGATCTTCATCAGTGCGATGCCGGTGCCGGCCAGTTCGGTCTCGGCCTGGGTCCAGTAGCGGCCATCGGTCCAGACACCGGCGAAATCGGCGGTCGCGATGAAGGTGCCGACCGAGCCGGTGAAGCCGGACAGCCACTCGCGGCCCTTCCAGTGGCCGGGCAGGTATTCCGACAGGTGGGGGTCGCTCGACGGCACGATGCAGGCGTCGATTCCGTGGCGCTCCATGGCGGCGCGCAGGTGGGCAAGGCGGGTGGCGATGATGGACATGGCTCGGTGATTCGATTTTGTTTTCCAGCTACGTATGATACGCCGCAATCCCTTTGTGTGGCGTGAAGGATCATTGCATAACGACATCAAAAATACATCAGGAAGAACCGGTCGCGCTAAGATGGCGGCCGTGACCAGACACGGAGCACAGGAGACAGACATGGATTTCGAAGCAGCAAAAGCGCTGTGCCGCGGCTTTCCCGGCGCGACCGAGGACCTGAAATGGGAGCACGACGCCGTGTTCTCGGTGGGCGGCAAGATGTTCGCGGTGACCAATGCGGCGCTTCCCTCGGAAGGCTTCAGCCTGAAGGCGGAGGACGAGCGCTTCCTGGAGCTGACCGACCGTCCCGGCATCATTCCGGCGCCTTACCTGGCGCGCGCGAAATGGGTGTACGTCACCGCCGGCGCGGACATGGCCGACGCGGAGCTGGCGGCCCTGCTGCGCCGTTCGTATGAACTGGTGTTCGCCAGGCTGACCCGCAAGCTGCAGCGCGAGATCCTCGACGTGGCCTGATTCCAACGGGAACGCCATGTTGCCCCGGGATGGAGCATAATGCCCTGGCAATCCAACTGACCTGAGCGACCATGCAAGAATTCCACGACGAGCGCGCCCGCGCGCTGCTTGCGAACGCCAAACAGATCGTCAGCCCGGAGGAAGTCCAGGCGGCGGTGCGGCGTGTCGCAGCCCAGCTGAACGAACGTTTTGGCAAGCCTGGCGAAGCAGCCTTCCCGCTGCTGCTGGGCGTGATGGGAGGCGCGGTGGTGTTCACCGGCCACCTGCTGCCGCAACTCGACTTTCCCCTCGAATTCGACTACATCCACGTGAGCCGCTACGGCGACGAAGACCGTGGCGGCCAGATCGTGTGGAAGGTGATCCCGCGCCAGAACGTGGCCGGCCGCACGATCGTGGTGGTCGACGACATCCTCGACGAAGGCGAGACCCTGGCCCACGTGAAGCAGCGCCTGCTCGACATGGGCGCGGCCGAGGTGATCATCGCCGTGTTCGCGGACAAGGACCTGAAGCGCACCAAGCCGATCCAGGCCGACCTGGTGGGGCTGACCCTGCCGAACGAGTTCGTGGTGGGGTTCGGGATGGATGTGTACGGGTACTGGCGCAACCTCCCGGGCTTGTGGATCTTGCGCCAGGAAGACCTGAAGCCGGCGGTGTAGGATGGGCGGGTCCCCCGCCCATCCTACGAACTGCATGCCTACGCCCCGAGCGACAACCTCGCCCGCGCCGCCGCATACTCCCTCTTCAGCCTCTCCACCATCTCCGCCACGCTCGGCACGTCGTCCATCAGGCCCACGCCCTGCCCCGCGCCCCAGATATCGCGCCACGCCTTGGCGCTGCCCGACCCGAAGCTCATCTTGCTCTTGTCCGATTCCGGCAGGTTCTCCGGATCCAGTCCCGCGGCGACGATCGACTTCTTCAGGTAGTTGCCGTGCACCCCGGTGAACAGGTTGGTGTACACCACGTCCGCCGCGTTCGAGGTGACGATCGCCTCGCGGTAGTCGTCCGAGACATTCGACTCCCTGGTCGCCAGCCAGCGCGAGCCGATGTACGCGAAGTCCGCCCCCATCGCCTGCGCCGCCAGGATCGCGTCGCCGGTCGCGATCGATCCGGACAGCGCCAGCGGGCCATCGAAGAACTTGCGCACCTCGCCCACCAGCGCGAACGGCGACAGCGCCCCCGCGTGGCCGCCGGCGCCCGCCGCGACCAGGATCAGGCCGTCGACGCCGGCCTCCAGCGCCTTCTGGGCATGGCGGATCGAGACCACGTCGTGCAGCACGATGCCGCCGTAGGCGTGCACCGCGTCCAGCATTTCCCGCGGCGGCGCGCGCAGCGACGAGATGATGATCGGCACCTGGTGCCTGACGCAGACCTCGACGTCATGCGCCAGGCGGTCGTTCGACTGGTGCACGATCTGGTTCACAGCGATCGGGCCGACCCTGGCATCCGGATGGGCGGCCTGGTAGTCGGCCAGCTCGCGCTGCAGCTCGGTCAGCCAGGTGTCGAGCAGCTCGGCCGGACGCGCATTCAGCGCCGGGAAGGAGCCGACGATGCCGGCCTTGCACTGGGCCGCCACCAGCGCGGGGCCGCTGGCGATGAACATCGGCGACGCGATGACGGGAAGGGACAGGTGTTGCAGCACGGGTGGCAAGGTCATGGAAGAGCTCGCATGTCGGATTGATCGGAAAGCCTCCGGTCATTATATCCCCGAAAAAAGAACGACCGTGCTAGACCATGGACTCTAAACGTCGTGCAGCATGGCGCCGTCGATGCGGGCGGCCCCGGCCTTCAGCAGCGCCTGCGCCGCCCAGTGCGCCATGTCCTCGGGCGCCAGCCCCAGTTGCGCGCGCCGCACGCGCTCCACCAGCGGGATCGAACCGAGCAGTTGCGGCAGCGCCGCCAGCGCGATCGCCTGGCGCTCCAGCAGCAGGAACTTGAGCAGCACCTTGACCGCATTGCGCGCATTGCGCACCGGGTCGGCGCGCAGGTAGTCCAGCCGCGCCCGGGCGCGCGCCAGCGCCCCGTCCACCCCGGTGAAGGCGCTGCCGTGGCCCGGGATCACCACGCGCGCCCCAAGGCCGGCGATCAGGTCGAGCGTGGCGCCGACCTCGTCGAAGCCCGGCTCGCCCGCCAGTTCGGGGAAGATGACGCCGAAACCGTCTTCCCACAGCGCGTCGCCCGAGACCAGCACGCCCTCCTCTGCACAAAAAAACAGCAGCGCATGCGGATCGTGGCCGGGCGCGGCCAGCACTTCCCAGCGCAGGCCGCCCAGCATCAAGGCCATGCCCGGCGCGAGCGTGGCGTCGAACCCGAAGCGCGGGCACTGCTGCCCGGTCGCGCGGTAGCTGAGCGCCTCCTCGTCCCAGGCGGCGACCCTGGCGGCGTCGAGCGCCGGAATCGCGACCTGGCAGCCGTAGGCCGCGCGCAGCGCCGCGTTGCCGCCGCAATGGTCGGAATGCAGGTGGGTATTGAGCAGGCGGTCCAGGGACCGCCCGGCCAGCGCATGGCGCACCAGCGCCAGGGTCTGGCCGGCGTGGGTGGCGTAGCCGCTGTCGATCAGGGCGGTGTCGTCCGGCCCGGTCAGCAGGACGCTGTTGGACGACAGCCAGCCGCGCTCGAGGAGGCGGATCGGCGGCGGCAGGCGCACGCTCATGCTAGCGCCATGCGATATCCGCTTCGCGGCGCCGGATCTCGGCCCACACGGCGCGCTTGTAGTCGTCGTCCGCCCGGCCCCAGGCGACGATCTCGTCGATCGTGCGCAGGCAGCCGCGGCACAGGCCGGTATCGGGCGCCATCTGGCAAATGTTGATGCAGGGCGAGGGAACAGGGGTTTGCAGTTCAGGGGGCGTCATGGGCTATCTGGGGTATCGGCGCCGGGCGCCGGATCGGGTAACCTGCATTATCGCGCGTTCGCGAGGCAGGCGCCGCATTTGCGCGGCGGCCGCTATACTCGTCAATACGCGTCGCCCTGTGAGCAACGCTCTCGGAAAGGTGCTTCCATGTCCAATTCTTCCCTGCTTGTCGGCGCCGTCCTGCTCGGCGCCTGCGCCGTCGCGTCGGCGCAAACCCTCAGCCCCGATGGCTACGGCGATATCCGCTTCGGCGACCGGCTCGACACCGCCGAGCGCCGCCTCGTGCAGCGCGCCGCGCCCCCGCCGGTCGACCCGGCCTGCTCGATGGTGCGCTTCAAGAAATATCCGAACGTGCGCTTCATGGTCGAGGAAGGCCGCATCACGCGCGCCGACGCCAGCAGCATCGTGCGCAACAGCGCCGGCATCACGTCCGCCATGTCCGTGGAGCAGGCGCTGCGCCAGCAGAAAAGCCTGCGCGTGGAAAAGCACAAGTACGACGAGAACGGCCAGTACCTCATCCTCGAGAAGGGCAAGCAGAAGGCGCTGATCTTCGAGGCGAAGAACGGCAAGCTGACGCGCATGCGCGCCGGCGTCAAGCCGGCGGTCGAGTACGTCGAAACCTGCGGTTAAGTGTTCTGAATTGCAGATTCGTTGAATAAATTCGGCGAACTCACAATTCAGAACACCAAGCCGCCCGCTTCTTCGCCATTTTCTCGGCGAAGCGCGCGCTGTCGATCAGGCAGCGCTCGTGCACGCCTTCGCAGACCGGCTCGACGTCGTCCCAGGCTTCGAGCCGGAAACGCACGCGCCTTGCTTCCACCTCGGTCACTTCGCCGCGGATGGTCAGCGTCATGCCCGGCGGGGTCGGCGCGAAGTGGCTGAAACTCACCATCGTTCCCAGGCTCTGCTCCTGCGGCCAATTCATGTAGGGCATCATTCCGTGGAGACAGGCAAGCTCCATCATGCCGACCAGGTAGCCGGTGGCGAGCACATCCGGCATGTCGCGGCAAAACGGGGTATCGTGGTAGAGCTCGGGCACGGTTGCGCGCGGCGGTACCGTGTATTGCCATTCGAAACGCAGACCGGGTCGAAAAGTGGGGAGCATGCGCGCAGGTTACCCCAAACACCGTGATCCTGCCTGCCTCGCAAGATGGACTGGTGCGCCTGGGCTGTCCGGCAACGCCTGCAAGGCTCGTGTAAGGATCGGGGTCGAGATTGCAAGCATGCACACGGATAAGGGATACCGATGAAACTCAACCAGAGACTGCTCGCACAACTGCGCGCCGTGACCCGCTCGCTGATGCGCAAGGGACCGGCGGGACCGGCCGCGGTGATCCAGGAGGCGCTGAATGACGCCTCGGCCCCGCAACACGCCGCCCAGCGCCAGATGCATGACCTGGGCGTGACGGCGCCGGCACCCGCGCCGGTGGACCTGCCGTTTACGACAGGCAGGCAAGAGACCCCGCCGGGAAAGTTCATCGATGGCAGCCATGCCAACGAGGCCGGCACGCGCGACTACAAGCTCTACGTGCCCGGCAGCTATACGGGCGAAGCGGTCCCGCTGCTGGTGATGTTGCACGGCTGCACCCAGGACCCCGAGGATTTCGCCAACGGCACCCAGATGAATGCGCTGGCCGAGGAACTCCCCTGCCTGGTGCTGTATCCGGAGCAGAGCAAGCAGGCCAACGCCTCGCGCTGCTGGAACTGGTTCAACGCGGTCGACCAGCGGCGCGACCAGGGCGAGCCCTCGATCATCGCCGGCATGACGCGCGCCATCATGGAGCGCTATGCGGTCGAGGCCGGCCAGGTCTACGTGGCCGGGCTGTCCGCCGGCGGGGCGATGGCGACCATCATGGGCACCCTGTATCCCGACCTGTATGCGGCGGTGGGCGTGCATTCGGGCCTGCCGTTCGCGTCGGCGCACGACCTGCCGTCCGCGCTGGCGGCCATGAAGGGCGGGTTCCGGCGCGCCCAGGCGGAAACCGGGCGCCCGCTGCCGATCATCGTGTTCCACGGCGACCGCGACACCACGGTGCACCCGGCCAACGGCGAGGAAGTGGTGGCCCAGGGAGCGCGCCACCTGCCGCGCCGGGTGGCGGTGGAGCCGGGCCGCGTGCCGGACGGGCACGCCTATACGCGCACCGTGCACCGGCGCGCCGACGGCGCCGTGCATGCCGAGCACTGGGTGGTGCATGGCGCCGGCCACGCCTGGTTCGGCGGCAATGCGCGCGGCAGTTATACGGACGGCAAGGGTCCGGACGCGAGCCGCGAGATGATGCGCTTCTTCACGACCCGGCGCTGATGCCGTCGGGCGCAGGCCCGGGCCCTTGTTGCTCCGCGATGTGGGCGCGCAGGCAGGACGGGCACCAGCAGCCCGCCGCTTCCTGCGGCACGGGAACGGCGGGCGGCAGCAAGGTGCACCAGCACGGACCGCTGGCGCCGTCGGCCATGGCGCACCCGAATGCTGCGCCGCAGCGGGTACAGGTGCTCATCGCGCCCCCTTTTTTAGCACCAAGGAAATGTTTGCTATGAAAAGACACTCAGGCATGTCAGAAGATGAGTTGTGTGCAGCGCCATAAAATACAACAAGACGCCCTATAATCCGTACAAGGTATACGCTGTTTTCGCGCCGTTGCCTGTAAAATCTCGCGAAATTATTTTCGGACCCTCCATGAACGCTCACGTGACCAGCCTGAAGACCGACGACCAACCCAGTGACCTGACCGCGGTCTCGCCGCAGATCAAGGCGCAAATCCTGGCCGAGGCGCTTCCCTACATCCGCAATTTCCACGGCAAGACCATCGTCATCAAATACGGTGGCAATGCCATGACCGACGAACGCCTGAAGCACGGCTTCGCACGCGACGTCATCCTGCTCAAGCTGGTCGGCATGAATCCGGTCGTGGTGCATGGCGGCGGCCCGCAGATCGACAACGCGCTCAAGAAGATCGGCAAGCAGGGCACCTTCGTGCAAGGCATGCGCATCACCGACGAAGAAACCATGGAAGTGGTGGAGTGGGTGCTGGGCGGCGAAGTCCAGCAGGACATCGTGATGCTGATTAACCACTACGGCGGCCAGGCCGTGGGCCTGACCGGCAAGGACGGCGGCCTGATCCGCGCACGCAGGATGGCGATGCCTGACCGCGAGAAGCCGGGCGAGTTCCTCGACATCGGTTTCGTCGGCGAGATCGATGCGATCAACCCGGCCGTGGTCAAGGCGCTGCAGGACGACGCCTTCATCCCGATCATTTCGCCGATCGGCTTCGGCCAGGACGGCCAGGCGTACAACATCAACGCCGACGTCGTCGCGGGCAAGATCGCCGAGATCCTGAAAGCCGAGAAGCTGATCATGATGACCAACATCGCCGGCGTGCAGGACAAGAACGGCAACCTGGTCACCGACCTGTCGGCGCGCGAGATCGACGAAATGTTCGCGGACGGTACGATTTCGGGCGGCATGCTGCCGAAAATCTCGTCGGCGCTCGACGCCGCGAAGTCCGGCGTCAATACGGTGCATATCATCGACGGACGTATCGAACACAGTTTGTTGCTGGAAGTCTTGACCGAACAGGCTTTTGGCACTATGATCCGTTCGCACTAAACGTTGCGGCGGAAAAAATCCCGCCCGGCGCATCCCGGCGGGTCTTACCCGCCGCGACACTACCAGCCCTTGTAGCTCAGTGGTAGAGCACTCCCTTGGTAAGGGAGAGGCCACGTGTTCAATCCACGTCAAGGGCACCATTTCCCTCCCCCGCTTTTCCCGACATTTTCTGCTGTACCTCCTGGTACATGCCTGAAGCCGTCCGTCCGCTGCATGCCGCCGTCCAGGTGGCTATAATCGCAGGTCGCAACCATTCGCTTCATGCTCACCGTGGCAACTTCGACCCTACGCGCGCCGGTCTGGCTGTTTGATCTCGACAACACGCTGCACGACGCCTCCCACGCGATCTTCCCGGCCATCAGCGCCAACATGAACGTCTACATCGCGCGCGTGCTGGGCGCCGGCGGCGTACCCGCCAGCCAGGCCGTGGTCGATGCGGCGCGCCTGGGCTACTGGAAGCGCTACGGCGCCACCCTGCTCGGCATGATCCGCCACCACCAGGTGCAGGCCGCCGACTTCCTGCGCGAAACCCACGACATCGGACCGCTCGACCGCATGATGCGCGCCGAGCGCGGCCTGGCGCGCCTGCTACGCCGCCTGCCGGGCCGCAAGATCCTGCTGACGAATGCGCCGAACCACTACTCGACCGAGATCGTGCGCCGCCTGAAGCTGCACCACCATTTCTCGCAGCACGTCGCGATCGAACACATGCACGTGCACGGCCAGCTGCGCCCCAAGCCCTCGAAGCTGATGCTGCGCCGCCTGCTGCGCCGCCATGGCGTGGCCGCCCGGCGCTGCATCCTGGTCGAGGACACCCTGGCCAACCTGAAGAGCGCCAGCCAGCTCGGCTTGCGCACGGTCTGGGTCACCCAATACCTGCGCGTGAGCGACTTTTCAGGACAAGGGCGGCGCGCGCCGCTGCCGCGAACCTTGAAACTCCCCGGTTATGTCGATGTCAAAGTAAAATCCGTGCGGCAACTTCCTGCACGCCTGCACCGGTTGCGCTAATCGAACAACAACATCACTAGGGATTCCATGGCAAGCACCAAGCCAGGCCAGCGCAAGCTGCAAATTCTCCAGGCTCTGGCCTCGATGCTCGAGCACCCGAAGGGCGACAAGATCACCACCGCCGCACTGGCCGCGCGCCTGTCGGTGTCGGAGGCGGCGCTGTACCGCCATTTCGCCAGCAAGGCGCAGATGTACGAGGGCCTGATCGAGTTCATCGAATCGAGCGTATTCGGCGTCATCAACCAGATCAGCGAACGCGAGGAGCGCGGCCTCGACCAGGCCCACGCGATCCTGCAGATGCTGCTCGGTTTCTCGGCAAACAACCCCGGCATGACCCGGGTGCTGATCGGCGACGCGCTGGTCGGCGAGGACGAGCGCCTGCAGCTGCGCATGAACCAGTTCTACGACAAGGTCGAACTGGCCTGCAAGCAGGCGCTGCGCGTCGCGGTCACCCAGGGACACGGCGTCGAAGCGGACGTCGGCGCGCGCGCCAGTCTGCTGGTAAGCTATGTTACCGGCCGCTGGCATCGTTTTGCCAAGAGCGGCTTCAAACATAATCCGGCAGAAGGCACAGCCTTGCAGCTGTCGCTGCTGCTTGCAGCCTGAGGTCTGCGCAAGGGACATGGATACCCAGGAAGTCTTTGCGCTGCTGGACGACGCCGGCGCCGGGCTGGAGGCGCGCTCGCGCCTGTATAGCGGCCATGCGGGCACCTTGCGCTGCGAGGATGCCGCCGGCTGGCCGCCGCTGCTGCAGGCGCTGCAGGAGGCGCTCGCACGCGGCCTGTACGCGGTCCCGCTGCTGAGCTACGAACTGGGCGCGCACCTGGCGGGATTGCCGGCGCGGCCCCAGGACGGACCGCTGGCGCAGGTGCTGCTGTTCGCGCAGTGCGAGCGCATGACGCCGGCCCAGGTCGAAGGCTGGCTGGCCACGCGCAACGCCGGCCGCGAGCGCTCCGGCGTGGCCGGCATCGCGCCGAATGTCGACCAGGCCGCCTTTACCGACGCCATCGCGCGCATCCGCGACTACATCGCCGCCGGCGACACCTACCAGGTCAACTACACCTACCGCCTGCGCTTCGACGCCTACGGCCCGCTGCTGGCGCTGTACGCGCGCCTGCGCGCGCGCCAGCCGGTTCCCTACGGCGCGCTGCTCGCCCTGCCCGACGGCGGCGCCGTGCTGTCGTTCTCGCCGGAGCTGTTCGTGCGCCACGAGGGCGGCCGCCTGCTGGCGCGCCCCATGAAGGGCACGGCGCCCGCCAGCGGCAACGCGCTGGTGGACGAGGAATGCGCCCGGGCGCTGGCGGCGGACCCCAAGAACCGCGCCGAGAACCTGATGATCGTCGACCTGCTGCGCAACGACCTGGGCCGGGTGGCCCAGACCGGCAGCGTCGAGGTGCCCGCACTGTTCGAGGTGACGCGCTACGGCGCGGTGCTGCAGATGACGTCCACGGTGCAGGCGCGCCTGCGCCCAGGCGCGACCCTGGGCGAGATCTTCAGCGCCCTGTATCCCTGCGGCTCGATCACCGGCGCGCCGAAACGCCGCACCATGGAGATCATCCACGAACTGGAACCGGCGGCGCGCGGCATCTATACCGGCGCGATCGGCTGGTTCGATCCTCCGCCAGCCGGCGAGGACTTCGGCGACTTCTGCCTGTCCGTCCCGATCCGCACCCTGGCGCTGCAGGCGCCGGAGAACGGCGTGCGGCGCGGCGAGCTGGGCGTGGGCGCCGGCATCGTCTACGACAGCGATGCACAGGCCGAATTCGCCGAATGCCAGCTGAAGGCGCGCTTCCTGACCGGCCTGGCCAACGAATTCGAGCTGTTCGAGACCATCCGCGCCTCCTGGGACGACGGTCCGCGCCACCTCGACCTGCACCTCGACCGGATCGCCGCCTCGTGCGCGTATTTCGGTTTCCGCTTCGAGCGCGCGACCGCGCAAGCCCTGCTGACCGAAGCCTGCCTGGCGCTGCCGCACGGGCAGCTGCACCGGATGCGGCTGTCGGTGTCGCCCATGGGCGAACTGAACGTGCAGACCGGCGTGCTCGCGCCGCTGAACGAACCGGTGGCCGTCGTGCTGGCGAACGAGACCACGCGCGCGGACGACCTCTTCCTGCGCCACAAGACCAGCGTGCGCAGCCGCTACGACGCGGCATGGAAGACGGCCGAGGCGCATGGCGCCTTCGACGCCCTGTTCTTCAACGAGCGCGGGGAACTGACCGAGGGAGGACGCAGCAATGTGTTCGTGCGCTTCGGGGCGGACTGGTATACGCCGCCGCTCTCCTCGGGCCTGCTGCCGGGCGTGATGCGCACCGTGATGCTGGCGGCGCCGGCCTGGCACGCGCGCGAGCGCGTGATCACCCGCGAGATGCTGGCGCAGGCCGACGACATCGTCGTGTGCAATGCCTTGCGCGGCCCGCTGCGCGCCGTCCTCGTGGCCGACGCGACAGTCCTCCAGGCCGCCCAGGAGCGCTAGCCAGGGCCCAGTCCTGCGCGTCAAGCAAAACCGGCCTTCATGGCCGGTTTTCTTT
The DNA here is from genome assembly GCF_000382345.1 of Massilia niastensis DSM 21313. Lineage (GTDB taxonomy): Bacteria > Pseudomonadota > Gammaproteobacteria > Burkholderiales > Burkholderiaceae_D > Telluria > Telluria niastensis. The sequence continues at coordinate 56,973 of NZ_KB908112.1, forward strand.
TGCCGGAAGCCCGGCCTTGCCCGGAAATCGACAGGCGACGCGTCGATGTAGACCAAATAACCACATGTCGAGCGGATTACCCGGCTCCGATGCCTGCTGGATAGCGATTCTTACCCATTTTTCATAATAAATTTGCTAGAATTCAACATTTTTTGCCGTTCCGCATCCCCGATCTAGCGCAAGCCTACCCTCCCCGCACCTCCTGCCGTCCCTGCCTGGACGCAGGCCCGAATCGCCATAAAAAAATCAGCTGACCGCTCCGCACGGCCGGCAATACGGAAAGAGACCTCATGACTGCCCCCGCCCTGAACACCGCCGCCAACCCGGTTCCCGACAACGCGACCGCCCTTGCGCTCTCGGCCCCGTCCGACACGCTGAGCGCCACCCAGACGGCGACGCTGGCGCCGGGCGGCGACGTGGACAGCGACGGCGCCATCGATCCGGGCGATACCGTGGTCGTGACGGTCGCGGTCACCAACGACAGCACCAGCACCAGCGCCGACAACGTCACGCTCGACCAGGCCCTCGACGGCCTGACCGGGAGCGCCGCCGTCAACGTGTCGCCGGTTGCCGTGGGCGAGAGCTATACCGTGGCCGGGAATACCGTCCTGCAGGCCGGCGGCGGCGCCGTCACCGGCCCGGCAGTCAAGGCGGCCAATGGCGTACTCGCCAACGACAGGGAATTCAACGGGGACAGCTATGCGCTCGCCAAGGTCCAGGGAGCGGACTTCGTCGCCGGCGCCACCTATGCGACCGCGCAGGGCAAGGTGACGATGAACGCGGACGGCAGCTTCAGCTACAAGCCGGCCACCGGGTATACCGGCTACGACTCGTTCACCTACACCATCCGCGATGGCGGCATCGACAACATCGCCGGCAATGCGGACGACCTGAGCTCCACCGCGAAGGTGGAGATCAACGTCACCGGCAAGGTCTGGTACGTCGACGGCTCGGCGGCGGCAGGCGGCGACGGCAGCTCGGACAACCCGTTCAATACCACCAGCGCGCTGAACGGGGCCGGCGACGTCGACGGCGCCGGCGACACCATCTATGTCAAGAACAACGCCAGCGGCGCCCTGACGCTCGAGGCGAACCAGCACCTGGTCGGCTCGGGCGCCGCGCTGGTGGTGGAGGGCATGACCCTGGCCGATGCCACGGGCGCGCGCTCGACCCTGGCCGCCACCAGCGGGACCACCGTGACGCTCGCGACGGGCAACGAGATCGCCGGCATCACGATCGGCGGCAGCGCGACCGGCATCGCCGGCGCGAACTTCGGCACCCTGACCGTGCGCGACAGCGCCATCGACACCGCGGGCCAGGCGCTGTCCCTCAGCACCGGCAGCTTCGCCGGCACCGGTTTCGTCCGCACCGATTCCGACGGCGGCACGAACAACGTCAGCCTCAACGCGGTCGCCGGCACCGTCAACCTGGGCACGGGCGCGCTCAGCGGCGCCACCGGCGCCAGTGTCGTCGTCACCGGCGGCACCGGCAGCGTCGACTACAACGGCACGGTCACGCATACCGGCAATGCGGCGGCGATCAGCGTCTCCGGCAAGACCGGCGGCAGCGTCGATTTCGACGGCGCGGTGAGCGCCAGCGCGAGCAGCGACGGCATCAGCCTGGCGAACAACACCGGCGCGGTCATCAACTTCGACGGCGGCCTGGCGCTCAACACCAGCGCCAGCAACACCACCGCGTTTTCCGCGACCGGCGGCGGCACGGTGAGCGTCACCGGCGCCAACAACACCATCGTCTCGGGCGCGGGAACCGCCCTGAACGTCCAGAACACCAACATCGGCGCGGCCGACCTGAGCTTCAAGAGCATCTCGTCGAACGGCGCCACGGTCGGCATCCGCCTCGATTCGACCGGCAACTTCGGCAACCTGAACGTCACCGGCGACGGCAGCAACACCAATAACGACTCGGGCGGCACGATCGCCAACTCGACCGACACCGGCATCGTGCTGAATGCGACGCGCGACGTGGTGCTGAACCAGATGGAAGTGACCGGCAGCCTGAACGACGGCATCCGCGGCACCAACCTGGTGAACCTGACGCTGAACCGGCTGGACATCACCAACAACGGCGACGCCGGGCGCGACGCCGGCGTGCAGCTCGGCGACGCCTACCCCGACTCGATGGCCAACGGCGCCACCGGCACGATCAACGTGACCAACCTGAGGGTGTCGGGGTCGGGCGAGGACAACTTCAACCTCTGGAACAACGCGGGCACGGCGACGGTCAACATCAGCAACAGCAGCTTCGGCAACAACTCCTTCGGCTGGGGCAACGATGGCGTGCGCGTCGAGTCCTACGGCAGCGCCGACGTGTACGCCAACATCACGTCGAATACCTTCACCGCCAACCGGGGCGACCACTTCCAGGCGGCGGCGGGCACCAGCAATGGCGCGAGCGGCAACCTGCACGTGACCTTTACCGGCAATACCCTCACCGGCGGCCATGCCCAGGGCCTGGGACAGGGCATCACCGTGAGCGCGGGCGGCGGCATCAACCCTGCTTTCTGGAGCGGCCGCCTCGACTACAACATCAGCAACAACACGATCAACGGCGCCGTCGGCACGGCGATCACCGCCGGCCTGAGCTCGTCCACCGCCGGCGCGGTCGTCAACGGCTCCATCCAGAACAACACCATCGGCACGACGGGCGTGACCGACAGCGGCTCGAAGCAAAGCTCGGGCATCGTCCTCGGATCCAGCGGAGCGGGCACGCACACCGCCCTGGTATCCAACAACCAGGTGCGCGAGGTGGCCAACCGCGGCGTGTCGGTGACGGCGACCGACGGCATCGGCGTCACCAACCTCACGCTGAAGGACAACAACATCGCGGTCACCAGCGCCTTGGGCACGGATGCCGTGTATGTCCAGGCCGGCGCGACCAGCAACAACATCCTTGGCCAGGTCGATTCGTCCGTGATCAGGCTGGATGCGAGCGGCAATACCCTGAGCGCGCCCACCGGCTACAACGAAATCTACCTGCGCCAGCGCTTCGACACCCGGATCGAGCTCGAGGGCTATACCGGCGCGGGCAACGACCAGGCGGCGATCCTGGCTTACCTGAACAGCAAGAATACCGGCACCGAATCGCGTGTCGTCCTCACCTCCTACCCGAGCGCGCCCGCCGCCGAAGGCGTGTACGGCGCCGCGGCCGATGTCCCGCTGCCGACAGCATTCGTCACGGCGGGAGCGGCGGCGGCGCCCGCCTCCGCGCAGCCGCCCGCGCAGCCTGCCGACCCGGTGTCCACGCCGGCCGCGCCCCCCGCTGCGCCATCCGGTTCCGCATCCGCGACCGACACCAGCGTATCCACCGGCGGCCCGATGAACCTCGGCACGCTGGCCCCGGGACAGACCGTGGTCGTGCAGACCATCGCCACCGTCGACTCGCAAACCGGCCAGCTGCTCGTCAACCCGTCCAGCAGCAGCACCGTCACCTCGAACTTCGGCAGCGTGACCGCCAGCACCACGGTCCCGCTCGACGCGCTCGAACTGGGCGGACGCGTCGTCAACGACATCGACCATGACGACGTCGCCGGTGCAGGCGACAGCGGAATCAGCGGCGTCACCGTGCGCCTGCTGGCGGCAGACGGCGTGACCGTCCTCGCCACCACCACGACCGCCGCCGGCGGCGTGTACAAATTCGCCGGACTGGCTCCGGGCGACTACATCGTCCAGGTCGCCGAATCGAACTTCGCTCCCGGTGCGCCCCTGTACCAGCTCATCTCCGTCCCGGGCAATCCGGATCCCGACGGCGCCCCGGACGTGGCCGGCGACGACAACGGCGCGCCAAGTGCCGGCCAGGGGCTGGTCAGCCTGCCGGTCACCCTCGCCTACGACAGCGAAACCACGCAGGACGCCAGCGGCAAGTACGACATCAATGACCGCCTCGACTTCATCGTGCGCAATGAGCCGCCGGTCATCGGCAACCTGTCCGGCGATTCCGCCACCTTCATCGAGGGCGGCGCCGCGGTGCTGCTCGACAGCGGCGCCGCCGCCAGCCTCACGGACCTGAACAACGCCATCCTGCACGGCGGCGTCCTGCACGTGGCCGTCACCAACCGCGTGCCGGGCGAGGACGTCCTCGGCATCCGGTCCACCGGTGCGGTCGCCCTGCCGTCGGGCCTGACCGTAGGGAGCGCGGTGACGGTCGACGGAGTTCCCATCGGCATGATCGCCCTGGACGGCAGCGGCGGCGACCTGATCGTCTTCCTGACCAACGCGACCCCGGCGCAAGTGACAAGCCTGCTCGGCGCCCTGACCTACGCGAATGCGAACACCGCCACCCCCGCCCACGGAACGCGCACCGTCACGGTGACGATCAGCGACAGCATGGGCGGCAGCGACATGGCGGCCACCACGGTCGAAGTGCGCTCCGTGAACGATGCGCCGGTCGTCGACCTGGTCGGCGCCACGCTGGCGTATTCGGAAGGAACGGCCGCAACGCCGATTGCGCCCGCCGCGACGATCGCCGACATCGACAGCGGCGATTTCGCCGGTGGCAGCCTGGTCGTGTCCTTCAGCGCCAACGGCACGGCCGCCGACCAGTTGACGATCACGCACACCGGCACCGGCGCCGGCCAGATCGGCGTCAGTGGATCGAACGTCACCTACGGCAATACCGTGATCGGCGCCTTCAGCGGCGGCGACAATGGCGCCCCGCTCACGATCGCCTTCAGCGCCGGCGCCAGCGCGGCGGCAGTGCAGCAGCTGGTCCGCGAGATCGCCTACGCGAACACCTCCGCCAGCCCGTCGACCGCGGCGCGCACCGTCGCGTTCACGCTGGTCGACGGCGACGGCGTCGCCGACGGCGGACTCGATACCGGCAGCGCCACGGCCACCATCGGCGTCACGGCCGTGAACTCCGCACCGGCAGGGTCGGTCGGCATCACCGGCCTGGCCGCCCAGGGCGAGACCCTGTCGGCATCGCACACCCTGCTCGATGGCGACGGCATCGGCGCCATCGGCTGGCAGTGGCAGGCCGACGGCAGCGACATCGCCGGCGCCACCGGCTCGACCCTGGTCCTGGCCCAGGAGCAGGTCGGCAAGGCGATCACCGTGGTCGCGCGCTACACGGACGCGGGCGGTACCGCGGAGCGCGTGGACAGCGGCGCGACCGCCCTGGTCGCCAACGTCAACGATGCCCCGAGCGGCAGCGTCACCATCAGCGGCAGCGTCGTCGAGAACCAGACGCTGACCGCGAGCGCCGCACTGTCCGACCTCGACGGCATGGGCACGATCGGCTGGCAGTGGCAGGCCGACGGTGTGGACATCCCTGGCGCCACCGGCAGCACGCTGCTGCTGACCCAGGACCATGTGGGCAAGCCGATCACGGTCGTGGCGAGCTACCTCGATGGCGCCAGCGCCGCCGAATCGGTCAGCAGCAGCGCGACGGCAGCGGTGCTCAACTTCAACAATCTCCCGACCGGACAGGTCAGCATCTCCGGCGCCGCGCAACAGGGCCAGACGCTCACTGCTGCGCACACGCTGCTGGACGCGGACGGCCTGGGCGCCATCGGCTGGCAATGGCAGGCCGACGGAGTGGACATCGCAGGCGCCACCGGCGCCACGCTGGTGCTCGGCCAGGAACAGGTGGGCAAGGCGATCACCGTGCTCGCGCACTACACGGACGCGGGCGATACCGCGGAGAGCGTGAGCAGCAGCGCCACCGCACTGGTCGCCAACGTCAACGATGCGCCAGGCGGCAGCGTCACCATCACTGGGACCGCGGCGCAGGGGCAGACCCTGTCGGCGCAGCATACGCTGTCCGACCTCGACGGACTGGGCACGGTCGGCTGGCAGTGGCAGGCCGACGGCGTCGACATCGCCGGCGCCACCGGCTCGACCCTGGTCCTGACCCAGGAACAGGTGGGCAAGTCGATCACGGTCGTCGCGCGTTACACGGATGTCGGCGATACAGCGGAAGCCGTGCCCAGCATCCCGACCTCGGCGGTTGCCAACGTCAACGATACGCCGGGCGGCAGCGTCACGATCACCGGCACCGCGCAGCAGGGCCAGACCCTCACCGC
>NZ_KB908113.1 GCF_000382345.1 Massilia niastensis DSM 21313
TCGGCGCCGTACAGGGTCACCGAGTCGAATGCGGTCGACAGGCGCTTCGCGTCCATGCCCTGGGACACCAGCTTGAAGCGGCGGTTGGTGCGGAAGGCGTCGCCTTCGCCGGCGAACATGCGGGTCGGATCTTCGCCTTCGCGCTTGAAGGCGAACACGCCGGCCGTGTACGGGAAGGAGCCCGGCACGTTTTCCAGCATCAGGAAGCGCAGCACTTCGCCGTGGTCTTCGTACTTCGGCAGGGCGACCTTGCGGATCGGATTGCCCGACAGGGTGCGCTGCACCAGGCGGGTGCGGATTTCCTTGTCGCGGATTTTGACGACATAGTCTTCGCCCGCATAGGCGGCCTGCATGTCGGGCCACATCGCCAGCAGCTTCTTGGCGCCGCCGTCCATGGCGTGGTCGCGCTCCGTGATCAGGTCGTCGAAGTCGGCGCCCTTGTTGGCGGCGGCCAGCATGCGCTTGGTCTCGCTGAGTTGCTGGCGCTCGCGCGCCAGCGTGACCTGCTTCCTGACGTTGCGGTGGTAGCCGCGCACGGTGTCGGCGATCTCGGCCAGGTAGCGCGAACGGGCGGGCGGCACGATGGCATTGCGGCCGGAGGAATGGCGCACCGGCTCGCGCGCCAGCAGCCCGGGGCCGGTCCGCATGCCGCGAGCGGCGAGCGCGTCGTGCAGCGCATGGTACAGGGCGGTGACGCCATCGTCATTGAAGCGTGAGGCCTGGGTGCCGAACACCGGCATGGTCTCGACGGCGTCGCTCCATCGCTCGCGGTTGCGCTGGTACTGCTTGGCGACGTCGCGCAGCGCATCGAGTGCGCCGCGGCGGTCGAACTTGTTGATCGCGACGAAGTCGGCGAAATCCAGCATGTCGATCTTCTCGAGCTGGGAGGCGGCGCCGAATTCCGGCGTCATCACATACATGCTGAGGTCCACCAGCGGCACGATGGCGGCATCGCCCTGGCCGATGCCCGAGGTCTCCACGATCACCAGGTCGAAGCCGGCAGCCTTGCAGGCGGCGATGGCGCCGGGCAGGGCGGGGGACACTTCGGAACCGGCCTCGCGCGTGGCCAGCGAGCGCATGAAGACCTGCTGGCGCCCCGACCAGGGAGAGATGGCATTCATGCGGATGCGGTCGCCCAGCAGGGCGCCGCCCGACTTGCGGCGCGAGGGGTCGATCGAGATCACGGCGATTTCCAGTGCGTCGTCCTGGTCCAGGCGGATACGCCGGATCAGCTCATCGGTCAGCGAGGACTTGCCGGCGCCGCCGGTGCCGGTGATCCCCAGCACCGGCACGGGCTTGCCTGCCGCCGCCCGGGCCAGCGCTTCCTGCAGCGCCGGGCCGGCGCTGCCGTTCTCCAATGCCGTGATCAGCTGGGCCAGCGGACGGTGGCGCGCGGGACCGGCCTCGCGCGCCAGGACGTCGAGCGTGGTGGGCGCATAGGCGGACAGGTCGACGTCGCAGGCATGGATCATCGCCAGGATCATGCCGACCAGGCCCATGCGCTGTCCGTCCTCCGGGCTGAAGATGCGCGTCACGCCGTAGGCATGCAGGTCCTCGATCTCCTGGGGGACGATCACGCCGCCGCCGCCGCCGAACACCTTGATGTGGGGGCCGCCGCGTGCCTTCAGCAGGTCGATCATGTACTTGAAGTATTCGACATGGCCGCCCTGGTAGCTGGAGATGGCGATGCCCTGGGCATCCTCCTGCAGCGCCGCGGTCACGATTTCCTCGACCGAGCGGTTGTGGCCCAGGTGGATGACCTCGGCCCCGTTGGCCATGAGGATGCGGCGCATGATGTTGATCGAGGCGTCGTGGCCATCGAACAACGAAGCGGCGGTAACGAAGCGCACCTTGTTGACGGGCGTGTAGCTGGTCAGGTTAGTCAGTACTGATAAATCGGTCATGCTGCATCCTCATGTGATCGACCGGGAAGGGCCCCGGGGCCTTGCCTGAAATCCGATTGTGCGCTGCCCGTCTTTTATGCATAATATAAAAAAGCAAGGCAGCCTGTTTTTTTATTCTAGCGCATACGCGGTCGATCTTGCCAGTCGACGCAGTCGCGATTGCAAAACAATTTTCGAGAGAGACGATCGCCATGCCACACCGCCTTTCACCCATGCTGCAGCCGGGTTCCATCGCCATGATTGGCGCCAGCAACGATCCGAAGCGTATCGGCGGCATGCCCCTCGATCTGCTGAAGCACTTCGGCTACCAGGGTCGGGTCTATCCGGTCAACCCGAAATACGGGGACGTCTTCGGCTACCGTTGCTATCCTGATATCGAGTCGGTGCCGGCGGCGCCGGACCTGGTCGTGCTGGCCATCGGCGCGGCCGATGTAACGGCGATGCTGCGCCGCTGCCGCGCGCACGGCGCCAGGGCCGCCATCGTGTACGCTGCCGGCTTCGCCGAGATGGGCGGGGAGGGCGCGGCGCTGCAGGAAGAGCTGGAAGCGTTTGCGCGCGAGAGCGGCATGCCGGTCGCGGGACCGAACTGCATGGGCTTCGCCAACCTGAATACCCATGCCTACACCGCCTTCGCCAGCGTCTTCAGGAATGTCGAACCGCAGCCGGGGGCGGGACGCGCCAGCCTGGTCACCCAGAGCGGGAACGTGTGCTCGACGGTGTTTGCGCTGATGCGCCAGCTCGGCGTGACCGTCAGCCACTTCATCAACACCGGCAACGAAGCCTGCGTCGAATTTTCGGAATACCTCGAATACCTGGCCCAGGACGGCGACAGCGATTGCGTGGTCGGCTACATCGAGCAGCTGCGCGACGGCCAGCGCTTCATCGAGGCGGCGCTGGCCTTCGCCGAGGCGGGCAAGCCGATGATCATGTACAAGGCGGGGCAGACCGAGAAGGGTTCCGAGGCGGTGCGCTCGCACACCTCGGCGCTGGCCGGGAACATGGCGCTGTACGAAGCCGCGTTTCGCCAGCTGAACGTGATCCAGGGCCAGGATTTCACCCAGATGGCCGATCTGGCCTGGCTGAGCGGGTTCCGCCAGCGCCAGGGCGGCAAGCGGGTCGCCATCGTCACCTTGTCCGGCGCGCTGGGCGCGATCCTGGCGGACAAGTTCATCGGCGCCGGAATGGACGTGCCGACCTTGCCCGACCAGGTCCAGCAAGCGCTGCGCGACGGTATTCCCGACTACGGCATGGTGTCCAATCCCGTCGACGTGACCGGGAACATCGTCAACAACCCCGATTTCGTGCGCTCGGTCTTCACCGCACTGGCCAGCACCGACGCCATCGACACGGTGGTGGTGTACGCCACCGGAGCGCTGCTCGACCGCATGGCCGAGCCCCTGCTGGAAGTGTGCGCGGCCCATCCGCGCCTGTTCGTCGCGATCGATACCGGCAAGGCCACCTGCCGCGCGCGCCTGGCGGAGGGCGGCATCCCGGTGTTCACCGACATCGGCCGCGCCGCCCAGGCCCTGCCGGCATTCTGCCACTGGCTGGACGGGCGCGCCGGCGTGGCGCGCTGGGCCGAGCTGCGCAAGTCGGGCGCGGCGGCGCCGGTGGCGCGCGAGCTCGCACAGCTCGACGAGTACCGCACCAAGCTGCTGCTGTCCGAATTCGGCGTGCCGCCGGTGGCCGAAGCCCCGGCGGTTGACGCCAACGCGGCGGTCGAGGCGGCGGTGCGGATCGGCTATCCGGTCGTGCTGAAGATCCTGAGCGCGGACATCGCCCACAAGACCGAGGCCGGCGGCGTGCGCCTGAACCTGCAGGACGAGGCCGCGGTGCGCACCGCCTTCCACGAGATCCTGGCCGCGGCGCGGGCCCATGCCCCGGAGGCGCGCCTGCAGGGCGTGCTGGTGCAGGCCATGTCGAAGGGCGTGGCCGAACTGATCGCCGGCGTCACCCGCGATCCGGTCTTCGGCGCCGCGCTGACGGTCGGGCTGGGCGGCGTGCTCACCGAACTGTATCGGGACGTCAGCCACCGCCTGCTGCCGGTGGACGAACACAGCGCCACGGAGATGCTGCGCAGTATCAAGGCTTATCCGCTGCTGGACGGTTTCCGCGGCCGTCCGAAGGCGGACGTGGCGGCGGCGGCCGGCGCGGTGGCGGCCCTGTCGCGCGCGGCCCTGGCGCTCGGCGAGGAGGTGGCCGAGATCGAGGTCAACCCGCTCCAGGTCAGGCAGTCCGGCGCGGTGGCCATCGACGCGCTGCTGCTGACCCGCTGACGGCCCACCCCTTTGACTGTTGCTGGAGTTGACCGTGAAGCTGACACTGACTGAATTGCAGGAAATGATCGAGACCAGCGTGCTCGCATACCTGACCCATGAATACGACTTCCTGAAGCGGGCCAACAGCCTGGCCGCCCCGCACGCGCTGTCGCCCGCCGTGTGGGAGAGCTTTGCCGGCATGGGCTGGCTCGGCCTGCCGCTGCCCGAGGATGATGGCGGCATCGACGGGCGCGCGCTGGAGAGCGGCCTGTTGATGCGCGCCTTCGGGCGCCACCTGGTGGTCGAACCTTACCTGAACAGCGTGCTGCTGGGTACCCGCCTGCTGGCGGAACTCGGCACGCCCGCGCAGCGCGAGGCCTGGTTGCCCGATCTCGTGGCCGGCAGCCGGCGTGTGGTGCTGGCGCACGATGAAAGCGCCAATCCCGATCCCTGGGCGGCGCGCGCCACCCGGGCCCGCGCCCAGGGCGGCGCCTTCGTGCTCGACGGCCGCAAGTCACTGGTGGCCGGCGCCCCGGGCGCCGATGCCCTGCTGGTGTCCGCCCTGGGCGAGGACGGCGCCCAGGCGCTGTTCCTCGTTCCCTGCGACGCTCCCGGCCTGACGCTGGCCGAGCGCCGCACGCTCGACGGCGGCCGCGCCGCCGACCTGGTGCTAACCGAGGTGCGCGTCGACGCCGGTGCACGGCTTGACGCGGAGGACGACGCCGCACCGGTGCTGCACCGGCTGCTGGCCGAAGCCATCGTCAGCCAGTGCTGGGAAGCCAGCGGCGCGATGCAGGCCGCGCTGGAGCAGACCGCCGCCTATACCCGGGAGCGGGTCCAGTTCGGCCAGCCGATCAGCAAGTTCCAGGTGATCCAGCACCGCCTCGCCGAGATGGCTGTCCACTGCGAGGAAGCGCTGGCCGCCTGCCAGCTGGCGGCCCTGCGCATCGAACGCGATCCGCAGTCCGCGATCGAGATGGCGGCCCTGGCCAAGGCCAAGCTCGGGCGGGGCGCGCTGTTCGTGGCCCAGCAGGCGGTCCAGCTCCATGGCGCCATGGGCGTGTCCGAGGAACTGGCGATCGCCAGCTATTACCGCAAGCTGCTCGGCTTTTCGCAGCAGTACGGCGATGCCGCCTGGTTCGCCGGCCGCTACGGCGCCATCATGCTCGACAGCGAAGCCTACCGCGCCAGCCGCGTCCTGACCACGCCGAAAGGAAACCAGCATGCATCTTGACCTCAGCCCGGCCGACCTGGCCTTCCGCGACGAAGTGCGCGCCTTCCTGAACGAGAACCTGAGCCCGGAACTGCGGCGCGGACAGCGCTACACGACCGGCATCTATCCCGAGCCCGAGATATCCGGGCCATGGCAGCAGGCCCTGCGGCGCAAGGGCTGGCTGGTCCCGATGTGGCAGGAAGAGTGGGGCGGCACCGGCTGGAGCGCGGCGCAGCGCTTCATCTTCGAGTCCGAATGCACCCTGGCCGGGGCGCCGCTGGTGCATCCGATGGGCGTGCGCCTGGTCGGCCCGGTGATCCAGCGCTTCGGGACCGCAGAGCAGAAGCGCCATTACCTGCCGCGCATCCTCGACGGCCAGGACTACTGGTGCCAGGGCTTTTCCGAGCCCGGCTCGGGTTCCGACCTGGCGTCGCTGAAGATGGCGGCGGTGCCGGACGGCGAGGACTATGTACTGAACGGCTCGAAGATCTGGACCACCCATGCGCACCACGCCAACATGATGTTCGCACTGGTGCGCACCAGCACCGAAGGCAAGCGCCAGGACGGCATCAGCTTCCTGCTGATCGACATGGACACGCCCGGCATCGAGGTCCACCCGATCCCGACCATCGCCGGCGACCATGATGTCAACCAGGTGTTCTTCACCGACGTGCGGGTGCCGAAGGCGAACCGGATCGGGGCCGAGAATGCCGGCTGGGAGTGCGCCAAGTACCTGCTCGAATTCGAGCGCGGCGGCGGCATCTTCAGCGGCCGGCTGCGTTCGCAGCTCAAGCGCATCGGCGACGCCATCGACGAACTGCGGGCCGGCGGCATCGACGTGCGCGCCGATCCGCGCCTGGTCGCCCGTTTCGGCGAGGTGTGCGCCGACCTGGACAGCTTCGAGATGTTCGAGCTGCGCGTGATGGGCGGGCTCGAGCCGGGCCAGAACCCGGGGCCGGTGTCCTCGATCCTGAAGCTGCGCGCCAGCCGCATGAAGCAGGCCGTTGCCGGGCTGGGCGTCGAGGTGCTGGGGCCGCAGGCGCTGCACTGGAGCGAGGCGCCCGGGCAGGGCGACAGCCTGCTGCCGCTGCTGGTGCCGGACGCCCTGAACAGCCGCTCGTTCACCATCTTCGGCGGCGCATCGGAAGTGCAACTGACGATCATCGCCAAATCGGTGGTCGGGGTCTGAGCGGCAAACCACTAGAAAGGAGACAGCAATGGGCAGACTGGAAGGCAAGCGCGCGCTGGTGATCGGCGCGGCGGGGCGCGACAACATGGCGCAGACGATCGCACGCCGCTTCGCGGAGGAAGGCGCGCAGGTGATGGTGGCCGGGCGCCAGCTGGAGGAACTGGAGCGCTTCGCGCACGAGATCGGCGGATACGCGCACCAGTGCGACATCACCCGCCGGCAAGACACGCTGGATTTGGCGCGCGCCGCGAAGGAGCGCATGGGCGCCATCGACATCGCCCTGAACGGCACCGGCTGGGGCCTGCTCAAGCCCTTCGAGCTGACCACGCCCGAGGAGCTGGAGCGCATCACCGCGCTGCAGTTCATCGGGCCGTTCTACTTCTTCCAGGCCGTGCTGGGCGCCATGGAGCAGGGCGGTTCGCTGATCCAGATCTCGTCCGCCACCGCCACCATCATGCTCGACGACCACGCCGCCTACATGGGCACCAAGGCCGGCTTCGACCATGTGATGCGCTGCATCGCCAACCAGTACGGCGCGCGCGGCATCCGCGCCAACTCGATCTCCCCGGGGCTGACCGATACGCCGATGGGGAGCCGGGCGCGCGCCATCCCCGCCGTGTTCGAGACCTACCAGGGCTGCTATCCGCTCGGCCGGGTCGGCACGCCCGGCGACATCGCGGCGGCGGCGGTGTGGCTGGGCAGCGACGAATGCTTCATGACGGGGCAGAACCTGCAGGTGAACGGCGGCCTGACCCTGCGCCGCAACCCGAGTGCGGAAGAGCTCGACGCGGCGGCCATCCGGTCCACCGGCAAGCCGCGGCCGCGCCCCTGGCTGACCTGAAAAACCCGTTCCTTCCGGGACGGTTTCTGTTGTACTATCGATCTCAATAAAGTCAGGCTGGACGGTTTTTATTGGAACGACCGTGCTGAACTGGCATCCATCATCGGAGACAAGACAATGAACGTCGACGCAAAACGTCGCCACCTGCTGGGCGGCAGCCTGGCGGGTGCGGCCATGTTGGGCGGCATGGGCGCCGCCCAGGCCCAGGCGGAACGCAAGGGCGCCCCGGTACGCTGGGACATGGAAACCGACATCGTCGTGGTCGGCAGCGGCGCGGCCGCCTGCAGCGCGGCGGTGACGGCGGTGGACCTGGGCAGCAAGGTGGTCCTGCTCGAGAAGGCGCCGATCTTCGGCGGCACCACCCGCCGTTCCGGCGGCGTGGCCTGGATCCCCAACAATTTCAGCATGCAGGCGCAGGGCGTCCAGGATCCCGAGGCCGACTGCCTGCGCTACATGTGCCGCTACGCCTATCCGGCCCGCTACCGCAAGGACAGCCCCAACTACGGACTGGAGGCTCCCGAATTCGAGCTGCTGCAGGCCTGGTACCGCAACGGCGCGCCGGCGGTGGCGCGCCTGAATGCGATCGGCGCGGCGAACCTGGTGCGTTTCGACCTGCCGGGCGGGGTCGGCCCGTCGCCGGACTACGCGGCGACCCTCCCGGAGAACAAGGCGCCGAAGGGCCGGGCGGTCTGGCCCGATCCGAAAGTGGCCGGACGCGGTTCCGGCATGGTCGACCAGATGGTCGCCTGGCTGGAAAAGCGCGGCGCGACCCTGCTGGCCGGCCACCGCGTGATGAACCTGGTGCGCCAGGGCGAACGTGTCGCCGGCGTCGAGGTCAAGGCGGGCGACAAGACCTTGTTCGTGCGCGCCAAAAAAGGCGTGATCTTCGGCAGCGGCGGCTTTGCCCACAATGCCGAGCTGACCGCGCGCCACACCGGTCCCGTGTACGGTTCGTGCGCGAGTCCCGGCGCCACCGGCGACTTCCTCGTCATGGCCGCGGCGGCCGGGGCGCGCATGGGCGATCTCGGCACCGCCTGGCGCACCCAGGTCGTGCTGGAAGAAGCTCTGGTCAATCCATCGGTGGGCACGGCGATCAATATCCCGCCCGGCGACGCGATGATCCTGGTGAACAAGCATGGCCGGCGTGTCGTCAACGAAAAGCGCAACTACAACGACCGCACCCGCGTGCACTTCGACTGGGATCCGGTGCGGGCCGAGTATGCCAACCAGTTCCTGTTCATGGTGTTCGACCAGCGCGGCATCGACGTGTACGGCGGCAGCTTCCCGTTCCCGCAGGACGTGCGCGAGTCGCCCCACCTGATCCAGGGGGCGACCCTCGCGGAGCTGGGGGCCAATATCCAGGCGCGCCTGGACAAGCTGGCGCCGCGCATCGGCGAGGTGCGCCTGAACGAGGCATTCGGGAGCCAGCTCGGGCAGACGGTCGAGCGCTTCAACGGCTTCGCCAGGGCCGGTCGCGACGACGATTTCCAGCGCGGCCGCGACCCCGCCGAAACCGACTGGCTGGCCTATTTCTCGCGCCCGCAGAAGGGGCAGGAGAGCAAGGTGGCCGGGATGGCCAACCGCACCCTGCATCCGTTCACGGCGCAGGGGCCCTACTATGCCGTGATCGTGGCGCCGGGGGCGCTCGACACCAATGGCGGCCCGCAGATCAATGCGCGCGCCGAAGTGCTGGGCAACGACGGCAAGCCGATCGCCGGCCTGTACGGCGCCGGCAACTGCATCGCCAGCCCGTCGCGCGCGGCCTATTATGGGGCCGGCGGCACCATCGGGCCGGCGCTGACCTTCGGCTACATCGCCGCCCGTTCGGCCCATGGCGCCACCACGGCCGCCTGAAGGAGTTGTCATGCATGCAAATGTGTTCGCCGCAGTGCTGTCATGCCTGGTCCTGATGTCGTCCGCGGCCCAGGCCCAGGCTCCCGCTTTCAGGAAGGACGTGCTGCCGCTGCTGCAGCGCCAGTGCGTGGCCTGCCACACGACCGGCGAGGAACAGGGCCAGCTCGGCCTGGCGCCGACCCTGGCCTACGCCAGCCTGGTGGGCAAGGCGGCCGTGCAGGCCCCGATGCCGCGTGTCGATCCCGGCAAGCCGGAGCGCAGCTACCTGCTGCACAAGCTGCGCGGCACCCACCTCGACAACGGCGGCAGCGGCATGCGCATGCCGATGGGCCAGGAGCAGCTGGGCGCCGGAGAACTCGGCATGCTGGCCGCCTGGATCAAGGCCGGCGCGCCGGATAATTGAGGGAGGAGACCGACATGAACGACTTCAACGTCCGCATGAGCCTGCGGCCGGCGATCCAGCGCGACGGCGGCTATGCCTGGTACGTCGTCTACCTGCTGACCTTCGCCTACACGGTCGCCTTCATCGACCGCCAGGTGCTGAACCTGCTGGTCGACCCGATCAAGCGCGACCTGCTGCTGACCGACGTGCAGATCAGCCTCCTGCAAGGCCTGGCCTTCATGGCGGCCTATGTCAGCTTCGGGCCGGTGTTCGGACGCTGGGTCGATACCGGCAACCGGCGCCGGGTGCTGGCGCTCGGCGTCGGGCTGTGGAGCTTCTTCACGATCATGTGCGGGATGTCGACCGACTTCTGGCAGCTGTTCCTGGCGCGCGCGGGCGTCGGTGCGGCCGAGGCCTGCCTGGCGCCGGCCGGCTTTTCACTGATCGCCGACTACTTCAGCCGCGAGAAGCTCCCGCGCGCCATGAGCATCTTCATGCTCGGGCCGTCGCTGGGCGCGGGGCTGGCGCTGATCGCCGGCGGCATGGTGATCGGTTCGGCAGCGACCCTCGGCCAGTGGTTCCCCATCCTCGCCCACCTCAGTACCTGGCAGCTGACCTTCGTGATGGTCGGCGCCCCCGGTCTGCTGCTGGCCCTGGTGCTGCTCACCGTCAAGGAGCCGCAGCGCAGCTCGATGGCGGGCGCGGCGCAGAAGGACCAGCATTTCACCATGCGCCAGACGCTCGCTTTCTTCTGGGACAACCGGGCATTCTACGGCCGCTATTTCATCGGCCTGTCGCTGCTGGCCATCGTCATCTATGGTTTCCCGACCTGGATGCCGGCCTACCTGATGCGCCATTTCGGCGCCGATCCGGCCTCGGTCGGGCTGCGCCTCGGCGCCCAGGTCCTGATCGTCGGCGCCATCGGCATCTATTCCGGGCCCTGGGTCGAACGCTGGCTGAACCGGCGCGGCTACCGCGACGCGCCGGTGCGTTGCCCGATGCTGTGCGCGGGCGTGGTCGCGTTGCTGTGCGCGGCGTTCCCGTTCGCGGGCAGCTACGACATGACCCTGCTGGTCGCCGGCCTGATCAACCTGTTCTACGGCCTGCCGTGGGCGGTCGCGGCATCGGCGCTGCAGATCTCGACGCCCAACCGCATGCGCGGGATCGCGGTATCGATCTTCTATTTCCTGATTTCGCTGTTCGGCCTCGGCATTGCGCCGAGCATCATCGCTTTCGTCACCGACCACATCCTGGGCGACCCGGCCAGGGTCGGTACCTCGCTGGCCATCGTTTGCAGCGCCAGCGCATGCGGCGCTGCCTGGCTGCTGTACGGCGCCATGAAACACTATCCGGAGAACGTGAATGAATAATGCAGCAACCGCAAGCCGCCCGGCAGGACGGATCGGCATCATCGGCGTCGGCGGCATCGGCGGCTTCTACGGCATCATGCTGGCGCGCGCCGGCTTCGACGTCCACTTCCTGCTGCGCAGCGAATACGACGCGGTGGCCCGCGACGGTCTCCTGCTCAAGAGCGCACGCTTCGGCGACACCCGGCTGCATCCGGTGCAGGCCTACCGCGACGCGGCCGACATGCCGCAGTGCGACTGGGTGCTGGTGGCCGCGAAGACCACCGCCAACGCCGGCCTGGCCCCCGCGATCGCGCGGGTCGCGGCGCCCGGCGCCAAGGTCATGCTGTTCCAGAACGGTTTCGGCGTCGAGGACGAACTGCGCAAGCTGCTGCCCGAATCGCTGCACCTGATCGGCGGCCTGTGCATCATCTCCGTGCACCGCGAAGGGCCGGGAGTGATCGGCCACCACGACTATGGCAGCGTCAACCTCGGCTACCACTCCGGTCCTGGCGACAATGGCCGCATGGTGCTGGAGCAGGCCGGGGAACTGTTTCGCGTGGCCGGCATCGATGCGCCGCTGATGGACGACCTAATCCAGGCGCGCTGGCAGAAGCTGGTCATGAACATTCCCTTCAATGGCGTCAGCGTACTGCTCGACAGCGGCACCAGGGCCCTGATGAGCTACCCGACGACGCGCGCCCTGATCCGCGAACTGATGGAAGAAGTGATCGACGCCGCGGCTACCTGCGGCCATTCATTGGGGGAGGGCTACATCGACAAGGCCTGGTCCGCCACGGACGGCAAGCCGGATTACACGCCGAGCATGCTGCTCGATTACAAGGAACGGCGGCCGCTGGAACTGCAGGCCATCTATGCGGCGCCGCTGGCGGCTGCGGCGGCTGCGGGCAAGCCGATGCGGAAGGTGGAGATGTTGTACCAGTCGCTTTGCTTCATCGATCAGCGCAATCGCAGCTGATTCGCTTGTGAGGGTATCGCCACCGTGAGGTGGCGATACCCTCATGCCGGCGCCAGCGCCGCTTCCTTGGCCTTGCAGGCCGTATCCCCAAGCTTTGTCCGGCAGACCGCGACGCCGCTGGCAATGAACTGCTTGCCGGCGATGAAGTCGAGTGGCGAGTTCACCGCTTCCACCGCCATGACCTGTTCTCCGTTCAGGTGGTAGACCGCGAACTTGCCCAGTTCCGGCATGCCGCGCACGACCTGGCGGTCGGCGCCGCAGGGCAGGCCGGCGATCTGCAGCCTGATGTCGTACTGCTCCGACCAGAACCACGGCACTTCGCAGGCCGGGCAGGTATTGCCGGCAATCGCGCAGGCCGCCTGGCGCGCCTGTTCGTTCGCATTCGGCACGCTCTCGAGGCGGCACTGGTGGCTCCCGTACACTCCCATCGGACGCCAGCTGACGTCGCCGATCGCGAAGATCCGCGGGTCGCTGGTGCGCGCATGCTCGTCCACTACCACGCCGTTCCCGCATTCCAGGCCGCAGGCGCGCGCCAGTTCGTCGCGCGGCTGTGCGCCCACGCCCACCAGGGCGACGTCGCAGGCGATCCGGCTGCCGTCTTCCACCACCACGGCCTCGACGGCGCCTTCGCCCTCGAAGTGAGACAGGCGCGCACCACGCAGGATGGTCACTCCGTGGCTGGCGTGGCGTTGGGCGAAAAAGGCGGCCAGCGGGGCGCTTGCCACCCGCGCCAGCAGGCGTTCCTCGCGTTCCAGCACGGTCACGTCCAGGCCCAGCGCACGCGCCGAGGCCGCGACTTCGAGGCCGATGTAGCCGCCGCCGACGATGGCCAGCCTGCGGCCGGGTTGCAGCGCGGCCTTGAGCCGGGCCGCGTCGCCGGCATCGCGCAGGCTGAGGATGTTGTCGAGCTGCGCGCCCCGTACCGCCAGCCGGCGCGCACTGGCGCCGGTGGCCAGGATCAGGTAGTCATACGGAACGCGGCTGCCCTCGGCCAGGACGACCTGGCGCGCGTCGCGCTCGATGGCGTAGACCTTCCGGCCGCTGCGCACCGTGATGTCCTGCTCCTCGTACCAGGACGCGGGACGCAGCAGCAGCGAGTCCTGATCCGCCTCGCCCTTCAGGAAGGCTTTCGACAGCGGAGGACGGTGATAGGGCAGGCCCGGCTCGTCGCCGAGCAGGACGATGGGGCCGCGATGGCCCTGTTCGCGCAACTGGGCGCAGGCGGCGCCGCCGGCATGGCCGGCGCCGACGATCACGACGGTGGATTCGGTCGACATGGTAGGTCCTGCCGGTTCAAGTGTTGGCATTGGCATGCACGGCGCCGGCCGCAACCTGGGCGGTGGCGGGATTGGCGTCCGGGTCGTTCTGGTCGAACGGGCTGATCGCGAAGCGCCGTGGCCACAGCAGCAGGGCGGCGGCGATGGCCAGCACGCAGAACACGGCCGGATACAGGGCCGCGTAGTCGTACGAGAAGCGCGACAGGTAGGTCAGGACGATCAGCGCGGTGCCGCCGAAGATGGCGATCGGGATGTTGTAGCAGGTCGCCAGGCCGGTGTAGCGCAACTGGGCCGGGAAGGAGCGCGCCAGCAGGGTCAGGGACAGGCCCATGGCGCCGCCGCCGCAGATGCCGAGGCAGATGAAGGGCAGCACCAGTGCGGCGGTGCTGGTCTGGCGGTAGGCCCAGAAGATGGCGAAGATGATCGCCAGCTGGCAGGCGATGTAGGCGGTGCGCAGCGAGACCAGGCGGCAGGAAACCAGCAGGCCGCTCACGATGTTGCCCACCATGGTGAAGGCGATCATCAGGGTCTGCAGTCCCGACACTTCGGGCATCGGCAGGTGCTTCATGGTGACGAACAGGGTGATCGGGAACTGCTGGGTGGCGGCGGCGACGACGGTGGTGGTCGCGGCCAGCACCATGCCGCTGAACAGGTTGAAGCGGTGCTCGGCCACCAGCACGCGGAACGGCGGGCGCTCGGACAGCATCAGGCGCGCCTTCATCGCCTCGAACACCGGGGTCTCGTGGGTGAAGCGGCGCAGGTAGACCGACAGCAGGCCGAACACGCCGCCCAGCAGGAAGGGAATGCGCCAGCCGTAGTCCATCATGGCCTCGGCGCCGAGGGCGCCGGCCAGGCCGCTGACGATCATCGAGCCGGCCAGCGAGCCGAGGCAGACGGTCGAGGCCAGGATCCCGAGCGCGAACGCGACCCACCTGCCGCTGACCTGCTCGGAGACGAAGCTGATCGCACCCGGCAGTTCGCCACCGAGGGCGATGCCCTGGGCCAGGCGCGCCAGCAGCAGCAGGATCGGCGCCCAGACGCCGATCTGCTCGTAGCCCGGCAGCAGGCCGATGGCGAGCGTCGGGAAGGCCATCAGCGCCAGGGTCAGGGTGAAGATGCGCTTGCGCCCGACCAGGTCGCCCAGCTGGGCCATCAGGATGCCGCCCACCGGGCGCACCAGGAAGCCGGCGGCGAAGATGCCGAAGGTCTGCATCAGGCGCACCCACTCCGGCATGTCGGGAGAGGAGAAGTGGCGCACGATCTGCGGCGCCAGGAAAACGAAGATGATGAATTCGAAGTATTCGAGCATGCCGCCCAGGGAAGCGATCCCCAAAGCCTTGAATTGCTCGCGGCGGCTGATCGGCGCCGCCCCCTTGTTGGTGTCGTGCATGTCGTCTCCTTGTTGTGCGAGGCCTATGCTGGCCCTTGTGTCGTGAATGCGGTTCGCAGCCGTCAGTCGCGCGCCTTGGCCCAGGCCAGGCCGCGTCGCAGCAGCTCGTAATACAGCGGGTGCTCCCACGCGCAGCGTTCGACCTGCGGGTAGAAGTCGACCATCGGCTGGAGGTCGTAATGGCCGCGGCAGTGGCCGAGGGTAAGGTACAGCACCGCGCCCCTGTCGATGCGGCGCTGGTACAGCACCGGATGACGTCGCTTTTCCCACCGATTGTAAATGAACCTGCCGGCCTCGCCTTCGAATTCGGTGTCCAGCAACACCTCGATCGGCGCGACGACGTCGGACAGATACAACTCGTCCGTGACGTCGAAGGCCGGGATGCCGTCCACCACCGGATGCGCGACCCCGGTCGGGGTCACGGTGTATGGACCGATGGGCGGGTGGGCCTGGAAGATCGAACCCAGCGTGTCCATGAACAGCGGGGCGTCGTTCGGCGTATCGATCCTACCGTTCTCGAGGAAGCGCAGGATCGAATTGGTGCCGTGCAGCGCGAACCAGCGCCCACCGCCGGCCACGTAGGCGCGCAGCGCCTGCTGCTGCGACTCGGTGGGCGTGACATCGCAGGTGTAAGTCACCAGCAGGTCGGCTGCGCGGATGGCGTCCAGGTCCGCGTAATCCTCGAACACGCGGACCCGCACCCGTTCGTCTTCCGCCAGCAGCTTGAGCAGCTCGAGACGCGCATGGTCGATGTCATGCCATTTTCCGCCGGCGATCAGGACGCAGTTCAGGCGCATGCCGGGCCCCGCTCAGTGCTGGACGCGGCGGGTCATGCCGCCGTCGATCACCAGGTTGGTGCCGGTGGTGAAGGCGCTCAGCGGCGAAGCCAGGAAGGCGACCGCATGCGCGACTTCTTCGGCCTGGCCGAGGCGGCCGAGCGGCACCTGGGCCACGGTCTTGTCGTAGAGCTCGGGACGGCCGGCCTTGATCTTGTCCCAGGCGCCGCCCTCGATGAAGATCGGGCCCGGCGACACGGTGTTGACCCGGATGCGCTTGGCGGCCAGGCTGTGCGCGAGCGCGCCGGCGTAGTTGGTTACCGCCGCCTTCAGTGCGGCGTAGGGCTGCGGGCCGAAGGCCGGCTCGATCGCCACGGTGGTCGAAATGACGATGACCGAGGCGTGTTCGGAGCGTTCCAGGGCGGGCAGGGCGGCCTCGATGCCGCGGTAGGTCGCCAGCAGGTCCAGCTCGAAGGCCGCCTGGAAGCGCTCTTCGGAGGCAGGGCCGCCGCCGCCGGACCCGAAGCAGATGAAGATGTCGCAGCCGCCCATGTTCTCGGCGGCCTGCGCCACCCATGCGCGGTAGGCGCTCGCATCGCCCAGGTCGACGCTGGCGCCGCCCACCGTGGCGCCGCCCTGGCGCAGTTGTTCGACGGCGCCGTCGACGCCGGCCTGGTCGCGCGCGCACAGCTGGATGGCGCAGCCTTCGTCCGCCAGCGCCTGTGCGACGGCGCGTCCGATGCCTTTGGTGGCGCCCGCGAGGATGGCACGTTTGCCCTTGAGTTGGAGATCCATATCGGCTTTCTTCCTGTGTGGTTGGGGGGAGTGCAAATCAGTCTATAGCTAAAATTAAAAACAGTCTAGCTGGATTCTAATTTGCCGAAAGATTGTATTTTCCCAAGGCTCGCGTGCAGCACATCCGCACCGTTTCCTGGTGCTGCAATGCACCACTCGATCCAGCAATGTCTCCCATGAAGACCCATCTCCGGCGCTGGATGTTGCGGTGCACACCAAAGCGGCCAGCCGGTCACCGGCTCCAACAAACTAAGAAAAAAACAGTTCGGAACGCTTGTTTTTTGTTTCATTGGTGGGTAGAGTCTCTACCGAACACCAACGAACCCGCAGCAGCTTCACAACAGGAGGAGATATCGATGGCGGAAAATGATCGACCATGCAGCGGGGACCAGTCGGCGCGCTGTCCCGGCCGTACCTGGGACGAGCTGGCCGACGCCGACAGCCGCACCGTGCCGGTGTTCCTCCGGCGCGACGCCTCGCGCCATCTCGGCTCGGCGCCGCTGTCGACCGACCGCTACACCAGCCCGGAGTTCTTCCAGCAGGAAGTCGAGCGCATGTGGCCGCGTGTCTGGCAGTTCGCCGCCCGCGAAGAGGAAATGCCGCAGCCCGGCGACGTGGTGGTGTACGAGAACGCCGGCCGTTCCTTCCTGCTGGCGCGCCAGCCCGACGGCTCGGTGCGCGCCTTCCATAACGTCTGCCTGCACCGTGGCCGCAAGCTGCGCACCACCAGCGGCAACGTCAGCGAATTCAAGTGCCCGTACCACGCGTTCACCTGGAATACCGACGGCACGCTGAAGAACATTCCCTGCCGCTGGGACTTCCCGCACCTGGAAGGCGAGAAGATGGAACTGCCCGAAGCCCAGGTGGCGCTCTGGGGCGGCTTCATCTTCATCAAGGAAGACGCCGGCGGCCCCACGCTGCAGGAATTCCTGGCGCCGCTGCCGGAACACTTCGAGCGCTGGCAGCCGGAGCAACGCGTGACCACGGCCTGGGCCGGCAAGGTGGTCGCCGCCAACTGGAAGGCGGTAGCGGAAGCCTTCATGGAAGCCTTCCATGTGATCGCGACCCATCCGCAGATCATGGCGTTCACCGGCGACAGCAACAGCAAGTACAACCTGTACGGCGACAACGTCAACCTGGCCATCACCCCGTTCGGCATCCCGTCGCCGCACCTGGAAGGCGTGGACCTGGACCAGCAGGCAGTCATGGACGCCTTCCTGAAGTACAACGGGCGGGTGGTGCCGCAAAACACCACGATCACCGTGCCCGAGGGACGCAGTGCGCGCGAGGTCATGGGCGACTTCAACCGCAAGCGCTTCGGCGAACTGGCCGGCCGCGACTTCGACCACGCCAGCGACGCCGAAGTGCAGGACGCGCTCACCTATAACGTGTTTCCCAACTTTTCCCCCTGGGGCGGGTTCTCGCCGACGGTGCTGTACCGCTGGCGCCCGTGGCCGGACCAGGACCACACCCTGATGGAAGTGCGCATCCTGAGCTTCGTGCGCGACGGGGAGCCCGGCCCCGGCATGGTCCCGATGCGGATGCTCGACGCCGACGAGAACTGGGCTTCGGCGCTCGGTGTGCTGGGCAGCGTCATCGACCAGGACATGGGCAATCTCCCGCACGTTCAGGCCGGCATGAAGGCGTCGAAGACCAAGAAATTGCAACTCGGTAACTATCAAGAATCGCGGATTCGCCATTTCCACCAAACCCTGGATAAATATCTTGAAACCTGACCTGCACAAGGCTGCCGACATGCGCGGCATCGCCATCACCGCCTACGGCGCCCCCGAAGTGCTGCAACTCCAGCGGCGCGCCATTCCGACGCCCGGTCCGGGCGAAGTGCTGGTGCGGGTGGCCGCCTCCGGCGTCAACCGTCCGGACGTGTCCCAGCGCGAAGGCAACTATCCGCCGCCGCCCGGCATTTCGGACCTGCCGGGCCTGGAAATCGCCGGCGAGATCGTCGGTGGCGACCTCGGCGGCGCCAATCCCTTCGGCCTGGGCATCGGCGACGCCGTCTGCGCCCTGGTGGCCGGCGGCGGCTACGCCGAGTATTGCGTGGCGCCGCTGGCCCAGTGCCTGCCGCTGCCGGCCGGCCTGAGCGCGGTGCAGGCGGCGGCGCTGCCGGAGACTTACTTCACCGTGTGGAGCAATATCTTCGACCGCGCCCGCCTTGGCCGCACCGAAACGGGCGCGCCGGAGTCGCTGCTGGTCCACGGCGGCACCAGCGGCATCGGCGTCACCGCCATTACGCTGGGACGGGCTTTCGGCCACCGCGTGTTCGCCACCGCCGGCAGCGACGACAAGTGCCGCGCCGCCGAGCGCCTGGGCGCCGAGCGCTGCATCAACTACCGCAGCGAGGACTTCGTGGCCGTGGTGCGGGAACTGACCGATGGACGTGGCGTCGACGTGGTGCTCGACATCGTGGCCGGCAACTACATCCCGCGCGACATCGACTGCCTGGCGCCCGACGGCCGCCTGGCCCTGGTGGCCATCCTCGGCGGCAGCAGCGCCAACGTCGACCTGCTCAAGGTCCTGATGCGGCGCCTGACGATCAGCGGCTCGACCCTGCGCGCCCGTTCGATCCCGTTCAAGGCGGCGATCGCGAAACAGCTGAAGGAAAAGGTCTGGCCGCTGCTGGAAAGCGGGGCGCTGGCGCCGGAGATCTACGCCAGCTTCGCCCCCGGGGAGGCGGCCGAGGCGCACCGCACCATGGAAAGCAATCGCCACATCGGCAAGCTGGTGATCGATTGGAGCAAGTAGAGGCAGGACGCGGCCAGGGATAGGCCGGGCCGCGGCGGCAGGATAGAAGCATAAAAAAATTACTACATAGGAGATGGCAATGCGTTCCAGTTCCAGAAACAGGCAGCTCACCGCGCTCGCGGCTTCCCTGGTGGCCTTGTACGGTACGGCCGGCAGTGTCCAGGCAATCGAAATCGAGACCGGCAATCCGGACCTGCAGGTCCGCTGGGGTAACACGGTGCGCGTCAACCTCGGCGTGCGCGCCGAGTCGCGCGACCCGGCAATCGCCAGCAGTCCCAGCACCGACGAGGGCGACATGGCCTACGACCGCGGCGACCTGGTCAACGGCCGGGTCGACCTGCTGAGCGAGCTGGACGTGGCCTGGGCCGCCAAGTACGGCTTCCGCGTGAGCGGCTCGGCCTGGTACGACGGCGCCTTCAACAAGACCGTGCATACCGCGCCCGGCCTGGAGAATCGCGGCAGCTATTTCGGCAACCGCTACTCCAACCACACCAAGCGCTTCCACGAAGGCCCGTCGGGCGAGATCCTCGACGCCTATGTGTTCGGCAACTTCGACCTGGGCGGCATGCCGCTGACCGTCAAGGCCGGCCGCCAGACCAACCTGTGGGGCGAGGCGGTGGTGCTGTCCACCCACAGCGTGTCCTACGCCCAGGCGCCGGTGGACGGCCTGAAGGCGGTCGCCAGTCCGGGCGCCGACGCCAAGGAAGTGTCGCTGCCGGTCGGCCAGATCTACGCCTCGCTGCAGTTGACCGACCGCCTGTCGCTGGCCGCCCAGTACTACTACGAGTGGAAGCCGACCCGCCTGGCCGAGGGCGGCACCTACCTGGCCGGCACCGATTTCCTGCTGCGCGGACCGGACAAGTTTTCCCTGGCGCCGGGCGTGGACCTGCTCAACCAGCGCCTGGTCGAGCCGAAGAAGCGCGGCGACTGGGGCGTGGCGGCGCGCTACAACGTCGAGGCCATCGGCGCCACGGTGGGCGCCTACTACCGCGTGTTCGACGAGCGCTCGCCGACCGTCAGCCTGAACGTGGCGAACCGCACGTATGCGGCGATTTATCCGGAAAACACCAAGTTGTACGGCCTGTCGCTGGCGAAGAACATCGAAGGCGTCAGCGTGGGCGCCGAGCTGGTCTACCGCGAAAAGACGGCGCTGGCCAGCACCATCAGTGACGGCGCCCGTGAAGGCGCGCGCGGCAATACCTGGCACGGCCTGGTAAACGCGGTCACCCTGTTCGGCCAGACCGGCATGTTCGACAGCGCCTCGCTGACCGCCGAGCTGGCCTTCAGCTCGCTCGACAAGGTGACCTCGGGCCAGCAGTACTTCAACGGCTGCGTGCGCCCGGGCCTGCCGGAACGCGACAAGCGCACCGGCTGCGCCACCACCAGCTCGGCCCAGGGAACGATCCGCTTCTCGCCGACCTGGACCGCAGTGCGGGTCGGCTGGGACGTCGGCGCCACGGCCGCGGTGACGGTCGGCCTGAAGGGCAACAGCGCGGTGCTCGGCGGCGGCAACTACAAGGCCGGCAGCTACACCATCGGCGCCACCCTGACCTATAACCAGCAGCACGATTTCACCATCGCCTACAACGATTACCTGGCAACCAGGCGCACTGACCCGGTAACGGGATTGATTTCAGCGAGTAACGGCTCCCAGCTGCAAGACCGCGGCTGGATCACCTTCGGCTACAAGGGCTCGTTCTAAGCGCCCAACGATCACTAGGAGACAGACATGAAATTCCGCCACATCCTGATTGCAGTACCGTTCCTGGCCGGCACCGCCCAGGCCGCCCCGACCGCCGAGCAGGCCGCCCAGCTCGGCGCCACCCTGACGCCCTGGGGCGCCATCAAGGCCGCCAATGCCGACGGCACGATTCCGGAATACACCGGCGGGCTGACCAAGCCGCCGGCCGGCTACGATCCGAAGAATCCGGGCGCGCGTCCCGATCCCTTCCCTGAGGACAAGGTCCTGCTGCGCATCGACCACAAGAACATGGAGCAGTACAAGGCGCGCCTGACGCCCGGCACCATGGCCATGATGAAGAAGTACCCGGACTTCTACATCAACGTCTACCAGAGCCGCCGCACCGCCGCCTATCCGCAGGAGGTGCTGGACAATTCGAAGAAGAACGCGACCCGCTGCGCGACCATCAACGACGACCTCGGACTCGACACCTCGAAGGGCTGCGGCTTCGGCATCCCGTTCCCGATTCCGGCCAACGGGCTGGAAGTCATGTGGAACCACGATTTGCGCTACCGCCCGACCATCATGTCGAAGAACATGACGGTCAACTACGTCAAGCCGAGCGGCGAGATGGTCGTGACCGCACGCGGCCACAACTACAAGGACTACGGTTTCTACGACAAGAGCAAGGACAAGCCCGAGATGTCGCTGTCGTTCCGGATGGAATACACCGGCCCGACCCGGCTTGCGGGCATGAACACGCTGTGGCACGACATGCTGTCCGACAGCGAGCGCCGCAACTATGCCTACCAGCCAGCCACCCGCCGCGTCCGCCTGTCGCCCGACTCGGCGGCCGACACCCCGATCAGCGCCACCGGCGGCGCCCAAGTCTACGACGAAGACCAGCTGTTCTCGGGCAAGAAAGACCGCTTCCAGTGGAAGCTGATCGGTCGCGTGGAGAAGTACATTCCGTACAACAACTTCCGCGCGATGTATCCGATGACCCCCGGCGGCTGCGACGCGGCCCAGCGCGCCAAGACCACCCGGTTCCAGAACCCGGAATGCCAGCGCTGGGAACTGCACCGCGTGTGGCACGTGGAAGCCACCCTCAAGGATGGCAAGCGCCATGTGTACGGCAAGCGCGACTTCTTCATCGACGAAGACTCGTACAGCGACGGCATCGCCGAGAGCTACGACAAGGCCGGCAACCTGTACCGCATCAACCAGCAGATGGGTGCTCCGGCCTACGAAGTGCCGGCGCCTTCGATCACCGATAACTACGTGATCGACCTGATCTCCGGCGTGTACATGTTCAACTCGGTCACCGGCGGCTACCACGTGGTCCCGCGCCTGTCGCCGGCCCAGCTGTCGCCGGACTACCTCGACAAGACCATCTTCAAGTAAGCAGCGCAACCGGCGCGCCGCGGCCCAGGCTGCGGCGCGACCGTTACCGGAGTCGCCTTGGAATGAACATGTTCAATAAACTCAGCCTGACCGGCGTGCTGGCCTGCGTTGCCGCGTCCGCCACCGCCACCGGATTCAAGGATCCGCTCGATACGCCGGCCCAGGTCAATCCGGGCCTGGCCGCCAGCAGCCGCATGACGGCGGTGACCGCGGCGGGCGCCAGCCTGGTGGCGGTCGGTCCGCGCGGCCACATCCTGGTGTCGCAGGACCAGGGGAGGACCTGGAAGCAGTCGCCGGCGCCGGTCAGCACCGACCTGGTGGCGGTGCGCTTCGCCACGCCCACGCACGGCTGGGCGGTCGGTCATGACGGCGTGGTCCTGCACAGCGCCGACGGCGGCGCCAGCTGGACCCGGCAGTTCGACGGCCGCCGCGCGCTCGAGGTCATGAAGACCCATTACACCCAGCGCGCGCAGCAGGGCGATGCGAAAGCGGCGGCCCTGCTGGCCGACATCGACCGCTATGTGGAAGAGGGCCCCGGCAAGCCCTTCCTCGATGTCCTGTTCCTCAACCAGCAGGAAGGCTTCGTGGTCGGCGCCTTCAACCTGGCCTTCCACACCCGCGATGGCGGCAAGAGCTGGGAGCCGCTGATGGGCCGCATCGACAACCCGAAGGGCCTGCACCTGTATGCGCTGGCGCAGTCGGGCGGCCAGCTGTTCGCGGCCGGAGAACAGGGCCTGCTGCTGCGCTGGAACGCCGAGGGCCGGCAGTTCGAGGCGGTCGAGTCGCCGTATCGCGGCACCTACTTCGGCCTGCTCGGCAGCAGCGATTCGCTGCTGGCCTACGGCTTGCGCGGCAACGTGTTCCAGTCGCGCGACGGCGGCCGCAGCTGGGCCAGGCGCGACACCGGCGTGACCGACGCCATCACCGGCGCGACGGCGCTGCCGGGTGGCGGCTTCGTGCTGTCGACCCAGGGCGGCAAGCTGCTGGCCGGGCGCGCCGACGGCAAGCTGGCCGAAGTCCGGGTGCAGCGCCCGATGGCCTACTTCAACGTGGCGGCCGCCGGCCCCCGCTCGGTCGTCGTGGTCGGCGCGAGCGGCGTGCGCGCCGAATCCATCACCAGTCAACCTTAAGGTGCGCAAGTATGTTATCCGATAACAAACAACAGGCGGCCATGCCGGTCGTGCGCGATCCCGCCGACTTCGACAAGCGTTCCGGCAACCTGCTCGAACGCCTGGTCTTCAACAACCGGCGCCTCTTCATCGCGCTGTGCCTGCTGGTGACCGTGTTCCTGGGCCTGCAGATCCGCCACCTCGAGGTCAACGCCAGTTTCGACAAGGTGATCCCGCAGGGCCACCCGTACGTGCAGAATTATTTCGAGAACCGCGCCCGCCTGGGCGGCCTGGGCAACGTGGTGCGGGTGGTGGTGGAGAACCCGAACGGCACCATCTTCGACCCCGCCTTCCTGGAAAAGACCAAGGAAATCAACGAGGCGCTGTTCCTGACGCCGGGCGTCGACCGCGCCTGGATGAAATCGGTGTGGATGTCCTCGGTGCGCTGGACCGAGGTCACCGAGGAAGGCTTCCGCGGCGGTCCGGTGATGCCGGAAGTGATCGACGGTTCGGCCAAGTCGATCGAGGAATTCAAGCGCAACATCCGCTCGGCCGGCCTGGTCGGCGGCCTGGTGGGCACCGACTACAAGTCCCTGATGTTCGTCGTGCCGCTGCTGGAACAGGATGCGGCCAGCGGCAAGGCGCTGTCGTACGGCGAATTCTCGCGCTATGTCGAGGAAAACATCCGCGGCAAGTTCGAACAGCCGGGCAAGGTGAAGGTCCACGTGATCGGCTTCGCCAAGCTGGTGGGCGACCTGATCGACGGCATGCACCAGGTGATCACCTACTTCGGCATCGCGGCGGCGGTGGCGGCGCTGGTGATCTACGTCTACACGCGCTGCGTGCGCAGCACCGTCCTGGTGCTGGCCTGTTCCTGCGTGGCGGTGGCCTGGCTGCTGGGCATCA
Source organism: Massilia niastensis DSM 21313 (assembly GCF_000382345.1). GTDB lineage: Bacteria > Pseudomonadota > Gammaproteobacteria > Burkholderiales > Burkholderiaceae_D > Telluria > Telluria niastensis. The sequence continues at coordinate 24,068 of NZ_KB908113.1, forward strand.
TCCGCCTGATGGGCTACTACATCGATCCGTACTCGATGCTGGTGCCTTTCCTGGTGTTCGCGATCGGCGTCAGCCACGCGGTGCAGAAGATGAACGGCATCATGCAGGATATCGGCCGCGGCACCCACAAGTACGTGGCGGCGCGCTATACCTTCCGCCGCCTGTTCCTGGCCGGCTTCACCGCGCTGCTGGCCGACACCGTCGGCTTCGGCGTGCTGATGGTGATCGACATCCCGGTCATCAAGGACCTGGCCCTGACCGCCAGCATCGGCGTGGCCCTGCTGATCTTCACCAACCTGCTGCTGTTGCCGGTGCTGCTGTCCCATGTGGGCGTGAGCCCGTCGGCGGTGGCGCGCAGCCTGGCCAAGGACAAGGCGGCGCATGACGGGCGCGGCGCGGGAGCCTTGTGGCTCAAGCTCGAGCACTTCACGCAACGGGGCTGGGCACTGGGCGCGATCGCGGTGGCGACGGTCCTGACCGTGGTCGGCTTCGTGATCAGCCTCGGCGTCAAGATCGGCGACCTCGATCCGGGCGCGCCGGAACTGCGCGCCGATTCGCGCTACAACCAGGACGCCAACTTCATCCGCAGCCATTACCGCCTGTCGAACGACCAGTTCGTGGTGATCGTCAAGACCAAGGACGAGATGTGCTCGGACTACCGGGTGCTGCGCGAAACCGAGAACCTGACCTGGACCCTGCGCCAGGTGCCGGGCGTGCAGAGCGCGAACGCGATGTCCGACAACGTGCTGAACCTGGTGGCCGGGCTGCAGGAGGGCAATCCGAAGTGGCTGAGCACCGTGCGCAACCCGACCCTGCTCGGGGCCGCGTCCCAGTGGACCATGACCGACAATCCGGAACTGGTCGACCCCGCGTGCTCGACGATTCCCGTGTTCGCCTACCTGGCCGACCACAAGGCCGAAACCCTGAAGGGCGTGGTGCAGGCGGTCGAGAAGTTCGCCGCCGAGCATGACAGCCAGGACCTGAAATTCCTGCTCGCCGCCGGGCCGGCCGGGATCGAGGCCGTCACCAACATCGTGGTCGAGAAGGCCAACCGCCTGATGCTGCTGTACGTGTATGCCGCCGTGATCGTGCTGTGCTACGTGACCTTCCGCAGCTGGCGCGCGGTGCTGGTGGCCGTGATTCCGCTGGTGATCACCTCGATCCTGTGCGAAGCGCTGATGGCGCTGCTGGGCATCGGCATCAAGGTCTCGACCCTGCCGGTGATCGCCCTGGGCGTGGGCATCGGGGTCGACTATGCGCTCTACCTGCTGAGCGTGCAGTTGCAGATGCAGCGCGCCGGCATGCCGCTCGGCCAGGCCTACCGCCACGCGATGGAATTCACCGGCAAGGTGGTGGCGCTGGTGGGCGTGACCCTGGCGGCGGGCGTGGTGACCTGGGCCTGGTCGCCGATCAAGTTCCAGGCTGACATGGGTATCTTGCTTACTTTCATGTTCTTGTGGAATATGGTGGGAGCCCTGGTCCTGATTCCGGCGCTGTCGCACTTCCTGCTGCGCACCGAGGCCGACCAGCCGGTCCGCAGCCCGGCGCAGGCGCCACGCAAGGCAGGGCGACCGGTGCAGGTCGCCGCCGCCAGCCACAACCAACGATAAGAAGGGAGACAGGATGTCGATTTTCATGAAGGCCACGCTGAAGGTGGACGCCTACCAGCTGCAGTCCCTGCTGGATGTGCTGCTGAACAAGCTGGTGCCGCTGCTGGAAGAGCAGGGCTGGAAGCTGCATGGCTGCTTCGTCGAACGCTACGGCCCGATCAAGCCGGCCGTGGTGATCGACATCTGGGAGATGGAGAACATGGCCCATGTCGAGCGCGTCATGAGCGGCGATGCCTACCGCAGCGATCCGCGCTACCTGGCGGCGATGGAGGTGCTGAAATCGGCAGTCGCCGAAGAAACCGTCACCTTCATGGAGAAGAAGGGCGGTATGTTGCAGAACGTTTATCCTTGAGGGGGAACACGATGAGCAATCCGAACGCGGCAGCCAGCCTGCCGGACACGATCGCCAGCCTCGGCCAGGTGATGCAGCTGGCCTTCGTGCCGGCCGACTTCGACGCCGCCCTGCGGTTCTGGACCGGCACCATGGGCGCCGGCCCGTTCTACCTGATGGAGCACATCAGGGCCGAGAACTGCAAGTACCGCGACGAACCGGCCGACATCGACTTCACTGCCGCTGTCGGCTACTGGGGCGACATCCAGATCGAGCTGATCAAGCAGCATAACGACACCCCGTCGATCTATTCGACCTGGCGCGAGCAGGGCCTGGAAGGCCTGCACCACGTCTGCATCGCGGTCGAGGACATGCAGCATGCGCGTGAAGTGTGCGCGGCGGCCGGGGCGACCGTGCTGCAGGAGGCCCAGTTCCGCGGCGGCAGCGCCGAAGTGATCTATGTCGACACCAACGGCGGCCCGGGCACGATGGTCGAGCTGTGGAAGGGCGACGCGGCCGGTCGCGCCTTCTTCGCCAGCGTGCGCGAAGCGGCGCGCGACTGGGACGGCAGCAACCCGGTGCGCAAGCGCAGCTGATGGCTACCCTGCTGTCGCTGGCGTCCGGCGTGATTCCCGAGGCGAGTCCGGTGCAGGCGGTGTATGCCGCCTTTGACGCCGGCTTCGAGGCGGTCGGACTGTGGATCGAACCGGCGCGCTGGGATGTCTCGGTCACGCGCCAGGTGCAGGGCGCGCTGCGGGCCACCGGGCTACGGGTGCTGGATGCCGAAGTGGTCTGGCTGCGTCCGGGGCCCTTCGATCCCGCGCTCCTGGCCACGATCGACATCGCCGCCGAACTGGGGGCGGCGCATGTGCTTGTGGTCAGCTCCGATCCGAACCGGGCGTCCACGCTGGACAGGTTCGTGCGGCTGTGCGAGCACGCGCGGCCGCTGCCGCTGCGGGTGGCGCTGGAATTCGGCGCCTTTACCGATGTGCCGGACCTGCATGCCGCGGCCGCGATCCTGCGTGACGCGGCCCAGCCGAACCAGGCTTTGCTGGTCGATGCGCTGCACCTGCAGCGTTCCGGCGGCAGGCCGGCGGACCTGGCCGCGCTGCCGCCCGAATGGTTCAGCTATGCCCAGTTGTGCGACGCGCCCGCGAAGGGACCGTCCGCCGGCGACCGCGCGGCGATCCGCGCGGAAGCGGTCGACCGGCGCCTGTGCAGCGGGGAAGGGGAGCTGCCGCTGGCGCAATTGCTGGCCGCATTGCCGGCGCATACGCCGCTCAGCCTCGAAGTCCGGTCGCAGGCGCTGCGCCGGCGCTATCCCGATTTCAGCGAACGCGCCCGCGCGGTCCTGCGACAAACGCAGGACTGGATGCGCGCCAGCGTTTAAGATCGATATCCATAAGCATAACGAAGGAGACAAGCGATGAGTGAACATGACAACCCGGTCGCAGCCTGCGACGCCCAGGGCGCCGATTCCCCGTCCGAATGGGCGGTGCTGCGCCAGGTATCGCGCAACAGGCTGCGCAAGCGTACGATCGAGCACATCAAGAACCGCACGACCGACCTGGCCGAAGGCAGCATGCAGCTCGACCGGAGCGTGTACACCGATCCGGTGCGCCACGCGGAAGAGCGTGAGGTGCTGTTCCGCCAGCGGCCGGTACTGGCCGCCTTCAGCGGCGACCTGCCGGGGCCGGGCGATACCTTCCTGTTCGACGAGGTCGGTCCGCCTATCCTGCTGGTGCGCAACAAGGCTGGCCAGGTCAACGCCTTCCTCAACATGTGCATGCACCGGGCTGCCAAGCTGGTCACGGAGTGCAAGCGCAAGATCCGCATGAGCTGCAAGTTCCACGGCTGGACCTATGACCTGGACGGCAAGCTGGTCGGGATACCGGGGTCGGAAGGCTTCGCCGACCTCGACCGCACGCAGCGCAACCTGATTCCGGTCCCGGTGGCCGAGTGGCACGGCCTGATCTTCGTGCGCGCGGTGCCGAATGGCGAGCCGATCGATATCATTGCCCACCTGGGCGAAGGCTTCGCGCGCGAGCTCGCCTCGCTCGAACTGGAAAATGCGCGTCCGATGAAGACCACCCGCATCGATGTCGATGCCAACTGGAAGTATGCGCTCGATACCTACGGCGAGGGGTATCATTTCGCTACCTTGCACCCGTCCTCGATCGGTGCGCTGGCGCTGTCGAACATCATGAGCTACGACAATTACGGCCCGCACCACCGCCTGGCCATGCCGCGCGCCGAATTCCTCGAGTACAGCGACAAACCCGAGGAAGAATGGCCCGACACTACCTATGGCGGCCTGTTCTACATCTTCCCGAACGTGGTGATCAATACCAACAGCATCAAGGACGGGCGCCAGTTCTACGGCGTCTCGAAGGTGTTCCCGGGCGAGCACGTCGGCCGGGCCACCAGCCTGCTGACGACCTACAAGCCGGGTCACATGATGGATCACCCCGAAACCGAACCCTGGACCGAGATGCACGACTTCATCCACAAGGTGGTCAGCACCGAGGACTACTCGGTCTCGCAGGACGGCCAGCGCAACATGGAATGGGCGCCCGACAGCTTCAAGCCGGTGCTGGGCGCCAATGAACTGGCGTTGCAGAACATCCACCGCCACATCCAGGCCCTGCTGGACGAGGCGCACGGCGCGCAGAAGTAAGCCGGCAGGCGTTTTCCGGCGGCCGCCCGGATAGGGTGCGCTGCGCCATCTTTCCCGCGGGACCGCCCCTGGTCCCGTTTTTCCTCCCCCGGTTTCGACCAGTTTTTCTTTGCTTTTTTCGCTTTTCTGGTGTAAAACATGCAGGTCGAACTGTTTTTTATAAGAGACGTGCGAAACCGGCCCCTGAACATGAGAGTGTGAGATGACTGCAGACCAAAAACTGACTACCAGGAAGAAGGCGACGGCGCTGGCCGCCGCGCCCGGCGCCGCCCTGTCGCGCGCCCAGCTGCTCCAGGCCTACCGCCAGATGAAGACCATCCGCGAATTCGAGGAGCGGGTGCACGTCGAGAACGCGGCCGGCGCCATTCCCGGCTTCACCCACCTGTACTGCGGCCAGGAAGCCGTCGCGGTCGGCGCCTGCGAACATCTCGACGATGCCGACTACATCATCAGCACCCACCGGGGCCACGGCCATTGCATCGCCAAGGGCTGCGAGGTGGTCGGCATGATGAAGGAAATCCATGGCCGCCGCGATGGACTGAACGGCGGCAAGGGCGGTTCGATGCACATTGCCGACGTCAAGAAGGGCATGCTGGGCGCGAACGGCATCGTCGGCGCCGGCCAGCCGATCGCGGTCGGCGCGGCGATCGCCTGCAAGCTGCGCGGCGAGGGCAAGGTCGCGGTGTCCTTCACCGGCGACGGCGCCTCCAACCAGGGTACGGTGTTCGAGGCCATGAACATGGCCGTCGTGCTCAAGGTCCCGAAAGTCTTCGTGTTCGAGAACAACGGCTACAGCGAGCATACCGGCGCGTCCTACGGCATCGGCTGCGACGACATCGTCCAGCGCATCGAAGGCTTCGGCATCCCGGTGTTCGAGGCCGACGGCTTCGATTTCTTCTCCGTGTACGAGGCGATGGGCAAGGCGCTGGCGCTGGCGCGCAGCGGCGCCGGGCCGGCCGCCATCTATTGCACCACGATCCGCTATTTCGGCCACTTCGAGGGCGACCCGCAGAACTACCGCGCCAAGGACGAGGTGCAGCACTACCGCACCGAGAAGGATTGCCTGCTTGCTTTTCGCAAGCGCATGGCCGAGAGCGGCGAGCTGGACGAGGCCAGCCTGGACCAGATCGACCGCGAAGTCGGCGCGCTGATCGAGCGCGCGGTGCAGGAAGCGCGCAACGGCCAGCGGCCGGCGCCGGAAGACCTGCTGACCAATATCTATGACAACTACTGATTGGGCCGGAGACATGAGCAAGAAGACGATGCGGGAAGCGATCAACGACGCGCTGCACCTCGAGATGGAGCGCGATCCGTCGGTCATCGTGATCGGCGAGGACGTGGCCGGCGGCGCCGGCGGCACCTCGGGCCAGCGCGATGTGGCGGGCGGCGTGTTCGGACTGACCAAGGGGCTGTACACCAAGTTCGGCGAGCTGCGCGTGATCGATACGCCGATCAGCGAGTCGGCCATCATCGGCGCGGCCAACGGCGCTGCCCTGGCCGGGCTGCGCCCGGTCGCGGAAATCATGTTCTGCGATTTCGTCGGGGTGTGCTTCGACCAGATCCTGAACCAGGCGGCCAAGTTCCGGTACATGTTCAACGGCGCGAATGCGCCGCTGGTGATCCGCATGACCATGGGCGCGGGCCGCAGCGCCGCGGCCCAGCACTCGCAGAGCCTGCACGGCCTGCTGTCCTCGATCCCGGGCCTGAAGGTGGTGGTGCCGTCGAATGCCTATGACGCCAAGGGGCTGCTGCTGCAGGCGATCCGCGACAACGATCCGGTGATCTTCATGGAGCACAAGATGCTCTACAACGATGCCTGCGAGGTGCCGGACGGCGACTACGCGATCCCGTTCGGCGAGGGGGTGCTGGTGCGCGAAGGCGAGCACGCGACCGTGGTGGCCAGCGGCCAGATGGTCAAGATCGCGCAGGGAGCCGTCGACAAGCTGGCGGCCGAGGGCATCCGCTGCGACCTGATCGACCCGCGCACCACCTCGCCGCTGGACGAGGAACTGATCCTGGAAAGCGTGCGCGAGACCGGCCGCCTGATCGTGGTCGACGAAGGCACGCCGCGCTGCGGCCTGGCGGCCGATATCGCGGCCCTGGTGGCGCGCCGGGGGTTCGCCAGCCTGCGCGCGCCGGTGGTGACGGTCACGCCGCCGCACAGCCCGATCCCGTTCGCACGCGAGCTGGAAGCGGCCTGGCTGCCGGACGCCGCGCGCGTCGAGCAGGGCATCCGTTCGGCGCTGGCGCACTGAGGAGTTTGCCATGGCCAATATCCACCGCATCAACATGCCCCAGTGGGGGCTGGAAATGACCGAGGGGACGATCGCCGCCTGGCATATCGCGCCCGGATCGACGATCGAGAAGGGCACCGAGCTGGTCGACATCGAAACCTCGAAGATCGTCAGCACGATGGACGCGATGGGACCGATGCCCGGCGTGGTGCGCCGCCTGGTGGGCCAGGTCGGCGACACGGTGGCGGTCGGCGGACTGCTGGGCGTCACTGCCGATCCTGAGGTAAGCGAGGCCGAGATCGATGCCTTCCTGGCTGCCGCCGGCATCGGTGGAACTGCCGCGCCGGTCGCACCGGTCGCACCGGTCGCGCCGGCCAGCGCCGAACCGACGCCAGCCTCCGTGGTGTCCGAAGCACCCGCACCCGTATCCGCTGCAGCGCCGCCGAGCGGCGAGGAGCTGGTCCGCCTGATCGCCGCCAATGCGGCCGTGAATGCCAGCCCGGTCGCACGGCGCCATGCCAACCGCGCCGGGATCGACCTGAGCCAGGCGAGCGGCAGCGGCCGCAACGGCCGGGTCTCGCTGGAGGACGCATTCGCGCTGGCGCCGGCCGCCGAGCTGAAACAGGCCAGCCTGCCGCCGCCGCTGCCGCGGCATCTGGCCGAGCGTAACGCCGGAGTACACGCCTCGCCGGTGGCGCGGCGCCTGGCGAACCGGCGTGCGATCGACCTGTCGGCGCTGACCGGCACCGGGCGCGGCGGCCGTATCTCGGTGGCCGACCTCGACGCCCTGCGGCCGCGTGCGGCCGGACCGGCGCAGGTCGCCACCGCCGTCGCGGATGGCAGCGCGAAGCGCGCCGGTCCCGCCGCGCGCAAGCTGGCGCTCGACCATGGCCTTGACCTGGAGCAGGTCACGGGCACCGGGCCGCGCAACCTGGTGCTGAAGGGCGACGTGCTGGAATCGATCAGGAATGCGCAGCAGCCGGAGGCGCCCGCGCAGCAGGAAGAGGATTTCGAGCTGATCCCGCTGACCGCCATGCGCAAGGCGATCGCGGCCAGCCTGACCCAGTCCAAGCAGACCATCCCGCACTTCTACCTGACGGTCGACCTCCAGCTGGACGCCCTGATGGCGCTGCGCCAGGCCATCAACGCCCAGAACGAAGGCCGGCGCAAGCTGTCGATCAACGATTTCCTGATGCGCGCCGTGGCGCTGGCGCTGCGCGACGTGCCGGCCGCGAATGTGCACTTCACCGACGCCGGCATCAAGCAGTTCCGCGGCGTGCACCTGTGCCTGGCGGTGGCGCTCGAGGGCGGCCTGGTGACGCCGGTGATCCGCGACGCCGAGCGCAAGGGCGTATTCGCCATCGCCGACGAGATCGCCGACCTGGCCGAACGGGCGCGTGGACGCCGCCTGACCCGCGAGCAGCTCAGCGGCGGCAGCTTCACCGTGTCGAACCTCGGCATGTTCGGGATCCGCCAGTTCGACGCCGTGATCAATCCGCCGCAGGGCGCCATCCTGGCGGTGGGCAGCGCGCGCCGCGAAGCCTGCGAAGGGGCGCAGGGCGGCGTGGAATTCCGCTCGCTGATGTCGGTGACGCTGTCCTGCGACCACCGCGTGATCGACGGCGCGGTCGGCGCCGCCTTCCTGGCGGCGCTGCGCAAGTGGGTCGATCGTCCTTACGCACTCCTGGGATAAGCACATGAACGCACAAACCACAGGACGGATGCAGGACAAGGTGGTGCTGGTGACCGGCGCCGCCAGCGGGATCGGGGAAGCGGCGGCACTGCTGTTCCACGCCGAGGGCGCGCGCCTGGTGCTGGCCGATATCGACCAGGAGCGCGGCGCAGCCCTGGCGGCGCGGCTGGGCGCAAGCTTCATCGCCGCCGACGTCAGCCGCGAAGAGCAGGTGGAGGCCGCGGTGCTGCACACGGTGCGGCAGCACGGCCGCATCGATTGCATGATCAACAACGCCGGCGTGGTCGGCGCGGTCGGGTCCATCATGGAGACCGACGCCAGGGCCTGGCACGCGACCCAGGCGATTTTGCTGGACAGCGTCTTCTTCGGCATCAAGCACGCGGCGCGCCGGATGCGCGAGCGGCGCAGCGGCGTGATCCTCTCGCTGTCGAGCATTGCTGGCGTCATGGGCGGACTCGGTCCGCATGCCTACACGGCGGCCAAGCACGCCGTGATCGGGCTGACCCGCTCGGCCGCCTCCGAGCTGTCGCAATACGGCATCCGCGTCAACGCGGTGGCTCCCGGCACGACGGTGACGCCGCTGGTGGAAGGGATCCGCGGCGGCCGCGAAGCCGCGATCCAGGGCGCCACCCAGGTGTCGCCGCTCGGCTCGCCCCTGATGCCGGACGAGATCGCGGCGGCCCTGCTGTACCTGGCCAGCGATGCGGCGGCCCACGTCACCGCCCACACCCTGGTCGTCGATTCCGGCGTCACTGCCGGCGGCTTCGCTTCGGGCGCGAGCGTGCTGCGCGACCGTCCGATGAGCTTCATCGGCCCATCCGGCCAAGGAGAACACCCATGAACGGACGACTGCAAGGCAAGGTCGTACTCATCACCGGCGCCGCCAGCGGCATCGGCGCCCATACCGCGCGCCTGTTCGCGGCCGAAGGTGCACACGTCGTGCTGTCGGATATCAATGCCGAGGCCGGGCAGCGCCTGGCCGCCGAGCTGGACGCCGGTTTCGCCGCCGCCGACGTGAGCGTGGAAGCGCAGGTGGAAGCCGCCGTGCGCTACAGCGTCGCGCGCCATGGCCGCCTCGATTGCATGATCAACAATGCCGGCATGATCGGCGTGATCGGTTCCATCCTCGACACCGATGCGAAGGACTGGGACCGCACGCTGGCCGTGCTGCTCGACAGCGTCTTCTATGGCATCAAGCATGCGGGCCGCCAGATGCGCGACCAGGGCGGCGGCGGCAGCATCCTGTCCCTGTCCAGCCTGGCGGGCGTGGTGGGCGGGGTCGGCCCGCAGGTGTACAGCGTGGCCAAGGCCGGAGTCATCGCGATCACCCGCGGGGCAGCCTCGGAACTGGCGCATTACAACATCCGCGTGAATGCGGTCGCGCCCGACCTGGTCGTCACGCCCCTGGTCGACCAGGTGTACGGCGACCGCGCCGCATCGACCGAGCGCGCCGCGGCCAAGTCGCCGCTCGGCAGCGCCGCCCAGCCGCTGGAAATCGCCGAAACCCTGCTGTACCTGGCGAGCGACGCCGCGCGCCATGTCAGTGCGCACACGGTGGTGGTCGATTCGGGCCTCTCGACCGCAGGGAACTCGGCATCGGCACTGTTCCACAGCCGTGAAGCGGGCTTCCTCGGCAAGCTGCCCGCACAGTTTCAATGAACAAGATAGATAACACGATCCAGGAGTCGCCATGCCAGTTGCAATATTCATTTCGCCGGAAGGCGAGCGCAGGGAAGTGAATGTCCTGAAGAACGCCAGCGCCATGAGCGCAGCGGTGCAGGGCGGGGTGCGCGGCATCGTCGCCGAATGCGGCGGTTCCTGCGCCTGCGCCACCTGCCACGTGTATGTCGATCCCTCGTGCATCGACCTCCTGCCGCCGCCGGGCGAGCTGGAAGACGAGCTGCTCGACGCCGTGGCCGCCGAGCGCCGTCCGAACAGCCGCCTGAGCTGCCAGATCAAGATCACGCCGGAACTCGATGGCCGGCTGGTGTTCCAGGTACCGGACCAACAATAAGGAGAATGCGATGCGTTCCTGCCTGTCCCTCGAATTGAACGGCCACGTGGCCAGCCTGCGCTTCAACCGTCCCGACGTGCTGAATGCCCTGAACGTCGAACTGGCCGAGGCGCTGGTGGATGCCTGCGAGCGGGTCGCCGCGGATGCCGACGTGCGGGTCGTGATCCTGAGCGGCAGCGGCAAGGCCTTCATGGCCGGCGGCGACCTGCAGGCGCTGCGCGCCGCACCGGCCGACACGGTCAACAGCCTGATTCCGCCGGTGCACCGGGCGGCCGCGCTGCTGGCGGCCATGCCGAAGCCGGTGCTGGCCAGCGTGCACGGCGCCGCAGCCGGCGCCGGCATGAGCCTGGTGCTCGGCGCCGACCTGGCGATCGCGGCCAGCGGTACGCGTTTCAGCTTCGCCTACAGCGACATCGGCACCAGCTGCGACGGCGGCATGTCCTGGTCGCTGCCGCGGCTGGTCGGCCTGCGCAAGGCGATGGAAATCGCCATGCTGGGCGAGACCTTCGACGCGGCCGAGGCGCAGCGCCTGGGCCTGGTGAACCGGGTGGTCGACGGCGCCGACCTGGCCGCGGAGACCGAAGCGCTGGCGCAGGCGCTGGCGCGGCGCGAGCCGCATGCGCTGGCCCACCTCAAGCGCCTGCTGCGCGCTTCCTCGTTGCAGCCCCTGCACGCCCAGCTCGACGCCGAGCATGCCGCCTTCCTCGATTGCGCGGTGCGGCCGCAGTTCGCCGCCGCGATCGACGATTTTTATGCACGCCGCGCCCGTGCGCGCCGTTAGACGGGAGACACCATGTCAGTGACCAAGAACGAGGAAGGCCTGGCCGGGCGCGAGGACCGTTCCGTGTACGAGACCGACGAGCCGGTGCGCTATGCCAGCGCCGACGGCATCGCCACGATCACCCTCAACCGCCCGCAGTACAATAACGCCCAGAACTCGCAGATGACCTACGCGCTCGATGCGGCTTTCCGGCGCGCAGTCGACGACGACGCCGTCAAGGTCATCGTGCTGCGCGGCGAGGGCAAGCACTTCTGCGCCGGCCACGACATCGGCACGCCGGGCCGCGACGTCAACAAGCCCTTCGAGCGGGTCAACCTGTGGTGGGACCACACCAACAAGCCGGGCGGCGAATTCATGTACGCACGCGAGCAGGAGGTTTACCTGAACATGTGCCGTCGCTGGCGCGACCTGCCCAAGCCGACCGTCGCAATGGTGCAGGGCGCCTGCATCGCGGGCGGCCTGATGCTGGCCTGGGTATGCGACCTGATCGTCGCCAGCGACGACGCCTTCTTCCAGGACCCAGTGGTGCGCATGGGGATACCCGGCGTCGAATACTTCGCCCATCCGTACGAGCTCAATCCGCGCATCGCCAAGGAATTCCTGTTCACGGGCGATCGCATGAGCGCCGAACGCGCATGGCAGATGGGCATGGTCAACCGCGTGGTCGCGCGCGACGAACTGGAAAGCGCCACTTATGCGCTGGCCGCCAAGGTCGCCGCTCAGCCGCGCATGGCGCTGGCGCTGGCCAAGCAGGCGGTCAACCATGTCGAGGAATTGCAGGGCAAGCGCAACGCGATGGAGGCTGCCTTCGCCTGGCACCAGTTCGCGCACAGCCACAGCGAGCTGATCTCGGGCGACCGCGTCGGCGGCTTCGATGCACGCAGCATGGCCGCGGCCAATCGCCGGCAGGAGGGGTGATGACGGCGCCGGCGCCCGACAGCGCGAAGGTCCCGCTCGGCATCCATCTCGGCCTGATGGTCACGATGGCCGCGTGGGCGCTGAACGTCAGCGCCGTGAAGTGGCTGACCGGCGTCACCGACGTACGGCTGGTCGCGGCGCTGCGCATGCTGAGCGCCGTCCTGGTCCTGGTGCCGCTGCTGCTGGCGGCGCGCCAGTCCTTCCCGCGCTGGCGCGGGCGCATGCTGGCCATGGCGCTGGGCTGCGCGCTGCTGATGGTGTATGCGAACCAGATGCTGTTCGCTGCCGCCATGGAGCGCACCACGGCCGGCAACGCGGCGCTGATCCTGGCGCTGAATCCCCTGCTGAACGGGGTGCTGGAGGCCTGGGTGTTCCGCAAGCGCCTGTCGGCCGCCTTCGTCGGCGGCGCGCTGCTGGCGGTGGCCGGCGTCCTGATGGTGGTGCTGAACCGGGAGGGAACGCGCTTTTCCGGCGCCTCTCTCGGCGACCTGATGGTGGCGGCCTCGATGCTGGCCTTCGCCGGCGGCGTGCTGGTGCTGCAGCGGCTGTCGCGCGATACCGGCGCGGTCGCCATCAATACCTTCCTGTATTCGGTGGGGACGGTCGCGCTGCTGGCGCACGCGCTGGTGGCGCTGCCCGCGCCGCTGGCCGCCGTGCGGCTGCTTGGCTGGTGGGATTGGGGCGTGATCCTGTTCTCCGGCGCCATCGTGACCGCGCTGGGGGGCATTGCCTGGGCGCGCGGGGTGGCGGCGATGGGCATGGGCCGCGCCGCCATCTACATGTCCTGGGTGCCGGTGATGGGCGTCGGTTTCGGCGCCGTTCTGTTAAATGAAAAATTGACCGAGTGGCACTTTTTCGGGATGATTTTGGTTTTGATGGGGACGATCCTGAGTTCCGCGCGTTTCGAACGCACCGCGCGGCTCTCGAAGATGTAGCATCCGTGTGTCAATAACGAAGAATGAAAGAAAGCCAATAGTTTATGAGCAGCGAAATGTCATCCGCGATCCTCGAGCTTGCACCCGATGGGCTGTCCCCGCGGCCGGACAGCCCGCAGGAAACCAAGAGCGCGAAAACCCGCGAAGCGATCCTCGAGGCGGCGCTCGATTGCCTCGCGGAGCATGGCTACGCGAACACCTCGCATAACCTGATCTGCAAGCAGGCGAACATTTCGCGCGGGGCCTTGCTGCACCATTATCCGACCAGCCAGGACCTGATGGTGGCCGTGATCGATTATGCGTTCTACAAGCACATGACGACCTTCAGCCAGACCGTGCGTGCGCTGAGCGAGGAAGACCGCATGGACCGCAACAGCGCGGTCGCGATCGACTGGCAGCAGTGCCAGAGCCGGGAGATGCAGGTTTACCTGGAGATGCGCGTTGCGTCGCGCACCAACAAGGAGCTGCGCACGATCTTCCTGCCGCGCGCGCGCCACCACGACCTGGTGTGGAAGGAAGAACTGCTGAAGGTGTTCCCCGAGTGGCGCAACGACATGCACAAGCTCGATCTCACGCGCCGCCTCCTGCGCTCCATCCTCGAAGGACTGACCATGAGCCGGGAACTGTGGCGCGACAGCGATAACGAGTGGGCGCTGCTGACCTTCACCGCCGACATGATCCGCAAGATCCGCGTCGGCGAGCTGCGCTTCCCGGATGAAGAGCGGATCGAGGCCTTCAAGGAATCGGCCGCCAGCGCCTCGACCAAGCGGCCGCGTGCCGCCGCCAGGAGCGCGCCGCGCACGCGCAAGAAGGAATGAGCGGGCGCGCCGGGCGTGGTGGCGAGACCTTCTTCGCGCCGCCGGGAGGGCGCCATGAGGTGCTGGTGGTCACGCGCGGCCACGCCTTCGCGCGTGACGAGTTCTATGCGGTGTTCGAGGATAATCCTGCGATCGCATGGTCGGCGGTCGAGCATCCGGCCGCCCAGCTGCTGTTCACGCCGCAGTGCGCGCGCCGGTTCGGCTGCTACGTGCTGTACGACATGCCCGGCATCGAATTCCGCCGTGGCGGCGACGGGGTGCCGGTGTTCCATGCGCCGCCCCTGGAATACCAGCAAGGCCTGCTGGCGATGCTCGACGAGGGCGTGCCGCTGGTGATCCTGCACCACGCCTGCGCTTCCTGGCCGGCCTGGCCGCTATGGGCCGAGATCGTGGGCGCCCGGTTCCTGTACCAGCCGATGGCGTGCCGCGGCGTGCCGCAGCCGGATTCCGGCTATCGCATGGAGGTGACCCACACGGTCTCGCCGGTGGCGCGCCATCCCGTCACCGAGGGCATCGATCCCTTCACGCTCACCGACGAGTTGTACCTGTTCCAGGTATGCGAAGACGAGGTGACGCCGCTGTTCCGCAGCGATTTCCAGTTCACGCAAGAGAACTTCCATTCCGCGCGCCTGGCCCTGGCAGGGCAGATGCACTGCAACGAAGGCTGGGAGCACCCGCCCGGCAGCAACCTGGTCGGCTGGATCAGGCACTACCGCAACAGCCCGATCGTCTATCTCCAGTGCGGCGACGGCCCCTCGGCCTATCGCCATCCTTCGTTCCGCAGGATGCTGGCCAACGCCATCGACTGGGCCTGCTCGTCGGACCCGCGGCAGTCGTAGGGTGGGCGGCTTGGCCGCCCACGCGGCGATGGTTGACGGCTCCGATGCCGGGCTCGACGATCTTGCTGCCAACGATCACCGCGTGGGGGACATCAGTCCGGGAATTAGTCCACTGGACTAATTCCCCTGATGTCCGAGCCGCCCACCCTAGGTCTCGGCCAGGCGCTCCAGCGCAGCGGGATCGAGCACGGTGATGCTGCCGTAGTGGCGCTCCACGATGCCCAGCGCTTCCCATTCCTTCAGCATCTTGTTGATGCTCTGGCGGCTGGTGCCGATCATCTGGCTCAGGTTTTCCTGCGACACCGGCAAGGTCCGGCGCGGCCGCTCGCCGCTGCCCTGCAGCGCATTCTGGTAGAGCAGTACCAGGCGCCGTGCCAGCTTGCCTTCCAGGGAGAGAAGGGCATTGCTCTCGAGGAGCTGGGTCGACATGCGGATGCGCTGGCACAGCAGCGGCACGAAGCAGCGGTACAGCTCCGGCCGCGCATCGAGCAGCGCGAACAGCTGGGCGCGCGGGATCACCAGCAGGGTGCAGTCGCCCTGGGCATCGGCGCAGTAGGCGCGCGGCGCATCCTCCAGCAACGACGACTCTCCGAACCAGACACCCGGTTCCATCAGGGCCAGCAGCGCTTCGCGCCCGTCCGGCGTCGAGCCGGTGGCGCGGATGCAGCCGTCGATGACGGCGTACAGTCCGTCCGGACGGTCGCCCTTGTCGTGCAGGCGCGCGCGGTCGGGCAGGCGGCGGACATGGGCCATCGCGCACAAGGCGTCGATGGCATCGGCCGGCATGGCCCGGAACAGCGGATTGCGCAACAGGAAAGCGCGGCGGTCGAATTCGGCGGGGATTGTCGCCTCTTTGACATTCAGGAAATTCATCGCTCTCTATACTCGATCAGACAAATGACAACCCGGGAGACAACCCATGAGCAGCGCCGATTCTTTCATTCACTCCGAGGTTCGCCAGCGGGTCTCGGACGCCGAGTGGCAAACCCGCGTCGACCTGGCGGCATGCTACCGCCTGATTTCGCGGTATGGCTGGGAAGACCTGATCTATACGCATATCTCCGCAAAGGTGCCGGGCACAGAGGAGTTCCTGATCAATCCGTATGGCCTGATGTTCGACGAGATCACCGCCTCGAACCTGGTGAAGGTCGACCTGGCGGGCAACAAGCTGCTCGACAGCCCCTACGAGATCAACCCGGCCGGCTTCATCATCCACAGCGCGATCCATTCGGTGCGCCATGATGTCGGCTGCGTGCTGCACACGCATACGGCCGAAGGGATCGCGGTGTCGATGCAGAAGGGTGGCCTGTTGCCGCTATCGCAGCAGGCCATCTTCATACGGGCCAGTCTAGCATACCACCCGTTCGAAGGCGTGGCGCTGAACCCCGGGGAAAAGGCCCGCCTGCAGCAGGATATCGGCGACAAGTCCTACCTGATCCTGCCCAACCACGGCCTGCTGACGGCCGGCGAGACCATCGCCGACACCTTCCTGATGATGTACTTCCTGCAGCGCGCCTGCGAGGTCCAGGTCAAGGCGCAAAGCTGCGGCGCCGAGCTGAATCACATCGCGCCCGAGATCGAATCGAACACCGTGGAGATGACGGTCGAGATGAACCGCGCGATGCGCGGCAACCGCAAGCATCTGGACGGCGGGGTGCCGTGGCCGGCCCTGCTGCGCCGCCTGGACCGGGCCGATCCGGGCTTCCGCCTGTGAACGGAAGAGCCGCCATGGGGACCACGTTCACCAATATCGGCAATGCCAGCGCCGAGGACTGGGCCGGCATCACCGGCCATTTCGCGCCGTTCGCCGCCGCGCTGCCGGACCGCATCCTGGACCAGTTGCGGCAGATGGAAGGCGATTACGGCGGCTTCCCGGTCGACCGCCTGACACACTGCCTGCAAACCGCGACCCGCGCCCACCGCGCCGGCGAGGATGAGGAATACGTGGTGTGCGCGCTGCTGCACGACATCGGCGACGCCCTCGGTCCCTACAACCATGCCGACTACGCGGCGGTCATGCTGCAGCCCTTCGTCAGCGAGGCGAACCACTGGATGATCGAGAAGCACGCCATCTTCCAGGGCTTCTACTTCTTCCACCACCTGGGCCTGGACCGCAACCTGCGCGACCAGTTCAAGGACCATCCGTACTACCGGCGCACGGTGGAATTCTGCGCGCTCTACGATGGACCGGCCTTCGATCCGGCGGGCGAGACCCTGCCGCTCGCATTCTTCGAACCCATGCTGCGCCGCGTGTTCGCCGCCCCGAAGCGTTCGCTGTACCAGCGCGCCGATGGCGAACTGGCTTATTGACCAGAAAGAACAATATGCAAGAACCCGTCATCCTGACGCGCCGCAGCGGCCGCGTCGGCATCGTCCAGCTGAACCGGCCGGACAACCTGAATGCCCTCAACGACGCCCTGATGGACGCGCTCGGGGCGGCGCTGCTCGAGTTCGACCGCGACGAGGGCATCGGCTGCCTGGTCCTCACCGGCGGGAGCAGGGCGTTCGCCGCCGGCGCCGACGTCGAGGCGATCCAGGACATGAATTTCCCGGAAGCGGTGCGCACCAGCTTCATCACACGCAACTGGGAAACCATCCTGCGCGTGCGCAAGCCCGTGATCGGGGCCGTCGCCGGCTTCGCCCTGGGCGGCGGCTGCGAGCTGGCGATGATGTGCGACTTCGTCATCGCCGCCGAGAATGCGCGCTTCGGCCAGCCGGAGATCAAGCTCGGGATCATTCCCGGCGCCGGCGGCACCCAGCGCCTGCCGCGCGCGGTCTCGAAGGCCAAGGCGATGGAGATGGTCCTCACCGGCCGCATGATGGACGCGCACGAGGCCGAGCGCTGCGGCCTGGTGGCGCGCGTGGTGCCGCTCGAGCGGCTCGAGGAAGAAGCGCTGGCCAGTGCGGCGCTGATTGCCGGGATGTCGCTGCCGAGCGTGATCGCCGCCAAGGAAGCCCTGAACCGCGCCTACGAAACCCCCTTGAGCGAGGGCTTGCAGTACGAACGCAAGAGCTTCCACGCGCTGTTCGCGACCCGCGACCAGAAGGAGGGCATGGCCGCCTTCCTGGCCAAGCGCAAGCCCGAGTTCACCCACTCTTGAACAACCGATTGGAGACAGTGATGGAATGCAGGAAGATCGGCGTCATCGGCGCCGGCATCATGGGCAGCGGCATCGTGCAGGTCTGCGCGCTGGCCGAACGCGAGGTGGTGATGGTGGACGTGTCCGAGGCCGCGATCGACCGCGGAATCAGCTCGATCGGCGCCACCTTGTCCCGCTCGGTGAGCAAGGGCCGCATCAGCGAAGCCGCCCGCTCGGCGGCGCTGGCGCGGATCCGCGGCACCACCAGTTATGCCGACCTGGCCGACTGCGACATCGTGATCGAGGCCGCGACCGAGAACGAAGCGCTCAAGCTGGCGATCCTGAAGCAGGTGGACGCCGTGCTGCGGCCCGACGCCGTGATCGCGACCAACACTTCGTCGATTTCGATCACGCGCCTGGCCTCGGCCAGCAAGCATCCCGACCGCTTCATCGGCATGCATTTCTTTAATCCGGTGCCGGTCATGGCGCTGGTCGAGCTGATCCGCGGCCTGCAGACCTCCGACCAGACCCACGGGCGCGCCCGGGCGCTGGCCGAGATCATCGGCAAGAGCCCGATCTCGGTGAAGAACAGTCCGGGCTTTGCCGTCAACCGCATCCTGTGCCCGATGATCAACGAGGCGATCTTCGTGCTGCAGGAAGGGCTGGCGACGGCCGAAGAGATCGACGAGGGCATGAAGCTGGGGTGCGGCCACCCGCTCGGCCCGCTGGCCCTGGCCGACATGATCGGCCTGGACACGCTGCTGTCGGTACTGGAAACCTTCTATGGCGGCTTTAACGATCCGAAGTACCGGCCCGCGCCCTTGCTGCGCGAGATGGTCGATGCAGGACGATTCGGGCGCAAGAGCGGGCAAGGTTTTTATCGCTACAGCTGAACGGCCAAGGGGCGGCAACGCCCCTGCTATTCAAGAAGAAGTGGGCAGGCATAGACCACTCGGGCAAATGACATCCTGTTTTGGAGACGAACATGATTATTTTGAAATACGTCCTTGGCGCCGGTCTTCTGTTGGGCGCCTCCGTGGCCGGCATCCTGCTCTCGGAATCCAGCCCCAGTCCGGCCCAGCCGGTCGTCCAGTGGGGAAACGGCCATCCGCCCACTGTCGACATGAGCCGCTTCCAGCACGCGTTCCGACATTAATACCTGCCGTTGGCGAAGAACGGTCGCCACGAGCGACCGTTCTTCCTGACGATGACACCGCCGCAACAAGGCAGTTGTCCACCAAGCCTGCGCCACTACCCGCTGAGCCTTCTGTGCGCGGCCTGCGGGCTCTCTCCTCCTGCATATTGCTGTTTGCTGCGTATCGGGCAACACTGTGAGCCCGTTTGGAGGCCTATCGCCTCGCGCCCTTGCTATCTACGATGACGACATGCGGCCTTCTGCCGTGAGCCGGCCCCGGCGACCCTGGGTGTCGCCTTCCTCAGGATTGCTGGGAGCAAATCAGCAAGCTGCTGCCAGTCGCCCGACTGGTCTGGCCCGTGCAAGCGGGCCGTCCCTTTGGAGATTTCATCATGCTTTCTCTAGACAACACCTTGCGCCCCGTTGGGCCGGGGCGCGACGAGCTGGTCCCGTCGCGCTACGCGCTGCGGGTCGGCGAGATCGACGTGCTGGTGGTGAGCGATGGGGTGCTCACTATCCCGCCCGTGACGATCGCCACCAATGCCGCATCGGACGACCTGGCGACCTGGCTGGACCAGATGTTCCTGCCGCATGACGCCATCGGCTGGGCGCTGAACGTGCTTGTGGTGCGTAGCGGCGACCGCTACATACTCATTGACGCTGGACTGGGAGAAGAGTTCCCGGGCTTCCCGCGGGCCGGGCAGTTGCCGCGGCGACTGGAGGCCGCCGGCATCGACCTTGCGTCCGTGACCGACGTGGTGCTGACCCACATGCACATGGACCATGTCGGCGGGCTGCTTGCCGACGGGGTGAAGGAACGGCTGCGTCCGGACCTGCGGATCCATGTGGCCGCCTCTGAAGTGAAGTTCTGGACGGCGCCCGATTTCTCCCGGACTTCCATGCCGTCGGCGGTCCCGGACAGGCTCCGGGCCACCGCCACGCGCTTCCTGAACGAGTACCACAAGCATCTGCGGATGTTCGACGAGGAGCATGAGGTGGCGCCCGGGGTGCTGGTCCGTCGCACGGGCGGCCACACCCCCGGGCACAGCGTGGTCTACCTGGCGTCGGGCGGCGAGCGGCTGACCTTCGCCGGCGACACCATGTTCCAGGTCGGCTTCGAGCACCCCGACTGGCACAACGGCTTCGAACATTACCCCGACGAGGCGGCCCGTGTCCGGGTCGGCATGATGCAGGAACTGGCGGCGAACCGCGGGCTGCTGGTGGCCACGCACATGCCGTTTCCATCGGTCGGCCGGGTGGGAGTCGACGGCAAGCAGTTTCGATGGGTACCGGCCTTCTGGGAATACTGAGCGCCTGTTGGCTTGACCGAACCAGGGCGCGCGCTCATGCGTGAACGGGTCCACGCTCTGGTTCAGGCATGTGAAGGATTGGCGCTGCAACATTTATTTCTGAGCTGTATCGCGTGGACTGAAGTTATCCTGCTCAGCTATGATGGCGCCGCCCGGCAGTATCACCGCACTTCTGCCTCATGAAAGCCGGGTGCAGCACCGTTGAAGCAAGGTTGGTAGCGCGTGGTAACAAAAGCATTGGAAGAGAAGCAGTTTGTCCTGATTAATGTGTTGAAGGCCGGCGCGGCGCAGCTGATCGTCCTGCATCACCTGGCGTTCTACGGCCCCATGGCCGACCATGCGCGGTCCATCATGCCGTCGCTCATCGACTGGCTCTACGAGGACGCACGCATCGCCGTGCAAGTCTTCCTCGTCATCGGCGGCTTCCTGGCGGCGAAATCGCTGGCGCCCCAGGGCCTTCCCGGAACAGGCAATCCATTCCAGGCCATCTGGCGGCGCTATATCAAGCTGGCGCCGCCGTTCATCGCCGCGATGCTGCTGGCGGTCATCGCATCCGCCTGGGCGAGTGCGTGGATGACGCACGATTCGATCTCGGCCCCGCCCACCCTGCGCCAGCTGTGGGCGCACATGCTGCTGCTGCACAGCGTACTGGGGGTCGAATCCCTGTCGGCCGGCGCCTGGTACGTGGCGATCGATTTCCAGCTGTACGCGCTCATGGTCCTGCTGGCCTGGCTGTCCGGCCGTCTTGCGGGCCAGCGGCCGCAGGCCTGGCTGATGCCTGCCCTTGTGGTGGCGGGCGTGAGCGCCTCGCTGCTGGTGTTCAACCGGGATGCCGACTGGGATGTGTGGGCGCCGTATTTCTTCGGCAGCTATGGACTGGGCGTCCTCGCATGGTGGGCGAGCGAGCCGGGCCGCCGGCCCGGCCGCGCAGCGCTGTTGCTGGCCATGCTGCTGCTGCCGACCCTGCTTGCCCTGGCGCTGGCCTACCGCAGCCGCATCGCCGTGGCCCTGGCCGTCGCCTGCGTCCTGTTCCTGTTCGGCCGGGCCCGGCTGATGTCCGGTGGCGGCCGCGCGCTGTCGCTGATCGATAGCGCGGGAAAGATCTCTTTTTCAGTCTTCCTGGTTCACTTCCCCGTGTGCCTGGTCGTGAACGCAGCCTTCGCGCGCTTTGTCCCGGAGCAGCCGCATGCGCAGGCCCTCGGCATGCTGGCCGCGTGGGCCGCCAGCCTGGTGGCCGGGGCCGCATTCTTCCGGTGGGTGGAAGTGCCGCTGGGACGCGTGCTGGCGCCTTCCCATCGAGCCGTCCCGGGACGTCCTCCCGCATTCGAGGGCAGGGCGCTGCGGGGCTGAGGGGACTAGGCGCTGCTCCTGATCATCAGCTGGAAGCCGACGTCCACGATCGGCTGCTCCACGTCGCGGCCCTCGATCCGCTCGATCAGCATATGGGCAGCCAGCTTGCCGATGCGCGTGCCGTCGATGCGCAGCGTCGTCAGCGGCGGGTCGGTATCCTTGGCAAACTCCAGGTCGCCGTAGCCCAGCACACGCAGGCGTCCGGGCACCGCCATCCCTGTCGCCCGCGCCTCGATCAATACCCCGAGCGCCAGGCTGTCGGCGGCGCAGAACACCGCATCGATATCCGGGTCCGTCTCCAGCAGGCTGGCCAGCGCGTGGCGCCCGTCGCCGAGATGGGTGGGCGCCTTGACCGCGCGCAGCGCAATCGCGTCCTTGCCCAGCATCCCGCGCATTGCTTCGCAAAATACATTCGCGCGTTTCATGGCGCGCTTGTCGTCGGGGGTGATCACCGCAGGGCGGCGGGCGCCGCGCTGGTACAGGAATTCCGCCGCCTGCCTGCCCACCTGTTCGTGCGAAAAGCCGGCGAGCATGTCGATCGGGGAGGCGGTGAGGTCCCAGGTTTCGACGATCGGAATATCCGAAGCGACCAGGCGCTGGCGCACATTCTGCGAGTGAACCACCCCAGTCAGCACGATGCCGGCCGGACGCCGGCCCAGGATTTCCTCGATGAGGACCTCTTCGCTCGATTCGTCGTAGCCGACCTGGCCGACGAGCAACTGGTAGCCGCGCTGGCGCAAGGCCAGGGTGATCGCCTCGGTCGTCTCCTGGAACACCGATCCGGAGACGCTCGGCACCAGCGCGACCACCAGGCGGCTGCGGTTCGACGCCAGCGAGCCGGCGGCAAGATTCGGGATATAGCCCGTCTCGCGCACCGCTTCCTGCACCCGCCGCAAGGTGTCGGGAGAGACCAGGTGCGGCGTATTGAGCGCCCGCGAAATGGTCACCTTGGTCACGCCCACCAGTTTTGCCAGGGACGTGATCGTGACCCGGCCTGTATTGGGCCGGGCCCGCCGGGACGCCGCGCGGGGAGTTTCTGCCGTTTCGTCACTCAAATTATTGCTCACAAGAATTTTCACTTTTTTGAACCACGATTGTAGCAATTATCGCGCATTCGGCTTACTATGTTACCGGTTACATTAACCGCTAACATGCGAAGACGGCCCCAAGCCGCGGTACGCCAACCTTTTTCTTGATGGTAGGAGACAACCATGACCGATCGTTCCATGAATCCCAAGCGCCGCCTGATGCTGCAGGCCGGCGCGGGTGTCGCAGGCATCGCCGCCACCGGCCTGTCCATCACCCCGGCCCTGGCGCAGGGCGCCTATCCGACCCGCCCGATCACCTTCATCTGCCCCTGGCCGGCCGGCGGCACCGCCGACGCCACCATGCGCGTGCTCACCCGCGTGGCGGCCCAGCTGCTGGGCCAGCCGATCGTCTTCGAGAACCGCGCCGGCGCCTCCGGCATGATCGGCGCGCGCGCGATCGCCATCGCGCAACCGGATGGCTACACGATCGGCCAGCTGCCGATCTCGATCACGCGTTTTTCCCAGCTCGGCACGGTGAGCTTCGATCCGCTGAAGAATTTCACGTTCATCGCACGCACTTCGGGCCAGACCTTCGGGATGGTGGTGCGCCCCGATTCGCCCTATAAGACCCTGGCCGACCTGGTCGCGGCGGCGAAGGCGAACCCCGGAAAGATCAGCTACGCCACGGCGGGCATCGCCGGTGCGACCCACGTCGGCATGGAAGAGTTTTGCCTCGCCGCAGGGATCAAGATGAATCATATTCCTTACAAGGGCGGCTCGCCGGCCCTGATGGATACCCTGGCCGGCATGGTCGATGTCCTGGCGGACTCCAGCTCGTGGGCGCCGCATGTCGAGCAAGGCAAACTGCGCCTGCTGGCCACCTGGGGCGCGGAACGTCCGGCGCGCTTCAAGAATTCTCCCACCCTGAAGAATGCGGGCTACGACGTGGTGGTCGATGCGCCGAACGGCATCGGCGCGCCTGCCGGCCTGCCCCCGCACATCGTCGCGAAGCTGAGCGAGGTCTTCCACAAGGCGGTGATGAGCCCGCAATTCAAGGAAGCCTGCGACAAGATCGACACCCCGCTGATGTACCTGAATGGCGAGGACTACCGCAAATACGTCCTCTCGCAATACATCCGGGACAAGCGCCTGATCGACAAGCTGAATCTCAAGGAACAAATCAAGAACGGTTGATGCAGGCGCATTCCCGCCTAGCCCAGGACCCCACATCCCCAAGGAAGCATGATGCAATCAGTGACAGACAAGGATTTTTCAAGACCGCTGATCCGGTTGAACGAGGCCGACAACATCTTCATCGCGAAGGAAGTCCTGAGCCTGGGCCAGCAGATCGAGATCGGGGGCGGCATCGTCCGCATGCGCGCGCAAGTCCCCGCCGGCCATAAGGTGGCGGCGCGGCGCATCGAGCGTGGCGAACCGATTCGCAAGTACGACACCGTGATCGGACTGGCGGCCCGCACCATCGAGGCCGGCGAGCACGTGCACTCGCACAACATCGAGTTCGTCGAGTTCGAGCGCGATCCCGGCTTTGGCCTGGATGTGAAACCGGTGAAGTATGTGCCGGAGGAAGAACGCGCGACCTTCATGGGCATCGTCCGTCCCGATGGACGGGTGGGCACCCGCAATTTCATCGGCATTTTCTCGTCCGTGAACTGTTCGGCAACCGCCATCAGGAAGATCGCCGACTGGTTCACCGAGGAGCGCCTGGCCGACTACCCGAATGTCGACGGGGTCGTCGCCTTTGCGCAGACCAGCGGCTGCGGCATGTCGTCGCCGAGCTATCACTTCGATGTGCTGCGCCGTACGATCGCGGGCTATGTCCGTCATCCCAACCTTGCGGGCGCCCTCATCGTCGGTCTCGGCTGCGAGCGCAACCAGGTCGCCGACCTGGTCACGTCGCAGGGCCTCATCGAGGGAACCCGGATGCGCGCGATGGTCATGCAGGAAGTGGGCGGCACGCAGCAGACGATCGAGGCCGGCATTGCAGCGGTGAAGGAAATGCTGCCGGCCGCGAACGCGATTCAACGCCAGCGCGTGTCGGCCAGCCATATCAAGGTGGGCCTGGAATGCGGCGGCTCGGATGGCTTCTCGGGCATCACGGCCAATCCGGCGCTCGGGGCGGCGATGGACATCCTGGTGCGCCATGGCGGCACCGCGATCCTGTCCGAGACGCCGGAAATCCACGGCGTGGAAAACATGCTGACCCGCCGCGCCGTCACGCCGGAAGTCGGGCAGAAACTGCTCGACCGCCTCGAATGGTGGAAGGAATACACCAAAGGCCAGAATGCGCAGTTCAATGGGGTGGTCGGCCATGGCAACCAGCAGGGCGGTCTCGCCAATATCTTCGAGAAATCCCTGGGTTCCGCCATGAAGGCCGGCACCACGCCCCTGCAGGCGGTCTACGAGTATGCGGAACCGATCGACAAGAGCGGCTTCGTCTTCATGGATTCGCCCGGCTACGATCCGGTGGCCGCAACCGGCCAGATCGCGAGCGGCGCCAACCTGATCTGCTTTACCACCGGACGCGGTTCGATGTTCGGCTCCAAGCCCGCGCCGACCATCAAGCTGGCCAGCAATTCGCCGATGTACAAGCGTCTCGAGGGTGACATGGACATCAATTGTGGCCAGGTCATCGACGGCGGCGTGACGATCGAGGAAATGGGGCAGCAAATCTTCGAGCACATCCTGCGCAGTGCATCGGGGCAGCGCACCAAGAGCGAACTGCTGGGACTGGGGGATAACGAATTCGTGCCCTGGCACCTGGGCGTCGTCAGCTGATCCCGATTTTCCGATTACACCATTTTCGATTCCTACTCTCGCCATGAACCTGACACTGAACCGTACCGACCTGATCCGCAGCGAGTCGCTCCTCGACGGCGCCTGGGTGGCCGCATCCGACGGCCGCCGCCTGGAAGTCATCAATCCCGCCACCGGTGACACGATCGGCCAGGTGCCGGACTGCAGCGCCGAGGATGGCCGCGCCGCCGTGGACGCGGCGCAGCGCGCGTTCGGGCTGTTCCGCCATACCGTGGCCCGCGACCGGGCCGCGCTGCTGATGCGCTGGCATGCGCTGGTGCTCGCCAATGCGGAAGACCTGGCGCGCCTGATGTCGCTCGAGCAGGGCAAGCCGCTGGCCGAGAGCCGCACCGAAGTGGCGTATGGCGCTTCGTACATCAGCTGGTTCGCCGAGGAAGCCAAGCGCGGCGGCGGCGACATCATCCCGGAGCAGCATGCGAATCATCGCTTGCTGGTCATCAAGCAACCGGTCGGGGTGGTCGCGGCCATCACGCCCTGGAACTTCCCGATGGCCATGCTTGCACGCAAGATCGCTCCTGCGATCGCAGCGGGCTGCGCGGTCGTGTGCAAGCCGGCCGAGGACACTCCGCTGACCGCACTGGCGATGGCGGCGCTGTTGCAGGAAGCCGGTGCGCCGGCCGGCCTGGTCAATGTCCTGACCACGTCGCGCGAGCGCGCGGCGGGGCTGGCCGACACCTGGCTCGAGGACTTCCGGGTGCGCAAGATCTCCTTCACCGGGTCGACGCCGGTCGGCAAGCACCTGGCGCGGCAGAGCGCCGATACCCTGAAGCGCCTGTCGCTGGAACTCGGCGGCAATGCGCCGTTCATCGTCTTCGAGGATGCGGACCTCGACGCCGCCGTCGCCGGGCTGATGGTGGCGAAATTCCGCAATGCCGGACAAACCTGCATCTGCCCGAACCGCGTCTACGTGCACCAGGGCGTCTACGAACGATTCATCGACAAGCTGGCCGCCAGGGTCGGCAGCCTGACGATCGGCCCGGCCACCAGCGGCGCCGAGATCGGCCCCCTGATCAATGCGCGCGCCGTGGACAAGGTGGAGTCGCACCTGCAGGATGCGCTCGGCCGCGGCGCGAAAATCGTGGTTGGCGGCGGCCGCCATCATTGCGCGGAGGCGCCGAACGGGCACTTCTTCACGCCCACCGTCGTGGCCGATGTGGATGCCTCGATGCGCATGTCCTGCGAGGAGACCTTCGGGCCGCTGGTGCCGGTCACGCCATTCAGCACGGACGAGGAAGTCATCGCCCTGGCCAACGACACGCCCTATGGACTGGCCGCCTACTTCTATTCACGCGACATCGACCGGGTCTGGCAGGTCGCGGAAGCCATCGAAGCCGGCATGGTCGCCGTGAACGATGGCGCACTCTCGACCGAGATCGCCCCGTTCGGCGGGATCAAGGAATCCGGATACGGCCGGGAAGGCTCGCGCTACGGCCTGGACGAGTACCTGAATATCAAGTACATCCGCCACGGCAATCTCGCAGCGCGCCAACCCGCTTAAACCCACACTCACGGACACCGACGATGTACGACAACACATTCAAGCAGGCGCTGGCCGGCAAGCAGCAACAGATCGGCCTGTGGCTCTCCCTCGCCAACTCCTATACCGCCGAAATCTGCGCGACCGCCGGCTTCGACTGGCTGCTGCTCGACGGCGAACATTCTCCCAACGACGTGCGCGGCGTGCTGGAACAACTGCAGGCAGTGGCGCCTTACCGCTCCCATCCCATCGTGCGGCCGGTCTCCGGCGATCCGGCGCTGATCAAGCAGCTGCTGGACGTGGGCGCCCAGACCCTGCTGGTGCCCATGGTGGACACCGCCGAGCAGGCCCGGCGCCTGGTGTCGGCCATGCTGTACCCTCCCCAAGGCATCCGCGGCGTCGGCAGCGCCGCGGCGCGCGTGTCGCGCTGGGGCCTGCGCACCGATTACCTCGACCGCGCCAACGACGAGGTCTGCCTGCTGGTGCAGGCGGAAACGCGGCTGGCGCTGGATAACCTGGAGGAAATCTGCTCGGTGGATGGCGTCGACGGCGTGTTCATCGGCCCGGCGGACCTGTCGGCCTCGCTCGGCCATCGCGGCAAGCCGGGGCATCCCGAGGTGCAGGCTGCCATCGAGGATGCGATCCGGCGCATTACCGCCAGCGGTAAAGCGGCTGGGACCCTGGTGTCGGACATCGCGCTGGCGCGACGCTACCTGGAACTTGGCTGCAGCTTCGTGGCGGTGGGGCTCGACGTACGCATCCTGGCGTCGGGAGCGCAGGCCTTGCGCGCCGAATTTGGCGGCAAGCCGGCTGCGCCACCGGCAAAAGGCGGGGTTTACTAGAAGATCTGCGAACTGCGATGCGCTCCGTGAGGGAAAGTAGGGATAACATAAGGACATGCATATCGGTCCGCAGTGATGTTCTTTCTCTGCGCAAACCTGACAACGGAGACAATCATGAAACGTCGACACGCGCCACTGAACCTGGGCATGCGCTTCCACGGCCCCTTGCGCTTCGGCAGGCGCTGGCGGGGCCATGAACGGGTGCTGCGCATCGGCCAGATGATCCTGTTCATCTGCCTTGCCGTGGCCGTCTCGAGGCTGGTCGCCGATGCGATCACCCTGGGCGCCGGCGCGCTTGGCAGGATGCTGTCCTAGCCGGCGCGCTTGTCCCGCAGTCGCCGTCAGAGGGGTCTCACCCAGATATTCCGGAAGCTGACGGCATCGCCGTGATCCTGCAGCTTGATCGGCGCGGGGCCATGCCTGCGATAAGACGGCTTGCCGGCATACACCGACTCGCCCCGGAGGGCGACATGGTTCTGCACCAGGACCCCGTTGTGCAGTGCGGTCACGTACGCGGGCGAGACCAGTGCGCCATCGGCGGAAAACCGCGGTGCGGTCCAGATGACATCGTAGGTCTGCCATTCGCCGGCCGCGGCACAGGCGTTCACCAGCGGGATGTGCTGCTTGTAGATGCTGGCCGCCTGCCCGTTCGCATAGGTCTTGTTGCCGGCGCAGTCGAGGATCTGGAGCTCGTAACCGCTGTCGACGCCGGTCGAGGCCAGGAACAGGCCGCTGTTGCCCCTGGCCTGGCCGCTGCCCGAGAGCGAGGCCGGCACGCGCCATTCCAGGTGGAGCTGGTAGTCCGTGAACAGGCGCCTGGTCTGGATGTCGCCGCTCCGTGGGCGCACGCTAAACACGCCGCCCGCGACGACCCAATCGGCCGGGTTGGCGGGCGAAGCAGCCGGGCCCCATTCACGAAGATCCTTGCCATCGAACAGCACGATCGCGTCCGACGGCGCGCCGGCCGAGGCGCCGGGGACGACGCCCCTGGGCTCCGCCGCCCATACTTCCGTCTCTGTCGGATCCAGCCGGCGCCCGTCCTGGGCCGCGCAGGGGAGCATCACCGACAATCCGACTATCGCCGCACTGATCTTTGCAGTCATCATTGGTTCCATGAGATAGGAGCCGAAAAGCATAGCATGCCCGGCTGGAACCGGGCCGCGGCATATCAGGGAAACCCTTACGCGCGACCCGGATGTCTTTGCTGCGGCCTTCGGCGATACTGTTGGCGTGCTGCGCCCACCCGACGGATCCGAACGACAATGACCAAGCCCACCTGCAAGCTGGACTGCCTCGCCTTGGCCGGTGCTTCCGCGCCCGGGTCGGCAGCACGCCGTCCACCCCGTCGCTCGCGAGACATCGCCCGCCTTCGCTAGGCTCGGCGGATGCGCGCCTGCATGCCGGCGCATCCTCCGGGCCATTCCACGACCAGCTTCCAGGACTGTCGGCCGACTGCGGCCGGCAGCGCACGTGTATTGCCGGGACGGCGCAGAGCCGGCCCAGGCCAGGAGGGATATTTCGATGAAACGCCAGCCCGAACCACCCGATCGCGACGCCGCCATCCATGCAAGGTCACGCATGGAGGCTTGGGGAAAGCGGCGCATTGCCAAGGACATCGTCGCGCGCGGCGTGCGCCAGCGCCGGGTGCTGGCCCGCGCCATGCTGTCCGGCGGGGCCGCCGCGGCGATCGCCACGGTCGCCACACTGTTCGAATCCGCGCTCTAGCAGCGACGCGCCGGCCCGCCCGCCTGGCAGGCCGGTATCTTGATCTATAAGGAGTGTAAATATGGACAATCCAACCCAACTCATCGTGTCCTTGCGCGACCTCGAGCGCCTCGAGGCGCTGCTCGAAGCCATGCCCCCGGTTGCCCTGCGGGACCAGGAAGCCTTGATGGACGAGCTCGACAGGGCCGACATCCGGCTGCCGCAAGACATGCCGCCGGATGTCGTCACGATGAATTCGACGGTGCGCTTCGCCTTGGCCGTACCGCGCAAGGAGTTCTGCCTGACCCTGGTGTACCCGGAGGACGCCGGCGGCGAGGACCGGATCTCGGTGTTCGCCCCGGTCGGCAGCGCCCTGCTTGGGCTGGCTGCCGGGACCGCGATCGAATGGCCGCGGCCGCGCGGGGGCCTGATCAGCATCGAACTCCTCGAGGTGGTCGCGCAGCCCGAGCGCGAAGGCGACTACCTGCGCTGACGCCGGCGCCGGCGCCTGCACGGCCTACTCGGCGCCGTGCTGCAGGTGCTGGCGGACCAGGTCGGCGACCGTTGCGGCCTGCAGCTTTTCCATCATGCGCGCCTTGTGCACCTCCACGGTGCGCACGCTGATGCCGAGGTCGTGGGCGATCTCGCGGTTATGGCGGCCGGCCACGACCAGTTGCATGACCTCGCGTTCGCGCGGGGTGAGGCTGGCGTGGCGCCGCGCATACTCGGCGTGGGCCGGGCTCGCGCGGCGATCGCTGGCCTGGCGCAGGAAGGCCTCTTCGATCGCGTTGACCAGTTGCGCTTCCTGCAGCGGCTTCTCGAGGAAGTCGACGGCCTGCGAGCGAAACGCTATGCGCGCCGAATCGACGTCGCCGTGGCCGGTGATCACCAGGACAGGCAGGCGGCAGCCATGTTCGCGCAAGGTCTTCTGCAGGGTGAGGCCGTCCATCCCCGGCATGCGGATGTCGAGCAGCATGCAGCCGCGGAACCCGGGGGACCACGCACGCAGGAATGCCTCGGCGTTGGCGAAGAAGGCCGTCCTGTATCCGTTCAGGCTCAGCAACAAGCCCAGCGCATCGCGCACGGCCGCATCGTCATCGACGATATAGACGGTGTTTTCACTGGCCATGCATTACGTCCTTTCCGCGCCCGGCGGCTGCGCGGGCAATGTGATGTTCAGTACCGCATGGCGGCCCGGCTCGGCCGTGAGCGAGCCGCCATGGGTCTCGACGATCGAGCGGCTGATCGCCAGCCCAAGCCCCAGTCCGCTCGATTTCAGCGAGACGAAGGGCTCGAACAGGCGGGCGCGGATCTTGTCGTCGATGCCAGGGCCATTGTCGGCGATCCGGATCCAGATTGAAACACCTTCGACGCCCGCATCGACCGTGATGCGGCGCTCCATACCTTCCGGCATCTGGGCCAGCGCCTGCAAGGCGTTCGACAGCAGGTTGCGCAGCACGATCTCCAGCTGTATCCGGTCACCCAGCAAGGTCGCCGCGGGGATCGCATGGACCTCCAGCCTCACCCCGTCGTTGCGGGCCTGCTCGGCAAACGGGTTCACGCTGTCGTCGATCAGTTCCGCCAGCGACAGCTCCTCGAGTGCGATGGAACCGCTGCGGAAGAATTCGCGCAGGCGCTTGAGCACGTTCGAGGCGCGCTGCGATTCCGCAGCCATCGCATGGATCGTCTTGGTCAGCAGCGGATCGCCGCCATCGCGCGTCACCAGGCGTTGGCAGGCGCTGCCGTATGCCGACAGGGCGGTGAGCGGCTGGTTCAGTTCGTGGGCCACCGCGGCCGCCATTTCGCCCGCCGCGGCGAGGCGCAGCGAGTGGCGCAGTTCGTGGCTGGCGCGCCGGGCGACGTCCACCGCGATGCCGATCAGGAAGCCGGACAAGGTCAGGGTCAGCACCAGCATCTGGACATTCGGGATGTGCGCGGTGGAGGCGATCGGCCACAGCGCGGCGATGGTCACGCCCGCTTCGAGCACGATGGCCGCGGTGACGGCGCCGGCCATGCCCTGGCGCGAGGCTGCCCAGGCCAGCGGCAGCATCAGCAGGTAGTAGGCCAGCGAGGCCGGCGCCGGCCTTTGCAGGGCGATCGCCAGCACCAGCGCGATCAACGCCGTGTACGCGACGGTGTCGCGGTTGCGGACCCGGGCCAGGAAAGCGGCGCGCAGCTCCGGGTCGAGGAGGCAGCAGGCGGCGGGCACGATCACCAGCATGCCTGCGGTCTCGGCAATGGTGTAGCGGGTCAGCACGTCGATCCACGGGCGCTGCGCATGCAGCCCGGGGCCGAGCAGCATCGCCGCGTACACCATGGCGCTGGCCAGGCTTCCCAGCGACACCACGCCCGCCCAGGTCAGCATGCCGCGATGGCTGGCGAAGAAGGTGCTGCCGGGCAGGCGGCTGCGCGTGAACAGGCCGAGCGCCACGTACACCGGCACGGGAAGCAGGCCCGCCAGCAGGGACAGCGCCGGCCGCGCCGGCATGGCGGGCGTGATGCTGGCCGCCAGCAAGGCCGCGGCCAGCAGCGGCAACAGGGCGCGCCTGCCGTGCCGGATCACGGCATACAAGGCCAGGCCGGCGGCCGGATGCCAGACCGGCGCGATGGTCTGGTAGCGGGCTTCCGGGCCGCTCAGCATGTCGCAGGCGATATACGCCGCCACGAAGGCGCAACCGTGCCAGATCGAGCGGACAGCAGGCATGCCGTTCATAAAACCTTTCCTTGATGGTGAATGGGCGCAGTATCTCCGATTTCACCCGGATAGGCGAAACCCGTACGGGAACTGGCGAATGGTCAAGCGGCTGGGGATTCGCGATACTTGGGCTGGCCACGGAAGTGGCCGCGTTCAGGAAGGAGGAACCTGTGTTGTATGGCATCCTGGTGGCGACCGAGCATTCCGACCGGTCCGCCGACCCACCCCGCCGCGCCGCCATGCTCGCCGCGGCGCACGCCGCGGAAACGCTGGAGCTGCTGTCGGTGGTCGCGCCGGCCAGCCTGGCCCGGCTGGCGCCCGGCTTCGGGCGCGTGTCCGGCCCGGGCCAGGTCCTGTGGCAGCAGGCGCTGCGCAGGCTGGTTCACCAGGCGGCGCAATTGCGCAAGGCCTTCGGGGTGCGCTGCACTTCGGCCCTTGGCGTCGGCAGCCTGGCGGCCAGCACCATGGCGCGCGTGGACGCCACGGCGCCCTGGCTGGTGGTGCTGGGATGGCATGCGCCTACCTGGCTGGGGCGCCTGCGCAACGCCTGGGCGTTCGCCGCGATTGCACGCCGTAGCCGGCGGCCGGTGCTGGTGGTGCGCAACGCGGCGCTGCGCCCGTATGCACGGGTGCTGGTGGCGGTCGATTTTTCCGATGCCGCGCTGCGGACCGTCAAGGTGGCGATGCAGTGCGCGCCCGGCGCGCACTTCACGCTCCTGCACACGCTCGATACGGGCGCGGAGGGGCACATGCGCAGGGCGGGTGTGGGCGACCGGGTCATCGAGCAGTACCGGCGCAAGCTTCGGATGACGGCCCAGTCCGCGTTCGGGTGCTTCGTGGACAGGCTGGGGGCGCCTGGACCGCGGTGTTCCCTGGTCCTCACGCGGCACCCGGAGCGGGTCGCGTTGCATGTGCATGCCGCCTGCGCCCGGCCCGACCTGATCGTGTCGGGCGACCGGCAGTGCGGGATCCTCGGCGGCCTGCTCGGGATTTCCGCCGCCTGGGACGTGCTGGCGGCCACGCCCTGCGACCTGCTGGTGATCTCCTCCTCGCGCCCGCAGTGCCCGGATCGCGGCGCCGGCGCCGTGGCCCGCCTGTGCTTCAATCAGCCTTGATGTTGCGCTCGCGGACGATCTTGGTCCAGCGCGCCGTTTCCGTCTTCAGGGTATTCGCGAGTTCCTCCGGCGACGAGCCGACCGGCTCGGCGCCGATGAGCGCAAAGCGTGCGCGGACGTCGGGCAGCTTCAGCGCCTTGACCAGTTCGCCATTCAGGCGATCGACGACCGGCTTCGGTGTCTTGCCCGGCACGAACACGGCATACCAGCCGCTCAATTCGTAACCCGGGATGCCGGCTTCGGCGACGGTCGGCACATTCGGGAAGACGCTGGAGCGCTTGGTGGTGGTCACGGCCAGCGCCTTCAGCTTGCCCGACTCGATATAGGGCTTCGCGGACGACAGCGAATCGAACATGACGTCGACCTGTCCGCCCATGAGATCGGTCACCGCGGGCGCGCTTCCTTTATAGGGGACATGCATGATGTCGACGCCGGCCATCGAATTGAACAGTTCGGCGGCGAGGTGCACGGTCGTGCCGTTGCCCGCCGATGCATACGTGATTTTTCCCGGCTGGGCTTTCGCCAGGGCCACCAGTTCCTTGACGTTGCCGGCCTTGACGGAGGGATGCGCGACCAGGATGTTCGGCACGATGCCGACCAGGCTGACCGGTTCGAAGTCCCTGGTGGCGTCGTACTGCAGTTTCGGATAGATGCTCGGATTGACCGCGTGACCGATGGACACGATCATCATGGTGTGACCGTCCGGTGCGGACTTGGCGACAATGGCGGACCCGATCGCGCCGCCGGCGCCCGGCCGGTTCTCGATGACGACCGGCTGCTTCATGCTGGCCGACAGCTTTTCGCCCAGGGTGCGCGCCATCGCATCCATCGCGCCGCCCGGCGGGAACGGGACGACCCATTTGATGGGCTTGCTTGGATAGGCGTCGCTGGCCGCCGCATTGAAGGCGCAGAGGACGAGTCCGGTTGCGGACATTGCTTTGAGAATTGCTTTGTACATGGATGTCTCCGGGCGTGAATCGTTTTTATGGTGTGGGTGCCGCCGCTGCGGCATGGCGTGAAGGAAGCGGGCCATCAGCTTCCCAGGAAGCCGCGCAGCAGCGCGCTGAACTGCGCGCCGGCCTCGACGTTCGAGATGTGCGACGCGGGCAGCTGTTCGAGGCGCGCCGCCGGGATCGTGTCGCGCAGGTATGCGCCGTCGGCCACGGTCGTCACCGGATCGTATGCTCCGGCCACGACCAGGGCCGGCACCGCGATGCCGGCAATCTGCTGTCGCAGGTCGGCATCGGCCAGCGCATCGCAGCACGCCGCATAGCCGGCGGGGTGCTGTTGGCGCAGCCGGCCCACCATGCGCGCCACCGTGGCCGGTTCCCGTTCGATGAAGCCGGGCGAGAACCAGCGCGCCGCGGCGCCGTCCGCGATCGCCGCCATGCCGTCGCGCCGCACCTGCTGCGCCCGCGCGGCCCAGCCTTCGGCCGTGCCGATGCGCGCCGCCGTATTGGCCAGCACCAGCCGCGTCAGGCGCTGCGGCGCGTGGATGCCGAGCCATTGGCCGGTCACGCCGCCCATGGAGATGCCGCAGAATGCGGCGCGTTCGATGCCGAGGTGGTCGAGCAGGGCGAGGACGTCGCGCCCGAGGCGCGCGATGTCGACGGCGGCGTCGCCGGCGGAAGACTGGCCGTGGCCGCGGGTATCGTAGCGCAGCACGACGTAGTCGGCCGCAAGCGCCTCGGCCTGGGCGTCCCACATGGACAGGTCCGTCCCGAGCGAGTTGGACAGCACCACGCAAGGGGCGCCGGCGGGACCGTCGGTGCGGTAGTGGAGGCGGGCGCCGTCAACGTCGATGGCTGGCATGTTGTTTCATTCTCCGGTGGGTCAGGCTCGCTGGCGTGCTTACAGGTCGTTGTCGCGCACCGAGGACGGATGACGGCACAGCGGCATCACCTCGATCTGCATGTAGGGGAACAGCGGCAGCGACATCAGCAGCGCATGCAGTTCGTCGACGCTGTCGACGTCGAAGATGCTGATGTTGGCGTACTGGCCGGCGATGCGCCAGATGTGGCGCCATTTGCCTTCTTCCTGCAGGCGTTGCGCCAGGGCCTTCTCGTCCGCCTTCAGTTGCGTGGCCTGGTCGGCCGGCATCGAGTGCGGCAGGTTGACGTTCATTCGGACGTGGAACAGCATCGTATTCTCCTGGGTTTGTTCAGTACGTATTGACTTACCGGCGCTGCAGCGCGTGCAGCTTGTCGGCGTCGATCTCGACGCCGAGGCCCGGACCGGTGGGGACCTGCAACATGAAGTCGCGGTACACCAGGGGCTCGCTCAGTACTTCCTCGGTCAGCAGCAGCGGGCCGAACAGTTCGGTATCCCAGGCGAGGCTGGGGAAGGTCGAGCAGACATGGGCCGTGGCCGCGGTGCCGATGCCGCCTTCGAGCATGGTGCCGCCATACAGGTCGATACCGGCCAGGCGCGCCACCGTCGCCACTTCGAGCGCCGGCAGCAGGCCGCCGGATTGCGTGATCTTGACTGCGTACACGTCCGCGGCATCGGCCCGGGCAAGCGCCATCGCATCGTCGGGGCCGTGCAGCGCTTCGTCCGCCATGATCGCCACGTCGAAGCGCTGCTTCAGGCGCGCCAGTGCGGCCACGTTGTGCGCCTTGACCGGCTGTTCGATCAGGTCCACGCCGCCGGCTTCGAGTGCGGCGATGCCGCGCACGGCCTCGGACTCGGTCCAGGCCTGGTTGACGTCGACGCGCACGCTGGCGCGCTCGCCCAGTGCGCGCTTGATCGCCAGCACGTGCTTGACGTCGTCCATCACCTCGCGCAGGCCGATCTTCAGCTTGAAGATGCGGTGGCGGCGGAGTTCCAGCATTTTTTCCGCCTCGGCGATGTCCTGGGACGTGACGCCGCTGGCCAGCGTCCAGGCGACCGGCAGGGCGTCGCGGACGCGGCCGCCGAGCAGTTCCGACAGCGGCACGTTCAGGCGGCGCGCCTGCGCATCGAGCAGTGCGGTCTCGATCGCGCACTTCGCGAAGCGGTTGCCCTGGATCGTCTTGCGCAGCGTCGCCATCAGCTTTGCCACCTGGGTGGCGTCCTTGCCGACCATCAGCGGCGCGAAATACGTGTCGATGTTGGTCTTGATGCTTTCCGGGCTCTCTTCGCCGTAACTGAGGCCGCCGATCGTCGTTGCTTCGCCCCAGCCGGTGATCCCGTCGCCGCAGCGGATCCGCACCAGCACCAGGGTCTGGGTGTGCATCGTGGCGACCGACAGTTTGTGCGGGCGAATGGTCGGCACATCGACCAGGAAGGTCTCGATAGTTTGAATCATAGCGATTTCGTATAATCTGGCAGGTGTCGCTACAGTATTACCGGGCACGCGTAGGGTCCAATACCGTGTTGGTATTGCTACGATACGGAAAAGGTATTGTTTATGGATTTACGACAGGTACGTTACTTCGTGGCCGTCGCCGAGGAACGGAATTTCACGCGTGCCGCGGAGAGGCTGCATGTCGCCCAGCCGCCCGTCACGCGGCAGGTCCAGCAGCTCGAGGAAATGCTGGGCGTCGTGTTGATCGAGCGGGGTTCGCGGCCAGTGAAGCTCACCGAAGCCGGCGAATTCTTCCTGGCCCATGCGCGCCTGCTGCTCGACCAGGCGCGCGACCTGCAGGCGATGACGCAGCGGGTCGGGAAGCGGGAGCGCAAGCTGTCCGTCGGTTTCGTGGCCTCGACGCTGTATGGAGAGCTGCCGGATATCGTGCGCCGCTACCGCGAGCGATTCCCGCTGGTGGACGTGACGCTGCACGAGATGACGACGGTCGAACAGCTGCAGGCCCTGAAGGAGGGCCGGATCGACGTCGGCTTCGGCCGGCTGAAGAGCGAAGATCCCAGCATCCGCCGCATCCTGCTGCGCGAGGAAAGGATGGTGGTCGCGCTGCCGCCTGAACACCGGCTCGCCCTGCGCGAGGGCGGGTTGCGGCTGATGGAGCTGGCGCACGATACGCTGCTGGTGTATCCGAAATCGCCGCGTCCCAGTTTCGCGGACCAGGTGCTGTCGGTGTTCGGCGAGGCCAACGTCACGCCCGCCCAGGTCACCGAAGTGCGCGAGCTGCAGATTTCCATGGGCCTGGTGGCGGCAGGCCAGGGGATCTCGATCGTGCCCGAGAGCGTGCAGGCGATGCATCACCGGAACGTCGTCTATCGCGGGCTCGAAGACAAGCACGCGTTTTCGCCTATCCTGTTCAGCGTTCGGCACATGGACCGGGCGCCGGAACTGAGCGACCTGCTGGCTGTCGTGTATTCGATCTATGACGAACTCGGTTTCGCATACCAGGCGGAGCGCTTGTAGGTTCCGGCCGGGGCTCGACGAAACGCGTCGAATTTCAAGAATAATGGGGTTTCAATGTTAGTCAACGAGACCGCGAGCCGGTTTACACTGAACGATATCGACGTGGGTTCCAGGCTGTACGAAGCGCTGGCGCACCACGCGAAGTCTGCCCAGGGCGCCCCCATCATGTACGGCGACCTGCTGGCGCTCGGGCGCCGGTTGTACCCGAAGGACGCCGCGCTTGACCGCGCAGTGCCGATCGGGATCGGGATGAAGCTGCTGTTCGTCGAGTCCTTTTGCAAGGCCAACGCTTATCCGAACCTCGCATGCCTGGCGATCAGCGGGGCGACCATGCGGCCGGGGAGGGCGTACCAGGGCGACTGGGAAGCGGACAGGCGTGCGGTCGCAAGCTTCGACTGGTCGGGCGCCCATGCAGGCATGATCACGTATGCCGCGGAGGCCAGTGCGGCGGTGCCCAGGCGATTCAAGCCGCGCAAGGAACGTCCGGCCGACGTGGCCTGGTATGCCTATTTCTGCTCCCATCGGGAAGCGTGCGCCAAAGTGACAGGCATGGATAAACAGGAAATCATCAACCTGCTGATGGCGGGGATCGATCCGGAAACGGCCCTGCGCCGGGTGCTGGCTGCGAAGGCGGAGTTCGGCGAGGCATCCTGATATCAGCCAGGCGGAAACATTGCCGAGTTATAATCTGCGGCGGCGAAACAACACTCGTGTCGAGCTCTTGCGCTAACCCTGAACGATTTGCTATAGTTCGCCTCCGCTTCGGCAATGCCGAAAACGTCAGAAAAATCAAACGGTTGAGCTGGCGTGGCCTGTAGAGAAATCTGCGAAGAAGCGAACAAGGGGTTGACGAGATAAGCGAAACACTGCATACTTTCACTCCTGCTGTTGACGAACACAACGCTTCGCAAACACAGCAATACAGTGCCGAACACAGTTCTTTAACAATTAACAGTCGATAAGTGTGGGCGTTTGATGAAGGTGCCACTGGCTTCGGTCAGTGATTACTTAAATTATCAAATGTTCACAAAAAATACGAACTTCTTCGAAAGAAGAAATCGTCAGTATTTTGAGTGAGCGA
>NZ_KB908114.1 GCF_000382345.1 Massilia niastensis DSM 21313
ACCAACCACACTACCTGCTGTGCTGGCAAACGTCTTCGTCGAATGCTCGCCTTACCTGTATGGCTGAGCGCCTGCTCGATCCACTCAACTGGCAGATGCTCACCCAGCCGTTGCCAATCAGGAGCGGGAAGATCTGCGGTTACAAGTGGGAGGGTATCGGCTAGCATCGGAACCGAAGGTTAACAGAGCCGCTACACGTTTACAACAGCCAAATGATCAAAGGCGGCTTAACTTAACCGCATTAGGGTCAGAGTCGAATTATCGTAAATAGTGAGAATGTTAATGAACAATTCGACTCTGACCCTAAAAGCGAGAGCCTTAGCGGAGATCTTCCGAATCCGCGTTTATTTCCGGCTCGCCCCTGCGCTTTGGCAGGGCGACATGGGGCGCGAGGACAAACGTGCAGCTGAGTAGATGATCGCGCTCGTCCGTGCGCGGATGGCTCATCAGTTCGCACAGGCGTTCGAGCAGCTGGTTGGCCTCCGCCAGTTCCTCCCTGCTCAACCAGGCCTTGTTGCGGGCCGCCCAGCACTGCCGCGACGGCCCCTCGGTCACCAGGCCGGTCGTCTCCAGCGCCTCGGCAAAGTCCTTTTCCGCCACCTGCAGCAAACCATGCGCAAACTTGCGCAAGGCCGCCACGTGGCGCTCGCTGTCGATCCGGTACGCAAGGCGCAAGGGCTGGCAGGGATCGCCCGCGAGCCGGTAGCGGCGCTCGTCCTCTCCCTGCCCGCCCAGCTCGACGACCAGCCTGGCCTTGCACAGGAGTTTCAGGTGGTAGTACAAGCCATCGGCATGGCGCCCCAACTGCAGGGCGAGATCCGCCGCGCTGGCGTCGCCGCCCAGCGCCGCCAGCGTGTCGACGATCTCCTGGCGAATGGGCGAGGCCAGCACGGTGATCAGTGCGGGGTCATCGATCGCCCGATAGTTCATGGCCGGCTTATCCATGGCTTGTCCTTTGTTGAAAAATACGTATAGTATTTCAACAAACAATTTCTCACAACCGTGAACCGCCCATGAAAACAGGACTTCCACGCACACTGGTCCACCTGGCCTTGCTGGCCGCCAGCCTTTTCACTCCCGTGGCGCTTGCCGGTACCGCGCCGCGGATCAGCGCGGAACAGCTGCGCGAAGACCTCGCCTTCCTCCGGCAGACGATTGCGCGCGTGCATCCCGACCTCCGCTTCTCGACGAGCCAGGACGCGCTGAACGAGGCGCTGGACGCGATTGCAGCCGGTGCCCGGACCGACCTGACCCGTGACCAGGCATGGCAGCGCCTGGCGACCTTGAATCCCTTGTTCGCGGACGCCCATTTTTTCGTCGGCTACCCGGACTGGCGTGCGGACGGCGCGGCCCACCTTGCCTCGGGCGGCGCCCTGTTTCCATTTGAGGTCGATCTTGACGGCAAGGGACAGTTGTCGATTCGCACCGCACTGGGCGGAGGAGCGAGCGAACTGGCGGGCGCGCGCATCCTTGCCATCAACGGCGTGCCGGCGGACCTGGCGGCGACCGAGCTGTTGAAGCGGACGCACGGCGATACGCCGCTGTTCCGCGCCCATCTGCTGGCCGGACGCTGGTGGCTGTATCACTGGAAGCTGTATGGCGCCGCCGTGCGCTATCGCCTCGACCTGCTGCGTGACGGCCGCCAGTGGTCGGTCGACGTTCCCGCCAGCACCCAACTGCCGACTGTCCTGCAAGGCGCCACGGACTTCGAACGGCGCTTCGGTGTCGAGATCGGGCCCGGCTGTACGGCCGTGCTCAAGGCCGGCTCCTTCGATGGCGAATTCAAGCACCAGTTCCTGGCCTTGACGCGCATGGCCTTCGACCGCATGCGCCAGGAAGGCGTGTCCACCCTGTTCATCGATATCAGCGACAACGGCGGCGGGGACGACGACATGTGGCTGGAAGGCTTGATGCCGTATATCGCCGCCCATCCCTACCGTACCGGCTCGCGGTACACGAAAAGGGTGCTCGAAGCGAACCCGGCGCGCGGAGAAGCCGCCGGCCAGGTCATCGATGGCGAGATCCAGACCTGGCGCCAGCCCCTGCCCGACAATCCCTTGCTGTTCAAGGGCAAGGTGGTGGTCCTCATCGGTCCCGCGACCTATTCGTCCGCGGTGCTGTTCGCGAACGTGATCCGGGATTTCGGTTTCGGTACCCTGGCAGGCAGGGGCCATGCCGCCCGGCGCACGCAATCCGGCGGTGTCAGGAAATACGTGCTGCCGCATACCGGGCTTGCCTTGTGGGCGCCGCGCTTCGTGATCCAGCCTCCCGCCGGCGCGCAGCAGGAAGCGCTGCTGGTTCCCGCGCCGGGCCTGGAACAGGCGCCGGCAACCTCCTGTCCGCCGGCAAGCGCATCCCGATAATCGCCCGCCCCGGGACCTGTTGTGCCGTGCCAAACAGGTCCCAAAATGTGTTGGATCCAGCCCGCCTTCCCGCACGTCCCCAGGCGTTGACAATGCGCTCTCGCCATCCTGGACGAAAGCAAATAATCCTTCATTTTCAAAGACTTGCGATTCACACGCGCGCTCCCGGAGTGGCTGGCACGCTTTCTGCTCAATGTCTATCGAGCGCAAACAAAACGCCTCAACCACACCACCCACTCAGGAGAAACCAGCATGAAAACCTTGATCATCACCGACCTGGCCCGTACCGAAGAACTGGACCGCAGCGCCATGGCGACCGTCCGCGGCGGCTTCAAGATGGGCGCGCCCTACTACTCGGTCGGCGACGTGAGCTACGCCCCCAAGTTCGACTCCTCGATCACGGCCACCCAGAACCTGGGCCAGATGCAGGAAGTGCTGACCGCCACCGCCAACGGCTCGGCTTTCCTGGCCGGCGTGCACGTCGACAGCGACGTCTCGCAGCACGGTGAAAACAAGATCATCCGCCGCTCCTGATTCACACAAACACGTTTCGACCACTTACATCATCTCAAGGAGACTCACCATGAAAACCCTGACCATCAAAGACCTGGCCCGTACCGAACAACTGGATCGCAGCGCCATGGCCGGCGTACGCGGCGGCTGGAAAATGCTGGCCCATCCGTCCTACAAGATGGGCGACGTGAGCTACGCGCCGAGCTTCGACTCGTCGATCACCGCCACCCAGAACCTGCTGCAGCAACAGAGCGTCGCCACCGCCACCGCCAACGGCTCGGCCTTCCTCAAGGGCGTGCACGTGGACAGCGATGTCTCGCAGCACGGCGAAAACAAGATCATCGGCTAACAGCTTGCAGCTGCGCGCAAGCCGCGCGCAGCGCCCTCGAATTCACGGATCCAGGAGAAAACATCATGTCGTCCCTCGTCATTCAAGACCTCGCACACAACACCGCACTCGACAAGCGCGCCATGTCGGCCGTACGCGGCGGTAACGCCTTCGGCAAGGACATCAACGTAAACGTCAACGTCAACCAGCAGATCGGCCAGTTCCAGCAGATCGGCGTGAATGTCCTCAACAACAATGGCGTGATCGGCGCCGGTTTCGTCGGTCCGGACATCAAGGTGCCCGTCTCGATGTTTGCCGCAAACAATGTCGTGTTCTAAACCAAGCAAACCATTCAGGAGAACCACCATGAAAACCTTGACCATCACCGACCTGGCCCGCAGCGAACAACTCGACCGTCCGACCATGGCCGCCGTGCGCGGCGGCTGGAAAATGGGCCAACCGTCCTACTCGTTCGGCGACCTGAAGTTTGCCGGCACCCACGACTCGTCGATCAGCGCCACCCAGAACCTGGGCCAGATGCAGGAAGTGCTGACCGCCACCGCCAACGGCTCGGCCTTCGTGGCAGGCGTGCACGTCGACAGCAATGTCGATCAACACGGCGAGAACAAGATCGTCCGGCGCTGATGCCTCGGCGCGCCTCCATGAAGACCCGGCCAGCGCGGTTTTCATGGAGGGCGACGGCGACGGCGCCTGTCGAAAGGCCGGGAAACCCGCCGGAATTGGTCTACACTGGAGAAACCGGTCTCCCTTATCCCAGCACGGAGATGCATCATGTCTACCATTATCATCAACGACCTGCCCGCCAGCGCGACGCTCGACCGCAAGGCGATGTCGGCCATCCGCGGCGGCGGCGCGCCCTGGGTGTTCGGATGGATCAGGCCGTTCGTC
The DNA here is from genome assembly GCF_000382345.1 of Massilia niastensis DSM 21313. Taxonomy (GTDB): domain Bacteria; phylum Pseudomonadota; class Gammaproteobacteria; order Burkholderiales; family Burkholderiaceae_D; genus Telluria; species Telluria niastensis. Next base: position 4,114 of record NZ_KB908114.1, read on the forward strand.
GGTGCATCCTCCCCGAGCCAGTTCCCGGTGATTAACTTCTATCAGATCAATAATTTCGCCGACCAGATGATCAACCAGTTCCAGACGGTGTCGGTGAACAATTCCGGCGCCAACTCCACCCTCAACGTGAGCGTGGATGCGAACAGCGTGAACAATGGATTGTTGTAGCATCGGGAGGGTCCAGCCTGGACGATGCAATGAGCTGCGATAGCGAACTTCGTTGGACATCCGCCGCGCGCACCGACATCGGTCTGGTGCGCAGCCGCAATGAGGATTCGTATCTCGCGCAACCCGAGGGCGGCCTGTGGGCGGTCGCGGACGGCATGGGCGGGCACGCCTTCGGCGACCTCGCCAGCCGCGCCGTGGTGGATGCGCTCGCCGGCCTGCCGGAATCCGCCAGCCTGGCCCAGTTCGTCGACGCCGCGCGCGAGCGGCTCGCCAGGGTCAACGGGGCCCTGCGCGACGAGGCGCGCGCGCGCCAGGTGCCCGTGATGGGAAGCACCGTCGTCGCCCTGCTCGCCTGCGGCCTGGACGCCGCCTGCCTGTGGGCCGGCGACAGCCGGATCTACCTGTACCGCCATGGCCGCCTGCAGCAGCTCACGCGCGACCACAACCAGATCGAAGAGCTCAAGGCCCAGGGCGCCGACATGGCCGCCGCCGTGGCCAATCCCAACATGATCACGCGCGCGATCGGCGCGGCCGACACCATCGACTTCGACGTGGTGACACTGCCGGCGCGCGCCGGCGACATCTTCCTGCTGTGCAGCGACGGCCTCAGCAACCCCGTGGACGAGGGAGCGATCGCGGCATCGCTGGCCGGCGGCGATTGCGGGCAGGCGGCGGACGACCTGATCGCGCAGGCGCTGGCCAATGGCGGGCGCGACAACATCACGGCCATCGTGGTGCGGGTCGACGACCTGTCCGGCGACCAGACCATGATCAATCCGGCACTCTGACACGCCGCCGCAGGCTCAATGCTCCTTGCGGAAATCCTTCGAGTGCAGGCCGTGCTTCTTCAGCAGGATCTGCAGGTGCGAGCGGTTCATGTCCCAGCGCCGCGCCAGCTCGGCCACCGTGCCCCCGACTTCCTGCAGGCCGCGCTCCAGGCAGATGCGCTCCGCCTCGTCGCTGGCGGCCCGCTTGGCCTCGGCCAGCGAGACCTCGGCCGGCGTGCCGGCCGCCTGGGCCTTGGCGTTGCGCGGCAAGGCGGGCCGGATGTCTTCCGGCAGGTGCGAGAGGTCGGCCGTCTCGCCCGCCAGGCAGGAGAGGCGGTACATGAGGTTGCGCAGTTCGCGGATATTGCCGGGGTAGGAATAGCGCAGCAAAAAGTCGCGCAGGCGCGGCGTCAGGACCACCGGCCGCCGCTTCAGCGCTTCCGCCGACTCGTCGCCGTAATAGGCGATCAGGAGCGGGATCTCGTCCTTGCGGTCGCGCAGCGGCGGCAGGGTCACGTGGATCACGCTGAGCCGGTAGAACAGGTCTTCGCGGAAAGTTCCCTGTTCGATCAGCTTGCGCAGGTTCTTGTTGGTCGCGGCGACGATCCGCGCATCGACCGAGATGGTCTCGTCCGATCCCACGCGCTGGATTTCATGCGACTGCAGCACGCGCAGCAGCTTGACCTGTCCGGGCAAGGGCAGCTCGCCGATCTCGTCGAGGAAGATGGTGCCCTTGTGCGCGCTTTCGAACTTGCCCTTGCGGTCGTTGGACGCGCCCGTGAAGGCGCCCTTCTTGTGGCCGAACAGTTCCGATTCGAGCAGGCTGTCGGGAATCGCGCCGCAGTTGACGGAGATATAGGGCTTGTCGGCGCGCGAACCGTTGGCGTGGATGACCTTGGCCATCAGTTCCTTGCCGGTGCCGCTCTCGCCATCGACCAGCACCGGGAGGTCGGTGGGCGCCGCCTTCTCGGCGATCTCCAGGGCGTCGAGCAGCTTGGGGTTGTCGCCGAAGGTGCCTTCGAACACGAAGCTGCGCGCCAGCAGCGCCTGGCGCCGCTCGCCGGTCGACGGTTCGGCCGCCGGCTCGGCCTCCGCGCCGGGCGCCGTGCCGGACGCCGCACCGGCGCTGACGGCATGCACGAAGCGCTCCTTGTGCGACAGCTGCATGACTTCGTCGCGCAAGGTGTTCGCCTGGCGCAGCAGCTTCTCGATATCGGGCCGCTCGATCCGGGTCGCCCAGCGCAGGGTCGAGCGCATGATCTCGATCTTTTCGAGCAGTGCCGCATAGGACATCGCCGATCCGCGCTCGCCGCCGGGATTGAACAGTTTCATTCGGACGATCCCAGCTGTTTCTGCACCAGTTCGTAATACATGCCGCGCCGGGCCAGCAGTTCTTCATGCCGTCCCTGCTCCACGATCTTCCCTTCGTACAGTACGACGATCTTGTCGGCCCGCATGATCGTGCTGAGCCGGTGCGCGATGATGACGGCCGTGCGCCCCGCCAGGATCGCTTCCATGTTACCCATGATGTTGCTCTCGGACTGGCTGTCGAGCGCCGAGGTGGCTTCATCGAACACCAGCAGGCGCGGGTCGTGGTACAGGGCCCGCGCGATGCAGAGCCGCTGCACCTGGCCGCCGGACAGTCCGAGGCCGCGCTCGCCCACCACCTGCTCGTAACCCAGCGGCATCTTGCTGATGAAGGCATGGGCGTCGGCCATCTTCGCCACTTCCTCGATGCGGCGCCGGTCCGGGCTGTCGTCGCCGCTGGCGATGTTCTCGGCGATGGTGCCGGAAAACAGCAGGTTGCTCTGCATGACATAGCCCACCTGGGCCCGGTAGTAATCCTTGTCGAGGACGCTCATGTCGTAGCCGTCGACGAAGATCTTGCCGTCGCTGGGCGGATAGAAGCCCACCAGCAGTTTCGCCAGGGTGGTCTTGCCCGAACCGCTGCGCCCGACGATCGCCACCAGCTCGCCGGGCTTGATGTCGATGTTGATGTCCTCGAGCACCCAGGGCGTGTCCTCGCCGCCGTAGCGGAAATACATGCGGTCGAGCTTGAGCTCGCCCTGCAGGTCGGGCAGCACGACCCGCGACGCGAGGTCGGCCGGCTTTTGCTCCGGTTCGATGTCGAGCACGTCGCCGAGGCGTTCCATGGCGACGCTGGCGTCGCCCATCCGGCTCCACAGGCCGACCAGCCCCATCAGCGGACCCAGCACGCTGCCCATCAGGGCGTTGAAGGCCATCAGCTGCCCGATCGTCAGCTCGCGGTTCAGCACGAGGGTGGCGCCGACCCACAGGATCACGATGGTGGTGGCCGAATTGAGCAGCTGGCTGGCCAGCCCGACAAGGATGTTGAAGGATTGCGCGCGGTACTGCACTTCCAGCGCCTTGACGTATTTCTTCTCCCATTTCAGGCGCACCGGGCGCTCGCTCCCCATCCCCTTGATGGTTTCGATGCCGCCCAGCGCTTCCATCAGGAAGGACTGGGCGTCGGTGGAGGCGTTGAAGACCTCGCGCGCATAGTCCTTGATCTTCGGGGTCACCAGCACGGTCAGCGCGATGATCGGAATGACGAAGCCGATCAGGAGCAAGGTGAGCTTCACGTTGTAGAGGAACAGGATCGTGAAGTAGATGAACACCATCAGCAGGTTGAGCAGGGTGGTGACGGTCGACTCGGTGAGGAAGGAGCGGATCGTCTGGTTCTCGGCGAAGCGCGCGAGGATGTCGCCCGTCTTGCGCTTGGCAAAGAAGGAATACGGCAGCGACATCGTGTGCTTGAAGAACTGCGCCATCATCGAGAAATCGAGGTTGCGCACCATGTAGTTGGCCAGGTAGGCGCGCACCGTCGACATGACCTGGCTGAAGATGGTGGCGATGACCAGGCCCAGGATCAGCAGGTGCAGCAGGCTCAGGTTCTGGTGCACCAGCACCCCGTCGAGGATGTTCTGGATGATCATCGGCGGCACGATGCCCAGCATCTGGATCACGAAGGTGGCCAGGAACAGGTGCAGCAGGATCTTCTTGTAGGGCGCCAGGTAGCTGATGAAGCGCAGCCAGGGCGAGCGCGCCGCTTCCAGCTGCACCAGCTGCTGGCCGGGGGTGAACACCAGGCAGGTGCCGCTCCAGCCGCGCTCGAACTCCTCGACGCTCATCTTGCGGAAGCCGACCGCCGGGTCGGCCACCCACACCTGGCGCGGCGAGACGCCGTACACGACGACGTAGTGATAGCCTTCCCAGTGCACGATGAAGGGCAGTTCGAAGCCGAGCAGCGCATCGTAGGTGCACTGCACCCCGCGCGTGCCGAAGCCCAGCGCTTCGCCCGCGCGCGCCAGGCTGTCCAGGGTCGCCCCTTGCGCGGTGACATTCGCCAGTTCGCGCAGCTTGCCGAGGGTCATGTTGATGCCGTAGTGACGGCACAGCATCGCCAGGCAGGCCGCGCCGCAATCCATTTCCTCGGCCTGCTCGACCCAGGCGAAGCGCTTGAGGATTTTTTCGCCGGACTGGGGCTGCGAGGCAAGGTCGAGGATGACGGGGCGCTTGCGGCGTTCCGCCAGTTTTTTCTGGCGATGCAGTTCGCGCTCGAAGAAGCGGACCCGCTCCTCGATCACCTCGCGGAACTTGGCGTTGCGCTCGAGAATGAAATGCGCGGATTTCTCCGGAATCACGAGCAGGGTGACGTCGGTCCCGGCCAGCACCGCGGCAGGCTGTTCCTGGCGCATCAGGCAGGCCTTCTCGCCGAAGATCTCCCCCTGTCCCAGGGTGGCCAGCACATATTCGTCGTTGGCGTCGTGGACCACGACGCGCACCTCGCCCTGGCGCACGACGTACAGGCGGCGGTCGTCGCGCGCGCCCTGCTTCAGGATTTCCTTGCCGGCGCTGATGCGCTTGACGCCGACGCTGCGCACGAACTCTTCGAGTTCGGGCTTGCTCACCTTGCCGCGCAGGTCGAACAGGCGCGCCACCAGGCCGCCGGCCGAGCTGATCGCCACGCAGTTGTTGATGAAATCGAGCGCCGCCGGATTGCGGCCGACCACGGGTTCGATCGCGGTGCGCGGGATGAACCACAATTCCGTCTTCAGGGCGGCGCGCGCCGACAGCTCATGCCGGTAGCTGCGCAGCATGGCGATCTCGGCGAAGACTTCGCCGGTCTTGCGCACCCCCATGCTGATTTCCTTGCCGTGCTCCTCGCTGAACACGCGCACCGAGCCGGACTTGATGACGTACAGGCCCTCGGCCGGATCGCCGGCGTTGCAGATGGTGTCGCCGAAGGCATACGAGCGCGGCTCGATCGCCGCGGCCAGCTGTTCCAGTTCCTCCGCCGTGAAGACGGACAGGATCTCGACTGTCGACAGGAATTCCGCGGAAGATTGTCCTTGTTGCGCTAATGAGTCCATGTCGATGCCTGCCAGCCTCGTCCGTCACTGCGTTGCAATCGGCTGCGGGACCATGGCGGCCTGTCGCAGGCTTACCGCGCGGGGCAAGCTTCGATGATGTGCTCCTGCGCCCGCGCCACCAGCCATTCCTCGCGCAGCAGGCGGCGTACCTCGACCGCGGTCTCCTCGTCGAGGGTCGCCGGGTGCTTGGCATTGACCATGTAGATTTCGTACAAGGCCTTGTCCTGCGATGGGAACGGCCCCAGCAGGTCGCCGGCCGCGGCGTTGAAGACGCGCGCCTCGATGTCGGCCTTCAGGGAGCCTCGCAATACCTTGCCGATCAGGCCGCCGTTCTCGCGCTCTTCGCCGACCGAATATTCGCGCACCATCTCCGCGAAGCTGTCCGGATCGTCGGTCAGCGCCGACATCATTTCCTTCGCCTTGCCTTCCGAATCGAGCACGATATGGCTGATCTCGACGCTGTCGAACCTGGGCGAGTTGAGCTTGAAATATTGCTCGACCGCCTTGTCGCTGCAGACCTGGGCCATCATTTTCTCGTGGTACAGGCCGTCGGTGATGAAATCCTCGAATTCGTCGAGGCTGATCCCGAGGGAATCGAGGTAGTGGTTGGTGTCGGCCGCCCGGTGCAGGCCCTGGATGCGGCGGAACTGGTCGGCGCGCTCCTGGATTTCTTCGGGAGCCAGAGGCAGCCCCTGCTTCTTGGCGGCACGCACGGTCAGCTTCTCGCGCACCAGTTGCTCGACCAGCCCCTCGAACTGCCCGGTGAGTTTCAATGTTCTGATGAAATAGTCGGTATCGATGACTTCATCGTCGATGCGCACAATCCCAGCCATGACTTCTCCTCGATGTAATCCCATCCGGTACAGCCAGGCTTTGGGATTGCTTCACGTTTTCACTCGGCGCGATGCGGCAATACGACGCCCCATCGGGCGTTGATCCCTCTTTCCGTTGTAGCAGGCGGACCAGCAAAATTCAATGTCGCCGCTGCCTCCATTCTGCGCCTTAAAGTTGGACACGAACAGTCGGGAATCGGTTCAGTCATGCATGGGTCCAACAGCGGGTGGAAGCCCGCTGTGCGGCACCAGGCGGCGCCCTCAGTCGGTCGCGGCGGGCCCGGAGGCCGGGGAGCGCTGCCGCGCCGGCTCCACGCGCGCCCGCTCGTCATTGATTTCCTTGGTCAGGAAGTGGTTCAGCACCGTCCGGATGACGGCGATGGCCGCCAGCTTGCCGATCCGGTCCCAGGTGGGCGCCACCGACGTCGACAGGATGTCGGCGGCCAGCTGGAGTTCGAGCGCCAGGGTCAGGTAGCGGGCGAAGGCAAGCCGGATCGGAATGAAGTGGTCATCGGGACGCGCCAGCAGGTGGCGCACCAGCCCGACGATGACGACCGCGACGCCCGCGGCGACGACCAGCGCGCCCAGCGCCTCGACCAGCAAGCGCAGCCATTCCACATGGGAACGGACATGTTCCTCGACCTGGTCAAACAAGCCCGCCTCCATTCTCTGGTTCATGGCGCTCGCGGCAGTGGGACGCGCGCAGGCCAGCGGCCTCCGCGCCACGGTGTTGCTGCAGGGAATGCGGGCCGTTCCGGCCCTGCTCGGCTATTCTATGGCGATCCCGCTGTTCCCGGCGCGCCCGTGCGTCCACGGGATGCACAGGCGGCGCGGGCGGGATTCTTCAGCATCGGCGAGTTGATAAGACTTCCATAAGGCGCTACCCTGTGGAAATGGGATGCCATTGAGCATCACTAGCTGAATATTACCGTCGGCGGTCCACCCGCCCTGACGACGCTGAACCACTCCTACCCTGCCGGCCCAGCCGGGAAAACACCATGCATACCCCTGCCCAGCTCATGAGCGGGCTGCTCGACTACCTCGTCGAGCAAGCCAAAGACATTGATCCCACAGCTTTTACACTGTCGAAGGCGACCGAATTCAAGAAGACCTTCGCCGACCTGGGAACCCTGCCCTGGGTCGACTTCGATGTCGACCTCGGCGCCGATACCCTGTGGCTGCGCGTGCAGCGACTCGAAGCGACGCCCGCCCCGGCGCTTTCCGAACCCGAACTCGCTCCTTTCTTGACGGTCAGCAACGATCCTACTGGCAACATACCAATCCCCAAGGAAACTGCCCTGGCGGGCGCCCGCCACCAGGACGCCGCTGCCCTCGGCGACGAGGAGGCCGGGCAACGCGACGAGCAGCGGCGCGCCCGCGTCGGCCGCCTGCTCGAGGAATACCTGCCGCATTGGCGCAACTGGGCCGCGCGCGAAAAGCCGCGCCGCCAGGTCATCACCCTGTACGCCGACCTGTTCGCGCTGAAGACGCGCCTGGAGTCCGAGGAGGCCGTGCGTCCCCTCGAACTGGTCTGGGGCATCGGCGTGTCGTCGTGGCGCATCCCCCTCGCCAGCCAGGCCGGCGCAGCGGCCGCCGTCGACTACCATTACCCCCTGATCACGCAGGCGGTGGAAATCGACATCGACAGCAACACCCACGCGATCGGCCTGCGCCCCCGGGAGACCGAGCCGCGCCTGGAGTTCGACGCCTTCGCCGCCTGCGCGGTGCCCGGCATCGGCGAGGTCGAGCGCAGCGCCCGCACCCTGCTGGGCGAAGGCGCCGACATGACGGTCTCGCCCTTCGCGCCATCCACGGTCGAGCCGATCCTGAAGCTGGTTGCCGGCAATCTCAGCGCCACCGCGCGCTACGACCGGGAAGCGGCCGCCGCGCCGGCGCCGGGCGAGGACCTGGTCGTCACGGACGGGTGGGTGGTGTTCACCCGTCCACGCGCCGGCCATTTCCTGATCGAGGATATCGCGCGCCTGAAGGAGCGGGTGGCCGGCGGCGACGCCATCCCGGCTGGCCCCTTGAGCATCGTCACCGCCCCGGGCGATGCCATCGTCGAGCACGAGCCGATCGCCTTCCGCGGACTCTCCGGCCGGGCGGCGGCCAGGGGCGAGCCGCGCGAACTGTATTTCCCGCTCCCCTACAACCGGGAGCAGGAAACGATCGTCCAGCAGCTCGAGCGCTCCCCGGGCGTGGCGGTCCAGGGCCCGCCCGGCACCGGCAAGACGCACACGATCGCCAACATCATCAGCCACTACCTGGCTTCCGGCAAGCGCATCCTGGTCACCTCGAAGGGCGAGCCGGCCCTGAAGGTCTTGCAGGAGAAGATTCCCGCATCGATCCGCCCGCTCACCGTGGCGCTGCTGTCCGGCGACAAGGAAGGCATGCGCCAGTTCCAGGCATCGATCGAGGCGATCGTCCATACGCTCACGCACATGAACCCGCGCCTGGAGGAAGAAGCCATCGCCGCCTGCCGCGTCGCGCTCGACCGGGCGCACGAGGAGATGGCGCGCATCGACACCCGCATCGACGACATCGCCCATGCCCAGCTCGGGGAGGTCGACGTCGACGGCGTCCCGATGCGGGCGCAGAAGATGGCCGAACTGGTCATCCACGGCCACCAGCAGTTCGGCTGGTTCGACGACGTGCTGTCCCTCGCGCCGGAACATGCGCCGCCGTTCGGCGACGACAGCGGCATGCAGCTGCGCGAGGCGCGGCGCCGGCTGGGCAGCGACCTGGTCTACTGCCAGGCCAGCGTTCCGGCTTCCGCCGCCCTGCCCCCGGCCGCCGACATCGGGCGCCTGCACGGCGTCCTGCAGGCGGTGCGCGACATCGAGCGCGACGAAGCCTCCGGAGCGCTGCTGCCCCTGCGCGCCACGACGCCGGAAGTGCTCGAGCATGCCGGCCGGCTGCTGGCCGCGCTGGACCTGGCCGCGGCGCTGGTGCATGAGCTCGAGGAATCCGGGCACGAGTGGGTATTCGCCTTCCGCGAGAAATGCCGGCAGGCGCAGTTCGCCACCGAGCGCTCCTCGCTCGAAGCCCTGTTCACGGAAATGGATGCGCTGCTGCGCGCCCGGGCCGAGTTCATGCAGAAGCCGGTCATGGCATCGCGCGAAGCGCTGGAGCATGCGAAGGCGCTGGAAGCGATCGCGCGCGGCGTGGACACCGGCAAGCCGTTCGGCCTCCTGGCCTTCGGCGTCGGCGACATCAAGCCGCACGTCAACGCCATCCGCGTCGCCGGCCTGGCGCCCGCATCGGGCGCGGACTGGGCGCATGTGCAGCGCTTTGCCGCCCTGCATACGCGCCTGCTGTCCTTCACGGTCCGCTGGAATGCGTTCGCCGAGCTGCTGTCGCTCCCCACCCTCCAGCCGGATGTGGCGCAACTGCGCACGATCGAGCTGATCATGCTGGCGGCCCGCGGCGCGCACACGCTGGCCACCACGCACGACCTGCAGTTGCCGCTCCTGGCGGAACAGGTGTTCGCCCAGGCGCCGAAGAGCGACCTGGCGGGCCGGCACGCGGGCCTGGCCCGGGTGCGGGAACACCTGCGCCGCCACCTCATGCGCGCCGAGCTGGCGCAGGCGGCGGCGGGCCTCGCCAGCCTGCGCGAGACGCTGGCGGGCGCCACCGGTCCCGTGTCGGACCGGCTGCGCGGCCTGGCCGAGCACGCGCTGGGCAGTGCCGACCTGCCGGCCGAGCGCATCGTGGCCGACTATGCCGACATGGTCGCCGAGGTCCGCCGCGTCGAGGCGCTGGCGCCCGACCTGGCCACCGTGCGGCAGCTGGCCGGCGCCATCGAGCGCCAGGGCGCCGCCAGGCTGGCCGCACGGGTCCTGTCGGTCCCGCTCGACGCGGCCGGCGACGACGCAGTGTTCCCGGTACGCTGGCGCGACGCCTGGACCTGGGCGCGCCTGGGCACCCATCTCGACGAGATCGACGACCGCGACGAGATGCGCACGCTGGCGGCGCGCCGGCGCGACCTCGAGCAGGGCCTGGCGCGCCTGTACGAAGAGCTGGTGTCGCGCTCGTCCTGGCTCGCCACCCGGCGCCAGGCCGGCCACAACGTGCTGGCGGCGCTCGAAACCTACCGCACCGCGATGCGCAAGTTCGGCAAGGGCACCGGCGTGAACGCCGCCCGCTACCGCCGCGATGCCCAGAAGGCGATGGTGGACGCCCAGGCCGCCGTGCCCTGCTGGATCATGAGCCACGCCCGCGTGTCCGAGTCGCTGCCGGCCGAGCTGGGCGCCTTCGACCTGGTCATCGTGGACGAGGCCAGCCAGTCCGACCTGTGGGCGCTGCCGGCGGTCCTGCGCGGCAAGCAGATCCTGGTGGTGGGCGACGACAAGCAGGTCTCGCCGGAAGCCGGCTTCGTCTCCGCGGCCAAGATCGCCGAGCTGCGCAGCCGCTTCCTGGCCGGCCAGCCATTCGAGGCGGTGCTGACCGCCGACATGTCGCTGTACGACATCGCCTCGTCCGTGTTCGCCGCCTCGAAGGTCATGCTGCGCGAGCATTTCCGTTGCGTCCAGCCGATCATCGCCTACAGCAACCGGGTGTTCTACAAGGGATTCATCCAGCCCCTGCGGATCCCGAAGGCGTCCGAGCGGCTCGACCCGCCGCTGGTCGATGTCTTCGTCGCCAACGGCTACCGCACGCCGAGGGGGCACAATCCGTCCGAGGCCGAGTTCATCGCGGCCGAGATCGAGGCGATCCTGCGCGATCCCGCGCTGCGCGGCCGCTCGCTCGGCGTGGTGTCCCTGCTCGGTCCCGAACAGGCCCAGTTCATCGACAAGCTGGTGCGCTCCCGCTGCGACGCGCAGGAACTGGCGCGCCGCAACTTCGCCTGCGGCGACGCGCGCGTGTTCCAGGGCAGCGAACGCGACATCGTCTTCCTGAGCATGGTCGCCGACAGCGCGAACCACCATGCCCTGTCGGGCATCACCTTCGACCAGCGCTTCAACGTCGCCGCGTCGCGCGCCCGCGACCGCATGTTCCTGGTGCGTTCCGTCCGGCTCGAAGAGCTGTCGACGCTCGACCTGCGGCGCACGCTGGTCGAGCATTTCGCCAAACCGGTGGAGGCCAACGACGACGCCACCAGCCTGGTTGAGCTGTGCGAATCGGGCTTCGAGCGCGATGTCTACCGCGAGCTGTTCGAGCGCGGCTACCGCGTCATCCCGCAGGTGCCGGCGGCCGGCTACCGCATCGACATGGTGGTCGAGGGCGCGGACGACCGGCGCCTGGCGATCGAACTCGATGGCGACGAGTTCCACGGCCCGGACAAATGGCCGGCCGACATGCGCCGCCAGCGCGTGCTCGAGCGTGCCGGCTGGACCTTCTGGCGCTGCTTCGCCTCGACCTGGTCGCTGCAGCGCGAGGAAGTGCTGGCCGAGCTGCTCGCGCAACTGTCCAGCATGGGCATCGACCCGCTGGGCGCCCTGGAGCGCATTCCTTCCCTCGTCGAGTATCGCGAATGGGGACGCGAGCCGGCCCCCGTGCACGATGAACCCGCGGGCGGGACGGCCGAGCAGGCCGATACGGCGGCCGCGGCAGGCTGACGCCGGCCCGGTCGCGTTGCCGCGCCAAGCGGTGTTGGTCCGAAACCGACACCGCTACCCAAGCTGTTGCCCCGCACCCGACTCGGCGCGATCAAGCATCGCCTCCAGCAGGGGCGCCGTCCCTCTGGCATCCCCCTTTCCCCTTCGGCGCAGCCCCTGTTCCAGGAGCTGGCACGCCTTGTGCTGTATTGACGTCGTGAGCGACACAGACGCTCCCGCACTTTCCGACACCAGCCAACTGAAGGGGAACATCATGAACATCCACAAGCACATGGAAGCCATCTTCGTCGTCGCCCTCGCCGCCATCGGCGCCGGCACCGTCGCGCTCGACAGCGTGCCGGAAGCCCGGGCAACGTCCTCGGCGCCGGTGGCGCGCGACATCGCGACCTCGGGCGGCGCCATGGCGGTCGTCATCGTGCGCGCACCCAGGCTGGCGCGCCAGCCGTGAGCGTGGATGGGCGGCCGCGCGCAAGCGCCGCCGCCCGCAGTCCCCCGGCGGCTGCGTCTCGACCGGGATACCTTGCTGCTTTTTGATCCGCATCAAGCACTTTCTTGATCCTTCAGGGCACACTCGATCGTGCTCCATTCCGACCTCGCGTTCTGCCTCAGCCCTGTGCGCCGATGCCAGGCCATCCTGCGATCACGTTCACCGGGCCGGCTTGGGCCAGGCGGGGCCCGGGCTCATTCTGATTTCAGGGGGACGACATGTATAAGCGAATATTGCTTCCTACCGAAGGCTCGGAAGCATCCCGCCGCGCCATCCACGCCGGGATCGACTTTGCCAGGGCTACCGGGGCCGAGGTGGTGGCCATGACGGCAATTCCGGAGTTCCGGGCTTTCACCATCTCCCCCGACATGCTCGAGCAAACGAAGGACGAGTACGAGAAGGCGAGCCGGACCCGCGCGCAGCAATTGCTCGACGAGGTCGCGCTTGCCGCACGCGGTGCCGGAGTCACGTGCGCCTGCGTGCAGGTCTTGTCGGACAGCCCCTATGAAGCGATCATCGCCACCGCGCGCGACAAGGGCTGCGACCTGATCGTCATGGCCTCGCACGGCCACAAGGGCATCAAGGGACTGCTGCTCGGCAGCGAGACCCAGAAGGTGCTCGTCCACAGCAGCATCCCGGTCATGGTGCATCGCTAGTGTCGGACCGGGCAGATGAACGCCCACTCTCCATGCGGCTGGCGTTCGGAACGGGATAATGCCATGGATGCTCCCATGGCGGGGCCGCCGCGGCGCCGCATCGGCGCCTGGCTGCACGGTCTTGTCGGCACATTCGGGCGGGACCAGGAGCGCGAGTATGGCCTCCAGCTCGACCGTGCCCTGGCCACCATGCTGCCCGCGCTCGGCACGGCATTCGGGATCGGCGTCGTCCTGTTCGGCGCCTGGGATTACTGGATCCAGCCCGAGCGCGGCGCGACGACGACCCTGATACGCCTGTCGCTGGTCCTGGTCGGCGCGCTCGGCTATGGCCGCTGGCCAGGGCTCCCGGTCGCCTGGCGCTGCGTCCTCATCTACGGCACCCATGTCGGCGCGATGATCTTCAGCTCGGCCCTGCTGCCGGACGGCCTGGTACTGGCGATGCCGGCGATCACCGGAGCGATGTTTCCGCTTGCCCTGGTCGAGCCCCGGCTGCACCGGCTGTTCCTGGTCGTCCTCATTCCCTCCTTGCTGTTCGTCCCGCTCGGCGCGACGGTCATGCCGGGCTGGATCTTTGCCAGCAGCATGGCGATCTACCTGATTTCGCTGGGCCTGATGGCGGCCGTGGCCATTTTCACCGGCAGGCTTCGACGCGCCGCCTGGCTGGCCGAGCGGGAGCTGGCCTATTCCGCGCGTCACGATAGCCTCAGCGGCGTGTACGCGCGCGGCTACCTGCTGGAACTTGCGTCCCACGATGTGGCGCTCGCCCAGCGTCACGGCCGGCCCCTCGCCGCCGGCATGCTCGACATCGACCACTTCAAGCGCGTCAACGACACGTTTGGGCATCCGGCCGGCGACGCGCTCATCCGCGAGTTGGGCAGGGTCTGCCCGGCCGAACTGCGGGCCAGCGATTACTTCGGACGCGTGGGCGGGGAAGAGTTTGTATTCGTCATGCCGGAGACCCGGGCGGACGATGCGCTCGCCTGCGCCGAACGCATGCGCAGGGCCGTCGCGGCCATCCGCCTGCCGACGCCCGCCGGGACACTGCAATGCACGGTCAGCATCGGGGTCGCCATGCTCGACCGCTCTCACGCGGACGTCGATGCCTTGCTGGCCGATGCCGATGCGGCGCTGTATTACGCCAAGGCCCATGGACGCGACCGTGTCGTGCCCGCATCGGCGCTGCGCGCCTAGGCCTCCGGCGCCATCGTCAGCGCTTCCAGCCGCCGGATATCGATCAACTCCACGTCGCGCTTGTCGATCGAGATCCAGCCCTCGTCGCGAAAACGCGCCAGCTGGCGGCTGACGCACTCGATGGTCAGCCCCAGGTGATCGCCCATGTCCGCCCGAGACATGCGCAGGCGAAATCGCCGGCTAGAAAAGCCCCGTTGCGCATAGCGTGCGGAAAGACTCAACAGGAAGCAGGCCAGCCGCTCCGCGGCCTGCCCGTTCGCATGCATCAGCGCGCCCTGCTCACGCACGATTTCCCGGCTCATGGCGCAGTGAAAATACTGCATCAGCCCAGGCATGTCCTGCAGCGCCATCTGCAGGCGCGCATACGAGATCTCGCAGACTTCGCTGTCCTCGAGCGCCACCGCGGTACACGCATGCCGGCCCGTGCAAATGGCATCCATGCCCATCAGGTCGCCAGCCATGTGGAAGGCGGCGACATAGGGATGCCCGCGGTGGTCCGGCCGCGATGTCTTGAGGTGGCCGCAGCGTACCGCATACAGGGTGCAGAACGGCTGCCCGCGCCGGAACAGCACCTCGTCGCGGGCGACCCGCCGGACGCACCCGAGTATGCCCTCGAGCCGGTCGGCGTCATCGACACTGGTTCCGATAGGCAAACAGAGATTGCGCACCGCGCAGCGGGAACATCGCGCCGGCGCCGACTGCAACCACGGCTCCCGCTGTTCGTCCTGGCCAGACGTGTGGTTCATGGGTTCCTCCCCGCGACGGATTCGGCGTCGACACAAAACAGTATCTGGCATAGGCGCGGCCCCCGCAAGATGGAATGCGTGTGCTGCGAGGCATGATGTTCTTCCCGGGACTTTCCTGCACTGACATGGATGAGGAGAATCCATCGTCTTTCTTTTACTTTTTGATCTGTATCAATCACGGCTGGTGTGCGCCCTGCGCGCCAGCCGGCAGCTGGGCGCCGATCCGATGGAAGCGGCCTACTGGCGCCTGGACGCCGCCCTCCCCGGCCCGGGCGCGGTTCCCCCGGGCTGGTCGCTGGTACACGAGTACGGCCCGACTCCCGCGCGCCCCGCGCTCGTGCATGTCTAAGACCGTGAAACAGGGCCAGCCCTGGCCGCCGCCAAGGGCGCTCCCGAGGCCGTCGCCGCGATGTGCCGCCTCGACGAGCGCGCCCGGACTGCCGTGCTCGACGCGGCGGCAAGCATGGCGGCCGACGGCAAGCTTGTTCCAGGCGGTCGCGCCGACGCTGCCCTGGCGTTCCGAGGCGCCGACCACTGCGACCGAACGGGGCTGGAAGAAACGATCCAGGTTGCGCACGCTCATTGCTCCCTCCTGCGAACAGCCGATATGGCGGCCTATCGAAGCATGGCAACGAAATATTTGATCAGCATCAAAATAGGCCGGAAAAAATCTGGTATGGCCGATGTTGCCGATGGACGGCCAGTGCGGACACCGGTACCCTGAGCTTCATCCGTCGCTTCATGACAGGAGACGCGACATGGGCTACAGGACGATACTGGTGCATGTGGGCTTGTCCCCGGCGGCCGGGACGCGCGTGCGCCTCGCCGCCCGCAGGGCTGCACCGCTGCGCCGTGATCGAATGACACGCCATGTTGTCGGACCGGCGCGATGAGCTACAAGACCATCCTGGTCCAGGCGGACCTGTCGCGGCACGCGGCGGCGCGCATCCGGATCGCCGCGAACCTTGCCAGGGAACACGGCGCGCACCTGATCGGCGCAGCCGCCACCGGGGTTTCGCGCGATCTGTTTCCAAACGGGTATCACGCCAAGCCGGGAACGCTGGAAGCGAGCTACTTCGAACCCCTGCATGCGGCGGCCGCGCAGGCGCTCGAGCGCTTCGGCGAGATCGCCGGCGCGGCAGGCGTCTCCTTCGAGCGGCGTCTCCTGTGCGACCGGCTCGACGACGGGATGGCCTTGCTGGCGCGCTTCAGCGACCTGGTGGTGCTCAGCCAGGACGACCCTGCCGAAGCGCTGGCGTCCACGCCCGACCGGACGCCGGAGTATGTCGTGCTCACCTGCGCGCGCCCTGTCCTGCTGGCGCCCTGCGCGGCAGCGCCGGAACATGTCGGCCGGAACATTCTCCTGGCATGGGACGGCAGCAGGGAAGCTTCGGCGGCGATGCGGGCCGCGCTTCCGCTCCTGCAAGGCGCTGCGCGGGTGAGCGTCGTGTGCTTCTGCGATTCCCGCGGGAAGCCGGTCTGCGACGCACGGGAACAGGCGGACCTCGCCGCCTTCCTGAAGCGCCATGCCGTCCAGCCCGCCATCCTCGCGCCCGCCACCGGGATCGATGGCGGCCGCGCCCTCCTTGCGCTGGCGGCACGCGACGGCCATGACCTCGTGGTCATGGGTTGCTACGGGCACTCGCAATTCCGCGAGCTGTTCCTTGGCGGGGTCACCAGGACCGTGCTCCGCGACGCCACCCTCCCCGTGCTGATGGCCCGCTGACCACGGCGGCCGCGACGGCAAGCACGCCATTCTTCAGGATGTCTTTCAGCAGGAGCCGCCATGCAAACGATG
Source organism: Massilia niastensis DSM 21313 (assembly GCF_000382345.1). GTDB lineage: Bacteria > Pseudomonadota > Gammaproteobacteria > Burkholderiales > Burkholderiaceae_D > Telluria > Telluria niastensis. Next base: position 20,712 of record NZ_KB908114.1, read on the forward strand.
AACGCCGCAGTATTCACGGGTCCCGGACGCATCGTCCTCGAGCGCAAGCCAGTGCCGAGCGCGGGGCCGGGTGAAGCCGTCATCAAGGTCACGATGACAACGATCTGCGGCACCGACGTGCACATACTCAAGGGCGAGTACCCCGTCGCCCCCGGCCTGACCGTCGGCCATGAACCGGTAGGCAGGATTGCGGAGCTGGGCCCCGGCGTGACCGGCTACCAGGTCGGGCAGCGCGTCATCGTCGGCGCCATCACGCCCTGCGGCCAGTGCCACGCCTGCCTCGATGCGCACCAGGCCCAATGCGGCGGACATGCCATGGGTGGCTGGCGCTTCGGCAACACCATCGACGGCTGCCAGGCCGAGTATGTCCGGGTGCCGTTCGCCATGGCGAACCTTGCGCCGATTCCCGACGGCCTGAGCGACGAACAGGTGCTGATGTGCCCCGATATCATGAGCACCGGATTCGGCGGCGCCGAGAGCGGCGCGATCCGGATCGGCGATACGGTGGCGATCTTCGCGCAGGGCCCGATCGGACTATGCGCCACGGCCGGCGCACGCCTGCGCGGCGCCAGCCGCATCATCGCCGTCGACTCGGTGCCGAAGCGGCTCGAGATGGCCAGGATGCTGGGGGCGGATCACGTGATCGACTTCCGGACCAGCGATCCGGTCGCCGAGATCCTGCGCCTGACCGAGGGCGAAGGCGCCGACGTCACGATCGAAGCCCTCGGGACCCAGCACACCTTCGAAAGCTGCCTGCGCGCCTTGCGTCCCGGGGGAACACTGTCCAGCCTCGGCGTGTACTCGGGCAAGCTCGGCCTGCCGGTGGACGCCTTCGCCGCCGGCCTGGGCGACCACAAGCTCATTACCACGCTATGCCCTGGAGGAAAGCAGCGCATGCGCCGGCTGATGAACATCGTGGCGTCGCAGCGGCTCGACCTGAGGCCCCTGGTAACGCATCGCTTCCGTCTGGACCAGATCGAGGAAGCCTACGAGCTGTTCGCCAACCAGCGTGACGGCGTACTCAAGGTGGCCATCATTCCCTGATCCGCGCAGCCTGGGCGCGGCGACTCAGGGCGTGGGCTCGTCGGTGAATTCGGGCGGTGCGGTTTCCCTCGGGTCGCGCAAGGCCAGGCCAGGAATCGACGAGTACGCGAGTGCGTGCTGGGCAACACTTCCCGCGTAGCGCTTGCCGCCATCGTTCGGCCCGTGCGCCCCCATGACGATGAGATCGCAGGCGTGCGCTTCCGCCGCGCGCACGATCTCGGGCCCGGCCGAGGAAGACAGGGTCGTCGCCGTTTCGCACGACACCCGCGCGGCGCGGACCGCGAGATCCGAACCATCCGTCGCTACGCATATTTTCTCGATGAACATGGTGTTGGGCCGGAACCGACACCGCCTCCCCAAGCTGTTGCCCTGATCCCGACTCCGCGCGATCGATCAAGACCTGCAGCGGGGGTAGCGCCCCCTCTGAACGCCCCTTTCTCCTTCGGCGCGGCCCTTGTTCCAGGAGCTGGCACGCCTTGTGCTGTATTGACGTCGTGAGCGAAACAGGCGCTCCGCACTTTCCGAGACCAGCCAACTGAAGGGAAACATCATGAACATCCACAAGCACATGGAAGCCATCTTCGTCGTCGCCCTCGCCGCCATCGGCGCCGGCTCGCTTGCGCTCGACAGCGTGCCCGAAGCCCAGGCCAGGCCAGCGGCGCCGGTGGCGCGCGACATCGCGACCTCGGGGGGCGCCATGGCGGTCGTCATCGTGCGCGCCCCCAGGCTGGCGCGCCATCCGTGATCGCGTGGATGGGCGGCCGCGCGCAAGCGCAGCCGCCCGTCGGGAACAGGAAGCGGCAAGGCACCTGGAGCAGCCTGACCCAGATGCGATCAGGGGCAGGTTCAGCACCACCAGCATCGGCTTACCGACCCACATCGAGATGACCAGGCCCCGGAAGCGCCGTATCCGGAATGGTTCAGCCCTTGTCGAGCAGCTCGATCCTGCCGCGATCGAAGCCAGGGCCGCCGAGCGCAGCCAGGAAGTCCATGTCCGTGGCCAGCAGGTCCCGGCCGCGCTGGCGCGCCCAGTAGACCGGTCCGCCCTCCCAGCGCGGGAAGCCGAAGCCGTTGACCAGCACGACGTCGATGTCGCCGGGGCGCTGCGCGACGCCGTCCGCCAGCAGCAAGGCCGCTTCGTTCGCCATCGCCAGCAGCGCGCGGCGCTGGATTTCCGTGCTGTCGAGCCGGCGCCGCACGATCCCTTTGGAAGCGGAAGCCGCATCGATCACTTCGGCCACCAGCGGATCGGCGGCCTTGTCCTTGCCATCGGCATAGGCGTAGTAGCCGGCGCCGGTCTTGCGGCCGAAGCGGCCCAGTTCGCACAACCGGTCGGGGATGTCGACGTAGCGCGCGCCCGGGTCGCGGCTGGCCGCCTGGCTCCGGCGCATCCGCCATGCGATGTCCAGGCCGGACATGTCGGCGACGGCGAACGGTCCCATGGCAAAGCCGAACGCTTCCAGCGCGCTGTCCACCTGTTCGGGGTAGGCGCCCTCTTCCAGCATGAACTCGCACTGGCGCCGGTAGGCGGCGTAGATCCGGTTGCCGATGAAGCCAAAGGCATTGCCCGCCACGACCGGCAGCTTGCCCAGCCGGCGCGCGGTCTCGAGGCCGGTCGCCAGCGCATCCGGTGCGGTAGCGCGCCCCTGGACCACTTCGAGCAGGCGCATGACATGCGCCGGGCTGAAGAAGTGCAGGCCGACGACATCCTGGGGACGCCAAGTCGCACCGGCAATCGCATCGAGGTCGAGGTACGAGGTGTTCGAGGCCAGCAGCGCGCCAGGCCGCGCGATCGCGTCGATCTTGCGGAATACTTCCTGCTTGACTGCCAGGTCCTCGAACACGGCTTCGATCACCATGTCGGCCTCGACCAGCCGCTCCCACGCGGTGGTAGCGGCGAAGCGATCCACGCGCTGCGCCATCTGCCCGGGCTCGAGCCTGGACGCATGCGCGCGGCTGGAATAATGGTCGAGTACGCGCTGCCTGCCGCGCGCCAGCGCGTCCGGGTCCTGGTCGAGCAACAGGACCTCGAAGCCGCCGTCCAGCGCGCTGATGGCAATCCCCGAACCCATGGTGCCCGCGCCGAGCACGGCGATGCGCCTGATCGGACGTGCCGTAACCCCCGCCAGCGCCGGCTGCCGCGCCGCATCGCGCTCGGCGAAGAACTGGTAACGCAAGGCGTGCGCGTCGGGTGCAATGCGCAATTCCTGGAACATCCTGCGTTCTTCCGCTAGCGCCGCATCGATCGGCGTGCTGGCAGCCAGCCCGATGGCGTCGATCGCGGCGCGCACCGCCGGCTGGTTTCTCCCTGCGCGCAGGGCCGCCCGGGTCGCCGCCTCGATGGCCGCGGCGTCTCCGACCGGCAGCGGCAGGTCGCGCACCCTGCGCCTGGCGCCCTGCGCGGCCAGCATGCGTGCATGCGCACACGCGGCGGCACGCAGGTCCTCCTCGACCACGCCGTCCAGCACGCCCAGCTCGAGCGCCTGGACAGCCGGCACGCGCTCGCCGCTGCACACCATCCGGATCGCACGAGCGACACCCACCAGGCGCGGCAGGCGCTGGGTGCCGCCGGCGCCGGGGATGATCCCCAGCGTGACTTCCGGCAGCCCCACCAGGGTGCGTGGAGCAGCCAGCCTGGCATCGCACCCCAGCGCCAGCTCGAAGCCGCCGCCGAAGGCGGCGCCATGCAGGGCCGCGACCACCGGTTTGCCGCATCCCTCGATCGCCGCGATGACCTCGGGCAGTTGCGGATCTTGCAGGGCTTGTCCGAATTCGCGCAAGTCCGACCCCGCAATGAAGGAGCTGCCCGCGCCCATGATCACGGCGCCGCATAGTCCGATATCCTGGCGCAGCGTGCCGAGCGCCTCGACCAGGCCTCGCCGCACGTGCGCCGATGCGGCATTCACCGGCGGGTTGTCGATGATGACGACGGCGACGTCGCCGTCACGCTCGATCCGCACGCCGTTCGTGGCGATCACGCCTGCAACGGCCGCGTTCATTGTTCATTCCCTTCCGCTGCGAGGACCACGACGCCATCCGCAGCGCGCACACCCTTGCCTTCGGCGAGGACGAACAAGGGATTGATCTCGGCCTCGACCAGGCGCGGCCCCATCTGCGCAGCCATCTCCGAGAACTTCACGATGGCCGACACCGCCGCCTCGACGTCGGCGCGTGCGCGGCCCCGGAATCCGTCGAGCAGCGGCCAGGTGGTCAGCTCGCGCAGCATGGCGTGCACCTCTTCGCGCGCCAGGCCGCCCTGCGCCGGCAGCAGGCGCAGGCTGGTGTCCTTGAACAGCTCCGCCGTCACCCCGCCCATGCCCACCAGGATGGCCGCGCCCAACGGATCGCGGTGATAACCGACAATGATCTCGGTGCCGCCGGTGACCATTTCCTGGACCAGGAAGCGGTTCGGCGTCTTGCCCGTGTTCGTCTCCACATCGCTGCGCATGCGCTGCAGACGTTCGGCGACCTGTGCGGCGGACACGTTGACCGCGACCCCGCCGACATCGCTCTTGTGGGCGATGTCGGCGTCCAGGATCTTGAGGACGGCCGGCGCTTTCAATTCCGCCACCGCGGCTTCGGCTTCTCCAACGGTCGTCACGATGAATTCGCGCGCTACCGGAACGCCGAAACGCGCAACCAGCTGCTTGGCCTGGGCTTCGTCCAGCGAGCCTGCCGGAAAATCGCTTGCATCGACCGGTTCGATGGCGGCGGACGCGGTGGCGCCCACCTGCGAGCGCGCCTGATGGAGCATCGCCGTCAGCGCCGCGGTGCAGCTTTCCGGCGCCGTGTAGGCCGGCACGCCGCGCCGGTTCAGCAGGCTCGCCACTTCCGGGGCGTGGGGGCTGACAAAGGCCAGCACCGGTTTGTCGCTGGCCGGCAGGCAGTCCTCGATCACGCCGGCCATCAGTTCGGGCATTGCAAGCGCCGAGGATCCGACCACGACCACCAGCGCGTCGTAGCTCGGGCTATCCTGCAAGGCGCGGATCGCGCCGCGCAGCAGCTCCGGCTCCAGGCCCGCCAGGGTGACATCGATCGGGTTGCGGTCGAGCGCGGCATGGTCGCCGGTCTGCAGGGCGCGCAGCCGCTCCCCTGTTTCCCGGTCCGGCGCCGGGGTCTCGAAGCCGGCCACGCCCAGGCTGTCCGTCACCAGGGTGCCGGCCCCGCCGGTCGAGGTCAGGATCGCGATCCGCTTGCCCTGCACGCGCCGGCCGGAAGCCAGCGCCGCGGGGATGTCGAGGAGGTCGGCATAGGTCCCGGCACGGATGGCGCCGACCTGCCGGAACAGCGCGTCATACATCCGGTCCGCGCCCGCCAGTGCGCCGGTGTGCGAGACCGCGGCCCGCGCGCCCGACTCGGAGCGGCCGATCTTGAATACCACCAGCGGCTTGCCGGCGCGCGCTGCTCTCAAGGCCGCCGCGCGGAATTTTTCCGGATGTCGGATGCTTTCCATGTACAGCGCGATGACGCTGGTAGCCTCGTCGTCGGCCAGGTGATCGATGAAATCGGCCATCTCGAGGTCGACCTCGTTGCTGGTCGAGATCAGCTTCGACAAGCCGATGCCGCGCGCAGCGGCGCGCGACAGCAGCGAGCCCAGGATGCCGCCGCTTTGCGAGACCACCCCGATGCCGCCCGCGATGAACCGGTCGGTTTCCAGCGCGCCGCTCGCCGACAGGGTGATGCGGTCGGTCAGGTTGACCAGGCCGATCGTGTTCGGCCCCAGCAGGCGCATCGAGCCGGCTGCCTCGATCAGCTGCTGCTGGCGCCGCGCGCCTTCGGCGCCGGTTTCCGTATAGCCGCTGGCCAGCACGATGGCGCTGGCCGCGCCGCGCGCGGCCAGCGCCCGTACCGCTTCATGCGCCCGCTCGGCGCCGAGCAGCACGATGCCGACATCGGGCGCTTCGGGGAGCGACGCCACGTCGGCATAGCACTGCAGGCCGGAGATCGTGTCGCAACGCGGATTGACCGGGTAGATCTGGCCGGCGTAACCATGCTTCTTCAGGTAGGCAACCGGGCGTCCGGCAGTTTTCGCAGGGTCCGACGAGGCGCCGATGACGGCGACGCTGCGCGGGCGCAGCAGGCGGGCGATAGCATCCATTGTCGATGTTCCTTATTTACTGTTCAGGAAGGCAAGCACCGCATCGCGGTGTTCGGCGCTCGTGTAGCAGACCGCCTGCGCCTGGCTGCCCTGGGCGAACGCCTGTTCCGCCGGTAGTTCGAAACTCTGGTTCATGATCGACTTGCTCAGCGCGAGTGCGGCGGCCGAACCCTTGCTCAACTCCTGCGCCCATGCCTGGGCATCGGCCAGCAGCGTCTCCGGCTTGCTGACCCGGTCGGCGATCCCGAGCGCGAGCGCTTCCGCCGCATCGACCTTGCGTCCGCCGAACACCAGTTCCTTGGCGCGCGCCAGTCCCACCCGGCGCGGCAGGAAGTACATGCCGCCGCCATCAGGGATCAGGCCGCGCTTGATGTAGCTCCAGGCGAAGCTGGCGTCCTCGGAGGCGATCACGAAATCGCAGCTCAGGGCCATGTCGGCGCCAAGGCCGTTCGCGCTGCCGTTCACGGCGGCGAAGGTGGGCTTGGGCATCTTGTGCAGAAGCGACACCGCGCGGTGCACCCGCTGCTGCCGCGACCAGCCGTTGAAGGCGACGTCGCCCGGGGCCGCATCCATCCGGCGCCGCATGCCGGCGACGTCGCCGCCTGCGCAGAAGCCTTTGCCATTGCCGGTCAGGATCAGGGCGCGGATGCTGCGATCGGCGCTCACCCTTTCCAGCACATCGATCAGTTCGGTGCGCATGTCGTCGCTGATGGCATTGCGCTTTTCCGGCCGGTTCAGGGCCAGGGTGGCGATGCCGGCATCGACCGTCAGTTGAATCAGGGAAGTGGTGCTCATGTTGATGGTGTCCTTGCGTGTCTCGTTCAGTTATTCAGCCTTGATGTGCGCGGTCCGGACCAGCTGCGTCCAGCGCACCGTTTCATTGCGTACGTACCTGTCCAGTTCGTCGGGCGAACCGGCGCTGACGCTCAAGCCTTCGTTCTCCACCTTCTTGCGGAACACATCGCTCTGCACCGCGCGCCTCGCGGCGGCGTTCAGGCGTGCGATCACCGCCGGCGGCGTCCCCGCAGGCGCATACAGGCCGTACCAGCTTTCGGCCGCGTAGCCCGGCAGCCCGGATTCGGCAATGGTCGGCACCGCCTGCAGCGCCGGCGCCCGTTCGGCCGTCGTCACCGCGATGGCGCGCATCTTGCCGTTGTCGAGGAAGGGGGCAACGGCCGACACCGTGGCGAACATCATGTCGATCTGCCCGCCCAGCATGTCGGTGATCGCCGGTCCGGCGCCGCGGTACGGGACATGCACCATGTTGACCTTGCCGTTCAGCTTGAACAGCTCGCCCGCCAGGTGCGCCGAGGTGCCGTTGCCCTGGGAACCGAAGGTCAGCTTGCCCGGATTGGCCCTGGCCGCGGCCAGGATGTCGTCGACCGACTTGTAGGGACGGTCGGCGCGTACCACCAGCACGTTCGGCGAGCGCCCGATCAGGATCACCGGCGCGAACGCCTTGTCGGTCTGGTACGGCATTTTCGGCTGCATGGCGGGATTGACCGCATGCGCAAAGGTGGCGATCACCAGTGTATGGCCGTCCGCCGGGCTTTTCGCGACATGGTCGCTGCCGATGATGGTGCCGGCGCCGGGCTTGTTCTCGACGATGATGGGTTTGCCCAGCTCCTTCGACATGCCTTCGGCGACCACGCGGGCAATCATGTCGGTGCCGCCGCCGGGCGCGAACGGCACGACGATGCGGATCGGCTTGTCGGGGAAGGCGGCGAACGCCGGCATGGCGCCGGCTGCGGCGACTGCGCCAGCTGTGCTCAGGAACGCGCGGCGGGTGAACCGTGATGAAGTGAAATACTGGTGCATGGTGTCTCCTAGAGTTCTCATGTATCGGGGCTGATCCGGGGGCGGCCCTGCCGTGTGTCCATCTCCGTAGACTGCTACACGGGGAAAAGCTTATCCGGTAAAGTGCGGGGATACGTCCCGTCATTTCCACAGAGTGGAATTAGAGAACATGAAAGCCATGGACCGTCCTGCCAAGAAACCTGCCGACAAGCCTGCACGCGGCGTCTCGCCATCCAACCGTTCGCTCGAACGCGGCATCCTGGTGCTGCGGGCTTTCCGTCCCGGTTCCGACCTCCTCGGCAATGGCGAACTGGCCGAACGCACCGGCCTGTCACGCGCCACCGTCAGCCGCCTGGCCCAGACCCTGGTCGGCACCGGCATGCTGGAGCACGACGCCGCCAGGCGCGCCTACCGCCTCGCTGCGCCGGTGCTGAGCCTGGCCCATGCCATGCGCAGCTGCTCGGTCATGCTGGAGGTGGCCGCGCCGCTGATGCGCACCGTGGCGGCGAAGCTGCATGTGAACGTGGGCCTGGCCGTCCCGGACCAGGAAGACATGGTGTATCTCGAATCGGTGCGCTACAACAGCAAGGTATCGCTGCGCACCGTGGTCGTGGGCCAGCGCATCCCCATGGAACTGACCTCGCTCGGGCGCGCCTACCTGGCCGTGGCGGACGACGCGCAGCGACGCGCCCTGCTCGACCGGTTCAAGGCGCGCCAGCGATCCGACTGGCAGCGCATCGAACGCGAGATCGCGCAGGCGGCCGAATCGGTGCGGCGCCACGGGTTCTGCACCGCCGCATGGCAGCCGGAAGTGGTCGCGCTGGCCACGCCCATCGTCATCGCGAACCGGCCGGTCCACGTCCTCAACATGAGCGTCTCGACCCAGGCCGGCGTTGCCGCGGTCACCGATGAGCTCAGCAAACCCCTGCTCGACTTGCGGGCCGCTATCGAGCACGCCCTCTCCGTGCTCGCATAACCCCGTTCCCCCATCCTCGCCGGCCTCACGCAATTCCACCAAGTGGAATTGGCAGGATGCGTCGCGCAGATTGTCGGCCTAGACTTCTTGCATGAGGCGCAACTGCGCCGCATGCCATGCCTGTGCAAACCGGACCCGTCCCCGCCCAGGGCAAGCCAACGACAGTCATCCACGACAACACAACGGGGGCATTCGGAGTGCCACCCCTGGTCCGCCGGTGCTTTCACCGCGGTCCCGGGAGCGTGCGCCCCCGGGTATCGCACATGTCAAATTAAAACCAGGAGACAACGATGAAAAAGACTTCATTCGCCGCCGCAGGATACCTGCTGTGTTCGGCAACAGCGCTGGCCCAGACCACTGTCAGCATCTACGGCATCGTCGATGCCGGCCTGGTGCACGAGAGCGGCGGCCCTGCCGGCGGCGTGACCAGTGTCAGCAGCGGGGTCGCCTCCGGCTCGCGCATCGGCTTCAAAGGCAAGGATGACCTGGGCGGCGGGTGGTCGGCGGTGTTCGGTATCGAAAACGGCTTCAACACCGATACCGGCACGGCCGGGCAAGGCGGCCTGCTGTTCGGGCGCCAGGCCTACGTGGGCCTGACGGGACGCTACGGCGCCTTCACCCTGGGCCGCCAGTACACGCCCTACTACAAGACATTGCGCGATACCGGCGACCCGTTCGGCGCCGTCAGCCTGGCGGGACGGGCCGGCAACCTGATGGTGACGAATACCCGCACCGATAACCTCGTCGAGTATGTCAGCCCCGTGGTCGGCGGCTTCCGCGTCGATCTGGGCTACGGCGCCGGCGAGGCGGCGGACGACAGCAGCAAGAACCGGACGCTGAGCGCTTCGCTCGGCTACGCGCAAGGCCCGGTGGCCGTCCAGGCCGCGTTTCACCGTATCGAGAACCCGGCAGGTACCGATTTCGTCCGTAATACCTTGCTGGCCGCCAATTACAAGTTCAGCATGCTGACGGCGTTTCTCTCGTACGCGATCAACAAGGGCCCCGGCCTGGCTGACAGCAGGGACATGCTTGCCGGCGTCTCCGTTCCTTTCGGACGCAACAGGCTGCTGCTGTCGCATGTACGCCATGACGACCGCGCGGCAGCACACCAGGACGCCAGCCAATGGGGTGTCGGCTACCTGGTCGGACTGTCGAAACGCACCGACATCTACGCCGCGTATGCCGTGATCGACAACCGGAACGGCGCGGCATTCAAGGTGGGGAACGCCACCGAGAAGGGAACTGGAGACAGGGCCGTCAACCTGGGTATTCGCCACAGCTTCTGACAGGGTCCCCTGCGGGCCATGGACCTGGCGCCCGTTAACCACACCCGGATCGTCTTGCGATGCGCACGGTAACGCTAACCTGTGGCAAGATCGTCACTGGTGCCGAGCGCACCGCAGCATGCCTGAAGCATGACTTTTTGTGCAAGCGGAGCGCAACCATCCATGGCCCAGATCACCCACCTGATAGGCAGCCGCACCCATACCTTCGCCGACCTGCGCGAACTGCTGGCCAGGGCCACGCCCGCGCGCTCCGGCGACTACCTGGCCGGCGTGGCGGCCGGCAGCGCCGAGGAGCGGGTGGCAGCGCAGATGGCCCTGGCCGACCTGCCGCTCACGACCTTCCTGAACGAGGCCGTGGTGCCCTACGAGACCGACGAGGTCACCCGCCTGATCCTCGACGGACACGATGCCGGCGCGTTCCAGCCCGTCCGCCACCTGACCGTCGGCGGCCTGCGCGACTGGCTGCTCGGCGACGAGGCCGACGAGGCGATGCTGGCGCGGATCGCCCCGGGCATCACCCCGGAGATGGCGGCCGCCGTCTCGAAGATCATGCGCATCCAGGACCTGGTGCTGGTGGCGCGCAAGTGCCGCGTCGTCACGCGCTTTCGCAACACGATCGGCCTGGCGGGCACCCTGTCGACCCGCCTGCAGCCGAACCACCCGACCGACGACCCTTCCGGCATCGCCGCCAGCCTGTTCGACGGCCTGATGTACGGCAATGGCGACGCCGTCATCGGCATCAACCCGGCCACCGACAATGTGCCGCAGGTCATCAAGCTGCTCAGGATGCTCGACGAGATCATCGGCCGCTACGCGATCCCGACCCAGTCCTGCGTGCTGACCCATGTGACCAACACCATCGCCGCGATCGAACGGGGGGCGCCGGTCGACCTCGTGTTCCAGTCGATCGCCGGCACCCAGGCGGCGAACGCCAGCTTCGGCATCGACCTGGCGCTGCTGCGCGAGGCGCGCGAAGCAGCCCTGTCGCTGCGGCGCGGGACCGTGGGCGAGAATGTCATGTACTTCGAGACCGGCCAGGGCAGCGCGCTGTCGGCGAACGCCAACCACGGCCTCGACCAGCAGACCTGCGAGGCGCGCGCCTATGCGGTGGCGCGCGCCTTCCAGCCGCTGCTGGTGAATACCGTGGTCGGCTTCATGGGCCCGGAATACCTGTACGACGGCAAGCAGATCATCCGCGCCGGCCTGGAAGACCACTTCTGCGCCAAGCTGCTCGGCCTGCCGATGGGATGCGACGTCTGCTACACCAACCACGCCGAAGCCGACCAGGACGACATGGACGTGCTGCTGACGATGCTCGGCACGGCCGGCTGCACCTACCTGATGGGCGTCCCCGGCGCCGACGACATCATGCTGAACTACCAGAGCACCTCCTTCCACGACGCCCTGTACGCGCGCCGCGCGCTCGGCCTGCAGCCGGCGCCGGAATTCCACGCCTGGCTGCGCGGCATGGGCATCTTCACCGGCGACGCCCGGGCCACCCTGGGCCGTTCGCTGCCGGAACCATTCCAGCGCGCGCTGCTGCCGCTGTCCTGAGGGAGACGCCATGTCGGACGCCATCGAGCAATCCCATCCCTGGCAGGCCCTGCGCCAGTTCACGCCCGCCCGCATCGCGCTCGGGCATACCGGCGTCAGCCAGCTGACGGCCGTCCAGCTCGACTTCCAGCTGGCCCATGCCCGTGCGCGCGACGCCGTGCACCTGGCGCTCGACCCCGAGGGAATGAAGGCGGCGCTCGCGGCGGCGTGGCCGGAAGCGCCTCCCGGCCTGCTGCTGCACAGCGCGGCGGCGGACCGCAACGTCTACCTGCAGCGGCCCGATCTCGGCCGCAGGCTGGACGCGCCATCGCGCGCCCTGCTGGCGGCCCGGCGCAGCGGCGCCGGCGAAGGTCCTTGCGACCTGGCCTTCGTGGTCGCGGACGGCCTGTCCGCCCTCGCCGTCGCCCGCCATGCCGCGCCCTTCCTGGAGGCGCTACGGGCGCGGCTGACGGGACAGCCGTGGGTGCTGGCGCCGCCGGCCATCGTCCAGCAGGGCCGCGTGGCCATCGGCGACGAGGTCGGCGAGCTGCTCGGCGCGAAGCTCGTCGTGGTCCTGATCGGCGAGCGCCCCGGGCTGAGCTCGCCCGACAGCATGGGCCTGTACATCACCTGGGCGCCGCGCGTCGGCCTGACCGACGAGAGCCGCAACTGCATCTCGAACCTCAGGCCGGCCGGGCTCGGCTACGGCGACGCGGCGGCCAGGCTGCAATACCTGCTGGAGGAAGCGCGCCGGCGGCAGCTGACCGGTATCGGCCTCAAGGACGAGAGCGGCGCTGCCGAGGCGGTAGAGAATGGCGGCAGGCGCCCCTTCCTGCTCTGAGCGGTTGCGGGAGACCAGCATGAGCGATACCTTGAGCACCGAATTCAGCCTGCGCCTCGCGCGCGCCTGGGCCACGCTCGTGCGCCGCCTGGACAACGCCCTCGGCGGCCACCACGGCATCAGCTTCGCCGACTACCAGCTGCTGCTGCACCTGCAGCGCGCCGCGGACGGCCGGCTGCGCCGCGACGAGCTGGCCGGGAAGCTGGGCCTGAGCGCATCCGAAGTCACGCGCTCCCTGCTGCCGCTGGAAAAGATCGGCCTCGTCGCCCGCCAGGCCGATCCGGGCGATGTCCGCGCCGGTGCCGTGCTGATCACCCCGGCCGGCGCCGAGCTCGTGACCAACGCGCGCGTCGTCGTCGACAACGTCAGCCGCAACGTGCTGGGCCGTTTCGGGCGCCCGCAACTCGAGGCGACGTCCGCGCTGCTGGCCCGGATCCCGGAACCGGATCACTGAGGCTGCTGGCGGCCTTGCTTCCCAGGCTCCGACTGGTCGCGACAGGCCATGTGCACGAACTCCTCCGCCAGTTGCGAGCGGACCGAGGTGCGCAGCCACGCCATCCCGACACGCCGCGCCGGGCATGGGGATGGCAGGCTCCAGCGCCGCAGTTGCGGATCCGGTGCGCCAATGACGGGCCAGTCGGGCAGTACCGACACCCCGAGGCCCTCGGCCACCAGTTTCGAGATGTGTTCGATGCCGTCCAGTTCGAAGTGCACTGTCGGACGGACGCCGTGCGCACGCAGGTATTCATCGGCCATTTTTCCGGCGACGACGTTGCGGTCGTAGCGGATGAAGGGTTCGCGCGCCGCGGTGGCCAGGGGATCCTGCACCGACATGCGGCTGGGGGTAAGGAGAATCAGCGATTCTTCGCGCAGCAGGCGCCAGGCGCAGGTCTTGGGCAGGTCGAAGGCCGGGTGCACGAGGATCGCGGCATCCAGTTCACCGGACATCATCCGGTCCAGCAGGAGGGCCGAGGTTCCCGGCTCGATATACACCGGAATGTCCGGGTGCACCTGCATCCAGCGCCGCAGCAGCGGCGGCAGCAAGCCCATCAAGGTGGTAGGCGTCGCCCCCAGGCGCAACGGGCCGGCTGGAAGGCCGGTATCGGAAGCCGCGGAGCGCAGGTCGCGCACGTCGCGCACCAGGCCGCGCGCCCGTTCCACGATGCGCGTGCCCACCACGGTGGGCTTGACCGTGCGACCGGCCCGCGTCAACAGCTTCGATCCGATGTCAGCCTCGAGGGCGTGGATCTGCTGCGCCACGGTGGTGGGGGCCAGGTCCAGGCGACGGGCGGCCTCGGCAATGGAGCCAGATTCGACGACAGCAAGGAAGCTTTGAATGAAGCGCGTATCCATGAACACGGATTTTACGTGATCTGAAATAGGCTATGCCCACTTTTTCGGATGTTTCGATGCATGCACAATGTCTCTCACCCCATCCAACCAGGAGACATTCCATGCCGATCATCCAATCTATCGAAGTCTGTGCAGCCCGCGTGCCGCTGGACAAGGTGACCTATCTGTCCAACCGCACCGTGACCGACCGGCATTACGGCCTGGTCAAGGTGCGCAGCACCGACGGCATCGAAGGGATCGGCTTCTGCTATGTGGGCAATCAAGCCGGCGAACTGTTCCGCGTGGCCGTCGAACAGTTGCTGGGGCCGGTACTGATCGGCCGCGAGTCGCTGGCTGTCGAAGGTTTGTGGAAAGACATGTACCAGGAAGCCTTGCTGCAAGGCCGCATGGGCACCGTGATGCGCGCCTTGAGCGCCCTCGACATCGCCCTCTGGGACTTGAACGCGAAGAGCGTCGGCCTGCCCCTGCACAAATTCCTTGGCGCCGTGGAAACCGATACCGTGGCGGCCTATGCAAGCGGCGGCTACTACGTCGAGGGAAAGACCGCCGAGATGCTCGGCGAAGAGATGGCCAGCTATGTGGAACTCGGCTTCAAGGCCGTCAAGATGAAGACCGGCCGCTGGTCGCCGCAGGGCGAAGAAGCACGCGTGCGGGCGGCGCGCGAGGCGATCGGCCCCGAGATCGAGCTGATGCTCGACTGTAACAACGGCTGGGTCGACACGGTCCAGGCCATGCAGTACCTGAGCCGCATCGAACAGTACACCCCCTATTTCATCGAAGAGCCGTTCGGCCCGGATGACATCGAAAGCCACGCACGCCTGGCCAGGCTCACCCGCATTCCCGTGGCCACCGCCGAGATCGGTTACGGCCGCTGGTACCACAAGCAACTGCTGGACATGGGCGCTGCCGCCATCCTGCAGACCGATGCGGCCGTGTGCGGCGGCATCACGGAGTGGAAACGCATCGCCGCCATGGCTGCCGGCTATGGCGTCCAGGTCTGCCCGCACTGGTTCCACGACGTGCATGCGGCGCTGGTCGCCGCCACGCCGAATGCGCGCTACGTCGAGTTCTTCTGGGACGACCAAGTGCTGAATTTCCGCCGTTTGATCGATCGCCAGATGGAACACAGGGAGGGACGCGTGGTGCTGCACCAGGCGCCGGGCCTGGGCTTCGGCTTCGACGAGAAAGAAGTCGCCAAGTACGGTCGCTGGACCACGGTGTCCTGAGCGCCGGATCACAACACATCAAGGAGACAAGCATGGACCGCCGCTACTTTCTTTCCGCCCTCGCAGCCTTGTCCGCTGCATGCGCGCTTCCCGCATTCGGCGCCGACAGCCCCTTGCCCACCAGGGCCGTACGCATCGTCGTCGGTTTTCCTGCAGGCGGCGGTACCGATGTCCTGGCCCGCATCGTGGCCACCAAGCTCAGTGAGTCATGGGGCGTGCCCGTGATCGTGGACAACAAGGCGGGAGCGGCGGGCCGCATTGCGGCCACCGAGGTAGCGCGGGCCGCTCCGGACGGCACCACGCTCATGATGGGTCACATCAATGCCCTGGGTATCGCACCGGGCCTGTACCCGAAATTGCAATACTCGGCGGAACGCGACTTCACGCCGATCGTCCTCGTCGGGCAGACGCCGCAGGTGCTGGTGTCGAACGGCGCCCTGCCCGCGAAGACGCTGGCCGCTGTCGTTGCCGAAAGCAGGAAGAGCCCCGGCCGGGCGACCTTCGGTTCCTCGGGCGCCGGCTCGGCGCAGCATCTCGCCCTGGCCCTGTTCGAACAGACCGCAGGCGCCTCGACGCTGCACGTTCCCTACAAGGGCGCGGCGCCGCTGATCGTCGACCTGATGGGTGGGCAAGTGGAATATGCATTCGAAGGCATGACGACGACGGCGCCCTATATCAAGAGCGGCAAGCTGCGCGCCATCGCCCAGACCGGCGTCAAACGGGTGAAAGCCTTCGCCGATGTGCCGACCGTGGCCGAAGCCGGTTATCCGGGCTTCAATGCGAGTATCTGGTTTGGACTGGTAGGCCCTGCCGGGATGCCTGCACCCATGGTGGCGCGCATGAACAGCGACGTGAACAAGGTGCTTGGCATGCCCGATGTCCTTGCCAGACTCGAGGAGTTCGGCGCGGAAGACGGCGGCGGTACGCCTGAGCGGTTTGCCACTTTCATCCGGGCCGAACAGACAAAGTGGACTCGACTGATCAGGGCGAAGAACATCAAGCCGGATAGCTGACGCTTCTTTCAGTTGGGTGCCGCCCAACTAGCCTCTCGTGAATCTGTTGGTTCCAGTATGAGCATCCATTCGGCGGAGAGCGGAGTTCAAGCCTGTTCCCCGCCGGGTCATCCTGGCACATTCCATGCATCGCCAATGGTGAGCGCAAGCACAAGCTCAACCCCTTCCCTTTCATTCGCTTTAAGGAGCAGCATCATGAAAACCGTCATCATCAAGGATCTGGCGATCACGCAGGCATCGACAGGCGAGCGTTCGCTGTCGTCCGAGGAAATGAAGCAGGTACAGGGAGGCCGGGCCATTTCCGTCCTGGTCGACGGCAGGCCCGGCGGGGTGGTCGACGACTTCGAGCTGAACATGGCGATCTTCCGCGGCGATATCGGCGTCAAGGTCGTGTAGCTGGGGGGACTATTCCGCGAACAGGTCCGGCCCGAATACCTCGTAGTGCACCTTCGACTCCCTGATGCCGCACGCCAGGAGTGCATCGTGCTGCAGGCGCATGAAGGGGATCGGGCCGCAAATATAATAATCCGCGTCGGGCAGCATGATGGCGTCGGCGATCCTGTCGATGTCGACCAGGCCCGGAAAGTCGAAGTCCCTGCCCGGCTGGTCCTGGGGCAGCGGCTCGCTGTAGAACACGAAGGCGTTGAAGTTCGGATGCCGCGCCGCCGTCGTGCGCAGGTGATCCTTCATCGCGTGCACCGCGCTGTTGCGGGCCCCATGCACGAACACGATATCCCGATCCGGCGAGGCCAGCACGCGGTTGAGCATGCTGATCATCGGCGTCAGCCCGACGCCGCCGCTGATCAAGACCACCGGCGTGGCGGCATGCACGTCGATATGGAAATTCCCGTAGGGCGCCGCCAGCCTGATCTTGTCGCCGACCTGCACCTGGTCGTGCAGCAAGGTCGACACATAGCCTTGCTGCGCCGGATCCGCGCCGCCTTCGCGCTTGACCGAGATGCGGTAGCTGCGCCCGTTCGGCGCATCCGACAGGCTGTACTGGCGGATCTGCTGCAATCCCAGCCGGGGCACCTGGAGCGCGAGGCTGATGTACTGGCCGGGTTCGAAATTGACCACCGGCTGCCCGTCCGCCGGTTCCAGCACGAAGGAGGTGATCACTTCGCTTTCCGGCTGCTTGCTGGCGACCACGAACTCGCGCCAGCCGGTCCAGCCGCCCTGCTCGCGCTCCGTTGCCTCCTGCAACTGGCTTTCGAGTCCCATCAGGATGTCGGCCAGGTTGCCGTAGGCTTGCGCCCAGGCCGAGATGATGTCGTCGGTGGCCGCGTCCCCCAGCACCGCCTTGATGGCGCCGAGCAGGTGCTCTCCGACGATAGGATATTGCTCGGGACGCACGCCCAGGCTCACATGCTTGTTCGCGATGCCCTCGAGGACCGCCTGCAGGCAGGAAGGATCGTCGATGTTGGCGGCGTAGGCATACACCGCCCGCGCCAGGGCTTCCTGCTGCTGGCCGCGTTCCTGGTGCCGCATGTTGAAAACGTTCTTCAGCTCCGGGTGGGCATCCAGCATGCTGCGGTAGAAATGCTTGATGATGTCGTAGCCATGCTCCGCGAGAACGGGTGCAGTCGCTTTCACCGTTTCCCTGGTCTTCTGTGTCAACATCGCGTCCTCCTTCAAAGCACGTTCGAGTGGTCGGGCCATGCATGTCCATGGCAAAGGATACAGAATAATGGCGGGTCACGACGCGGCCCTGTGCGCTAGTGGCGGCCTCCCGCCAGCCCTGCACCCAGCTTCAGCGCCGCCGCGATGTTGCGTGCGGCGGAACGCAGGTTGAATGCCGCCCCTGCCAGCGCTTCCGCGACCGTGCACGCCTTCATGACGGTGCCGAAGGTCGCCGCGATGCCGTGCGCGTGCACCGCGGCCGCATCCGGCGCCAGGCAGCCGCCGATGGCGATCACCGGCTTCCCGTGCCGCTGCGCCACGCGCGCCACGCCGATCGGCGTCTTGCCGTTGACGGTCTGGCTGTCGATGCGTCCCTCGCCGGTGATGACCAGGTCGGCATCCCGCACCGCGGCGTCGAGGCCGACCGCGTCGGTGACGATCTCGCTGCCGGGACGCAGGCGTCCATTCAGGAAGGCCAGCATGGCGGCGGCGATCCCGCCGCCGGCGCCGGCGCCGGGCACCTCGGCCACATCCTGCCCGAGGTCGCGCGCGACGATGCGCGCGTAGTGGCGCAGGTTGGCGTCGAGCTGGTCGACCACCTCGGGGCTGGCGCCCTTCTGCGGCCCGAACACGGCCGAGGCGCCGCGCGGCCCGACCAGCGGGTTGCTGACGTCGCAGGCGACGTCGAACACGCAGTCGCCGATGCGCGGGTCGAACTGCGCCAGGTCGATGCGGTCCAGCCTGGCCAGTGCGCCGCCGCCCGGCCCCAGTGGCGCGCCCTGCGCATCCAGCAGGCCGACGCCGAGGGCCTGCAGCATGCCCGCCCCGCCGTCGTTGGTGGCGCTGCCGCCGACGCCCAGGATGAAGCGGCGCGCGCCGGCATCGAGCGCGGCGCGGATCAGCTCACCGGTGCCACGGCTGGTGGTGAGCAGCGGGTCGCGCTGCCCGGGCGGCACCAGTTCGAGGCCGCTGGCGGCGGCCATCTCGATGACGGCGATCGGGTCGCCGCCGGTCAGCCCATAGAAGGCCTGCACCGGCTGGCCCAGCGGCCCGGTGGCGCCGAGCTCCACGCGGCGGCCGCCGGTGGCCGCGATCATGGCCTCGACGGTGCCTTCCCCGCCATCGGCCACCGGGATCTTCAGGTAGTCGGCGTCCGGGAAAATCTCGCGGAAGCCGGCCTCGATCTGGTCCGCGACTTCCATCGCGGACAGGCTTTCCTTGAACGAATCCGGTGCGATCACGATTTTCATGCGGGCTCTCTCTCTCTTGTCAGCGGTTGACCAGGCGCGCCGGCACGATCAGCACCAGCATGGCGCCGACGAACAGGACGCTCGACAGGATATACAGCGCTACATCGGTGCTGCCGGTCATGTCCTTGATCCAGCCCACCAGGAAGGGGCTGACGAAGCCGGCCACCTGTCCCAGCGAGTTGATCAGGGCCAGCCCGCCTGCCGCCGCCGCGCTGCCGAGGAAGGCGGCGGGCAGGGGCCAGAACATCGGCAGGCCGGTCAGCGCACCCATCGTGGCGAAGCTCAGGCCCACGATCACAATCGTCGCGTTGTCGGAGAAATTGGCGGCCAGCAGCAGGCCCGCCAGCGCCATCAGCATCGGCACCGACAGGTGCCAGCGGCGCTCGCGCCGGCGGTCGGCCGAACGGCCCACCACCACCATGAACACGCCCGCGAACAGGTAGGGAATGGCGCTCAGCCAGCCGACCGTGGTCGCGCTCTGGAAGCCGAGCGCCTTGATGATCGAGGGGAGCCAGAAGTTAATGGCATACACGCCCATCTGGATGCTGAAGTAGATGATACCCAGCATCCACACGTGCCAGTCGCGCAGCACCTGGCCGAACGAATGCACCGCGTGGCTGCCCGAGGCGCGCTGCTGCTCGTCGCGGTCGAGCGCCTGCTGCATCGCCGCCTTCTCCTCGTTCGAGAGCCAGCTGGCCTGGGCCAGGCTGTCGTTCAGGTAGAACAGGACGGCGACGCCCAGCAGGACGGTCGGCAGGCCCTGCAGCAGGAACAGCCACTGCCAGCCGGCCATGCCGCCCTGCCCGGCCGAGAAATGGCTCAGCATCCAGCCCGACAAGGGACCGCCGATCAGGCCCGACACCGGAATGGCCGACATGAACAGCGCCATCACATGGCCGCGCTTCTGTGCGGGGAACCATTTGGTGAAGTACAGGACCATGCCGGGGAAGAAGCCGGCTTCGGCCAGGCCGGTAAAGAAGCGCAGCACATAGAATTCGGTGGGCGTGGTGACGAACAGCATGGCGGCCGACAGCGAGCCCCACACGACCATCATCACGGCGATCCAGCGCCGCGCGCCGAGCCGGTGCAGGATCAGGTTGCTCGGCACCCCGAACGTGACATAGCCGATGAAGAAGATGCCGGCGCCGAGCCCGTACACGGTTTCGCTGAGCTTGAGCGCGTCGAGCATCTCCAGCTTGGCGAAGCCGACGTTGACCCGGTCCAGGTAGTTGAAGAGGTAGCAGATGAAGATGAAGGGGATCAGCCGCCAGGTGGCCTTGCGATAAGCCCCCTCCAGCAGGTCCGAGGTATGTTCCACCGCCTGGATGCCGGCGGTGCCTGAAGTGTTGCTCATTGTGTCTCCGTGTTTCCAATGCATGAACGTCTGCGATTATCGGCCAAATGGAGGCAATCGGACCTCGGCCAGGCGCACTAAGCGCGGCATCGATTGGCGGGCATTTTTTGTGCATTTGCACAAATTGCAGGGAAAATTCCGGTGACCAGGCGCTACCGCCAGCAGGCGCCGCGGCCGCCGGGCAGGCCCGGGCCTGCCCGGCGGCCCGGGATTTTGTGCATAATCACAACAAATTCGGCGCAACCCGGGCCCACGCCCGGTTCGCCCCATCTCGCACAAGTCACGCCCCATGCACATACTCGACAGCGGCCTCGCGCAGGAAATCGTCACCCGCACGATGCGCATCATTCCGTTCAACGTCAACGTGATGGACGCGCATGGCGTGATCCTGGCCAGCGGCAACCAGGGCCGGGTCGGCGAAGTGCATGCGGGCGCCCTGCTCGCGCTGGCGAAGAAGCTGACCGTCGAAATCGACGCCGCCTCGGCCCGCAAGCTGCATGGCGCCCAGCCCGGCATCAACCTGCCGCTGAGCGTCGACGGCCAGATCTGCGGCGCGGTTGGACTGAGCGGCGTTCCCGACGAGGTTCGCCAGTTCGGCGAACTGGTCCGCCTGACGGCCGAGATGATCCTGGAACAGGCGGCCCTGACCCAGGAGCTGCAAGGCAATGCGCGCTACCGCGAAGCCTTCGTGCTGAACTTGATCCGCTACGAACCGGCGGCGCGGCCGGAACTCGAAGCCTGGTCCCGGCGCCTGGGCGTCGGTTTCGAACGCATGCAGCAGGCCTTCCTGCTGGAGCTGCAGCTGGAGCAGGAAGACAGCGGTCGCGCCCTGAGCGAGATCCAGCGGCTGCAGATGCGCGTACTGGCGCGCCGCGAGAACGCGCTCACGGCCACCGTCGGTCCCTGCGAAATGGTGCTGCTCGAGGCCTGGGAGCCCGCCAGGAAAGGCCCCGACGCCATGCCGCAGCGGCGCCTGCAGGCGCTGTCGAACCTGTTCCGCGAAGAGTGCGAGCTGCCCTTCACGCTATCGATGGGCATCGCCCTGCCGGGCATCGAAGGCGCCGCCATCTCGTACCAGAGCGCCAGGACCGCGGCCCGGCTCGGGCGCAGGCGCGACCCGCGCCAGCAGGTGTTCAGCTATTACGACCTGGCCTTGCCGGTGCTGCTGTCGGGCCTGGATACCGGCTGGCAGGCGGACCAGCTGCGCCTGCCGATCGCCAGGCTGGCGCACGACAAGAGCCGCAACATGCTGCGCACGACGCTGGACCTGTGGTTCGCGCACGACGAGAATTCGGCCGCCACCGCCCAGGCGCTCGGCATTCACCGCAACACGCTGGACTACCGCCTGCGCCGCATCGGCGAATTGACCGGCCTCGACCTGGCATGCAGCGAGGACAAGCTGCTCCTGTACGTCTCCTCGCTGCTGACGCCGGCCTGACACGCGGCGTTGCGGGCGGGCGCCCGGCCCCCACGCCAGGCGCCCGTCCGGGGACGGCCTCAGTGCCGCTTCGCGGGCACGAACTTCATGACCACGCCGGTCTTGCCGAGCAGTGTGCCGGTGCCGTTGGCCAGCAGGTACAGCTCGCCGCGGGCGTCCTGGCCGAAACCGAGCACCGCCAGGGTGAACGGATTCGGCCGGGTCGGGACGACATGCTCGACCCGGTTGTTCCTGCCCAGGACGAACAGGTGGCCATTCGGCGTCGCCCCGCCCGAGCCCGAGTAGTCGCCGAACACGTACTGGCCGCGCAGCTGGTCCAGCTTGTGGCCGCGGTAGACGTAGCCGCCGATGACGGCGACACGTTTCGGATCCTGGCCCGGACCGTCCGCGTGGTCGTACTGGGCGATCGGATCGACCAGGTTGGGCGGCAGGCCCGGACTGTTCTCGAACACGAAGCCCGGGGCGTTCGGTCCGGCGGTATTGAACAGGAAAGTGCCTTCCTTGATGCGCCAGCCATAGTTCCCGCCCGCCATCACGATATCGACTTCCTCGATCGCATTCTGGCCGACGTCGCCCACGATCAGGCGGCCGTACGGGTCGAAGGACATGCGGAACGGGTTGCGGAAGCCATAGGCGAAGATCTCGTCCGCGCCCATCTTGCCGACGAAGGGATTGTCGGGCGGGATCCCGTACTTGCCGTTGGCCGAATTGCGCCCGAGCGGGTCGAGGCGCAATATCTTGCCGAGCACGTTCCCCGGCGCCAGGCTCTGCGCATTGCCGCCGGCGACGTGGCCCATGCCTTCATCGTCGGCGGCGCCGCCATCGCCGACCGAGATGTAGAGCATCTGGTCATGGCCGAAGGCGATCGCGCCGCCGTTGTGGTTGAACTGGGGCTTGTCGATCCGCAACAGCTCGCGCGCACTCGCCAGGTCGACCTCGCTGTTGCGCTTGCCCGGATGCTTGACCCGCCACTCGGTGATCACGCTGTGGCAGTTCGGCGCCACGCCCTGCGGCATCGTGCTGAAGTCGGCCTTGCCCTTCACCGGCTGCGAGGTGAAGGTATAGAACAGGCCGTTGTACTTGAATTGCGGATGGAAGGCGATCCCCAGCAGGCCGCGCTCGTCGAATCTCCTTTCCCCCAGGCCCAGCGGGACCAGCAGGCTGCTCACGTCGAGGAACAGCCTGGGTTGCCGCGAGGCGCCGTCATGGTCGCCTTTGCGGTCATCGTCCTTGCGGCCATCGCCCTTGCGGTCGTCCCCCTTATGGTAATCGCCCCGATGCTCCTTGTCCTTGTCCCGATGATCCCTGTCCCTGTCCTTGTGATCCCTGTCCTTGTGATCCCTGTCCTTGTCCCTGTGGTCCCTGCCCTTGTGGTCATCGTCCCTGTCGTCATCGTCGTGGTCGTGGTCGTCCCTGTCGTCGTCATCGCGGCCAGCGATGGGAACGCGCCAGAGCTGGCCGGTCTGGTCGGCCACGTAGAGATGCCGGCGATCGCCCGGCGCGACGGCCGCGGCGACCGGAGAGACCAGGCCGGACATGACCGGCTCCAGGTCAAGCTTGACCTGGCTTTGCGAAATCAGGGCCGGTATCGGGTCGGCCAGGGGGACAGGTGGCGGCGCCGACGTCTGGGCATACGCGGCAGCGGCGGCGATGCCGGCCACTGCCTGGATCAACATGCGGGGGATCGTGCGAAGTTTCATGATGCGTCCTTCCTCATGGCCGACGGCCGTTGACAAGACACCCGGTTAATCCCGCCGGCGCCGCGAAGGTTCATGGTGTCGGGCCGCGGGCGTGAAAAAACCACAGGCCGATCACTCTTGTCAACATGAAAGAAACGAGATCGACACTGGCCGACAAGCAGTCAATCCATTAAAATTATTGCAACCATTTCCCACTCCCATGAGCTGACCATGTGGCTGCCAGGCGATCCGATACCTGCATTCGCGGCGCGCACCGCGAGCAATCCGCGCTATGCCTTCTATACGGCTGCCGGCCGCTATGTCGTCCTGAGTTTCCTCGGCAGCGCGGCCCAGGACGACACCCGCCAGGTGCTCAGGTATGTCGAGGAGCGCCGCGCCCTGTTCGACGACAGCCATCTCAGCTTCTTCGGGGTATCCATCGACCCGAACGACGAAGCGCTCGGCCGCTTGCGGGACATGATCCCCGGGATCCGCTATTTCCGGGATCTCGACCGCAAGGTGAGCAGGCAGTACGGGGCCCTCGCCTCGGGCCCCGCCTCGACGACGCTGTACCGGCCCTTTACCCTGGTGCTGGATCCGATGCTGCGGGTAATCGCCAGCATCCCCCTCCTGCCCGCGGAACATCACAACAAGGTGCTCGGGGACACCCTCCAGCGCCTCCCTCCCGTCGCCGAACACGCCGGCACGGCCATGCACGCGCCGGTGCTCATCCTGCCCCGTGTATTCGAGGCCGACCTGTGCCGGGAGCTCATCGCCGTGTACGAGCAATATGGCGGCAGGGAATCCGGCTTCATGCGCGAGGTCGACGGGAAAACCGTGGAGGTACGAGAACACCGCTTCAAGCGGCGCGACGACTTCGAATTCGAGAAGCGTCCGGAACTGGCCCCGCTCAGGGAAGCGATCCTGGCGCGCCTGCGCCGGCGCCTGCTGCCGGAGATCAAGCGCGCCTTCCAGTTCGAGGTCACCCGGATGGAACGCTACATCGTGGCCCGCTACGACAGCGATGAAGGAGGCTTCTTCCGCCCGCACAAGGACAACACCACGCCCGGCACCGCACACCGGCGCTTCGCCTGCACGATCAACCTGAATGCCGAGGACTATACGGGAGGCGACTTGCGCTTTCCCGAGTTCGGCCGGCGCAGCTACCGTGCTCCCAGCGGAGGCGCCGTCGTGTTCTCGTGCTCGCTGCTGCACGAGGCGACGCCCGTCACCTCGGGTGCGCGCTATGCGTTCCTGCCCTTCTTCTACGACGAGCAGGCGGCCCGGCAGCGGGAACACAATGCGCCCTCGCTGACCGGCCAGGTCTTCGACCATGCCAAAGGGCAGGACGAATACGCCGCGCTGGCACAGGAGGCCGGGGCGACGGAATAGAGGTGCGCATGGGCGGGGACGGGCGTCGACCCCGTCCCTCCGGCCCGGTTCGAGGGGCGCGCCCCCTTCTCACATCATTGCGTGCTCATGCCGGCGGTTTTCACCACGCTCGCCCAGCGCGCGATTTCCGTGCGGACGCGCTCGGCGGTCTCGGCCGGGGTGGTATAGATGGGGTCCGCCCCCTGCTCCGCGAACTTCTGCCTGACCTCCGGCAGTTGAAGAATCTGGGCGACTTCCTTGTTCAGGCGGTCGATGACGGGCGCGGGGGTGCCGGCAGGTGCAAGCAGCCCATAGATCGTCGCGACCTCGAAACCGTTGATGCCGATCTCGCTGGCCGTCGGGACATCCTTCATCGCCGGCGTCCGCTCCTTCCGCGCCGTCATCAATGGCGTCAGCTTGCCCGACTTAAGCTGCGGATATACCACGGCGCCGACCTCGAAGGTGACCGGCACCTGCCCCGACACGACGTCGGTGATGGCGGGGCCGCTTCCCTTGTAGCTGACATGCATCATCTTGGTTCCAGTCAGCTGCTGGAAATATTCTCCCGCCAGATGCTGGGTGGAGCCGACACCCGCCGACGCGTAGGCGATCTGCCCCGGGCGCTGCCGGACATACTCGATGAACTCGCTGGCCGACTTGACCGGCAAGGATTTGTTGACGACCAGCGTGACCGGCATCGAGCTCAGGTAGGTGATCGGCGTGAAGCTCTTCTCGAGATCGTAGCGGATGGTCGCGCTCTGCAGCGTCATGTTGACGGCATGCGCGACCACGGCGCCGGCCAGGATGGTGTAGCCATCATTCTTCGCCCGGGCGACATAGTCGGCGCCGATGTTGCCGCCGGCCCCTGCCTTGTTTTCGACCACCACCGGCTGCTTGAGCCGCTCCGACAGTTGCTGGGCGACGATGCGCGTGATGATGTCGGTGCCGCCGCCCGGGGCGAAGGGCACGATGATCGTGATCGGCCTGGATGGATACGATTCCGCCTGCGCCGGCAAGGCCGCGCACAATGCCACTGCCACTGCTGCCGCTACGGGTACGAAGGGTTGTTTCATGGCTGTCTCCTGAAGTATTCAACGCCGTACACCTACCTGCTTGCTTGTGCTGTCGGCGCATCCGGTTTCCGGCGCCACCATTCTCCGTGTGGTCGCCCCATTCTCCTTGAATCGCGCACCGGCTGCGTCGCCGCAATCAGGCTGCGATTCGTCTTGTCCCAACATATAGGATTTAAATCCCAATTTTTGGTTTACAAATCATGGCACGGTAGGCATACTAGGGTCAAGCAAAAAAGACAAGCGGCGCCGACCGGATGTTTTCGGCCGGTAGTGGAAGCGGGAACCTCGCTGTCGCGGCCGCCCATGCGCGCCGCGAACAGTTATAGTCCCGACTTTTCAGGGAGCCTCGATGGACAAGACATTATTGAAGGGCCTGGCGGTACTGGAAGCGGTCGCCGGGAACGATGGTCCTCCGCGGACCATCGACGAGCTCGCCGCACAGCTGCAGCTCACACGCAGCAATGTGCACCGCACCTTGCAGACCCTGGCGCACGCAGGCTATGTCGTCAGGGATGAGATGAGCGGTAACTATCGCAGTACGCTGCGCCTGTTCGAACTCGGTGCGCGCCAGGTCGCCCGCTTCGATGTCCGCAAGTATGCGCCGCCGTTCATGCGGCTGCTGGCCGAACAGACTGGCGAGACCGTGCATCTTTCGGTCCTGGACGGGATCGATGTCATCTACCTCGACAAGATCGACAGCCCCCAGCCGATCAGGTCCTACACCGCGATCGGCGGACGCGCGCCGGCCTACGCGGTGGCGACCGGCAAGGCCTTGCTGGCGGTGCAGCCGGACGGATACCTGGCGCGCTACGAGTCGGCCATCCAGCGCCACACGCCGGCGACCCTGGCGTCGCTGCCCGCGCTGAAGGACGAAATGCAGAAGATCACCCGCCTGGGTTACGCGCTCAACTGCGGCGAGTGGCGCGAGAGCGTCGGCGGCGTGGCCGTCGCCATCTTCGACGCGATGGACCAGCCAGTCGCTGCGCTGGGCATCTCGGGCCCGATGGAGCGCCTGACCCCGGCCCGGATGGAAGAACTGGCGCCGCTGGTGCGCAAGTATGCGGCGGAGGTTTCGCGGGCCATGGGCTATCGCGACGGCTACTTCAGGAAAACGGCATGACGATGCGCCGCCCCCGAGGCGCGGTGTAGCGCACGGCGCACGGCGCAGACGGATTTTTCGGACGATCCACCATTGGAGACATGAGATGAGTTCCGGTTACATCAGCAAGTCAAAGCAGATTTCGCTCGCGGAGATGGTCAGTCGCGTTCCAGATGGATCCTCACTGGCCCTGGGCGGCAGCTTCCTGCACCGCGGGCCGTTTTCCTTCGTACGCGAACTGATCCGCCAGGGCAAGCGCGAGCTCGAGATCATCAAGCAGTCGCCTGGATACGATATCGACATCCTGTGCCGCGCCGGGGCCGTTCGCAAGCTACGCGCCGGCATCGTCGCCATGGAAGGCAACTTCGGCCTGGCACAGGGCTACCGCCGGGCAGTGGAAACCGGGCAGATCGAACTGGAAGAACACGCCTGCATGAGCCTGACCGCCGGACTGCGCGCGGCGGCGTTTGGCGTCCCGTTCCAGCCTTGCGGCGGACTGCACGGCAGCGACATCCCGCCGCTGAACGGCTGGCACTGCATCGACGACCCGTATGGGAGCGGCGAGAAAACCTGGGTCATCCCCGCGATCCAGCCCGACTTCGCGGTCATCCATGCCAGCGAGGTAGATTCTGCAGGTAATGTGCGCATCTACGGAACCTACAACTGGGACCGAATCATGAGCCGCGCCGCGAAGAGCGTGCTGGTCGTCGCCGAACGCGTGGTCTCGACCGAGACCTTCAAGGCGCAGCCGGAAATGACAGTCGTCCCCTATTTCATGGTGGAGGCCTTCGCCGTCGTTCCCAATGGCGCGTGGCCAGGATCCTGCTGGCCCCACTACGAAATCGACTACCCGGCGGTGGAACGCTATGTCGCCTCCGACCAGGCCGGGATGCAGGAACACATCGACAACGCCCCCGAAGCGAAGGAGCCCACCCATGTCTGAGCAATGGAGTCCGTTTTCCTATATCGTCACCAACCTCGCGCGCTTCATTCGCCCCGACGAGATCACCTTCAGCGGCGTCAACTCCACCTTGCCCATGCTTGGCTGCCTGATGGCCAAGCGCGCGTATGACTGGGACTTCATCTACATCAACGTCGCGGGCGGGGTCGATCCGGAGGTGGACGCCATCCCCTTGTCGAGCTCCGATCCGGTACTGGCCAAGGGCTCGCCGGCGATCTTCGCCAACGAGGATTTCTACGACCTGTGCACCCGCGGGCGCATGGACCTGACCTTCCTCGGCGCCGCGCAGATCGATGGCGCCGGTTGCGTGAACAATTCCTGCATCGGCGACTGGCACCAGCCCAAGGTGCGGCTCCCCGGCGGCGGCGGCGGCGCGGTGATGCTGCCCACCGCCAGGCGCGCGGTCACCTGGCGCACCGAGCATTCGCGCCGCACCCTGGTCTCCAGACTCGACTTCGTGACCTCCGCGGGCGGCATGCATGGCATCGTCACCCCAATCGCGGTCTTCGTACTGCGCGAGGGCCACCTTGCGCTGCAGTCCTGGCACCCGGAATCGAGCCTGGCCGAGATACGCGACCGCACCGGCTTCAGCTTCGATGCCACCGGCGCCGCACCGACGCCGCCGCCTACCGAGCGAGAGCGGGCCGCGCTTGCCGCACTCGATCCGGCGGGCCAGTTCGAACGCGACGCCGCCATCACGCTGAGGTGAATCATGGACCAGACTTCCACTTCCCTTTCCCTGGCCTGGCGCAGCGCCTGGGCCCAGCCTGATGTCGCCAGCCGCACCGCCCTGATCGGCGCCCAGGGCAGCCTGACTTATGCCGAACTGCACAGGCGGGTCGGCGACTTCGCCGGCGGGCTGCATGCGCTGGGCGTACGGCGCGGCGACCTGGTCGGACTGGATCTCGAACGTTCGCTCGACGCCGTCGTGGCCATGCTCGGCTGCATCTGCGCCGGCGCCTGCCCCTGCCCGCTGGAGCCGCGCCTGTCGCCCGGGCAGGTACAGGAGCGCGTGCTCTCGGTC
Organism: Massilia niastensis DSM 21313; assembly: GCF_000382345.1. Lineage (GTDB taxonomy): Bacteria > Pseudomonadota > Gammaproteobacteria > Burkholderiales > Burkholderiaceae_D > Telluria > Telluria niastensis. The sequence goes on from NZ_KB908114.1 coordinate 49,748, forward strand.
GGCATCCGCTGGCTGCTGGCCGACGCCGCACGCCAGCCCGAACTCCTGGGCGTGCTGGCCGCGCCCGGGCAGGTGCTCGGCATCCGGCAGGTGCTCGATCAAGGCCGCTCCTGGTGGGATGAAGAGGCGGCAGGCGACTGCCCCGCCCTGCTGCTGTTTACCTCCGGCAGCACCGGCAAGCCCAAGGGCGTCCTGCTCACGCACCGCAACATCCTGAACAACGCCAGGGGTGTGGCCCGGCATACGGGACTCGCTCCTGACGACCGCCTGCTGCACGTGATGCCGCTGCATCACACCAACGCGGTCAACAACCAGCTGTTCACGCCTTTCCTGTACGGCGTGACGGTCATCCTGGCCGGACGCTTCAAGGCCGACGACATGCCCGCCCTGCTGGAGACCTACAGGCCCACGATCATCACGGGGGTGCCTACCATGTACGCCCGCATGCTGGAATTGCCGTTCTCTGCCGCCAGCCTGGCCGCGCTACGCTTTGCCCGCTGCGGCTCGGCGCCGATCACGGCCGACCTGCACCAGCGCGTGGAAGCCAGGCTCGGATGCGAACTGCTGGTGTCGTACGGCCTGTCGGAAGCAACCTGCACCAGCACCATGAATCCCGTTGGCGGACGCAAGATCGGGACGGTCGGCACGGTCCTGGCCGGGCAGACGGTCGTCCTGATCGGTGCGAACGGGCAGCCGGTACCCGCCGGGCAGGAGGGAGAAGTCTGCGTGGGCGGCGACAGCGTGATGGCCGGCTACCTTGGCGCGGATCCGCAGGCTGCGGACCGGGCGGTGCAGGACGGCCTGCTGCGCACGGGCGACCTCGGCCGCTTCGATGGCGACGGCTATCTGTCGATTACCGGCCGCATCAAGGAAGTGATCATCCGCGGCGGCGAGAACCTGTCGCCGGTACTGATCGAAAACGCAATCGCCGCCCATCCCGACGTCGCCGCATGTTGCGTGGTTGGACAGGCGGATGCGGACCTGGGCGAAGTGCCGGTGGCCTTCGTGGTGGCGACCGGCCCCCGGCAGCCAGGCGAGGAAGCCATCCTCCAGGCGGTGGCGGCGCGGCTGCCCCGGATCTACCGCCCCCATGCGGTCCACTTCGTGGCGGCGCTCCCGGAAAACAGCGTCGGCAAGGTCGACCGCAAGGCCGTCGCCGCGCTCCTCGCGCGCCAGCCCGTCGCGGCGTGAAGGCAGGCCCTCCCGCCTGCGGGAGGGCCTGCCGGAGGGCCCGCTTCAAGTAAGCTCAAGTACATGGACGCCCCCGGTTTGCCAAGCCCTCAATTATGATGACGCCGAGGTAAAGATTGCACCCGTACATTCGGACTTTGTGTGCGGCTGTTGCCGCTGTCCCTGATGGGATGTGCTGGCCGGCGCCCCAATCGACTTTACGCACTTGATGTGCTTCGAGCTTAACGGGCTTTGCCAACCACGGTCTCACCTGTTTGCCATCACTTCTTGATTGCCTGTGCAATCGGTGGAATCAACTGCCTGATGCTGCCTTGACTGTCTGCTTCGATTTCCTGAGCCGATCCGATTACGCGACAACGTAATCGGATCGGAATTCCCGCTCGCGCGCCAACAACGCCCACACGATCCGGGCATTCTTGTTGGCCAGCGCCACGGCCGCCACATTCTTGTTGCGCCGGCCAATCAGCCGATGCAACCATCCTTGCGCATCGCGCTTGCGCTCGGCGCAGCGAATCACCGCCCGCGCCCCATGGATGAGTAAGGTACGCAAATACGTGTCGCCACGTTTGCTGATGCCCTGCAAATTCGTCTTGCCTCCGCTCGAATGCTGTTTTGGCACCAGCCCCAACCACGCCGCCAGTTGCCTCCCATTCGTAAAATTCTTCGCGTCGCCGATCGAGGCCACCAGCGCGCTGGCCGTGATCGGACCAATGCCGGGTATCTTCTCCAACTTGCGCGATAGTGCGTTACTACGGTGCCACGCCTGAATCTGGACTTCCATTTCGCCAACCTGCCGATCCAGTTCCTTCAGATGCTCCAGCAAGCGCTGCACTAGTTCCCGAAACGCCCCTGGCAATTCCTCGTTCGCTTCGTCCAGCAGCACCGGCACGCGCTGGTACAGGTGCGCGATCCCTTGTGGCAGGATCAGTCCAAATTCACTCAACAAGCCGCGAATCTGGTTCGCTTGTGCCGTTCTCGCCCTCACCAACCCTTGCCGCACCCGGTGCAGCGCCAACACCGCCTGCTGCTCCACATTCTTGACAGGGACAAACCGCATGCTCGGCCGGGTCACCGCTTCGCAGATCGCCTCGGCATCGGCCGCATCGTGCTTGTTGGTCTTGACATACGGCTTGACGAACTGCGGCGCCATCAGCTTGACCGTATGGCCGAATTCTTGCAGCTTCCTTGCCCAGTAATGCGCGCTGCCGCACGCTTCCATCCCAACCAGGCACGGCGGCAAATTCGCAAAGAACGCCGCCATCTGGTCGCGCTTGAGCTGCTTCTTGAGCATGGCCTTGCCGTGCACATCCACGCCGTGGACCTGGAATACATTCTTTGCCAGATCGATGCCGATTGTCGTAATCTTCATGACGACGCCTCCCTCGCTTCAAGTGGTTGTTCGACACTTCCACTTTGGCACATCGATGCCGTTACGGGTGGGGGCGTCCATCCCATTGACATTGCCGTGGAACGAAAAAAAGGCGTGCCGTGCACGCCTTTCTTGTTGTTTCGTCCGCTCAGGTTTGCGCGCGATAGCGGCGCAGCCGCTCCTTGAGGCCAGGCAGGCTTGCCGAACCCGCCAGCTCTGCAAGGTCCGCCTCCCTCGAATCCGGCGCCGTGACACGCAACAATGCCGCCATCGCCTCTAGGGACAGCGAGCTTGCTTCGTCGGCCGCCGCCTGGACCAGGGCCGGCCAGGCTTCCTGCCCGCTGACCTGCCGGATGAAGCCCATCGTCACCGCTTCGTCCGCAGTAAAGTTCGAGGACCGTGCCAGCACCTCGCGTGCCCGGTCGGTGCCGATACGCTGCACCAGCCTGCGCGTACCCAGCACCAGTCCGAAGCGCAGGCCGGGCATGCGGAACGTGCTGCCGGCCGCGGCAATCCGCTGGTTACAGGCGCAGACCAGGTCAACCCCGGCGCCGAAGTTCTTTCCGTGTGCCAGCGCCATGGTCTGATACGGCGCGTGATACACCGCCTGCAGCAACTGTTCGACGCGAATGAAACGCAGCACCAGGTCACCCTCGGACTGCGCCTCGACATCACCGAGGTCGAAGCCGGCGCTGAAATTGCGCCCTGCCCCCTGCAGCACGAGCAGCCGGGTGCCGTCGCGGCAGCTCTCCTGCACCACGGCCAGCAGTGCTTCGACCAGTTCCACATTCAAGGCATTCAGCTTGCCGGGACGATTGAGCGTCACGCGTGTGACGGCGTCCTCGCGGCACACCAGCAGCGCGCCGGCGCCGCCGGGCTGCGTGTCTACTGCGGCAAGGGCATTCATGCACTCACCTTCTCGGCGGGAGCCGCTGCCGGCGTGTATCCGAGCGAGGACAGGACGTCGTCCGTATCGGCGCCCAGCGCCGGCGGGCTGCGATAGATCGGCAAGCCCCGTCCGGTCAGGCGCAGCGGTGAAGCAAAGGTCCGGGTACGCCCCCCCGTCGGCAGGTCGATCTCCTGCACCCATTCCATCGCCTTGACCTGCGGGTCCGCCAGCACCTGCGAATAGGTATTGATCGGCGTACATGGTACGCCCGCCCCCGCGAAGCGCGAGATCAGTTCCTCGCATGTGAGGTCGGCGAACTCGGCTTCCAGGATGTCCTTGAGCACCGCCTGGTTCGCCGCGCGCAGCGAAGTGCTGCCAAAGCGTGGATCCTGCGCCAGGTCGGGACGCTGGATCTGCGCGCAGGTGATGCGCCACAGGTTGTCGTTACCCGCGGCCATCGCGAAATAGCCATCCCTGGCGCGGAACGCCTGGTAGGGAGCGTTACGGGGATGCGCCGATCCCAGTTTCTGGGGATCGCTGCCCTTGCCGAAGTATTCACTGGTCTGCAGCGCCGCAATCCCCAGGCTGGCGCCCAGCATCGAGACGTCGATATGCTCGCCGCGCTGGCCGGCGCGCACCTTGTTCAGGACGGCGCTCACGCCGAAGGCCGCATACAAGCCTGCCGCAAAATCGGACAGCGGAACGCCGCACTTGACCGGAGCACCGCCGGGTTCGCCCGTCACGCTCATGATGCCGCTCATTGCCTGCATCGTCAGGTCGAAGCCGCCCTCCTGGGAACGGGGACCGGACTGGCCATAGGCCGAGATCGAACAATAGATGAGCGCCGGCTTGACCGCACTGAGCGTTTCGTAGTCGAGACCCAGCCGCCGCATCACGCCGGGCCGGTTGTTTTCGATCACGACGTCCGCCGACAGGATCAACTCTCGTGCGCGCTTCACATCCTGTTCATCCTTGAGATTCAGCGCGATCGAACGCTTGTTGCGGTTAAGCGAGGCAAAGTTTTCGCTGAAACCCTGGTTCAGTGGAGGCCATTGCCGGAGGCTGTCTCCGCCTTCCGGGTGTTCCACCTTGATCACATCGGCGCCCATGTCAGCAAGCAGCATCCCGCAGAACGGACCTGCGGCGACCTGGCAGAATTCGATGACCTTCACTCCTTGTAGCGGCAGCATAGCGTTTCCTCTCCTAATGGCGTGGATGGTGGGTTGCGGAGACCGCGCCGTTCTCGCCCTTGCGCCGGAAGCCGGTCACCCTTGATCGGAGTATGCAGCGCATGCCACGCCTTGTCTACTAAATTTTGGGATTCGCATCCCATTATTTGGGACAAAATCCGCATTGCGCAAGACGGGCGCGCAGATGAGCCGCGCAAGCAGGCTTGCGGCAAAGTCAGGCGCAAGCGCACAATGCCCGGACCAACCCTGTCTGCTTGCATCCATGAATCTTCACCGTCTCGACCTCGTTTCCCTTTCCCTGTTTGCCCTCATCGTGCGCACGGGAAGCATCAGCAAGGGCGCGGCCCTGGCCCACCTTGCGGTCGGCGCGGCCAGCAGGCGCATCTCCGAGCTCGAGGCCACCATCGGCGCCACGCTGCTCGAGCGTCATTCGCGCGGAGTGAGCCTGACCGTCGCCGGGCAGGCGCTGCATCGCCATACGCAGAGGATATTGAGCGATGTCGATCTGCTGGCGGCGGAGCTCTCGGATTACGCGTCGGGCATCGTGGGTGTCGTCCGCCTGTGGGCCAACACCTCCTCCGTCACCCAGTTCCTGCCCGACGATCTTGCCGCCTTCACGGCGGCCAACCCCGGCATCCGCATCGAACTCGAGGAAGGCGACAGCAGGGAGATCGTCGTGGCGGTCCTCGATGGCCGCGCCGACCTGGGCATCTTCGCCGACCGGACCCCGGCACTGGGCCTGCACCTGGTCGATTACAGGAAGGACCGCCTGAGCCTGGTCGTGCCCCAGGGCCATGCGCTGGCCGGCCGGCGCACGCTGTATTTCGAGGAAGTCCTCGACTATGACTTCGTCAGCCTCGCCGAAGGCACCTCGCTGGCCCAGCGTCTCCAGGCCGAGACCGAGGCGCTGGGACGCAATCTCAAGCTGCGCATCCGCGTGCGCAGTTTCGACGCCATGTGCAAGATGGTCGCGGCCGGCATGGGCATCGCCGTCCTGCCCTCCGATGCGGTGCACGAGCTGCTGCGTCCGCTGAACCTGCGCCAGATCGCCTTGAAAGACCCCTGGGCGGACCGCCGGCTCCTGATCGGCCTGCGCGACGCCAAGGCCGTGCCGCGCCATGTGCGCCTGCTGCTGGAGCACCTGGAACGCGCTCCCGCCAGCCAGTAAAGGGGCGCGGCAGGCCGTCCACGCCGTCCCCGGCTTTCGCGGTTTGCGAAAGCTGGCTTCTTTCCTTTCCGCTTCCGCCATCCATGACGGCCGGTCAGAATGTCTTCATGCGCTGTCAAGAGCGCGCCTTCCCGCCATCGAAGCTGCGGCGCCGGCGCCACCTGATGAGAGTTTGATTGAGAGGTCTATCATGAATACAGACAACACGGTTCCGGACGGCGCCCTGCGCGGCGTCCGCGTGATCGAAATGGGGCAACTCATTGCCGGTCCGTTCGCGGGCAAGACCCTGGGTGAATTCGGCGCCGACGTGATCAAGATCGAGGCGCCCGGTAGCGGCGATCCTTTGCGTAACTGGCGCATGATCAAGGAAGGCACCTCGGTCTGGTGGCAGGTCCAATCCCGCAACAAGCGCTCCATCGCGCTCGACTTGCGCAGCGCCGAAGGCCAGGACATCGCCCGCAAGCTGATTGCCGAAGCGGATGTGCTGATTGAAAATTTCCGGCCCGGCACCCTGGAAGGCTGGGGCATGGGCTGGGACAGCTTGTCGGCGCTGAATCCCGGCCTGGTCATGCTGCGCATCTCGGGCTATGGCCAGACCGGCCCCTACCGCGACCTGCCCGGCTTCGGCGCCATCGGCGAAGCCATGGGCGGGCTGCGCCACCTGACGGGAGAACCGGACCGGGTGCCGGTACGCTGCGGCATCTCGATCGGCGATACCCTGGCCGCGCTGCACGGCACCATCGGCATCCTGACTGCGCTGTACCACCGCAAGGTCAATGGCGGCAAGGGGCAAGTGATCGATGTCGCCCTGCATGAGGCGGTGTTCAATGTCATGGAAAGCCTGGTTCCGGAGTACAGCGCCTTCGGCGCCGTGCGCGAAGCCGCCGGCAGCGCGCTGCCGGGCATCGCGCCATCGAACGCCTATCGCTGCATCGATGGCTACGTGCTGATTGCCGGGAATGGCGACAGCATCTTCAAGCGCCTGATGCAGGTCATCGGCCGCGACGACCTGGCCGGGGACCCGGAACTGGCCAACAATGCGGGCCGCGTGGCGCGCGTGGCGGAACTGGATGCGGCCATCGGCGTCTGGACGGCGACGCGCCCTGTCACCGAAGTACTCGACGTCCTCGCCGGGGCGAAAGTGCCGGCAGGTAAAGTCTATACCGCCAAGGACATCGCCGAGGATCCCCATTACCGGGCGCGCGACATGATCCTGACCCAGGCCACCCGGGATGGCTACGAGGTGGAGGTGCCGGGCGTGGTTCCCAAGCTGCTCGGCACGCCGGGCACCCTGCGCTCCTCCGCCCCCGGACTCGGTGACGACACCGACGAGGTGCTGCGTGGAATCGGATTGACGGAACAGGACATCGCTGCGCTGCGCGGCAAAGGAGTCGTCGCATGAACATCTGGAATGGCGCCGGGCGCCGCATTCATATCCAGGAAGTGGGCACCCGCGATGGCTTGCAGGCCGAAAGCGCCTTCGTGCCGACCGAGGAAAAAATTGCCCTGGTCAACAGCCTGTCACGGGCCGGGATGGCGAAGATCGAGGTGACCGCCTTCGTCTCGCCGAAGGCGATTCCCGCCCTCAGCGATGCGTCCAGCGTCATGCTCGGGATCGAGCGTGTTCCGGGCGTGATCTACAGCGCCCTGGTGCCGAACGTCCGCGGCGCCGAACGCGCCATCGAGAGCAGGGTGGACGAACTCAACCTGGTCATGTCGGCCAGCGAGAGCCATAACCTCGCCAACCTGCGCATGACCCGGGAGCAGTCCTTCGGCGCCTTGCGCGAGGTGAGCGGCATCGCCAGGCAGGCGCGGCTTGCGGTGAATATTGCGCTGTCCTGTTCCTTCGGCTGCCCGATCGAAGGCGAGGTGGCGGAGGACACGGTGCTGGAATGGTGCGCGCGCTTCATCGGCGAGGCCGGCGCCGGCGGCATCACCTTGTGCGACACCACGGGCATGGCCTATCCCGGCCAGGTGGCCGCGCTGACCCGGCGCTTCCGCGCGGCCTGGCCCGATATCGAGCTGAGCCTGCATTTCCACAATACCCGCGGCATGGGATTGGCCAATGTGCTGGCCGGCATCGATGCCGGCGCCGATCGCTTCGATGCTTCGCTGGGAGGCATCGGCGGCTGTCCGTACGCGCCCGGGGCATCGGGCAACGTCTGCACGGAAGAAGTGGTGCATGCCCTGGAGCTCATGGGATATGACACCGGCGTCGACCTGGAAGGCTTGATCGCCGCATCGAAGCGCTTGCCGGCACTGATCGGCCACGACACGCCGAGCCAGATCGTCAAGGCCGGGCGCCGGCTCGACCTGCACCGGCCGCCGGCGGATCTCGAGGCGCTGCGGCAGCGCGCGCATGCGCGTGCGGGCTAGGCCGGCAGGAAAACCCAACACAGCAGGACCAGACCATCATCATCGGATGAATATTGGAGACACCATGAAAACCATTCAACTTCTTCGCTTGCAAGCGTGCGCAGTCACCGTCCTCGGCATTGCTGTTGCCGGCGTCAGCGCGTACGCACAGGACGCGGCCTACCCCATGCAGACGGTCACCCTGATCGCGTCCGCAGCGCCGGGTGGAACCACCGACATTGCCGCGCGCATGATTGCGGACCCATTGTCGAAGGCCCTGGGAAAACCGGTGGTGGTCGACAACCGGCCAGGCGGCTCGGGCACGATCGCCGCGTCCGCCGTCAAGCGCGCCAGGCCGGACGGGCATACCCTGCTGGTCCAGTACTCTGGATTCCAGGTCATCACGCCGCATCTGCTGAAGGGGTCGCTCGATCCGATCAAGGACTTCGCGCCGGTGGCCAACCTGATCGTCGCCCCCCAGGTCATCGTCGTCCGCCCGGATCTTCCGATCAACACCCTGCCTGAATTGATCAGCTATGCCAAGGCACATCCCGGAAAGCTGAATTACGCCTCGTCGGGCAACGGCTCTCTCCAGCACGTCACCGGGGAAATGATCAAGCAGCTCACCGGCGTCGATATCACCCACGTCCCTTACAAGGGCACGGGCCCGGCGATCACGGATCTGCTGAGCGGCAATGTGGACATGACCTTTACCACGGCGCCGCCCCTGCTCAGCCACATCAAGGCGGGGAAACTCCGGGCGATCGCCGTCACGGGCAATGTTGTGTTGCCCAGCTTGCCGCAGGTTCCGCCGACGTCGACCATCAAGGGCTTCGAGAAGCTCGATGTCAACTCCTGGTTTGCCGTGTATGCGCCCGCCGGCACGCCCAAGCCCGTGATCGACAGGCTTGCTGCCGAGATCAGCAAGATCATGCAGACCGCGGACTTCAAGAACAAGGCGCAAGCGCAAGGCTCCTATGCGGTGTACATGAATCCCAAGGAACTGGCCGGCTACACCAGCAAGGAACTGCAGAGCTGGGGCAAGTTCGTGAAACAGGCGAACATCACCGGGGAGTGAACGGCGCAGACCTCGTGCGCCCCTTCAGCGGGCATTGTGCTCCGGCCATGGAGACAAGTGCCCACTGGCCCGCCAGGAAAAGGTGTCGACACCCTGGCCCCCCCGCTTCGCCCAGGGTCGGCACCTTGGGCCGGACCGCCGCGCGCTGGCACACGCGCATCCCTCCATCTCCTCGGTCCGTCTCGACAAATGGGCGATCGGCATGCAGGCGGCCAGGTCGCTCATCGCGAAGATCGAAGGCAGGCCGCTGAAGGAAAACATCATCGACGTGGGTTTTCGCCTCATCGAGCGCGACACGACTTGCGTGAGCGGCACCTGACGCTGAAAGCTAATTGAAAGCCGGGCGCGCATATAGTGGCGCAAACAAAGCAGTCCACTACGATGACAACAACCCGGAGACGCCATGAAGAAGTCGGCCCTCGCGCTCGCCGTCCTGGCAGCGCTTTTCCCTGAATAGTTCCGCCAACGCCCGGAGCACCGTGCAGGCCCACGCCTGACCGGGGCCGTGGACCATGCCGGCGTCGATGACGCCAGCCTGGCGGGCGATATCCCCGATTCCCTGGGCCTGCATGACGCAGGCCCGGCCGGAAAGCCGCCACGCGCTTCCCGCAACAGGAAATGACGGGCCTGCCGGCCCCTGACGCAAGGACAGGTATTGCACCTGCAAGGAGAAGTAATGATGTTGACCGCCCTGGCCTATTCGATGGTCGTCGTTTTCATGTTCCTGATCATGACAAAGCGCCTGCCGGCGCTGGTTGCCTTGATTATCGTGCCCATCGTATTCGGGCTGCTCGGCGGCTTCGGCGCGGAGCTTGGACCCATGATGCTAACTGGCATCAAGAACCTGGCCCCCACCGGCGTCATGCTCATGTTCGCCATCCTGTACTTCGGCATCATGATCGATGCCGGCCTGTTCGATCCCGTCGTGCGCAGGATCCTGAAACTGGTGGACGGCGACCCCATGAAGATCGTGGTCGGCACGGCGGCGCTGGCGATGTTCGTCTCGCTCGACGGCGACGGCGCCACGACCTACATGATCACCGTGGCGGCGATGCTTCCGCTCTACAAGCGCCTCGGCATGAGCCGCCTGGTACTGGCATGCGTGATCATGCTGGCAGGCGGCGTCTTCAACATCCTGCCCTGGGGCGGCCCGACCGCGCGGGCTGCGAGCGCCCTGGGCGTGGACGTGCGCGATATCTTCGTGCCGATGATCCTGCCCATGATCGTGTCGGCCGTCTGGGTGCTCTTCGTCGCCTACATCCTCGGCGTGAAGGAACGCAAGCGGGTCGGGGTGATCGCCATGCCTGCCCGGGCCAAGGCACAGGCGGCGCCGAATGTCAGCGTCCTGCAGCCTGCCTGCGCCGAGCTCGCGGCTTCGGGTCAGATCTCGGGCCAGATGAATGGCACCACCGGCCAGTGGACTGCCCACGCCGGCGTCGCGGGACAGGAGAGCAATGTGCTCCAGCTTCCGGGCGGCCGGACGGAGGCGGACGCCAGGGCAACGGCGGTGGCTGCCGCGTCCACCGGCGGCGGCGGCGCCGGGCCGGACACGGGCGTCTCCGACCCCAAAATCGCGCGACCGAAACTGATCTGGGTGAACTTCCTTCTGACCGCAACCCTGATGGGCTTGCTGATCATGGGCGCCCTCCCCCTGCCGGTGCTGTTCATGATTTTCTTCGCGATCGCGATCATGATTAACTACCCCGGCCTGCAGGAACAAAAGGAGCGGCTGACCGAGCATGCGGCCAACGTGCTGCCGGTCGTGTCACTGATCTTCGCCGCGGGCATCTTTGTCGGCATCCTGCAGGGCACGAAGATGGTGGATGCCATCGCCACCAGCGTCATCGCCGCCGTTCCGGCCTGGATGGGACCCTACATGGCGATCGTCACGGGCTTGCTCAGCATCCCGTTCACTTTCTTCATCTCGAACGATGCCTTCTATTTCGGCGTGGTGCCGATCCTCGCCAAGGCAGCCTCGGTCTATGGCATCACCGCAGCCGAAATCGGCCGGGCATCGATCATCGGCCAGCCTGTCCATCTGCTCAGTCCGCTGGTAGCCTCGACTTACCTGCTGGTCGGCCTGTCGGAGGTCGAATTCGGCGACCACCAGCGCTACACGCTGATCTGGTCGATCACGGCGGCGCTGGTCATGCTGGTGGCCGCGGTGATCTTTGGCGTGATTCCTTTTGTCGGGCGTGGCTGATTGCTGACGGCAGCCCCATGTCAATCCAGTTTCTTTCTCAGGTCCATGCTGCATTAGCGACAAATCGGATGAGCCGGGAAAAATATCTCACGGCCATTTACATGGCAATCAGGACTTCTGCCAATACATTTATTACCGTGCTTTGATGAGCATCGCTTTCTCGACTTGGGCGAGTCCGATTTTGATCTCGGCCAAAGATGTTTCACTTATTTCCGCCTACTCCGCTCCTTGTCGGCCTTTAAAAAAATAATATCACCAAAAACAATTCTGCTTTGCGATTTATCTAAGGAAGCGCTGATTTAATCGATATTTTTCTCGTGGCCGGAGCTGTGCTGTCGACGCTGGCTTGACGAGCAGCGAAGCGAGTATTTTTGCCCCAGCACGGCGTCGCGAGACGATTTTTGAGGTATCCCTGCGAGTTTTTCTCCGCTCAAGACGGAGTTCTGGCGCGAGCGCTTCCGAAGGTTCGTCCAGCCAGCACCAGATTTGCAAACGCAAACAGGGCAAACAGCTGCGTGGTGTTCTTTGCCAGCCCACGATAGCGTGTCTTGCGATGACGGAAGAGGTT
>NZ_KB908115.1 GCF_000382345.1 Massilia niastensis DSM 21313
ATGGTGAAAGTGTTCTGACGCATGTTTAACCCTTTTAGTAATCGTAAAAAATGTTGCCGAGGACATTTCCTCAGTTCACATTTCCAAGGTTAAAGCATGCTGATCGGAAAAGGCGTAACCAATTGTAACAGACGGGCTTTCGCTGAAGATGATGAAAGATGCGTGAGAGATGCGTGCCGATGCAGCTTTGCCTCTAAAAAGATGCTCAAAAACAAGGCAAAATGGCCCTCAAACTTGTGACTGGTGGAAAAAAGAATGGCCCGAATTTGTGACTTCTGGAAAAAAAATAGCCGGAAATCCGTGAATTTCTGAAATATGCAGGCCGGAAATCCATGACTTACGGAAAATTTGAATCGCAGCAAGAGCTACTGTCGGTCGATGCAGGATGGCTTTCTGTATGGATAGAGCTGATGCAATATCATTACGAGCCAGGAAGGATTGCGGGCCGTAAATTAATTCGTCGGAGAAGCACAAAAACGCCAATCGACGACAAATGATAGTACCTAGAGGAAAGAAAATCGTGGATATGGCGTCCTGATGTGGCAGGGCGCCTGCCAGGACAGCCCAATGAAAAACACCCTGCAAGCTTGCGCCTGCAGGGTGCTGGACCACCATCTCATCAAGGCCGGTCAACATCTACCGGCCTTCTGACGATATCGGTCAATGATTAGCGCGGAACGATCGCGAACTGCGGCGACGCAGCGTAGTTCGGCTTGACGCTGCGCGCCATGAACACCTTCCACGCATTCGCACCCGCGGTGCCGCCAGCGTTGGCGGCATACGCCAGGGCCGGCTGCATGTTCGACGGGTAGCCCGTCACATTGCTGGAGTAACCGGTCATTTCGCCAAGCTTCAGCTTCAGCGCGGTCGCCATCTGGGTGCCGCCGCACGGCATGGCCAGCAGCTCGGCGGTATGGTTGGCCTTGTATACCTGGGCCATCGTCGCATACACCGCGCTGGTCTTCGAGTCGCGAATCTTCATCGAGTACTGCGCTCCGTCGACCCAGCAGGCGCCGCTGGCGGTCATGCGCTGGATCGGGAACTTCGATTTCCAGGCGAGCAGCGACTTGGCTTCCGCGAAGCCCAGCTCGGCGGCGTGGCCCACTGCCGAGGTGAAGAAGTCATCCTGCCACGGGCCCACGCCCAGGCCATCCTGGTAGACGATCGCATAGCCGTGCGCCAGGGCGCCCAGGGGATTGGCCGCCGTGTTGTTCGTGTAGTTCGTGTTGTACCAGTCGAGGTTGCTCTTCACGATACTCGCGAAGTGGCTCTTCAGGCGATCCTTGTCCGGCGTGATATAGGCCGCCTCGCTCAGCGTGCGCAGGCTCCATGCCTGGCCGCGCACCTGGTCCGACTGCACCAGGCCCTTGGCCTGCTTGCGGTAGCCCGGATTCGACGAGAACGCGCTGTACATGGCCCAGAACTGCAGCTCTTCCAGGTAGTAGTGGTCGCCGGTCACGAGGTAGGGGAAATACGCGAACGCCGGCTGGTGCGAGGTGTCATGGGTATTCGGGGTCTTGCAGACACCGCTTGCCGGGCACTTCGGGAACGCTTCGTACTTGCCGGTCGCCGGATTCCTGGTATCGGTCGACTGGCCCAGGATGGTCATGTACGGGTAGTCCATCAGGCTGATCGGCTGGCCGGTGTTGCGGTCACGGTAGTGCGAGGACCAGCTGCCTGCCAGGTCGGCGCTGCCCAGGGTCATCGCCTTGAGGCGCTTGTCCATGGTCAGCAGATAAGTTGCAGTCCAGCCAGGCATCAGGCCGAGATCGTTGCGTCCACCGGTGCCGGGCATGTAGGGAACCGCCAGGCCGGTATTCATCGGTGCGGTCTTGGCCGCGGTCCAGCGGGTTTGCCAGCTTGCCAGGTGCGATTCCGTGAACGCGATGGTCTGGTCGTAGTTCGGGACCGCCTGGGTGCCGATCAGGTATTTCGTGTTGTGCTTGACGTGGACGGCCGGTTCGGCGCCGCCGTACCAGAACAGCTTGCGCCAGCGGGCGTGGTGGTAGTGCTGCAGGCCGGCCTGGGTGTACACGGCCTTGCCGCCGACCAGCACTTGCGCATCGTAGGTCATGGTGCCCGGCGCCTCTTCGTACGCCCAGTTGTTCTCGACGGTGACGTCGACGCGGGCCTGCTTGGTGCGGTCGTACCAGCGGATCGCAAAGCGGGCCGCCAGGTGCGGATGGGCGACGCCTGCGCTGGTGGTCAGGGGAGCCGAGACATGCCATTCGTTGGCAACCGGGCCCGACAGCCATTTGGTGAATTTGCCGCTCTTCAGCAGCGCATCGGCGCTGGCCGTATAGCGCACGCCGTTGATGGTCGCGTTCACGGAGGCAGTGAAGCCGCTGTTGATGGCGACGGAGGGGGACACTTCGGCGCCGGTGGCGGCGCTGCCCTGCACCAGGCTCAGGGTCTGGGTCGCGCTCTTCAGCGAGGGCGCGATACCCGACACGACAGCGTGACGTACGGAACCATCCGGGTGCGTTGCCTTGATGTCGAGCTGGAGCGGCACAGTGCTGCCGTCGTCCAGGCGGCCGCTCAGGGTCGTGCCAGCCGGCAGGTGGCCGGCTGCGAACACCTGGCCAAAGGTGAACGGCACATTGCTCTGGGCAACAGCCGGCGTGGTGTTTTCAAGGCGGATATCGGTAATCGTACTGGTCGAGACCACAGCTGGAGCGAGCGTCGTGGTCGGAGCCACCGTGCCCGGCGTCGTCGCCGGGGTGGTAGCGGCTGCCGCACGGCTGGAGTAAACCGAAGCCAGCAGACGGGTTCCATCGGTGGCGGTTTGCTGGCCGTCCAGAGGCGTGGAGCTGCCTCCGCAAGCAACCAGTGCCGCACCGCAGAAGGCGGCAGTAAGGGAGCGGAACAGGAGAGTGTGCATTGGGAGTTTCATAGTCTGGGTCTCTTCAGGAGTTGCCTTGAGTCAATTAGTGTCCTCAAAGGAACCTGAAGGTTACACAGATTTGTGAAAAATTCCCAGCGGAATTAAATTTCCTATGCGAATTTCGGCGAAATTTCCACACAAAGTTTCTCAGTTTTTAACGAATATTATTCACTTATAAACCGAGTTTCTTTTATTTTTGTATTTTTGGAATTCTTGTTAGAAAAAAAATAGCCGCCCAGAGGGCGGCTGCTTTTTTGGGGATTTAACAATCTATCGCAAGGCGCTTACCATGAAGTCAACCGCAGCCTTGATCTCGGCATCGGGGGCCGTCGAGCCGCCCTTGGGCGGCATGAAGCCCGTCTTGCCCTGGAAGCCCTTGAGCGCATGCTCATACAGCACGGCATTGCCCTGCTTGACGCGATCGGCCCATGCGGTCTTGTCGCCCAGCTTCGGGGCGCCGGCGAGGCCGGAACCGTGGCAGGCAACGCATGCGCTGTTATATATAGTCTTGCCGGCGTCGGCCGACACGGCGGCCGCCGCAGGAGCGGCAGCCACGGTGGCGGCAGGAGCGGCAAGCGCGGCGGCGACAGGCGCTGCTGCGGCAGTCGGCGTTGCCGCGGCCGCGGCTGCCGGGGTGGCGGCGGCAGCAGAGGCGGCAGCAGCGGGGGCGGGCGCGGCCGGTTCCTTGAAGCTCGCGCCGCTCTTGTTCGACATGAAGACGACTGCGCGCGCCACTTCGACATCGTCCAGGTCGGGGTTGCCGCCCTTGGCCGGCATGGCGCGGATGCCTTCGATCGCGTGCTTGATCAGCGTATCGTAGCCCTGGGCCAGGCGTGCACCCCAGGCGCCGTTGTCGCCGGTCTTGGGCGCGCCGGCCGCGCCGCTGTCGTGGCAGGCGGCGCAGACCGCCGCGTACACGGCATTCCCGGCCTGCAGTACTTTCGGGGCATTGGCATCGACCAGGGTGAAACCTTCTTCGGCGACCGGACGCACCCGGGCGGCGACGGCTTCGGCGTTCTGGCTGTCGGTCCCCGCACCCACGAGCGGCTCGTTGGTCACGTAAGAGACAAGCAGGATGATGCCGATGACGATGACAAGGAAGAAGCCCGTCACGGCGGCGACCAACTGCTTCGGCGTCCGGATCATCGATTGGTGTTCGTTATGTGCGTCGCTCATGATTTCCTTAATTCAATTAAAAAAACCTGCCACCTCCAGCGCTTGCCTGATTTTCATGCCTTATTGCAAACGCCGCCAAACGGCCGATTATAGTCTCAAAGCTGCCTTGCTGTAACGAAAATCCGGATGCAACACGGCAGTGGCCATGGACGCGCGGGCGGAAAGACTGTATCCTTCGGACACTCGTCTTTCCTTATGCGGCTGTAGCTCAGTGGATAGAGTATTGGCCTCCGAAGCCAAGGGTCGTGGGTTCGATCCCCGCCAGCCGCGCCATCAATTCAAGCACCTACCTCAGGTATCGATCCCTGCACTAGCATGCAGGGTTACGCTTGGGTTACTTTCTGCACAAATCCCCTCTTCAAAGACAAGCTAGTCAAGTTCTTGACTGTTGATCTCGCACGCCCTAACGAGAGGCTTCCAGCGGTGGACCTATGCCAGGTGTAATGAGCCCAGGCAAGGCATCTTCGGCTCCAACGAATTGTTCTACAATCCAAAACGCCGGGGCGCAGCTTCAGAAATGTAATGCCGCCGATGACGAAAGCGAGTTTTTTGAACAGCTCTCGAGTGTCCAAAGCTTTAGCGATTCATATGACAACACCCTCACTTCCATCCTGCGAGTCCCTCACCGTCGAGTTCAAGAGCGACCGCAAGCGCTTTCCGGATAACGACTTGGTGGAAGCGATAACGTGCCTCGCCAACGCGGAGGGTGGCGAGTTATGGCTGGGCGTGGAGGACGACGGAACGCCGACAGGCCTGCATGCTGAACACCTGAAATTGGCTGGGTTAGCCGGGTTAGTGGCGGCGCGCACGTCGCCTTCGCTGGCTGTCACGGTCATGCCGATTGCGTTAGCCGGCGTGACCGTGGCGCGCATCGTTGTCCCCAAGGCGCAGGGCGAAGTTGCGACTAGTGGCGGCGTGTATTTGCGCCGACGCTTGAGGGCCGATGGCCAGCCGGAATGCGTGGCGATGTTGCAACACCACCGTGCCAGCCACGCTACCAGCTTCGGTTTGATGGATGCTTCCGCCCGAGTGGTGGCTGGAGCCAAGCTGACTGACCTGGACCCTTTAGAGCGCGAGCGTTTGCGCCAAAGCGTGCAGCAATACGGTGGTGACCGCGTGCTGCTGGAACTGGACGACGAGGCGCTCGATGGCGCACTGGGTCTTACCGCGCGTCAGCCAGATGGTACCCGGGCGCCCACGCTGACGGGCCTTCTGCTGGTCGGACGTGAACCAGCACTCCGAGAACTGGTATCCACGCATGAATTCGCGTTTCAGGTGCTTGCGCGCGAGGCGGTGACATTCAACGAATTCCGTCATTTCCCTTTGCTT
This sequence comes from Massilia niastensis DSM 21313, assembly GCF_000382345.1. Lineage (GTDB taxonomy): Bacteria > Pseudomonadota > Gammaproteobacteria > Burkholderiales > Burkholderiaceae_D > Telluria > Telluria niastensis. Next base: position 5,390 of record NZ_KB908115.1, read on the forward strand.
AAGGCTCTAGACTGGCTGGAGACGAATTTTCGCCCTTATAACCCTGAACGTGAAATCCAGGTAGGGTTGTTTCGCGTACCTGTGCCCAAGGTGGACATGGGAGCTTTTCGAGAGGCGGTGGCCAATGCGCTGGTACACCGTGACTACCATCGGCTAGGCGCAGTGCATGTGAGGCTGGCCGATGATGGGCTTACGATCAGCAATCCCGGCGGCTTGGTTGACGGCGTGACGTTGGCAAACCTGCTGACCACGGAGCCACGCCCGCGGAACCGAACGTTGGCTGACGCGATGAAGCGCATTGGCTTTCAGGTGAATCAATAACTTAGCGGTAGCCTGAGGAAGTTGATGGACTTGGAAATTGGATCAAGTCGAAAGGCCGCTCATCCCGATCGTTTGAGCGCCATGAATGAGTTTTGTCTGACTCTGAATACTGCCATCTAAGCAGCCATGCTGCGAGCGTATGCAGTCTTCCTTCGATGGCCGCCGGCATACATGCCCGGAATGTCTGATTTGCGTGCCCTGCGTTATCCCCGCCAGAGGCATTCAAAAAATTCTTAAGGCTGGGCCGGGTTTACGAATCCCTCCTGGTTGCCCCGTACCGGCGCGAAAACTTCGGCGACGACTTCCGCCATATCTGCGACGTGCTGGTGCTGCTGGCGCGGCGCGCGGACCTGCAGCTCTTCTATCCGGTGCCTCGCAACCCGAACGTGCAGAAATCGGTGGTCGAGCGCCTGGGCAGCCGCCATGTCCACTCGGTCAGGCCGCTGGACTACCTGGGCTTCGTGCGCCTGATGCAGGACGCGCATAGTGCGCCGCCCATGACAACGAGCTGTTCTCGGTCGACTCGCTGGCCGACGACCATGAAGCCGCAGTGCACCCGTGCCGCCCCTGAGTCAGCAGCTATTGCGACCTCGCGCACGATTGATTTTAAAACAAGCTTGTTTCTCAGAAAGTGCTAATATGGCATCACGTTATCGATGAGCCTGGAGGTACTCCATAGCCAGCGGTAATGGGTACAGTCAGGCGGCGGTTTTGCCGTGTAGCTCGCTATTTTGCTGAGTCGCACAAGTTGCTGGAAATCAGTCACATACGCGCAACGCGACAGTGACACGAGGGTTGCTTTCGTAAGAAAATAGTAACAATTTTCCTCTATTGTTGTTACTCTTCGACAAAGCGCTATTCAGGTTGAGCACGGCAGAGCCTCCATGCTATATTGATTATTAGCATAATTGCAAAATTCAATTCTTTAACGGAATCCGATAAATGAAAGCAGATGAGGTCGTCGCAGTAGTAGGACTGGGATATGTCGGCTTGCCGCTGGCAGTTGAATTCGGCAAAAAAGTGCGGACAATCGGCTTCGACCTGTCGTCCGCAAAGATCGAGAACTACAAGAAGTTCGTCGACCCCACCGGCGAGGTGTCGACCGAGCAGCTGCAGGCCTCGCGCCATCTCGAAGTCACCACCGATCCCGCGGCGCTGGCCCAGGCCGACTACATCGTGGTTGCCGTCCCGACCCCGGTCGACATCGCTCACAACCCTGATTTCACCCCGCTCGTCGGCGCCAGCAAATCGGTCGGCGCCCACATGAAGCGCGGCGCCATCGTGATCTACGAATCCACCGTCTATCCGGGCGCGACCGAGGAGGTCTGCATCCCGATCCTGGAGAAGCAGTCGGGCCTGAAGTGGAAGGAAGACTTCCACGTCGGCTTCTCGCCGGAGCGCATCAACCCGGGCGACAAGGAACACACCCTCACCACGATCCTGAAGGTCGTCTCCGGCGACGACGAGGTCTCGCTCGAACGCATCGCCCAGTTGTATGAATCGGTGGTGACCGCCGGCGTGCACCGCGCCTCCAGCATCAAGGTGGCGGAAGCGGCCAAGGTGATCGAGAACACCCAGCGCGACCTGAACATCGCCCTGATGAACGAACTGGCGATCATCTTCGACAAGATCGGCATCGACACCCTCGAGGTCCTGAAAGCCGCCGGCACCAAGTGGAACTTCCTGCCGTTCCGCCCGGGCCTGGTGGGCGGCCACTGCATCGGCGTCGACCCGTACTACCTGACCCACAAGGCCGAGATGATCGGCTACCACCCGCAGGTGATCCTGGCGGGCCGCCGCATCAACGACGGCATGGCCAAGTTCGTGGCCGAGAAAACCGTCAAGTCGATGATCTCCTCGGGCTTCCACGTCAAGGGCTCGAAGGTCAACGTGATCGGCCTGACGTTCAAGGAAAACTGCCCCGACCTGCGCAACTCGAAGGTCGCGGACATCGTGCACGAACTGGCCAGCTATGGCGTCGACGTGCATGTCTACGATCCGGTCGCCGACGGCGAGGAAGCCCAGCACGAGTACGGCATCACGCTCGAAAGCTGGGACAGCCTGCCGAAGGCCGACGCCGTGATCGTCGCAGTGCCGCACAAGGAAGTGCTGGCGCTGTCGCTGACCGACTTCCAGAGCAAGCTCAATGAAGGCGGCTGCTTCATCGACGTCAAGGCGCAATTCGATCCAAAGGCATTGCACGAAGCCGGATACTGCGTCTGGCGCCTGTAGCCGTCGTACAGCCGGCCGGCCTCCGTCAAGGCGGCCGCCGCACCGGCTTTGTCGTTTGCGTTATTCAGAAAGTGTCAGAACGTGAATAAGTTCCAGGAAGTTCAGCAGCATCTTGTCCAGAACAGCTATCACTGGGTAGTCACCGGTGCGGCCGGTTTCATCGGGTCGAACCTGGTCGAAGCCCTGCTCAAGCTGAACCAGCGTGTCACCGGCCTCGACAACTTCGCGACCGGCTACCGCCACAACCTGGACCAGGTGCGGGAATCCGTCACGCAGGCCGCCTGGGAGAAATTCAGCTTCATCGAAGGCGACATCTGCCAGCGCGGCGACTGCGCGCGCGCCTGCGAGGGCGCCGACTTCGTGCTGCACCAGGCGGCGCTCGGCTCGGTGTCGCGCTCGATCGACGATCCGATCGCGACCAACGCCACCAACGTCGACGGTTTCCTGAACATGCTGGTGGCCGCGCGCGACGCCGGCGTGAGGCGCTTCATCTATGCCGCTTCGAGCTCGACCTATGGCGACCATCCGGACCTGCCGAAGGTCGAGGACCGGATCGGCAATCCGCTCTCGCCCTACGCCGTCACCAAGTACGTCAACGAGCTGTACGCCAATGTATTCGCCCGCACCTACGGCCTGGAATCGATCGGGCTGCGCTACTTCAACGTGTTCGGTCCGCGCCAGGATCCGAACGGCGCCTACGCCGCCGTGATCCCGCAGTGGGTGGCGGCGCTGATCCGCAACGAGCCGCTGCGCATCAACGGCGACGGCGAGACGAGCCGCGATTTCTGCTACATCGGGAACGTGGTGCAGGCCAACCTGCTGGCCGCGCTGTCCGGCGAGCCGGCTGTCAACCAGGTATACAACATCGCGCTCGGTGAGCGCACCACCCTCAACCAGTTGTACCAGATGATGCGCTCCCTGCTGCAGGACCGTTTTCCGCACGTGGCAGGGCACCGGCCGCAGTACGTCGACTTCCGCCGGGGCGACGTACGCCACTCACAGGCCGACATCGCCAAGGCGGCAACCCTGCTGGGCTACCAGCCCACGCACCGGATTGGCGAAGGCATGCAGCAGGCAATGGACTGGTACGTCCGCAACCTGTCGCCGTAATCGGAACATCAATGCACAACCAGATAAGAATAAAGATACTCGGAGGCTATCGTGTTTAGGATCTCTAACCACTATGTGTCGAAGATCGTGTTTGTACTGCTGTTCGTCGAGGTGCTGGTACTGCTGGGCGCCGCCTATGTCGGCGCCGCTGTGCGCATGCTCGAGTACGGGGATGCCGTAGCCGCCGAGCACCTCGACCATTTCTTCACGTCCGCCGCCGCGTTCGCGATCGCCGTCATCTTCAGCATGAGCGCGATGGGGATGTACCAGCTCGATTACGACGAAGGCCTGCGCCATCCGTTCTTCATGAAGCTGATGCCGTCCTTCGTGATGGGCTTCATGATCCTGGCGCTGGTGTTCTACGTGGCGCCGGAACTGTACTTCGGGCGCGGCACCCTGCTGCTGGTGTTCGCGCTGGCGGGCATCGGCATCTTCCTGGCGCGCATGGCGTTCTTCAAGACCTCGGAAGCGCGCTTCCTGAAGTCGCGCATCATGTTCCTCGGCGGCGGCCCGCTGGCCAGGGAATGCTGCGACCTGGCCACCCGCAAGTCGCGCTACCACAAGTACGACATCGCCGGCTTCGTCCCGAACCCGAGCGAGGAGCTGTGCGTGCCGTCGGCGAACCTGCTCAAGATGCGCGACGGCGATTCGCTGGTCAAGCTGGTGCGCCAGTACCAGGTCGAGGAGATCGTGGTGTCGGTGCAGAACCGCCGCGGCGGCTTCCCGATCAAGGAACTGCTCGACTGCAAGCTGCAGGGCATCAAGGTCACCGACGCCGCCACCTTCTTCGAGCGCGAGACCTGCCAGATCCGGGTCGACTCGCTGCAGCCGTCCTGGCTGGTGTTCGGCGGCGGCTTCGACCAGAGCTTCGTGCGCACCTTCATGAAGCGCTCCTTCGACCTGGTGTGCAGCGTGCTGATCCTGGCGATGACCTTCCCGCTGATGCTGCTGGCGGCGCTGGCCGTGTGGATGGAAGACCGCGGTCCCGTGTTCTACTCGCAGGAGCGGGTCGGCAAGGACGGCAGGACCTTCCGTGTCCACAAGTTCCGCTCGATGCGCGCCGACGCCGAAAAGAACGGCAAGCCGCAATGGGCGGCCCAGAACGATCCGCGTGTCACGCGCGTGGGCAACTTCATGCGCAAGACCCGCATCGACGAACTGCCGCAGATCCTGAACGTGCTGCATGGCGAGATGTCCTTCGTCGGCCCGCGTCCGGAGCGCCCTTACTTCGTCGAGCAGCTGATCGAAGTGGTCCCTTATTACAACGTGCGTCACAGCGTCAAGCCGGGCATCACCGGCTGGGCCCAGGTGCGCTACGGCTACGGCTCCTCGGCCGAAGACGCGCTGCAGAAACTGCAGTACGACCTGTACTACGTGAAGAACAACAGCCTGTTCCTCGACGTCCTGATCCTGATCCAGACCCTGAAGGTCGTGCTGTTCCGCAGCGGCCGCTGAGTCTCGCTTCCGGCGGCTGGCGCCGCCGGAACCACAAGATTTTCTTCTGGCGGCAGCGCCGCCAGGCAACTGAACGTATCACCCCGAACCTGCCCAGATGGATCCGCAATCCCTGACCAGCATCGCCGTATATAGCCATGCCCTGGCGGCCGTCTGCTTCTTCGTGCTGGGCGTGCCGATGCTGGCGGGACGGCGCCGCCGTCCGCACGGCGCCGCGCTGGCCACCGCCAGCCTGCTGAGCGGCCTGTGGTCGCTGGCGCTGGCCCTGGCGGCGCATGGCGGCCAACTGTGGTCGCTGTCGTCCGACGTGCTCGAGATCCTGCGCAATGGGAGCTGGATGCTGTTCCTGGCCCTGCTGCTGGGGCGCTGGCGCGAGCCGGACAGCCGCTTGCCGTTCCGCCTGTCGTCTTCCGCCGCCGCCGGGGGGCTGGGCTATGCCGCGCTGCTGGCCCTGGCGCTGCTGGGCTACTGGGACCTGGCGCACTCGGGCCTCGGCCTGGTCCCGGTCACGGGGCGCGTCGGGCTGGCGATCACCGGCATGCTGCTGGTCGAGCAGGTCTACCGCAACCGCTCGCTGCAGGAGCGCTGGGCGGTGAAGTTCGCCTGCATCGGCATCGGCGCGATGTTCGCCTACGACTTCTACCTGTACAGCCACGCGATGCTGTTCCGCGGCGTCGATCCCGACATCTGGGCCGCGCGCGGCATCGTCAACGCGATCGGCGTGCCGCTGCTGGTGGTGGCGCTCGGCCGCAGCAAGCTGTGGGAATCGCCGCTGGCGGTGTCGCGGCGCGCGATGTTCCACTCGGCGGCGCTGTTCGGCTCGGCCATCTACCTGCTGGCGATGGGCTCGGCCGGCTACTACCTGCGCTTCTTCGGCGGCAGCTGGGGCGTGGTGATGCAGGTGGCCTTCCTGTTCGGCGCCCTGATCCTGCTGGCCGGGGTGCTGTTTTCCGGCACCTTCCGCGCACGCCTGAAGGTCTTCATCAGCAAGCACTTCTACAGCTATAACTACGACTACCGCGAGGAATGGCTGCGCTTTACGCGCACCCTGTCGGAACCGGGACCGCGCCTGGGCGAACGGGTCATCGAAGCCGTCGCCGCCCTGGTCGAGAGCCCGGGCGGGGCGCTGTGGCAGCGCCGCGAGTCGGGCCGCTACGAGCCGGTCGCGTCCTGGCAGATGCCGGCGGTCGCCGCGTCCGAGCCGGTGAACTCCCCGTTGTGCCAGTTCCTCGAATCGAGCCAGTGGGTGATCGACGTGCAGGAATACGCGCGCACGCCGGACAAGTACGACGCCCTGGAGCTGCCCGCGTGGCTGGACAGCTACCAGCGCGCCTGGCTGATCGTGCCGCTGATCCTGCATGCGAAGCTGTCCGGCTTCGTGGTGCTGCAGACCTCGCGCAGCCCGATCAAGCTGAACTGGGAAGTGATCGACCTGCTCGAGATCGCCGGCAGCCAGGCCGCCAGCCAGCTGGCGCAGCAGAGCGCCGCCAACGCGCTGATGGTGGCGCGCCAGTTCGAGTCGTTCAACCGCATGTCGACCTTCGTGGTGCACGACCTGAAGAACCTGGTCGCCCAGCTGTCGCTGCTCAATGCGAACGCCGCGCGCCACAAGGACAATCCCGAGTTCCAGGCCGACATGCTGGAAACCCTCGACCTGTCGGTGCAGAAGATGAAGCTGCTCCTGCAAAAGCTCAGCCGCACCGGCAGCCAGGAAAGGCCGCTGCCGCTGCCGGTCGACCAGGTGGTGCGCCAGGCGCTGGCGCTGAAGGCGGCGTTCGAGCCGCATCCGCAGCTGATCGTCGAAGCGTCGGACATGTGCGTGCTGGCCGAGCGCGAGCGCCTCGAGCGCGTGGTCGGTCACCTGATCCAGAACGCGATCGAGGCCACGCCGCGCAGCGGCAGCGTCAGCATCCGGGTCGGGCGCCACGAAGGCCGGGTGCTGGTCGAGATCACCGACACCGGCGAAGGCATGAGCGAGGAATTCATCCGCGAGCGCCTGTTCAAGCCGTTCGAATCGACCAAGTCGGCCGGCATGGGCATCGGCGTGTTCGAGAGCCGCGAATACATCAATGAACTGGGCGGCAGCCTGGAGGTGAGCAGCAGGCCGGGACACGGCACCACCTTCCGCGTCATACTGCCGCTCCACCGAGAAGACACCCAGGCGGCCCAGCGGGCCGCATAAGGAATACCGTGACACAGAACAAACCGAAACTCCTGATCATCGAAGACGACCCGGGCCTGCAGAAACAGCTGCGCTGGAGCCTGGACGCCTACGAAGTGGTCGTCGCGGGCGACCGCGAGGCCGCGCTGGCCCAGCTGCGCCGCCACGAGCCGGCGGTGGTGACCATGGACCTGGGCCTGCCGCCCGATCCGGACGGCTCGACCGAGGGCCTGGCGACCCTGCAGCAGATCCTGGCGCTGGCGCCGGACACGCGCGTGATCGTCCTGACCGGCAACCAGGACCATGCCAACGCGGTCAAGGCGATCGGCATGGGCGCCTACGATTTCCACCAGAAGCCCTGCGACTCCGAAGTGCTGAACCTGGTGATCGAGCGCGCCTTCTTCCTGCACAAGCTGCAGCAGGAAAACCGCCGCATGCAGCAGGCCCAGGCCGACTCGCCGATGACCGGCGTGATCTCGCGCGACCCCGGCATGCTCAAGGTCTGCCGCAACATCGAGAAGGTCGCGCCGACCTCGGCCTCGGTGATGGTGCTGGGCGAATCCGGCACCGGCAAGGAAGTGCTGGCGCGCGCGCTGCACCAGCTGTCGCCGCGCTCGAAGGAGCGCTTCATGGCGATCAACTGCGCCGCGATCCCCGAGAACCTGCTGGAAAGCGAATTGTTCGGCTACGAGAGGGGCGCCTTCACCGGCGCCGCCAAGCAGACCAAGGGCAAGGTCGAACTGGCCCACGGCGGCACCTTCTTCCTCGACGAGGTGGGCGACCTGCCGATGGCGCTGCAGGCCAAGCTGCTGCGCTTCCTGCAGGAGCGCGTGATCGAGCGCATCGGCGGCCACGAGGAGATTCCGGTGGACGTGCGCATCGTGTGCGCGACCCACCAGAAGCTCAAGGAACTGTGCGCCCAGGGCCGCTTCCGCGAAGACTTGTACTACCGCCTGTCGGAAATCGTGGTCACCATCCCGCCGCTGCGCCAGCGCGAGGGCGACGCGGCGCTGCTGGCGCACCACTTCAAGAACAAGTTCTGCGCCCAGGAATCGCGCTCCTCGCTGCACTTCGCGCCCGACGCGATCGCCGCGATCGAGGCGCATCCATGGCCGGGCAACGTGCGCGAGATGGAGAACTGCATCAAGCGCGCCGTCATCATGGCCGACGGTAACACCATCGTCGCCGACGACCTCGGGCTGCCGGGCGAAGGCGCGGTCGAGGAACCGATCAACCTGCGCCAGGTGCGCGACGAGGCCGAGTACAAGGCGATCGTCAAGGCGCTGGCGCGCGTGGACGGGAATATCGTCAAGGCTTCCGAGCTGCTGGGCATCAGCCGCCCGACCCTGTACGACCTGATGGGACGGCACGGCATCAAGGCCGCGGGTTGAGCGTGCGGCTGCTGCGCTACGGCGGCCTGCTGGCCGCGCTCGGCATTGCCGGCCTGGCCGGCGGCGTGTTCTGGCTGCAGGGGCAGGGCGTGACGCCGCGCGCGCTCGGACCCTACCTGGAACGGCGCGCCGAAGGCCACAATCCCCTGGTCACCGACACCGGCCAGTGGCTGAACCTCACCTTGCGCGGCCTCGACCGCGGCGCGGACGCCGGACCCTATCCGCTGCCGCCGCTGGCGGTCGGCGCCCAGGCCGCGCCGAGCGGCAGCGGGGCCGGCGCGCAGAAGCCGGTCGCCACGGTCGAGGAGGCCAGGGACGCGTTCGCGGCCGCGCTGTCGGGCGACGTGATCACCTTCGCGCCGGGCGTCTACCGGGTGCGCGATGCGTTCGAGGCGCGCCGTCCCGGCGTCGAGGGCGTGCCGGTCGTGGTGCGCGCCGAACAGCCCGGCAGCGTGGTCCTCGAATTCGAGGCCGGCGAGGGCTTCAAGGTGGCCGCGCCTTACTGGCGCTTCGAGAACCTCGAGATCCGCGGGGCCTGCCGCCAGCCCGAGTACTGCCACCATGCCTTCCACGTGACCGGCAAGGCGCGCGGCTTCGCCGCCGTGAACAACACCATCGTCGACTTCAACGCCCACTTCAAGATCAACGGCGACAAATCGGGCTACCCGGATGCGGGCCTGATCGAAGGCAATACGCTGACCAACACCGCGCCGCGCCGGGTCTACGGTCCTGTGACGCCGATCGACCTGGTGGCGGCCAACGACTGGACCATCCGCGCCAACCTGATCACCGATTTCATCAAGGACGGCGGCGACCGCGTCAGCTATGGGGCGTTTGCCAAGGGCGCGGCCGCGCGCACCCTGTTCGAGCGCAACGTGGTGCTGTGCGAGCACAAGCTGCGCGGGATGCCGGGCGAGCGCGTCGGCCTGTCCTTCGGCGGCGGGGCCACCGGCAAGCAGTATTGCCGCGACGGCCGCTGCATCACCGAGCATGACGCGGGCGTGATGCGCGCCAACCTGATCGCTTCCTGTTCGGACGCCGGCATCTACATCAACAGCGGCGCCGGCACCCGCATCGTCGACAACACGCTGCTCGATACCGCCGGCGTCCAGGTGCGCTTCCCGGAAAGCAGCGCCACCCTCGAGGGCAACCTGATCGACGGCGCCGCCGTCGCCCGCAACGGCGCCCGCCTCAGCATGGGCGACAACCGCAGCACCTCGATCGCGGCGCTGTATGCGGGCCTGCATGCGCAGCGCGGCCTGTTCGCCGAACCGGGCATTCTCGACCTGCACTGGAAGGATGGCGCGCCGCGCCGCGACACGGCCGCCGCCCCGGGCGTCGACCTGTGCGGCGTGAAACGACCGGCGCAGCCGGCCTACGGGGCGTTCGAGGATTTCGCGGCCTGCCTGAAGCCGCGCAACTAAGCGCCTACCAGGCGCGCAGCCATTCGGCCGTCCAGGCCGTCATCTGGTCGTGCCATTCGCGGCGCGAGCAGGTGTGGTCGGCCTTCGGCAGGCTGCGCCGCACGAAGCGCGGCGCGGCCATCAGGCGGCGCCAGTGCGGCGCCTCGGCCACCCCGGCGAATTCCTGGGCCGTCAGGTCGGCCCCGCTCAGCAGCACCAGCACCTGGCCGTCGAAGCGCGCCAGCGCGCCGTGCAGGCGTTCCGGCAGCGCCGCGCCGCAGGCCTGGGCGTCGCCCGGTCCGGCGCCGGCGGCCGCCGGACCGGCCGGCTTCAGGGCCGAGCGCAGCACGCCGACGAAGGATCTGGCCGCGCCCAGCAGGTCGAAGCGGCCGCTGGCGATCTTCTTCCACAGCCGTGCGTCGAGCAGCCGGTCGCGGTAATAATGCTTCAGGGTGGCGCGCGCCGCGCCTTCCTCGGTGCGCGCCCAGGGATTGAGCAGCGCCAGCCCGCGCACGCGCGCATCCAGCGGCGCGTACAGGGCGCTGGCGGCGGCGCCGTCGCACAGGCCCCACAGCACCACTTCGCGCAGGCCGGGCACCTCGCGCTGGAAGCAGTCGATCGCGGCGCGCAGGTCCTCGGCCACATCCTCGAAATTGCGCACCGGGCCGTCGCTGTCGCCCATGCCGCGGTAGTCGAAACGCAGCACCGGCATCCCGGCGGCGGCCAGCGCGCGCGCCAGCAGGGTGAACTGGCGGTGGCTGCCGGTGCGCACCTGCGGCCCGCCGACCACGATCACGACGCCGCGCACGCCGGGCGGCCCGGATTGCGCGGGCAGGCTCAGGATGCCGATCATGCGGGCGGCACCGCAGGCGATGACGAGGGCGCGTTCTTCAGGCTGCATCGGCAATCCTGGTGGAGAGGGCGATGGTGGCGTCGAGCAGGGCCGGAGCTTCCTCGATTTCCTGCGCCAGCCAGAACTGCGGTCCCGGCGCCGCTTCCTGGTGCACCTCGGCCCCGTGCGTGCGCCAGCCGGCGGCCACGCGCGCCGCCGCCGGCGGCAGGGGCCGGCCGGCCTCGGGGACCATTTCCAGCCACTGCACCGGGCAGCGCGGCGCCAGCTTCGCCGCGTCGATGCCGTCGATCGCCAGCGCCAGCGCCGGATGCAGCTCGTAGCCGGCGATCTCGAGGACGTCGCCGGCGCGCAGGCGTGCGCGCAGCGCTTCGGTGCCGCCGCCGGCCCCGGGCGCGGCGCCGCCCAGCATCTCGCCGGCCAGGCGCAGGCGCAGGAACTGGGTCAGGCAGGTGGCGCCGTTCGTCACCGGCTGCCACAGCAGCAGGCGTTCGGGAAGCTCGGCGCTGCCGGCCGCATAGTCGAGCGCGAGCAGGGCGCCCAGGCGCAGGCCCCACAGCCCGGGCGCCAGGCCCAGGCGCGCGCGCAGCCAGGCCATCCCGAGCGCCACGTCATCCTTCCAGCCGTCCCAGCGCGCATCGACGAATTCGCCGGCGCTGTCGCCGCAGCCATGCAGGTCGAGCTGCAGGACGCCGATGCCGCGCGCCGCCAGCGCGCGCGCGCCCAGGGCCGCCATGCGGCGCGACTTGTTCATCTCTTCGGCGAACGGATGCAGGTAGAGCAGGGCGCCGCGCGGCGCCCCATGTGGCGGATGGAACAGGCAGAAGCGCGGCCCGCCGGGCGCGTCGAGGAAGAACGGCTCGGCGGTCGGGGGCGTCATCAGCCGGCTTTTTGGGCGACGAAGTCGGCCAGGCTGCCGAGGGTGGCGAAGGTGCTGGCGCTGATGTCGTCATCGTCGATGGCGATGCCGAAATGCTCTTCCAGCGCGCCGATCAGGGTCACCACCGCCATCGAGTCGAGCTCGGGCAGGCTGCCCAGCAGCGGCGAATCGGCGGTCAGGGACTGGCCGGCGGGACCGAGGTTCAGCACGTCGGTCAGGAGGGTTCGTACTTGTTCGAGATACATGGTCGCTTCCTAGGTTCACTGCGCGGCCGAACGCGACTTCCCGCGCGACGCCAGCATCGCACGCAGGCGCCGCAATCCCGGCCAACGGTAATAATTGATATGGTACATAGTGCGTACCTCGTCCGTCCAGCGCAGGTGCCATTCCATCACCCGGCCGTAGAATTCCAGTCTCTTGAAACGTCCTTCGTCGAACAGGCGGCGGCAGGCTTCCTCGCGCATCAGGAGCGTGGGCGACAGGCTGGACGGCACGCTCTCGTCGTAGCTGGTCTTGAGCACCACGATGCTGTCCGCATCCTCGACGCACAAGTCCATCGCCACCAGCTGCTCGCCGAAGAAGTAACGGTAGACGCTGGCCGCGCCGCGCGCCGCCAGGGCTTCCAGCATGGCGCGGTAGTAGCGTCCCTGGGCATTGCCGGCGTCGACCGCGGTGCCCTCGCTGCCTTTCCAGCCCGAGCTCTCCAGCCGGCCGTAGTCCTGGATCGCCTGCGCCATGTCCTGCGGCGCGCGCAGGATGTCCAGGCGCGTGGCCACGCCTTCGCGTTCGAGGCGCGCGCGCTGTTTCTTCAGGTTGGAACGCAGGTTCTTGCCGCGCGCATTCCAGTAGTCCTCGAAGCCGCCGGCCAGCGTGACGCGCGCGGTGTCGATATAGTCGAGCGTGTGCAGGCCGGGGCTGTCGGCCGGGCGCGGCGTCAGCATCGGATCGGCCTGGGTCAGGCCGAACAGCAGCGGGAATCCGGGAAGGGCGCGCAGCAGGCCGGCCAGGAGCGGTTCGAGCGGCTCGCCCGGCAGTTGCAGCCACAGCCCGAGCGGGGCCTGGGACGGCTGGAACGTGGTCCAGGCGCCGCGTCCGTCCGGCTTCACCAGGGCCATGGCCACGGTCTCGCCGCCGCGCTCGCACCAGGCCAGCAGCTCGGACCCGGCGCCGAACTGCGCCAGCAGCGGCGCCACGAAGTCGGCGGCCAGCATCGCGGGAGCGGGACCGCGCGCGTGCAGCTGCTGCCAGCGCGCGGCGAATTCGGGGAAGCGCGCGGCGGAAACGGTATGCCAGCTCATGCGGTCAGGGCTCCACGGACGGTGTCGATCATCCAGTCCAGCTCCGCGGCGCGCAGCTCCTGGTGGCAGGGCAGGGACAGCACGCTGCGCGACAGGTGCGCGGCATTCGGGCAGACCGCCGCGTCCACGCCGGGCCACAGCGGATGGCCGAAACGCACCACCGGCACCCCGGCCGCGCCGAGGCGCGCCGCCAGCCCGTCCGCATCCTGCACCACCAGCGGGTAGACCCAGGGACAGACGCCGTCCGGCAGATGCCCGAACAGCGGGCGCACGCCCGGCAGCTTGCCCAGCGCCTGGTCCAGGCGCTGGTAGTGGTCGCGCCGCAACGCCGCGATCCGGCCGGGCGAGACCAGGCGCAGGGTCAGGCGCGCGAACAGCGAGGAACGCTTGTCGATCCAGCGCGGGTCGAAGTCGAAGCTGCTGTCCGAGGACGTGGGAGCGAGCGCCGTGGCGGCGCCATCGGCCTGGCGCGCCCTGCGCAGCTTCCAGGCCGCGCTTTTCAGCACCAGGGGCAGCCACAGCGCGGCGCGCAGCGCCGGCAGGCGGCCATAGGCGAAGCCCCGCTCCAGCGAATTCAGGGCGACCTTCGCCTCGAACCCGGCCCCGGCCGGGCGCAGCGCCACCGCGTCCAGCGGATGGCGCGCCGAGACCAGCACCCCGCCCTCGTAGATCGGGAAGAACTTCATGCTGCTGGCGATCGCATAGTCGCCGAAGCTGCCCAGCGGCTTGCCCTGGCATTCGCCGATGAAGGCATGGGCGCAGTCTTCCAGCAGCGCCAGGCCGTGCCGGTCGCACAGGGCGCGCAGCGCAGGCAGGTCCTGGTGGAAACCGAAATAATGGGTGGCCATCAGGGCGCGCGCACGCGGCGCCTTGGCGGCGATGTCCTCGAGGTCGGCGGCGCCGTCCGGCCCGATCCGGTAGAACACCGGGGTGGCGCCCAGCCACAGCACCGGCGGCACCATCGAGGCGCTGTGCCAGGCCGGCACCAGCACGCCGTCGCCGGGCCGGATGCCCATTTCGCGCAGCGCCAGGCCGATCGCGATCCGCCCGCTGGTGACGAAGCGCGTCGCGCCGGCGTCGAGCACCGAGGGCAGGCGCTGGGCGTTCGCACGCAGGAACGATGCGGCCGACAGGATCGGCGTGATCGGAACCCGGGGACGCAGGGGAGCGGTGGCGGATGGCATGGACCGAGTATAGCCGGATAAGTGCAAAATTTGCAACGAATCAGGTTTTTCGGGTCGCCGGTTCAGCAAGCGGCGCGTGCAAACTGTTAAGATTGTGCCCTGCGCTGCAGCAAGCGGCACACCCTCGAGAGAGCATGCCATGCCCGACCTGATCCACGATTTCATCTTCGATACCGCGCGCCGCGCGCCCGCCGGCGAGGCCCTGGTCCACGGCCCGCACCGGCTCGACTACGCGGCGCTGGCCGCGCATGTGGAGCGCGCCGCCGGCGCCGTGCTGGCGGCCGGCGTCCTGCGCGGCGAACGCGTCGCCGTCTACCTCGACAAGCGCGTCGAGAACGTGGCCGCGATGTTCGGCGCCAGCGCCGCCGGCGCCGTGTTCGTGCCGGTCAACCCGCTGCTCAAGGCCGACCAGGTCGCCTACATCCTGGCCGACTGCAACGTGCGCGTGCTGCTGACCTCTCCCGAACGCCTGGCCCAGCTGGGACCGGCGCTGAAGGATTGCCCGGACCTGCGCGTGGTCTACGTCACCGGCGATACCCCGGCGCAGGTGGGCGGCGTCGAGGTGCGCGCCTGGGATGCGGCGCAGCAGGCCCCGGACCCCGGCCAGCTGGCGGCGCGGCGCGCGGTCGACGCCGACATGGCGGCCATCCTGTACACCTCGGGCAGCACCGGCCGGCCGAAGGGCGTGGTGCTGTCGCACCGGAACATGGTGGCGGGGGCGCGCAGCGTCGCCAGCTACCTCGGCAACACGCCGCAGGACCGCATCCTGTCGGTGCTGCCGCTCAGCTTCGACTATGGCCTGAGCCAGCTGACCACGGCCTTCCTGACCGGCGCGACCGTCGTCCTGATGAACTACCTGTTCCCGAAGGACATCATGACGGCCGTGCTCGAGGAAGGCATCACCGGGCTGGCGGCGGTGCCGCCGCTGTGGATCCAGCTATCCGCGCTCGCGTGGCCGCGCGAATCGACCCTGCGCTATCTCACCAATTCGGGCGGGGCGATGCCGACCGCCACCGTGCACACCCTGCGCGCGGCGCTGCCTGGCGTGCAGCTGTTCCTGATGTACGGCCTGACCGAGGCCTTCCGTTCCACCTACCTGCCGCCGGCGGAGCTGGACCGGCGCCCGGATTCGATGGGACGCGCGATCCCGAACGCCGAGGTGATGGTGGTGCGTCCGGACGGCAGCCTGTGCGAACCGAACGAACCGGGCGAACTGGTGCACCGCGGCGCCCTGGTCTCGCTCGGCTACTGGAACGACCCGGCCAAGACCGCCGAGCGCTTCCGCCCGGCCCCCGGCCAGCATCCCGCGCTGCCGCTGACCGAGATGGCCGTGTGGTCGGGCGACACCGTGCGCCGCGACGAGGAGGGCTTCCTGTACTTCATCGGCCGCAGCGACGACATGATCAAGGTCTCGGGCTACCGCATCAGCCCGAGCGAGGTCGAGGAAGTCGCGCATGCGAGCGGCCTGGTGCAGGAAGCGGCCGCCTTCGGCGTGCCGCATCCGGTGCTGGGCCAGGCCATCGTGCTGCTGGCGGTGGCGCGCGAACCCGGCCTGGAGCCGGCGGCGCTGCTGAAGGAATGCCAGCGCCGCCTGCCGGCCTACATGGTGCCGGCCCACATCGCGCTGTGCACCGAACCCTTCCCGCGCAACCCGAACGGCAAGTTCGACCGCAAGCTGCTGCGCCAGTCCTATACCACCCTGTTTGAAAGCACCCCTACGCCATGAGCAGCACCAAGCCCGCGCACGCGTCCCAGACCCTGTTCGCCGTCGTCGACAACTGCTTGCAGGTCGGCGGCATTTCCCTGACGCGCCTGGCGCAGCGGGTCGGCCGCACCCCGTTCTATGCGTATGACCGCGCGCAGGTCACTGAGCGCGTGCGCCAGCTGCGCGCGCACCTGCCCAGCGGGGTGGAGCTGCATTATTCGATCAAGGCCAATCCGATGCCGGCCCTGGTCCAGCACCTGGCCGGCCAGGTCGACGGGCTGGACGTGGCCTCCGGCGGCGAGCTGAAGGTGGCGCTCGACACCGGCGTGGATCCGGCGCGCATCAGCTTTGCCGGCCCCGGCAAGTCGGACGCCGAGCTCAGGCAGGCGGTCGCCGCCGGCGTCTGCGTGCACGCCGAGTCCGAGCGCGAGATCCGGGCCATTGCACGCATTGGGGCCGAGTTGGGCATCGCGCCGCTGCTGGTGTTGCGGATCAATCCCGATTTCGAGCTGAAGGGCTCGGGCATGCGCATGGGCGGCGGCGCCAAGCAGTTCGGCATCGACGCCGAGGAGGCGCCGCGCCTGCTGAAATTGGCCGGCGCGCTCGGCCTGGACGTACTGGGCTTTCATATCTTCAGCGGCTCGCAGAGCCTGAAGGCGGAAGCGATCGTCGAGACCCAGGCGCGCACCGTCGACCTGGCCATCGAACTGGCCCGGGCCAGCCCGTCCCCGGTGCGCATGCTGAACATCGGCGGCGGCTTCGGCATCCCGTATTTCCCGGGCGAGGCGCGCCTCGACCTGGCCCCGATCGGCGCCGGCCTGGCGCTGCAGCTGGCGCGGGTGCGCGAGGCGCTGCCGCAGGCGGCGCTGTCGATCGAACTGGGACGCTACCTGGTGGGCGAGGCCGGCATCTACGTGGCGCGCGTGATCGACCGCAAGGTGTCGCGCGGCCAGGTCTTCCTGGTCACCGACGGCGGCCTGCACCACCACCTGGCGGCCTCGGGCAATTTCGGACAGGTGATCCGCAAGAACTATCCGGTGGCGATCGGCAATCGCGTCGAGGCGCACGAGCGCGAAACGGTGTCGGTGGTCGGGCCGCTGTGCACGCCGCTCGACCTGCTGGCCGAGCGCATGGAACTGCCGCGCGCCGAGGTCGGCGACCTGGTGGTGGTGTTCCAGTCGGGGGCCTACGGGCTGAGCGCCAGCCCGGGCGGCTTCCTGAGCCACCCGGATGCGGTCGAGGTGCTGGTGTAGCACCCCGTCGGCAAGGTCAGCCGATGTTGTTGACCTTGTCGAAGTGCTGTTCCAGCATCAGGCCATCCATGAAGAACTTGGTGGCCCAGTTCGGGTACTTGTAGGTCATGTACTCGCCGTTGACGGGGTGCGAACCCTTCAGCGCGCCGCGCACGTTGCAGTCCTCGGTTTCCAGATCCTGGATGCTCATGTTGAAGCGGTTGGCGCGCACGGCGTGCTGTTTCAAATCGTGCTCGCCGGTCAGCTGCGCCAGGCGCAGCCAGTTGATCGCCATCTGCGAGTTGCCGGTCACGCAGGTCCAGTCCGCCACCGTGGTCCACAGCGGCAGGTAGCGCCCCGGCAGGGCGCCGTCCTCGCGCTGGCGCTTGGCCAGGCGGCGCGCCATCAGCAGGGCGTGTTCCAGCAGGTCCTGGCGGCCGGAGGCGGCGCCGATCTCGAGCAGGCCGCGGATCGAGTACGCGAGCGTATGCGTCAGCGCGCTATTGTCCGGCATTTGCAGAAGGCAGTTGTCTGGCAGCCAGCCGTTCGCGTGTGCGCGGCTCAGCACCCAGTCGGCGTTCTTCACGGCGGCCGCCAGGTAGCGTTCGATACCGGTCGCCTCGTAGGCGCGCACCAGGCCGAAGGCCGAGCGCGTGTTGTAGCTGTTGAGCTTGGAAGTGGTGAAGGGCGAGGGGAAGCGGCGCCAGGCGCCGTCGTCGTCCTGGGCCTCGACCAGCCAGTCGGAGGCGCGCACCAGCGAGGCGCGGAAGCGCTCTTCCTTCGTTTCCACGTAAGCCTTGGCCCAGCCGAACAGCACCTGGCCGGTATTGAAGATGGTCGGGGCCACGATCTCGGCCGACATGGTGCCGGCGCGCACGCCGCCGTCCTCGAGCTGGATGTCGCTTTCCCAGTGCGTCATGCGGCGCGCCGCCTCGGCATACGCCGGCGCGTGGTACAGGCGCGCGTAGTCGTACAGGGTCGGGATCGCATAGCCGGTGGTTTCCGGATACGAGGCATTCCAGAGCTTGGTCTTGATGTCGTAGCTGTGCGCCACGCCGTCGTCCGGCGTGGCGTTCTGCGCGACCAGCAGCCATTCCGCGGCGCTTTTCAGGTGGGCCTCGATGTCCCGTGGTTCCTGGATGGTGGAGCCGAGTTTATCCTTGATGAGCTGTTTGATGTGTTTCATTGAGATCGACTTTTCTGGGACGGACGGGCCTGCGCCGCGGGTGACTCGTTAATATACTGTAAATTATCCTGGTGGCATCGTTCTGCAGTGCCTGGGAATGCGCAGGATGCAACACCTTGCGCCGCAGCGACATCCGTCGCGGCGCACGGCTCAGGCGAAGCGGCCCAGTTTCGCTCCCAGGCGCTTGGTCACCAGGTCGATCCAGGGCTGGGGATCGTGCCAGCGCCAGTAGGCGTCGCGCACCGCATGGCCGCGCGAGCGCGGGTCGTCCTGGCGGCCGCCCTCGTGGAAGGACCAGCGGTCCGACACCGGCTCGCGCCAGATCTGGGGCGTGGCGATGTGCTGGACCGGCAGCGCCGGCAGGCCCATCTCGTAGTGGTAGGCGGCGGCCGGGATGTTCACGCCATTGAGCGAGGCGACCTCTTCCTGGAAGTCGGTGCGCGCCACGGTCGGTTCGACCATGTAGAAGCGGCCGTCGCGCGCATCGCGCTTGTATTCCATGCTGCCCATGCCGACGAAGCCGACCTGGCGGAAGAAAGTGCGCGTCATGTCCGTCAGTTCGTCCGCGACTTCCCAGGCGGCGGTACAGCTGGCGGTGCCCCCGATGCGCGGCGGCCAGGCGCGGATCTTGCGGCCGCTGAACGAGCTGACCACCTGGCCGTCCGCGCCGACATACTGCAGGCAGAAATACACATCGGCATCGCTGCCTTCGATCCATTCCTGCACCACCATGTCGGCCAGCACCGGGAAGATCTCTTCGTACAGCGCGGCGACCTCGGCGGGCGAAGCCACCTTGTAGGCTTTCTTGAAGCGCGCGCCATAGCCGTAATCCTTCTTCGACGGCTTGAACACGCAGGGATAGGTGAGATCGTGGATCCGCGCCAGGTCCGCCTTGCCCTCGATGCGCACGGTGCGCGGGACCGGCGCGCCGACGGCTTCGGCCAGTTCCTGGAAGCCCTGCTTGTGCATCAGGGCCATCAGGCGCTCGTGCTCCGGCTGGCGCAGGCGGAACCAGGGCGCCAGGCTGGTGCGCCGGGCCGAGATGGTTTCCACCGTCTTTTCCTCGGTGGCGAACAGCATCAGCGGGGCCGGATACTGCTTGCCGAGATTGATCATGCGCTCGACGAAGGCGTCGCCCTCGAGGGAGTGGCAGAGCAGCTTGCGGCCATAGCGCGAGCGCATGGCCGGAGACTTCGGCGAGGTGTCGACGACGATCACCGGGATGCCCGCCGCGCCCAGGCTGCGTACGACCCCGAGTGCATTCAGGCCGCCGCCGACGACGACAGCGGGCAGGGATGTGTTCTGTGGACTGTTCATGGTTTCACTTCAGTATCGGAATGGTCTGCGCGCTTGAGTGGACAGCGGAAATCGCTGGCCGGAAAAACCGGGACGGGTGCGCTCGGCACCCCGGATGCATGGCGTGGAGGAGTATAGCTGGGTAAGTGCAAAATTTGCAACAAAACACGGATTTGTACTGGACGTGGCGGCAAGTGGCGTATGCGAACTGTTAAGATTTCTTCATGCGCGCAGGGCGGGCGGAGCCCAGCGCTTTCGTGCTTTTCAGCCCGCTTCGGAGCCTGGATCTGCGGCCAGCTTGCTTGCGCACGAGACAATTGACGAAACGCATCTTTGATAATAACTCGTCTATAATTCCCCGGGTCCGCGTACGATGTAGCCTTGCACACTGGGCGCGATGACATTCGCTTGAGGAACAAACGATGTCTGCAGTGAAAAGCTCCGAATTAATTGCCCACCTGCGTTCCACCTTGTTCGCCATGCTGTCGGAGACGAGGGCGCGTTTCGAGGACGGGGACGCCGCTGCCATGGAGCGCTTTCTCGACAGTTTCGGCTCGCCGCCGTCCGGCGCCGGCTACAAATACATTCCGCCGGCGGCGCGCGCGGCCTGTTCGTCCGTCCTGCAGCGGGATCCGGAAGCGGGCAGGCGCTTCCTGTTCGCCGCCGTCCTCGAGGCCATGGACCGCAGCCTCGCTGCGCCGCGCTTCCAGCAATTGCCGGCGCGCGTGCTGGCCCACCAGCTCAGGCACTACGAGCGCATCCTGGTGCAGTCCGAACAGACCATTGCGGTATGCCAGCTCGAGAACGACCTGTTCCTCAAGGAATTCGGCTTGGCAGCCTTGCGGCTTTATGCGGGAGGTTCCAACCTGATCGATGCCAACGCCGGCATTGGTCGTTCCATTGTATGGAGTAATGGCCTGAGCGACATTCCACGGCGGCTGGCGCTGTTCATTCGCCTGGGCGGGTTCCGGCCCTACTTCGACATCCATGCGCACAAGTTCTATATGGAAGAATTCAACGAGGAAGGGCGCAACGAGTGTTACCGCTGCTGCGCCGAACTCTATGCGTTTCATCCGGAAGTGCTCGGGATGTTTGCCGGCAGCTGGTTCTATGACCCGGCGCTCGCCGCCATCAGTCCGCGCCTGGCCTACCTGCGCGAGGTGCCGGAACGGGGCGGCGCCCACGTCCTGTTCGGTTGCTACGATGAAGGGGCCACCCGCAACGCGCTGGCCAAGTCTGCCACGCGCAGGCAACTGTATGAAGCGGGCAAGTACAAGCCGGCCGCCTACACCCTGGTATGGCCGCGCGCGCGCCAGCTCGCCTGGGCGGACCGCCACGCCGGCAAGGCCGGGAAAGGACAGCCATGAAACTCAAGTCTGCCGTGCTGCAGGTCGCGAAGGCGGCCGGCGTATTCGCCCTGTTCCGCCTGCTGACCAGGAAGCAGGGCCGCATCCTGTGCTATCACGGCGGTTCGCTGGGCGACGAGCACCTCTTCAACGGCAAGCTGTTTTGCCATCCGGCGATGCTGCGCCAGCGGCTCGACTGGTTGAAGTCGAAGGGCTTCGTGCCGGCCGGCCTCGACCAGGTCGCGACCCCGGGCGCCGCGCCGCGCCAGGGCATCGCGCTGGCGATCACGCTCGACGACGGCTGGTATTCGAGCGAAGCCTGCCTGTTGCCGCTGCTGGCCGAGTACGGCCACGAACCGGTGCTCTACCTGCATACGGGACTCGCCGACGGCGACGCCCCGGTGTCCAACGTGGCACTGCGCTACCTCGTCTGGAAGGCGCGGCGCGCGACCCTGGAACTGTCCGGTTTTTGCAAGGAACTCGACGGCAGCTACCAGCTCGACAGTGCCGACGAGCGCGAGCGCCTGAGCGACAATGCCGACCTCTGGTTCGATGGGATGCCGCGCGATGCCGCCACGGTGACGGCCGCGCTGGAACGGTTCGCCGCCGCGCTGGGGATCGCGCCGGCAACGCTGGCCCTCGATTCGCGCCGCTTCAGCTACATGCGGCGCGAGGAACTGCACACCGCCGCGGCGCGCGGCTGCAAGATCGAGCTGCACGGGCATTTCCACCGTTATTTCCTCGGTGACCATGAGCGCAACCAGGCCAATATCGAGGCCTGCCGCCGCTATATCGTCGACGCCGGCCTGCCGCGCCCGCATCATTACTGCTATCCGAGCGGCTCCTACGATGCCGCCGCCGCGCGCACCCTGGCCGGGATCGACGTGCGTACCGGCACCACCTGTATTCCGGGCCTGGTGCGCGGCGCCGGCGGCGACGAGCGCTATTTCCTGCCGCGCTTCCTCGATGGCGGCAATGTCACGATGATCGAGTTCGAGGCGGAAATGAGCGGCGTGCTCGAGTTCGCGCGCAAGCTCGTGCAGGCGCTGCGGCGCGGCGCCGCGCTGGCGACCCGCCCGGCGCTGCTGTTGCGCCAGCCTTCCGCAGGCCGCGAATGAGGTCCTGACCTTCCAGTAACCTGTTCCAGCAACCACTCAGTCAAGCTCAGCATGCAAGCCATCAAAGACATACGACGCGCCTGGACCCATCTGGGCCAGCGCAACGACAACCTGGCCTATCTGCCGTTCTGGCGCCAGGTGCTGGAAATGGGCGCACTCTACCTGGTGCGGGGTATCGGCCCGGGCTATTACCTGCAGGCGCGCTGGTGGCGGCCCTCGATTCCGTTCGCGGACAAGTGGGAGCACCTCAACAAGAAAGAATACAACGCCTTCATCGACCGCTGGAACGCGCCCGGCTACCAGAAAAGCTCGCAGCACAAGATCATTGAAAAGGCCGTGCTGCAACTGCTGGGCGTGCCGACGCCGGAGTTCATCGGCTTCCTGCACCGGCAGCGCGGCGCCTGCGCGGATGGCGCCCCCCTGCGCCTGCCGGCCGACCTCGAGCGCCTGTGCCATGGACTGGTGGGCAGGAAAATCTGCTTCAAGCTGGTGGAGGGGTATGGCGGCGCCGGCTTCGCCGCGTTCCGGGTCGAGGAGGCCGACGGACGGCCCGTGTTCGTCCACCCCGTGACCGGCGAGGCGACCGGCATCAGCGACTGGTGGGCGCTGGCGCAGCAAAAGAACGATGGCGGCTACATCGTCGAGCATTACCTGACCCAGCACCCGGTCCTGTCGGATATCCATGCGAACTCGGTCAACACGCTGCGCATCTGGCTGTACCAGGCGCGCGGCGAAGTAAAGGTGGCCGGCGCCTTCCTGCGCGTGGGACGCAAGGGCAGCCTGGTCGACAATACCAGCAGCGGCGGGCTGTATTGCCCGGTCGACCTGGAAACCGGCGTGCTGGCCTACGCGGCGAACGCCGCCAATCCGCTGCAGACCATGAACAGCCATCCGGATACCGGCGGACGAATCAGCGGCGTGCAGCTGCCGTTCTGGCGAGAATGCAAGGACATCGCCGGCCGCGCCCTGCAGGCATTCCCGAAGGTGAATATCGCCGGTGTCGACGTCGCCATCGGCGTCGACGGCCCGCGCATGATCGAGCTGAACGTCCGCCCGGACCAGATCGGCTGCGCCCGCATCAACCTGCCGCTCAAGCGCGTCGACCGCTGGATGCGCGCCAGCCGGGCCTGACAGGGGGGGGCCGGCAAGGCCGGCCCGCGCTTCGTCAGCCCAGCAGGTTGACCCGGATCCCCGCCCTGCCGAGCAGGGCCTGGATCTTGAGGAAGACATGCCGTTCCAGCCCGTCGTCGCGGCGCGGCGACAGTCGCCACAGCGCATAGATCGCGACCGTGTAGACCAGGGCGCCGACGGCCGAGCACAGCAGCAGCGCCAGCACGTAGTCGAGGGTCTCGTTGCGCAGCACCAGCTGGCTCTTGACGGCGAGGACGACCATCGCCATCGCGCTCGATGCGAGCAGCGGCCGCACCAGCTCGCGGCAGAAGGTGGTGGCGTTCAGGTCCAGGCACTTGGCCACCAGGGACTGGTTCATCGGGATCATCAGGACGGCGGTGGCCAGGTAGGACCAGGCCGCGCCCATGACGCCCCATTCGATCGACGCCGGAATCAGGACCACCAGCATGATCGCGATCTGGACGCACCAGACCAGGGTGATGCGCTTGACCTGTCCCAGCGCCAGGTAGATGTAGGAGATGTTGGTCTGCACCGCCTTGATCACGCCATACACGGCCAGGATCTGGATCAGCGGGATCGCGGCGAGCCACTTCCAGCCGAGGGCGGCCGGCACCAGCAGGTCGGCCACCACCACGATGCCGACCCCGCTCGGGATCGAGATCAGCGCGATCGAAGCAATCACTTTCAGGAAGCTGTTGCGCAGTTCCGGCAGGTTGTGCGCCACCCGGGAATAGCCCGGGAAGGCGGCGCGGTTGATCGGCGCGACCAGTTCGTTCGAGGGCAGGTTGGCGATCTCGGAGGCGATCGAGTACACGCCCACCCACTGGGCCCCGGCCACGCGTGCGATGGTGAACGAGGCCGCGCGGTTGTGGATGAACTGGAAGAAGCTGTTCACCACCAGCCATTTCGAGGTGTGGAACATCTCCAGCTTGGTCTTGAGCGAAAAGCGCGGGCGATAGCTGCTGACGACATAGGACAGCACCAGCGACAGCACGATGCCGGCCAGCTGGCCGATCACCAGGGCCCAGTAGTTGCGCAGGTAGATCGCCAGCGGGATGGTGACCAGCAGGCTGGCGAAGCGCTTGCTGAGCAAGAACTTGAATTCGCGGTCGAAGCGCATCTCGCGCCGGAAGGCGACGGTGCCGATGTTGGAGAAGCCCTCCAGCGCGAAGCCCAGCGCCAGCACGTAGACCACCGCTTCGAGCCGGGGTTCGCGGTAGAACTGGGACGCCGGATAGGCCAGCGCGGCCAGGACCAGGCCGCAGCCGACCGAGAAGATCACGCTGAAAGTCCAGGCGGTATCGAAATGGTCGCGTCCCGCCTTGGCGTTCTGGACCAGCTGGGTGTCGAAGCCGAACGAGACCAGCAGGCTCAGGGCCGAGATCAGGATCATCGCGATCCCGACCAGGCCGAAATCTTCCGGCGACAGCATGCGCGCAAGGATGACCGTGCTGATCAGCCCGATGCTGCGGTCGAGCATCCTGAACGCGACCATCCACGCCGCGCCCTTGGCGATCTGCCTGTTGATATTGCCTGGCGGGCTATCTGTCATCGTACCGCCTCATCGAACAGGTCGGCCAGTTGCCCGGCCTTGTGCGTGCGTGCGGCGCGCGCGATGACTTCGTCGCTGGCGAAATAGGCCTGCCCGTCGCGCACCGCGGGGATGAAGCGTTCGAGCGTGTCGAGGATGGTGTCCTTCTGGTCCGGCGCGGCGATGTTCGCGAAGCCGGCATTGCGCAGCACCGTGGCGGTTTCGCCGACCGGGTCGACCAGGCCCAGGATGGGTTTCCGGGCCCGGAAGTATTCGTACACCTTGGCCGGGATCTGGTTGTTGAACGGGGTGCCCTGGAACACCAGCAGCCCGTCGGCGGCCAGCATTTCGTTGAGGGCCTCGCGGTAGGGTACCGGCGGCAGGACGTCGACGATATCGTCGAGGCCATGGCGCGCCACCATGGCGGTGATCCCGGCGATGTTGCCGGGCGCGCGCAAGCTCACGCGCAGCGAGGCGGCGTCGATGCTGCCGGCCTCCTTCAGGCTGGCGAGCGCCGCCATGAACGGTTCCGGGTCGCGCCCGTCGCTGTACAGGACGCCGCTGTGCAGCAGGGTCACGCGCTGGTCCGGCGCTGGCGCCAGCGCCGGCGCATCCACGGTGGCGTCGGCCAGCCGCGCGAACTCGTCCTCGTCGTAGCCGTTCTCGATCAGGCGGAACTTGTTCGCATTGATCTTCGGGTAGCGCGCCTTGCAGGAATTGAGCGCGCTCTGGGTGGTGAATACCGCGTAGGTGCAGTTGCGCAGGGTCTGCTTTTCGAGCCAGCCGTAGATGCCGCGCTGGCGCGGCGATTCGGGATGGGTCGGCTGGAGCATCGGGTCGCGGAAGTCGGCGATCCAGGGCAGGCCGCTCAGGCGGTGCAGGGTCAGTCCGATCAGGTGGGCAGTGGCGATCGGGAAGGTCGACCAGATCACCCGCGGCTTGTGCTGGCGGATCAGGCGCAGGCCGGCCACCACGCCATGGCCCCACCAGCTGATCCAGCGGTCGGGCAGCGCCATCAGTTCGGAATAGCGTCCGCCGAAACCCAGGTGACGCTTGGTGTCGAGCGCGAAGGCGCGGCGCACCACCAGGTTGGCCGGGACACTGGACAGCTGCGACGGATTCTGGCGGGTGTAGGCGCGCGGATGGGCCGACAGGACCAGCGGCTCCCAGTCATGTCGCGGCAGGTGCTTCGAGAAACTCAAGGTACGCTGGATTCCGCTGCTTTCGGCTTGTGGCGGAAAGTGAAATGCTACCAGTAATGCACGTTTGTTCATTCTTTTTCAATATCCACTTGATCAGGGCGCGAGGCGCCCCGGTTTTGCAATTCACCAGCAGGTGTTACGGGTTTTTCTGTGCAAGCCAGCTCAGCAGGCGCAAACCGAACATCAGCGGGCGTTCGTCCCAGGGACGGCCGCGCGGCAGCTGGTAGCGGTCCTGCCCGGACGCCAGCGCGCCGATCGCGGTCGTGAAGGCGGCGCTGAAGCCTTCCTCGCGCACCATCGCGACGTGGCGCTCGTCGAAATCCTTGCCGACCTTGCCGTTGGGGTAGGCAAACAGCCGCACCGGCTTGCCGAGGATGGACTCCAGTTGCGCCTTGCCCTCCGCGATTTCGTGGCGCGCGCTGTCGTCGTCGAGACTGGTGAGGATGGGATGGGAGACGGTGTGGGCGCCGATCTCGATGCCCTGGCGGTCGAGGCCCAGGAGCATGTCGCGGGTCATCATCGGTTTCTGCTCCGGGTCGATGCCGGCCAGCGCCTCCAGCCGCTCGATGGCTTGCTCGCGGGCGGCCGGCGGCAGGTACTTGGAGCGTTCGACCAGCAGTTCGACCGCCTGCAGGCGGTCCTCGACGCCGCCCAGCGTATACGTGCCCAGGTCCATCCCGCTGAGATCGAGCTGTCCCGCCGGGAGGGCGCGCACCGCTTCGATGATGCGGTCGTTCCACATGCTGCCCCGGTCGATGTAGCCGCTGGCGACGAACACCGTGGCGGGCAGGCCGAATTCGCGCAGGATCGGCGCCGCCAGGTCGTGGACCGAGCGGTAGCCGTCGTCGAAGGTGATGCAGACGGCGCGG
Source organism: Massilia niastensis DSM 21313 (assembly GCF_000382345.1). Taxonomy (GTDB): domain Bacteria; phylum Pseudomonadota; class Gammaproteobacteria; order Burkholderiales; family Burkholderiaceae_D; genus Telluria; species Telluria niastensis. Next base: position 32,291 of record NZ_KB908115.1, read on the forward strand.
CCCGGCACCTTGCCGGCTTCGACCGCCCGCAAGGCATCGTGCAGGGGCATCACGCGAAAGCAGCGCGCCAGCAGCTCCATTTGCCAGCGGAACTTGACGATGTCGGGTTCCGACGCCAGCAGCGGTTCCGGCGTGGGCAGCACGCGGTGGTAGGTGATCACGCACACGCGGTTCTTGCCTATCGTGCGCCCGACGGCGCCGCCGAGACTGCGCAGCACTTGCCCGGTCAGGAGGGAATGTGTCGTCTTTGCTGTCATGATGTTTGAAGGCGGATCTGGTTGGAGCGCGGGACGGCCGGTGCGGAAGCCGGTGTCAGCGCCGGGAGGATGCGCTTGTCGAGCACGAGCACGACCCCGATCAGCGCGAAGATGAGGTCGAAATAAGCGAAACTGAGCGCCGCCGCGCCGAGGGCGAAGGTGAAGATGCTGAGCTGGAGCATGGTCGCCATCGAGCGCACCCAGTCCGGGGCGCCGACCCGGCGCGCGCGCCTGGCCACGCTGCCGGCCTTGAAGAATGCGCTGGACAGGATCGCCAGGTAGAGCGCGAGGCCGACGAAGCCATGCTCGCCGAGCACCTGGAAGTAGACGCTGTGCGCGGCGCGGGCGATCTCGGGATTGGGCAGCGCGTCGCCGGTGTAGAACCACGGATACGAGAAGAAGTGGTTCGACAGCGCGATCCAGTTCGGGGAATATTCGAGCGACTTGAAGCCGCCGCCCAGCAGCGGATTGTCCATCGCCAGGATGAAGCTGAGCTTCCAGGCGACCACGCGGCCCATGAACGAGGCGTCCTCGGAAGCGGTCTCGATGGTGTTGATGCGGCCGGTCCATTCATCCGACGCCAGGTGCGCGACGACGGCGATCAGCGCGATGCCGAGGATGCCCATCAGGATCTTGCGTTCGCTCTTGAGGAACAAATAGCCGGCGAGGGCCAGCAGGGCGATGAAGCCGCCGCGCGACTGGGTGCCGACGACGCCGAGCACCAGCAGCGCGATGGTGCCGAGCAGCCCGAGGCGCACCAGGGTCGAACGCTTGCCGTAGTCTCCCAGCAGGTAATAGCAGATCGGCAGGGTCATGCAGAATGCGATCGACAGCTCGTTGCGGTCGCCCAGCACGTGGCCGCTCATGCCGGCGATCTTGTGGCCGCCGCCGGAGAGGATGAACTTCGACGCCTCGAGGTTGGCGTAGAAGCCGACCGACAGCACCACGCACCACAGCAGGAAGTCGACGTGCAGCTTCTTCTCGACGATCAGGAGGACGAAGATGAATAGCAGGACGATTTTCGCGAAGCGGCTCCAGATCTCCCACATCACGTCCGGAGGGCCGATGCCCGTGACGGTGCTGGCGGTGGTCCAGAGGAAGAAGGCGACCACGAACATGCCCAGGGCGCCCGGCTGGAACTTCGGCTTGTGCTTCATGATCAGGTAGCCCAGGATCGTCACCAGGCTGAACAGCAGGTTGTAGCGCAGGCTCGATGCGGGGCCGTAGACCCAGCCGTTCGGGAAGAACAGCGCAGTCCAGACCCACATGCCGAGCGCGATGAAGGGCCGTTTGGCCATCGCATACAGCATGAGCGGCAAGAGGCCGAGCAGGATAAGGTCGCGCATCGTCTAGTCCTTGTTCTTCCTCTTGGCGTTGGTACGCTTGTTGTCGCTGTCTTCCCGCAAAGCCCAGAAGCACAGTCCGGTGACCAGGATCAGGTCGAGGGCATACAGAATCGAGTCCATCTTATCCTTACTTCCAAAAAACTTGGTCGCTTTAACACGACAATACGCGCGCCGCTTGCGCGTGGCGTTGTGCCAGCACGTCGCCGAAGATGCGCAACTGGCCGGCGGTGGTGTCGTCCCAGCTGAAGCGTTCCGCATAGCGGCGCGTGGCCGCGCGGTCCGGATAGGCGGCGCGCAGGGCGTTCACGGCGTCGGCCACGCCCTGCGGGCTGCGCTCGGCCATCAATACGCCCGCTTCCGGCGCCGCCACCACTTCCGGCGTGCCGTACACGCGGCTGGCCACCACCGGGGTGCCGCAGGCCATGGCTTCAAGCAATACGTTGGCCCAGCCTTCGCGGCTGGAGGCCAGCACCAGGGCGTCGGCGCGGCCGTAGTGCTCGCGCAGCTGCGCCTGGGGCACGGCGCCGAGGAAGGTGACGCGCTGCGCCACCTGCAGGTCGCGCGCCAGGTTTTCCAGCATCGCGCGGTTGGGGCCGTCGCCGGCCAGCACCAGGCGCACGCCCGGCAGCAGCGGCAGCGCGCCGATGATCAGCTCCTGGGCCTTGACCGCCACCAGGTGGCCGACGCTCAGCAGGGTGAATTCCGGGTTCGGCTGGCGCTCGACCGGCTGGAACAGCTTGAGGTCGACGCCGTTGCGCAGCGAAGTCACGCGCTGCGCGTCCACGCCCAGCGCCACCACTTCGTCGCGCAGCGCATTGCAGACCGTGATCACGGCGTCGGCGCGGCGCGCCGCCCACTGGATCATGCGGCGCGGCAGCGGGTACTGCGGCAGCAGGGTGATGTCCGAGCCGCGCGCGGTGATCACCAGCGGCTTGTTGAAGCGGCGCGCCAGCATGGCGGCGGCCACGCCGTCGGGGTAGAAATAATGCGCGTCGATCAGGTCGAAGTCGTAACCCTCGTCGATGATGCGCGCGATCGCCGGCTTGACCGCCTGGGCCAGCAGCAGCGGGGCCAGGTTCATGCCGACCTTGGGCAGCACCGGGTAGCGCGGATGCGCCACCTGCAGGCCGTGGCGCACTTCATGGCGCGGCACCCTGGCCATCTTCGCGTAGTCGCCGAAACGCGGGTTCGACGACGGAAACCAGGGCACCGGCGCGACCACGCGCGCCTCGACCTGCCCGCCGGCGGCCAGGTGGCGCAGGCGGGTCTCGACGAAGATCCCGTGGCCCGGCTTTTCCAGGTTCGGGAACAGGGTGCTGAAGGTCAGGATCTTCATGCGGGCTGGAACCCCGTCAGGCGGCCGTAGATCTTCTTGTAGCGCGCCACCGTGCCCGGCCAGTTGCGCTCGTTCTCCACGTACCGGCGGCCGGCCGCGCGCAGCGCAGGCCACTGGCTTTGCTCCTCGAGCAGGGCGCCGACCTTGTCGGCCAGCGAATCCGGATCGTCGGCCCTGAACAGCACGCCGGTCTTGCCGTCGGCGATCAGCTCCAGGTGGCCGCCGACGTCGGAGGCGGCCAGGATCCGGCCCTGGGCCATCGCCTCGAGCGGCTTGAGCGGGGTCACCAGGTCGGTCAGGCGCATCGACAGGCGCGGATACACCAGCACGTCGAGCAGGTCGTAGTATTTCTGCACCTGGTCGTGCGGCACGCGGCCGGTGAACACCACCTTGTCGGTGATGCCCAGGTCCTTCGCCAGCTGGCGCAGCTGGGCGTCCTGCGGGCCGCCGCCGACCAGCAGCACGCGCAGGTCGGGCAGGCGCGCCACCAGCTTCGGCACCGCGCGCAGCAGGATGTCCAGGCCCTCGTAGGCGTAGAACGAGCCGATGAAGCCGATCAGGCGCGAGCCCTGCAGGCCCAGCTTGCCCTTCAGCTCCTGGTCGGCGCTGCCGCCGACCGCGAACTTGTCGAGGTCGACCGAGTTCGGGATCACCGTGACCTTGTCCTCCGGGATGCCGCGCGCGACGATGTCCTTGCGCAGGCCTTCGCAGATGGTGGTGACGGCGTCGGCGCGGCGCAGCGCATAGGTCTCGAGCGCGCGCGTGGCGCGGTAGCGCAGGCCGTTCTCGGTGCTGGTCCCGTGGTCGACGGCGGCGTCCTCCCAGAACGCGCGCACCTCATACACCACGGGGATGCCGAACTTTTTTCCGGCACGCAGCGCCGCGATCGCGTTCAGGCTGGGGGAGTGGGCGTGCAGCACGTCCGGCTTGATCTGCGGGATGATCTCGTCCAGCCGGCGGCCGAGGCCATCGATGACCTCCTTGTGGTTCAGCAGGGGCAGCTTCGCCAGCGCGCTGTTCGACAGCGGCGTGCGGTAGAAGTGCAGGCCGTCGACGGTTTCGTCGCGCTGGTCGCCGGAATTCTGCTTGGAGCTGGTGATGTGGAAGGTTTCCCAGCCGAGCGCGCGCTGTTCGCGCAGGATCGAGCGGGTGCGGAAGGTGTAGCCGCTGTGCAGCGGGATCGAATGATCGAGGACGTGAAGGACTCGCATGGCGTTGTATAACTCCTATACTCCATTAGGCGGCGGCGGCCGCGCCGTTCTTGCGCAGGAAAGCGTCGAACATCAGGACCGACCACAGCGCCGTGCTGTGATCCTTGGTACGGGCCTGGTGTTCGTCGACCATCTGTTTCAGGTAGCCGGCGTTGAAGATGCCGGTGTCGAGCAGGGCCGGATTCAGCACGGCGCGCCGCATCGATTCGAGCAGCGGTCCGCGCAGCCAGGCGGCCAGCGGGATCGAGAAGCCCTGCTTCTTGCGGTACAGGATGTCGTCCGACAGGTAGGGCTGCAGGGCCTTCTTGAAAATGTGCTTGCCTTCGCCGTTGCGCAGCTTCGAGGTCGATGGCAGGCCCGACACCCATTCCACGAACTGGTGGTCGAGCAGCGGCACCCGCACTTCGAGCGCGTGCGCCATGCTGGCGCGGTCGACCTTGGTCAGGATGTCGCCCGGCAGGTAGGTCTTCATGTCGAGGTACTGGATCAGGGACAGCGGATCGTCGGTCGGGGACTGGGCGGCGTAGCCGCGCATCACCTCGACCGCGCGGTAGCCCTGCAGGCGCTGGCGGAAGCTCTCCGAGAACAGCTGGCTGCGCACCCGGTCGTTGTTGATCGACACGCCGTGGAAGTAGCCCTCGGTCAGGTCGCGCGCCAGCGCCTCGAAGGTGGTCTTGGCGCGGAACACGCGCGGCGCCCAGTCGGCCTTCGGGTAGGCCTTGCCCAGCAGGCCGAACACGGGCTTGCGCACCGCCAGCGGCAGCATCGAGCGCACCCTTTCCTCGCCCATCGCCATGCGGTGGCGGCGATAGCCGGCGAAGTTCTCGTCGCCGCCGTCGCCCGACAGGGCCACCGTGACGCGCTTCCTGGCCAGCTGGCAGACGCGGTAGGTCGGGATCGCCGAGCTGTCGGCATAGGGCTCGTCGTACAGCGCGGCCAGGGTGTCGAGCAGGCCGTAGTCGTCCTTGTCGACGGTCTCGCACTGGTGATTCGTCCGGTAGCGCTCGGCCACCTGGCGCGCGTAGTCGGATTCGTCGAAGGCCGGGTCGTTGAAGGCGATCGAGCAGGTGTTGACCGGCTCGCTGCCGATCCCGGCCATCATCGCCACGATCGCGCTCGAGTCGACGCCGCCCGACAGGAAGGCGCCCAGCGGCACGTCGGCGATCAGGTGGCTCTCGACCGCCTCGCGCAGGCGCACGACCAGTTCGCCCTCGATGTCGCGGTCGGTCATGCCCAGGTGCGGCTTGAACGGCACGTCCCAGAACTGCTTCGACTTCGGCAGCGGCTGGCCGACGCGCAGGGTCAGGGTGTGGCCGGGCAGCAGCTTGTGGGCGCTGGTGAAGATGGTGCGCGGCTCCGGCACGTAGCCGTAGGCGAAATACTCCTCGACCGCCAGCGGGTCGATCTCGCGCTTCAGGTTCGGCAGCGACAGCAGCGACTTGAGCTCGGAGCCGAAGGCGAACATCCCGTCCGGCAGCACGGCGTAATGCATCGGCTTGATGCCGATGCGGTCGCGCGCCAGGAACAGCGTCCGGCGCGGGCGGTCCCAGATCGCGAACGCGAACATGCCGCGCAGGTGGGTGACGCAGTCCTCGCCCCATTGCTCCCAGGCGTGGACGATGGTCTCGCTGTCGGACGGGGTGCGGAATGTGTGTCCCAGCCCCTGCAGCTCGGTGCGCAGCTCGCGGAAGTTGTAGATCTCGCCGTTGAACACCAGGGCGATGCTGTCGTCCTCGTTGAACAGCGGCTGCAGGCCCGCTTCCAGGGCGATGATCGACAGGCGGCGGTGGCCGAAGGCCAGTCCCGGCTCCAGGTGCAGGTCGCCTTCGACCGGCCCGCGGTGGAACTGGCTTTCGTTCATCCGGTGCAGCAGGTCGCGGTCGATCGTGCGACCGCCCTGCATGTCAAAAATTCCAACTATTCCGCACATGGTGTGATCGCCTTTTTTGTCTTGGTCTTGGTTTGGCACAGCCCGTCGTACAAGGCGACGTAGGCCGCCAGCATGGCCTGCATGCTGTACTGCTGTTCGATGCGCGCGCGTCCGGCCGCGCCGTGGAGGCGCGCGCGCTTGCGGTCCCGCACATAGCCGGCCAGCGCCGCCGCCAGCCGCTCCGGATCGCCCGCCGGCACCAGGGCGCCGGTGGCGCCGTCGGCCACCAGGTCGGGGATGCCGCCGACCGCGGTCGCGACCACCGGCAGGCCGCTTGCCATCGCTTCCAGCAGGGTCACCGGCGTGCCCTCGGCGATCGAGGACAGGGCGAACAGCGAAAAGCTGCGCATGGCCGGAGCGACGTCGCTGCGCGGCCCGGCCAGCCACACGCTGTCCTGCAGGCCGAGCTGCGCCACCTGGGCGCCGAGGCGCTCGCGCAGCGGGCCGTCGCCGACCAGCACCAGGCGCAGCTTCTGGCCCGGCAGCAGGGCGCGCAGGCGGGCGAAGGCGGCGACCAGGGTGGCCTGGTCCTTCACGTCCTGCAGGCGGCCGACGGTGCCGATCACGAAGGCCTGCGGATCGTCCTGCCAGGGCTCTTGGGCCGGCGCGCCGGGCGTTGCTGGACGGAAGCGCCCGGTGTCGACCCCGTTGTCGATCAGCAGCAGCTTGTCCTGCGGGATCCCGACCACGTCGCGCAGCCAGGTGCGCAGGTCGCGCGACACCGGGACGATGCGGTCGATCAGGGGCGCGACGGCGCGGCGCAGCAGGTTGTGCTTGCGGTTCAGTCCCTGCGGATCGCGCGCATCGCGTCCATGCTCGGCGTGCACCCGCACCGGCACGCCGGCGACGAAGGCGGTCGCCGCGTATTCGATCGTGCCCAGGTTGTAGGTGTGCAGGATCGCCGGGCGCAGGCGGCGCAGCAGCCGGTACAGGTCGGCGTGGGTGCCGAGGCCCGCTCCCGGCGGCTTGTGCAGCGCGAACAGCTCGACGCCGGGACGGACGATGCGCTGGGCGAAGTCGGTGTAGTCGGTCAGGCAGACCACCGCGTGCCGGTAATGGTGGGCCGGCATGCGGTTGATGGTGTCGACCAGCAGCGTCTCCAGCCCGCCGATGTCGAGGCGGTAGATCAGGTGCACGATCAGCGGCGGCTGGGGCGTGGAAACGGTGACGGCAGCCATGTTCAGCGTCCCCGGGTTGCCGCCAGCGCCGTGTCGAGCGCTCCGAAGTTGTCGGCCACGAAGGCGCGCAGCGCGGCGCGCGCCTGGTCCTTGCTGTCGCTGAACGGCGCGGCCAGCGCGATCATGGCGCCGTCGTCGCCGCGCAAGCGCAGCCGGGCGCCGGCCTGGCGCAGCTTGCCGTCCACGTTGCTGGCGGTGTACTGGCCGTCGATCCACATCACCTGCCAGACCAGGATGTTCCCGTCCGGTCCCTGCAGCACGGTTTCGCGCAGCGGCAGGACGCGGTCCCCCGCCTGTTCGCTTACCACGCGGCTCGACAGCGGGTGGAAGGCGTCGCGTTCGGCGGTCAGGCGGTTTACCGAGCTGATCAGGCCTTTCTCCTTGGTCTGGTTGCGGTAGTACAGCAGCTGCAGGCGCACCTTGCGATCGAGGCCGGCGCGCTCGTAGGTGCGCGCCAGCTGCGCATCCGGCTCCATGTAGCGCACTTCCCAGTCCGGGAAGCCGGCCGCCACCTGCCAGGACAGGGCCGGCTCGGCCAGCCGGACCTGCGCCGGATTGTGGTTGGCGCGGTCGCTGAAGGCGGCGAAGGCCGGCCACAGCGCGGCCAGGGCGACCACCGCCGCCGCCATCGGCGCCAAGCGGCCGGGCGCATCCGGGAACGAACCGGCGGCCACGGCGCGTTCGGCGGCCGGCTGTTCGTCCTGGCGCCAGTAGCTGCCGATCCAGAACATGAGGAACATGATCAGGCCGAAGAACAGCCAGCCGTAGATGATGTGGTCGACGCCGGTGGCCAGTTCCATGCCGCTGCTGTGGCCGATCATCACGATCATGTAGGCGCGCAGGCCGTTGGCGACGATCGGCACCACCACCGACAGGGCGATGAACACGGTGCGGCGCAGGTTCGAGCGGTAGGTCAGGTAGGCGTACAGGGAGCCCAGCGTGATCGACGAGATCAGGTAGCGGATGCCGCTGCAGGCCTCGACCACCGACCAGCTGCCGGTCGGCAGTTCGAAGCGGGTGCCGTTGCGCAGCACCGGGATGCCGGTCGCCTGCACCGCCCAGATGGTGAAGTCGGCGGTGAAGTGGATCAGCGGTTCGACGAAGATCTCGCCGAACGGCACCGCGAACAGCAGGAACAGCAGCGGGAAGGCGAGCGAACCGGCCAGGCGCGGGCCGAACAGGGCCAGCGCCGCGGCCGGGAGCATGGCCACGAAGGCGTACTGCATCACCACCTGCACGTCGCCCATGCGCCCCGCCATCCAGGCGGCGCCGGCAAGCAGCAGCAGCAGCAGCGCCGGCGCATACGGACGCGCCGGGATCAGGCTGAAGTTCTCGCGGCGGCGCCAGATCAGCCACAGGCTGATCGGCAGGATCACGTAGCCGTGGGCGAAGGTCTCGGAACTGTTCCAGATCGAGACCATCGAGCCGGCGGTCTGGAAGTACAGCACGAACGGGGCCAGCATGGCCAGCGCCAGCAGCGCGATGCCGGTGCGCGACAGGGGGGCGGGGGCATGCACCACGCCCGGCGGCGGTTTCAGATACATTCGAGACGCTCCCCAATGCAGGCCAGGTTGCTGGACCAGCTATACTTGCATTCGACCCGGGCGCGCGCGGCCAGGCCGATCTCGTTGTCCTGGCGTTCCAGCAGGGCGGCGACGGCGTCGGCGAAGCCGGCGCCGTCTTCGGCCAGCACCAGTTCGCGGCCCGGCTCGGCGTCGATGCCTTCCAGCGCCTGCGGCGACACCACCACCGGAGTGGCCATCGCCATCGCCTCGAGCACCTTGTTCTGGATGCCGCGCGCGATGCGCAGCGGCGCCACCGCCGCCCTGGCGTGGGCGATGTAGGGGCGCACGTCCGGCACCGTGCCGGTCACCTTGACGCCGGGCAGGCGCGCCAGTTCCTGCACCGCCGCCGTGGGACGGGCGCCGACGATGTAGAACCGCAGGTCGGGATGGCGCGCGCGCAGGATCGGCATGGCTTCGGCCGCGAACCACTGCACCGCGTCCACGTTCGGCCAGTAGTCCATCGCGCCGGTGAACACGACGGCGCACTCGCCCGGCGCAAACGGGCTGGCGTAGCTGCCGGCGGGCGTGAAGTAGTCGGTGTCGACGCCGTTGGTGAAGAAGCCGATCTTGGCGTCGCTTTCCGGGGCCAGCTTGCGGAACAGGTCGGCCTCGGGGCCCGACACGAACAGCGAGGCGTCGTACTCGCGCGCCACCTGGCGCTCGTAGTGGAGCAGCTGGCGCGCCTCGTGGCGGTACAGCCAGCTCATCGGCCAGGATTTCTTGTCGGCGTACTGGCGCCACTTGTCGGAATCGACATCGCAGAAGTCGACCACGCGGCGCGCGCCGGGGAAGCGGTCGGCGTACTGCGCCATCGCCGACGAGAACACCAGCACCCGCTCGATCTTGTGGGCGGCCACGGTCTGGTCGACCCAGCGCTGCATTTCGCCGTCGCGGTAGTAGTCCAGCGAGAGCGAGCGTCCCTTGACCAGCGCGCCCAGGCTGCGCACCCGCGCAAGAAGCGGATTCAGGGTCGCGAAATGGCTGCTCGCGCACAAGGCTTCCACCTTCGGCACGTGCTGCCAGTCGTCGGCGTCGTCGACAAAAGTAGCCAGGTGCACCTTGTAGTCGCGCGCCAGGTGCTTCAGCAGGTGGTAGGACCGGATCTTGTCACCCTTGTTCGGCGGGTAGGGGATCCGGTGTATCAGCAGCAGCAGGTCTTCCACGGCATTACCCCAGGTTGCGGACGATGTACGGGCCGAGGAAGTTCGCCACCGGCAGCGGCAGCTTCTTCCACATCTTGATGAACAGCTGGTATTTCGGATTCAGCGGATTGTTGTCCGGCAGCTGGTTCGCGGCATACAGCTTGTATTCGTAGGGCAGCGGCGTGGCGGTGAAGCCCCAGTTCTTCTTGAAGTCGTAGGCGCCGGTGCCGATCTTGCTGCGTCCGTAGTCGAAGACGCGGCAGCCGCGGGCGGCGGCCGCCTGCATCAGGTTCCAGTACAGGAAGTCGTTGCCGGCCGTGTGGCGCGCCAGCTCGGTGCCGCCGCCGTAGTACGGAACCACCTCGTCGCGCCAGTAGAACGACAGCACCGAGCCCACCAGCTGGCCGTCGGCGGTGGTGACGGTGCGCACCTCGCATTCGTCGCCGAACACGTCCAGCAGCATGGCGAAGTACTTCTTCGGGAACACCGGGGTGCCCAGGCGCAGCACGCTGTGGGCATAGGCGTCGAACATGCGGTCGACGTTGTCGTCGATCTCGCCGATGAGGCCATGCTTGATCCCCTTGCGCACCATCGCGCGCTGCTTGCGCGGGATGGCGGTCATGTTGGTCTCGTCGTCGCCGGTGATCTCCTTGCGGAAGGTGACGTACAGCTCCCTGGTGTGCCAGCTCGGGTCGTCCGGATGGGCGCGCTGCATGCCGCGGTATTCCAGGTGGCCGACGCCCAGCCTGAGCGCCAGTTCGTGCGCGGCCAGGTCGAGCAGGGGACGCGCGGCGTCGTCGATCGCGGCCACGCCGCCGTACACGCAGAACGGCATCGCGCCCAGCGAATGGCCGAACAGGCGGCTCTTGATCTCGGCCAGCGGCAGCACGCCCTGGATCTGGCCGTCCTGCTCGACGTAGTAGAACCAGGTGCGGATGCCGAACGACTGTTCCAGCACTTTCTGCCAGCCGGACAGGTGGAAGAAGGTCGCTTCCGGGCAGGCGCGCACGAAGGCGTCCCAGCGGGCGCGATCGCGCGGTTGCATCAGGTGCAGGGTGCGCGGGCCGGTCGCGGTGACCGGGGCCGCGCGCTTGGCTTGTGCGGCTTCAGTAATCAGGTTCATGCTCAGCTCAGGAAGATGCGGTCCATGCGGTCCCACGCGAAGTCGCGGGCGAGAAGCTCGAGGCGTTTCTCCATGCGCTCGATGTTGACGTAGTGGCGGAAGCGCGCCTTGGCGCCCAGGCCTTGCGGGCGTGGCTGTCCGGGATCGATCTCCCATGGGTGAAAGTAGAACAGGGCGGGTTCGCGGTCGTCGCGGTTGACCTTCTCCATCATCCAGCGCGACAGCAGGTAGGGCAGCAGGCGGAAGTAGCCGCCGCCGCCGGCCGGCAGGTTGCGGCCCGCCAGCTTGACCGTCGTGATCGGCACTTCGAGCAGGCCGTCCGGTCCGTTCGGGTAGAACGCGAAGCGCGGCGCGTCCGGCATGCCGTAGTGGTCGTGCGCGATCGGGTAGATGCTGGAGCTGTAGCGGTAGCCCGCCTCGACCAGGGCGTCGAGCGCCCACAGGTTGCCGTGGCCGATCGAGAAGCTGGGCGCGCGGTAGCCGAGCACCGCCTGGCCGCCGATGTCTTCCAGCAGCGCCTTGCTGGAACGGATGTCGTTGTCGAACTCGGCGCGGCTCTGGTCCGAGGCGCGCAGGTGGCCATAGCCGTGGCTGGCCAGTTCGTGGCCGCCGGCGACGATGCGCCGCACCATGGCCGGATAGCGCTCGGCGATCCAGCCGAGGGTGAAGAAGGTGGCGCGCACCCCGTGGCGCTCGAACAGCGCCAGGATGCGCTCGACGTTGGCTTCGACCCGGCATTCGCGCGCCGGCCAGCTGTCGCGCGGGATGTACGGTGCAAAGGCGGAGACCTGGAAGTAATCCTCGACGTCGCAGGTCATGGCGTTGCGCAGGCGCTGGCCGGGACCGGGCGCCGGCCGGGCTGCGGGGGCTTGCATCTTCATTCCTGGTTATCCATCTGCTGGGCCGCCGCGCCCTGCGGCGTGGCGACGATTTTCTTCAGGATCGACAGTACCGAGACGATCGATTTCTCGAGGCGCATCATGCGTTCGTCGAGCAGCTCGACGCTGGCGCCGGTGCGCGGCGGCTCTTCCGCGAGGGCGGTGGCGGCGTTCGCCGCCGGCAGGCCGGCGCCCGGCAGCTCGCCTTCGTCCGGCAGCTGGAATTCCTGGTCGATGTCGCGCACCACCTCGCCGATGTCGGCCTCGGTGAAGGCGTGCATCTCTTCCAGGTAGCCCATCAGGAGCACGCGGTCCATCAGGGTGTTGGTCTTGCGCGGGATGCCGCCGCTGTAGGCGTACACCGCCGCGTGCGCGCCTTCGTCCAGGCTGGGGTCGCCATTCCAGCCGACGGTGGCCATGCGGTGCTCGACGTAGGCGCGGGTTTCCTGCGCATCCATCGGGCCCAGGTGGTAGCTGGCGATCACGCGCTGGCGCAGCTGCTGCATGGTGGGGCTGTGCAGGGTGGCGCGGAACTCCGGCTGGCCGAGCAGGAAGGTCTGCAGCAGCGAGCGGTCGTCGGTCTGGAAGTTCGACAGCATGCGCAGTTCCTCGACCGTGCGCGCGTTCAGGTTCTGGGCTTCGTCGATCACCAGCAGGGCGCGCTGGCCCTGGCGGTCGACGGTGCGCAGGAACAGTTCGAGGCGGTTGAGCAGCTCGGCCTTGCTGGCGCCCTCGTAGGGCAGGCCGAAGGCCGACACCACCATGCGCAGCGTATCCTCGGGATCGAGGCTGGTGTTGACGATGTGGGCCGCGACGATCTGGTCGGACGGCAGCCGGTTGAACAGGTTGCGCACCAGGGTGGTCTTGCCGGCGCCGACTTCGCCGGTGATGACGATGAAGCCCTCGCCCTGGGACAGGCCGTACTCGAGGTAGGCCATGGCGCGCTTGTGGCCCTTGGATCCGAAGAAGAAGTGGGGGTCCGGCCGGAGCTGGAACGGCTTGGCGGACAATCCGTAGTAGGTTTCGTACATCGCTGACTCTTCCGCTTAAAGCTGCATGGACAGGCTCGCCGAAATGGCGTGCTCCTCATACTTGCTGCTGTTGGTGGTGCCGACGTTGCCGGTACGCCGGCGGAATTCGACCTTGCCCAGCAATTGCTGGCCGAGACGGCGCGTCATCCCCACGCGCAGCACGCGCTGCCGGTCGAGGATGTCGGTGGTGAGCGAATGGCTGCGGCTGATGTTCCAGCTGGCGATCAGGTTCGAGCGCGAATTCATCTGGTAGGTGTAGCTGGCGCGCAGGCCGCGCTGGCGCACGTTGTCGTTCAGCGTGGTCAGCAGGCTGCCGAGCAGTTCGCTGTCGCTCTGCTGGTCGGACAGGGCGTTGCGGTGGTTGGAATACAGGCTGAGCACCGCGTTGGTGCGCGCGCGCCGGAACGCGGCCGTCGCCTGCAGCGCCTTCTGGCGCATGTAGCGGTTGCTCAGGTAGTTCACGTTGTCGGCCAGGCTGGGCGGCAGGCCGGTCGCCTCGATGTAGGCCGCCACCACGCGCTCGCGCTCGAGCGGGTCGGGGTAGGCGGTGCTGAACAGGCGGTCGAGCAGGGCGGTGGTGTCGAGCGCCGACGGCAGCAGGAACTGCTGGCGCGAGGTCGTGATCGCGTCGCTGTAGCTGATGTTCCACACCGTGTAGCGGCTGCGGTGGCTGGCCAGCACCGAACCGGTCTGCCCGTAGTAGTGGCGCCCGAGCGCGGCCTGCAGGCTGGTGCGCGCCGACGGGTTCCAGATCACGCCGCCCGACCAGTTGCGGCCTTCGTTCCTGCCGCCCGGGCCGGCGAATTCGTAGCGGTCGTAGCCGGCGTTGGCGGTCAGCGCCAGGCGCGCGGTGAGGCGGTAGCTCAGGTTCGCCGCCAGGTTCTCGGTCGAGGTCTCGCCGAGGCGGTCGCTGTCGAGGTCCTGGCGGTAGTAGTTCAGGCCCCAGCCGAGGGTGCTGAAGGCGGCGCCACTCGCCAGGCTGGCGCTGACGTTGTCGCTGTCGGACTTGCCGAAGCCCTGGTTCAGGTTGCTGTCGACCGAATCGCGCGAATAGCGCAGCTGCATGTTGGCGATATTGCCGAAGCGCTGTACCAGGTAGGGGCTGAAACTCCAGGTCTTGACCTCGGTACGGTTGCCGAGGATGTACAGGTCGTTGGTCAGCTGCGGACCGAAGGCCGAGACGCTGCGCTGGCCGCGCGAGGCCGAGGCGTCGAGGTACAGCAGGTCCTGGACCAGGACGCTCTGCAGCGCGCCGCTGTAGCTGCGCTGGCTGTCGCGGGTGTTGTTGGCGATGCCGTGCAGGTAGGCGAACTGGTGCCACTGGGCCGAGGCCGAGACGTTCAGGCGCGGACTGCGGTTGACGACCGTGATGCCGGGCGTGACCTGGCTGACCAGGTCGCTGTGCTTCAGGGCGCTGTCGCTCTGCAGGGTGACGTTGTCGGTCCAGGTTTCGGTGATGCCGATGGTGGGGATGATGCGCCAGCCGGCCTTCGCCAGCACGGGCGCCTGCGCCGGGGTTTCCGCCTGGGCCAGCGCCGGGGTCTCGGTCTGCGCCAGCGCCTGCGCCTGCACCGCCAGCAGCATTGCCGCCGCGGCCAGCGGCGCCAGGCGCAGCGGCGCCCGGCCCTGCCGTTTAGCCATAGTGATAATCATACGTCTCTTCGATGCCGGGGATGTCCCTGGTCTTGTTATAGATGAGGTTGACGTTGCCCATGCCATCCAGCTGCCGCAGCGCTTCCTGGACCGCGTGCTGGGTCGTGGTCTGCGCTTCCACGACGACCACGATCTGGCCCATGTGGCTGGCGAGCACGCGCGATTCGCTGGTCAGCAGCAGCGGCGGCGAATCGAAGATGATGACGCGGTCCGGATAGCGGTTCGCCAGCTCGGTGACCATGGCGTTCATGGTCGAGCTGGCCAGCAGCTCGGTGGCGCGCGGCGTGCTGGTGCCGGCCGGCAGGATCGACAGGGTGTCGACATTGGTGCGCAGCATGACGTCCGACAGGTCGAGCTTGTCGTCCAGCAGGATGTCCATCAGGCCGCGCTGGGCCGGCAGGCCGAGCGTGCGCAGCACCGACGGGCGCGCCACGTCGGCGTCCACCAGCAGCACCGTGTGGTCGAGTTCCATGGCGATGCTCATGGCCAGGTTGATCGCGCAATAGGTCTTGCCTTCGCCGGGCAGCGAGCTGGTCACCATGATCAGGTTGGAGGGATTCTCGTGCGGCTTGTGCTCGGCGAACGCGCGCTTGAGCAGCGGACGCTTGATGATGCGGAATTCCTCGAGCAGGTTGGTACGCCCGCCGGCGGCGGTGACCAGGCCCAGGTCGCGCATGCGTCCCAGGTCCAGGTCGACCTTGCGGGTGCTCTGGCGGCCAGGCGTGGCGGCGCCTGGCGCGGCCACTCTCGGGGCGGCGCCACCGCGGGCGGCTTGCGGATGGGCTGCGGGCGGTGGCGAGGCGGGCGCCGCGGCTGCGGCGGCCACGGGTTGGGCCGTCACGGCATCGGCGGCGGCGGAGTCGGCAACGGGCGCCTGGTCCGCGGACTTGGCCGCCGGAACCGGGGCAGCGGCTTGGCGCTGCTGGTCGATGCGGCTGGCTGCTTTTTCGATAATGCTCACATTCGCTCCTTGACTACCTTACATCGTGGGACGGACCAGCATGGCGGCGACGCCGGCGCCATACGTGCCGAACAGCAGCAGCACCGCGCCGGCCAGCGCGACCAGGCGGCGCTTGCGGCGGACGGTCTGCTCGGCAGTCCAGTTCATGCTGATCGAACCGAGGACCGGCACCTCGGTGACCTCGCGCAGGGTCGCCTGGCTGAGGAAGGTCGGACGCACCTGGCTCAACAGGAAGGCGCCGGCCAGGCCGGCCAACAGCGCGCCGATGAACACCAGGGAGAACAGCTGCAGGCGGTGCGGGCCGCTCGGGAGCGCCGGGGCGGTCGGCGGGTCGATCACGCGGAAGGTCAGCATGTCGGTGGCCGAGGACAGGTCACCCGACAGCTTGGCCGATTCGCGGCGCTGCAACAGCTTCTGGTAATTCTCGTGGTTCACCTGGTAGTCGCGGTTCAGCTGGGCCAGCTGGGCCTCGATCTCGGTCACTTCGGTGCTCTGGGTACGCAGGCGCGCCGCACGCGTGCTGTACTCGGCGACGCGGGCCTGCAGCGAGGCGACGCGGGCTTCGGCTTCCGACAGCGCCACGGTGAGCTGCTGCAGCATCGGACTGTAGCTGGCGCCCGGGTCCATGCTCGGCTTGCGGTTCTTCGAGTCCTCGAGCTTGCGCGCCTGCAGCTGCTCGAGCAGGCGGCGCTGGGCGACGATGTCCGGGTGCTGCTCGGTGTACTGGGTGCGCAGGGCGTCGAGGGTCTTGACGGTGGTGGCGATGCGCTCTTCCAGCGCCGGGTCGGCCATGGACGGGTCGATGCGGTCGCCGGGAGCGCCTTCGCCCGAGATCTTGCGGCGGATCGCGTTGCGGGCCTGCTCGGCCTCGGCCAGTTCCAGGCGCGCCGAGTTCAGCGCATCGGTGGCCGCGATCATGCGTGAACCGAAGTCCGCGCCCTGGCTCGGCAGCATGCCGACGTTCCTGATCTTGAATTCCTTCAGCCTGTTCTCGGCCGTGGCCAGGCGTTCCTCGTAACTCTTGATCTGGTCATCGATGAACTGCACCGCCTTTTCCGAATCCTGCTTCTTGCCGCCGAAACTGCCCTCGACGAAGATGGTCAGGAAGGCCTGCACCACGTCCTTGCCTTCCTTGGCGGTGGGCGCGGTAAAGCTGATCGTGTAGATGTTTTCGCGCTCGGTGCCGGCGATCTTGATGCGGGACATCACGTCCTCGATCAGGTCTTCCTGCTCCTTGGGCGTGCGCGCCTTGACGTCCATGTCGACCATCCGCATCACGCGCTCGACGTTCGGGCGGCTGATCAGGGTGCGGCGCATGAACAGGACCTGCTGGTCCAGGTTCGGCAAGGAAGTCATGCCCGCCAGCAAAGGCTTGAGGATGCTCTGGGTATCGACATACACCCGGGCCGAAGCCTCGTACTGGTTGGGCAGCTTGAACACGACCGCCCAGCCGGCGAGTGCGACTACCCAGGTGATGACGACGGCATGCCAGCGGTATTTACCAATGGCTTTGAGGAAAGTAAGGATCAGGGCTGTAATTTCGGCCATCTTGTCAGTCTCGCGTGTCAGGTTCCGGGCGGAGCGCCGGGCTCAACAAAATAAACATTCTTGCATCATCGCTTGTACACCCATCAATTGCAATTAGGGCTTTCTAAATTGCGCATTTGCGACGCGACAGTGCAAACTGTTTGCAACAAAAATACCTCTATGCAACGAACATATCGTTACCGCCAGCCTGCCCTACGCGCCATATTGTTGCATTATCGCAAACATTCAATAAAACGGGTTGTTGTATTTAACTAAATTTTTTTGCGGGGCACGACAGTGGACAATGCGACTATGAGAAGATAGCAATTAGTTGCTGAAAATAAAACTTCGTTATTGTAATGTTTAAATTTGGAAAGCCCCTGCACGATTGAAACGCGCGCTCGTGCCCCGGGCGGTTCGGCCCTTGCAGAAGAGGTGTAGCTGATGAATGTGATGTGCGTATGACAATATCCTTAATGACGTTCCGTTTGCCCGCCCTGTTGTTTGCAAGCCTCATGCTGTCCGCTCCGGTTGCCGCCGAGACCCTGGCCCAGACCGTCGCGGCGGTGAAGAAATCCGTGCTCGGGATCGGCACCCACCTGAAGACGCGCAGTCCCGCGGTCACTTTCGTGGGCACCGGCTTCGTGGTGGGCGACGGGCTGAGCGTGGTGACCAATGCCCACGTGGTGCCCGACACCCTGAACGCCGCGCGCATGGAGGAACTGGGCGTGGTGGTCGGCGATGGCGCCAACGTGGCCTTCCGTCCCGCCAGGCTGGTCGCGCTCGACCGCGAGCATGACCTGGCCCACCTGCGCCTGACCGGCACGCCGTTGCCGGCCTTGCGGCTGGGCGACTCCGACAGCGTGGCGGAAGGGCAGGAGCTGGCGTTCACCGGTTTCCCGCTCGGCATGCTGCTGGGCCTGTATCCCGCCACCCACCGGGCCTCGGTGGCGGCGATCACGCCGATCGTGCGGCCTTCGCTCGATGCGCGCCGGCTCGACGCGCGCGCCATCGCCCAGCTGCAACGCTCCTCCTTCTCGATTTTCCAGCTCGACGGCACCGCCTATCCGGGCAACAGCGGCAGCCCAGTCTACGATCCCGCGACCGGGTCGGTGCTGGGCGTCATCAATGCCGTGTTTGTCAAAGGACTGAAGGAGACGGCGATTACCGCGCCCAGCGGCATCACCTATGCGGTTCCGGCACGTCATGTGCACGAACTGTTGCAGCGCAAGTGACAATCATGAAACTATTTCAACCGTATACAGCAATTCGGCCGGGACTATGTTATACAATACACCACGCCTGTTGATGGCTAAATTACAATTTTTGGATGTCGAGGATGCTGCGCGGGTAAGCCGCGTTGGCGCTGCGGAAGGGGAAGCGACGTGAGCAAGATGATGCACCTGATGAAACATGCTGCGGTGGCGGGCGCCGCCGGTTGCCTGCTGCTGCTTGGCGGCTGCGCCAGCACCGTACCGCCGACCCAGGCGGCCCTGGCGCCGGTGAATCCGGACTATCTGATCGGTCCGGGCGACAGCGTCAATATCATCGTCTGGCGTAATCCGGAAGTCTCGATGGCGGTCCCGGTGCGCCCGGACGGCAAGATCACCACGCCGCTGGTCGAAGACCTGCCGGCAGCCGGCAAGACCTCGACCCAGCTGGCGCGCGACATCGAACAGGCGCTGGCGAAGTTCATCCAGCAGCCGGTGGTCACCGTGATCGTGACCAACTTCGTCGGCAATTTCAACGAGCAGATCCGCGTGATCGGCCAGGCGGCCCGTCCGCAGGCGCTGCCTTACCGCCGCGACATGTCGGTGATGGATGTGCTGATCGCGGTCGGCGGCATCACCGAATTCGCGGCCGGCGACAAGGCGACCATCGTCCGCAACGTCGACGGCAAGCAGGAAAAAATCCCTGTGCGCCTCGACGCCCTGCTGAAGGACGGCGACGTGTCGGCCAACATGATGGTGCGCCCGGGCGACATCCTGGTGATCCCGGAAAGCTTCTTTTAAGCTTTTTGATCTGGCTCAAGCTGTGAACCGTGGTGTGAACAGGGCTGGTGCGTCGGTGAAGAATGGCATATTCTTAACAAAATATAATTGTTAAGCTAGTTTTTTTTGCCACTTTTTACCTGACGGGTAGCACACATGGAAACAGCGGACAAGCTGGTACGCCTGCACGACCTGCAACAGTTCCTCGCCAGCGGCAGCCTGGAGGATAACCTCCAGCGCCAGAGCGAACAGGCGGCGCGGCTGGTCGGCGCCGAGTACTGCTCGATCATGCTGCTCAACAGCGGCACCGGCCAGGACTACCGGATGAGCATGTACGCCAGCCATGGCGACTTGCCGGACACGGCCCTGCACGCCTCGATCGGCAAGGGCGAGGGCATCTCGGGCCACGTCCTCGTCAGCGGCCAGGCGCTGTTCGTCGAAGACATCGGCAATTCGCAGTTCGCGCTGCTGGCGCGCCGGCCCGAGGCGGCCGGGCGCGCCCTGATGTCGGCCCCGGTGCGGATCGGCGAGAAGATCATCGGCGTGGTCAATGTCTCGGGCGCCCGCTTCGACCCCAACGACCTGGCCCTGCTCGACATCATCGCTTCGCTGATCGGCAAGTCGATCCAGGTGGCCCAGCTGCAGCGCGTGCTCGACTCGCGTTTCGCCCAGCTGGCGCTGGCGCAGGAAGCCCAGCAGAAAGTGGGCGAGCAGGTCCGCACCGCCTACCAGAATCCCGAGGATGTGGCGCGCATCCTGGCGCGCGCCTTCTTCCGCGAGATGACCAAGGCCGGTTTCGCCTCCGGCCAGATCGTCAGCGCCGCCACCGAACTCATCGAACAGCTGAACCACCAACTCCAGGCGAGCGGAAGACACGCCTGACCATGCAGATCGTCCATCTTCCGCTCGAGGCGGCCGTCGCCGAGTGGCGGGCCCTGCTCGGCCCGCAACAAGTTCTTTCCTCTGAACAAGCCAGCGCCGCCTACGGGCGCGACACCACCGGCATCGAGCGGGTCGTCCCGGCCGCGCTGCGCATCCTCGACAGCGCCCTGCTGCCGGAGGTGATGCGCATCGCCCAGCGCCACCGGACGCCGGTGCATCCGATCAGCACCGGCCGCAACTGGGGCTACGGCAGCGCGCTGGCGGTATCCGAACACTGCGTGATCCTCGACCTTTCCGGCCTGGCGCAGATCCTCCATTTCGATCCCGAGATGGGGGTGGTGACCCTGGAGCCGGGGGTGACCCAGGGCATGCTGGCCGAGTTCCTGGACCGTCACGATTATCCCTTCATGGTGCCGACCACCGGCGCCGGCCCGGAGTGCAGCCTGCTGGGCAATGCGCTCGAGCGCGGCTATGGGGTGACGCCCCATACCGACCACTTCGCCGCCGTGACCGACCTCGAGGCGGTGCTGGCCGACGGCAGCCGCTACCGCACCGCGATGCGCGAGGCCGGCGGCGAAGAGCTGGCGCGCCTGTTCAAGTGGGGCATCGGCGCCTACTCGGCCGGGCTGTTCACCCAGAGCGGCCTGGGCATCGTCACGCGCATGAGCATCCTGCTGGCGCGGCGTCCGGAAGCGGTCAAGGTCTGCCTGTTCAGCCTGAAGGATGATGCGCTGCTCGAACCGGCGATCGAGCGCATCCGCGCCATCCTGGGCAGGCTGCCCGGCACGGTGGCCGGCCTGAACCTGATGAACCGGCACCGGGTGCTGGCGATGTCGGCGCCATATCCGGCCGACCGCCTGGGACCCGACGGCCTGATGCCGCCCGCGCTGGTGGAAGAGCTGGGCCGCCAGTACCAGATCTTTCCCTGGACCGGCTTCGGCACCCTGTACGGAACGCGGCGCATGGTGGCCGCGGCGCAGAAGGAAATCCGGGCCGCCCTGAAGGGCGTCGCCAGCCGCCTGGTGTTCCTGAGCCAGGACAATGCGAATACCCTGTTGCGCCTGGCCCGCTGGCTGCCGGGCGCGGCCGGGCAGCGCCTGGCCAGCACGGCGGGCACCCTGGCGCGTTCGCTGGAACTGGTGGAGGGCCGGCCGAACGAGACGGCGCTGCCGCTGGCCTACTGGCGCAACCCGGCCGGCAGCAGCGGGGCGCCGCGCAACCCGGCCCGCGACGGCTGCGGCCTGATCTGGTACGCGCCGCTGGTGCCGATGCGCGCCAAGGGCGCGCGCGCCTATGTCGACATGGTCGGCGCGGTCACGCGCGCGCACGGCATGGAGCCGCTGCTGACCTTCACTTCCCTGAGTGACAAACTGTTCGACAGTACCGTCCCGCTGCTGTTCGACCGCGATTCGCCCGCCGCGGTCGAGGCGGCGCATGCCTGCTACCGCGAACTGATCGTGCGCGGCCGCGAGCAGGGCTGGTTCCCGTACCGGGTGGCGATCGGCGCCATGGCCGGGCTGGCGGAGCTGACGCCGGACTCCCGGCAACTGCACGAACGCCTGCGGCGCGAACTCGATCCGCACGACCTGCTGGCGCCCGGCCGGTATCGCTAGACCCCGCCGTCACCTCTCCCTCAAGCAGTTCCCGGCCGCCGCCCGCAGCGGCCGGCCGGCATGGCTGCCTCCATTTCCCGTATTTACGTGCGATATCGATGGTTCAGGGGTGTCAATACGTGGTGATGCCGTCCACCGTTAACTGCTTGTCGGGAATTTTTACAATTGTCGAGCAAGCCCTTTTTAATGTTGTAAGAGAAATCTTACAATCTTATAAAAAAGTTCATTTTCTTCAATGACTTGCGGAATTCTTCCTAGCGCCTGGCACGGCAATTGCTAAATAGTTGTCGTCGGTGTCGCTAATCAATTAACAGAATTCACATCTTGGAGAAAGCATGAAAAAGATTCTCGCTCTCGCATTTGGCGCTGCAATGAGCTTCGGCGCGTACGCTGCACCTGCAACTGAACTGCCGCCGGGCCCGATCTACCTGAAGTTCTCTGGTCAGGAGCAGATCGCCGTCAATGGCGCGAGCACCTGGAAAGATGGCAAGGAAATCAACTGGGGCGTGTTCACCATCTCGACCATGGAAAAAGGTTCGGTCAACACTCCGAACGACCAGATCGATCCGACCGGCGACATTTTCTTCGTGAACGGCCTGGGCGGCGGTCAGGTGACCGGCATGTTCTACGGCATCGAGCAGGGCCAGGCCTCGGCCACCAATCCGTTCCCGGCTGCCAAAGGCTACATGGACCTGTATTGGCGCGACCTGTCGAGCATGTCGAAGACCACGCTCGACGTCATCAACCCGGGCATTCGTTGCGGCTATGACTGCGCGAACGGCTTCACCGAGGGCACCTTCCTGGCCCGCCTGTTCTTCGATACCGGCATGGACAACAGCAACAATATCAACACCATCGTCGGCAGCACCGTACCGAGCAGCAATGGCTTCTCGGGCCAGGCAGACTCCTACGCTTCGGTGGACACCAGCAAGGTCGGCCTGTGGACCGACCAGCTGAACTCGGACTACTTCGCGAACCGCCTGGGCCTGCGTGACCTGCGCTTCAAGAACAGCTACAACTACAACGCCAATTGGAACGGCGGCGAAAACATCCTGGGCGCACGCATCGACGATCCGGGCCAGGCATATGCCCTGCCGGAACCAGGCGCCCTGTCGCTGATGGGCCTGGCAATGGTCGGCATGGGCGTCTCCCTGCGCCGCCGCCAGAAGAAGAACTGATCGTTCTCCTTCTTCACGGACAAGGCCTCTTCGGAGGCCTTTTTTGCGCCTCCGAGGAGGCGCTTTTTATTTTCGCAGCATTGACAAGCTTGACCCGGCCGATGTTTACTTGAAGATATGAAAATTCCATTCCGTTTGTTATTACAAGTGCCACTGGTAATGGCGGTACTGGCCTTCGTACCCACCAACCCGGGCAAGCTGGCGGCCCTGGTGGCGGTCTGGGCGCTGACCTTCGGCTCCCTGGGCAGGGTGGAAGCCGTCTTCTTCGCCGTGGCATGCGTGTTCTTCACGGGCATGAACGCCGCGTCGCTGGCCCAGGGCATCTTCGCCTTCACCGAACCGGACGTGCTCAGGATGCCGGTATGGGAATTGTTCATGTGGGGCTTTTATCTGCTGCACACGCGCCGCGTGCTGGGCGGGAAGGCGGCCCACGACCGCCGCGGCGCGGTCTGGGCCCTGGCGCTGGGCTATTCGGCGGCCTTCGCCACCATCCATGACGGCACCACCCTGCTGGCCGTGACGGGCACGCTGCTGGCCCTCGGGCTCATCCTGTTCCACGAGCGCGAAGACCTGGCCTATACCGGCTACATGGTCGTGCTGGGCGCCCTGATCGAATACTCGGGCGTGCTCAGCGGGAATTGGACGTATCCGGGCAATCCGCCAGGCGGGGTGCCGCTGTGGTTCGTGACCCTGTGGGGCGGGGTGGGCTTGTTCATGCGCCGGCTGGTGCTGCCGATCCTGGAGCGCTTCGAAGGGCGGCCGCCTGCCCGCGGCCTGCTGGCCGCGGCGCCGCAGGCCTGAGGCGCAGGCCTGCGGGCGTCAGCCGAGCGACATCAGGCGTCGCGCGATGCCTTCTTCTTCTTTTTGAGAAAAGAAATACGGGAACAGCGAACGCTCGTTGCCCGGGTGGTTGCTGGTGCCGCCGAAACGCTCGATCTGTTCCTGCACGTGGTCCAGGCTGCTCCACAGCAGCCAGGCAGGCGCGTTCACGCGCGGGTTGGTGCGCAGTTCGCCCAGGCGGGTGAAGCCGAGCATGGTTTCATAGAAGCGGCGGTGGCGCGGATTGACCTCGATGAACACATCGGTGCAGTTGTGGATGCGGCGGCCGTAGATGAACAGGATGTGGAACAGCGAGGCCAGCGCCATCTTCGAGCGCACCTTGGGGTCGAAGGCCAGCTTGGTGATCTCGCAGACCTTGCCGCCATTGTTGCGGAAATGGTCGATGTGGTCCTTGAAGATCTCGTCGGCCAGCAAGCCGACGCCGGAATCGATGCCGAGCGTGACCGTGCCGACCACTTCACCGTGGTCGGAGGCAGACAGGGTAATGCGGTTGGGGTCGTCGTCGAGCCGGTGGGTTCCTGCATAGCCGCGCCACGCATACATTTTATTGATCAGCAGACTGGCTTTACTGCGCCCATTATCCGTATCGGCGACCCGAATCCCGAAAGATTTTTCGTTGATGGCCACATCGGTGATCCTATCACAGGGGGAATTTTCGCCTTCCGGAGCTGAGCCGTATCGTGCATCCCCCGTTTCCGAGATCAAATCTTTTAATTCTGTTGAATTTAGCGTTGTCATATTCTCTTTCCGCAAAGGGTAGGCGCGGTGCACCCGGGAAGGCGGCTCCTGTATGCTAGCACCGAAGACACAAAGATGCCATTAAGACATTGCAGAAATATAACATACGATGCTAAAACGCCACCTTTCGGTGGCGTCGTTCTTGCTGCTTACAGGGTTTTCAACAGTTCCTTCGCCTGGTTGACGCCGGGGCCCACTCCCTTCGTCGCCAGCACCTCCAGTTCCTTCCTCGCGCCGGCCTTGTCGCCCGACTTGATCAGGGCCTGGGCCAGGTGCAGGCGCAGGTCGCCGCTGCCCGGCGCCAGGCTCAGTCCTTTCTGCAGCAGCGGCACGGCGCGCTTGAGGTCGCCGTTCTCGACCAGGATCGCGCCCAGGGTATCCATCACCGCCGGATTGTCGCCGCTGAGACGGTAGGCGGCTTCGGCGGTTTCAAGCGCCTTCGGATTCTTCAGCTGCTGGTAGGCCCAGGCCAGGTTGTTCAGCGCGATGGGGTTGTTCGGCGTGCTCTTGAGGATCGTTTCGAACTGGGCCGCCGCCTGCTTCAGGTCGCCCTTGACCAGGCTGCGTTCGGCCAGATAGCTGGACACCAGCAGGTCGTCCGGCTGCTTCTTCATCCACTCGTTGAGGCGGGCGTCGGCCTGGGCTTCCTTGCCGCTGGCGGACAGCGAGCGGTGGATGCTCAGCAGCACTTTCGAGTTCGGCTGCAGTGCGAACGCCTTTTCATACAGTGGCAGCGCTTGCGCCTGCTTGTTGTCGCGCGCCAGCAGGTCGGCTTCCAGCACATAGCCGATCGGGGCATTCCGCGGCTGCTTCTGCAGGGCGCGTGCGCTTTCCAGCGCCAGCGCCGGCTTGTTGCTGCGCATCGCCAGTTCGACCTGGGCCAGGTGGGCCGGCAGGAAGTCCGGCTGCAGCGCCAGTGCGCGCTTGAGGTCGTCGGCAGCGGCGCCTTCGTTCTTCAGCGCCATATGGGCGTTGGCCAGGCGGTACTGGGCCATTGCCGACTTCGGCAGCACGTTGGTCAGCTTGCTGTAGGTGTCGAGCGCGCCGGCGCCGTCCTCGTTGGCCAGCTGGGCCTGGCCGAGCAGGTCGAGCAGGTCCGGATCGGTCGGGTGCTCGGTCACCGCCTTGCGCGCCAGGGTCAGGGCCTTCTGGTTGTCCTTGTGGGCCAGGTAGTGCGCGCCGAGCTTCAGGATCGGGCCGGGCGCGCTCGGGTTGTCGTTGCGGGCCTGCTCCAGCCACTTGGCGGCTTCTTCGGGCTTTTTCTCGAAGGTCGCGATGTCGGCCAGCGCGCCCATCGCGCCGATGTGCTTCGGATCGGCCTTGAGCAGGGTGGTGAAGCGCGCCTTGGCGGCCTCGACCTTTTTCTCGCGCATGTCGAGCTCGGCCAGGCTGGCGGCGGCCGGATAAAAGGTCGGCTGCAGCTTGAGCGCCTGCTCGAAGGCGGCGCGGCCGTTGGCGGCGTCGCCCTTGGCCAGGTACACGCCACCGATCATGGCCTGGACCTGGGGATTGGATGGCTGCTGCTGGGCCAGCTGCTGGGCCGAGGCGAGCGCGCGGTCATAGCGTTTCATGCCGAGTTCCGCCTGCACCAGGGCGATGCCGCCGTCGATCGACTTCGGATCCAGGCTGGCGCCCAGTTCCAGGTCGCTGATGGCCTTGGCCTGGTCGCCCTGGCCCATGCGCGACAGGCCGAGCGAGGTGCGGATCGCCGCGACCTTCGGCGCCAGCGCGCTGGCTTTCTCGAAATAGGAAGTGGCCTTGTCGAAGTCGCGCACCTGCATGTAGGACTGGCCGGCCAGCGCCAGCAGTTGCGGATCGTCGCCCGCATTCTTCAGGGCGGGCGCCAGGGCTTCCACCGCATCCTTCGGCTGGGAATTCTTGAGCAGGGCCTGGGCCAGCAGCTTGCGCGCGTACACGTTGTCCGGGAAGGTATCCAGGTATTTGCGCAGGTGTTGCTCGGCCTGCTGGGTGGAACCCAGGTTCAGCTCGACCGCGCCGGCCAGCAGGATGCTCGGCATGTGCTCCGGTGCGCTCTTCAGGACGCGCTGCAGCGAGTC
This sequence comes from Massilia niastensis DSM 21313, assembly GCF_000382345.1. GTDB lineage: Bacteria > Pseudomonadota > Gammaproteobacteria > Burkholderiales > Burkholderiaceae_D > Telluria > Telluria niastensis. Next base: position 58,728 of record NZ_KB908115.1, read on the forward strand.
GCGGGCCTGGCTGTGCTTGCCCTGGGTGTAGTCGAGCAGGGCCTGGGCATAGGTGGCCAGCAGGTTGCCCGGGGCGTTCTTGCGCGCCGCCTCGATGTCGGCGCGGGCGGCGTCGAACTTGCCCTGGCTGATCTCGATATAGGCTTTCTCGACATAGGCGCTGCGGTCGTGCGGACGCAGCTTGACCACCTTGTCGTAGGCGGCCAGCGCCTCGTCGGGCTTGCCGAGCGCGCGCAGGATGCCGCCCTGGAACAGCCAGGCGTCCGCATTGCCGGCGTCCTTGGACACCGCCTCGGCCGCATAGCGTTCGGCGCCGGCCTTGTCCTGGGTATACGCCGCATAGCGGGCCATGCCGATCAGGGCCGCGCCACTGGCCGCGTCGGCCTGCAGCGCCTGCTCATAGGCCGCCTTGGCGTCGTCGGCTTTCCGCAGGTCGAGCAAGGCGTCGCCGCGCAGCGCCAGCAGCGTTGCCGAACCCTTCGCCCCGTCGGCGCTGACGAGTTCCAGCACCTTCTCGGGCTGGCCTTGCGCCTGCAGGGCGCGCGCCAGCAGCGGCAGGGTGCGATCGCCCGGCACATTCAGGCTGATGGCCTTGCGCAATTCCTTCTCGGCGGAGGCGGGATCGCCGCTGTCCAGGTGCAGCGCTCCCAGCTGGAAGCGGGCTTCGCCATCTTCCGGGCTTTGCGCCACGGCGTTCTTCAGCTGGATCATCGCCGCCTTGCGGTCGCCTTTTTCCTGGTAGGCCTTCGCTTCGGCCAGCAGGGTCGCGGTCGATTCGGTTTGTTTACAGCCGGCCAGGCCGGAACCCAGCAGGATGGCGCCGGAGACAAGTGCTGCGGTAAGGGTGAGCTTGTGGTGACGCGGCATGGATTGTTCCTCTTTTCCTTTTCGGTGTGATCGCGTTGCTGGAGGGCCCGGAAGCCGGGCAACGAGTTTCCTCAACGACAATAATACCTTATGGGGTAGCGTAACAGTGACGCAATAAACATCCCTGTTGCAGGGAGGTCTTGCCAGTTGCTCAATAGCGCATGGCGCTAGCCGTTGCTCAAGCGTCGCCCTTGCGCAGGCGGCTCAGCAGGGCCTCGACGTTGTCGCTGACCGGCAGTCCATGGCGGCGCAGCAGCTGCACGTGCAGCACCAGGTTTTCCAGCACCAGCTTGGCGGACACGGCCAGCAGGGTCATCAGGCGGTCTTCGGTGCTGAAGTTCTCCATCGAGGCCGCCATCTCGCACAGGTGGGTGGCGACGAGCTCGCGCAGCTCGTCTTCGGGGAAGGGCAGGTCGGCGAAGTCGATCGGATCTTCCTGTTCGACTTCCTGCATCAGTGCGGCGAGTTGCTCGGGCTTGATCGGCATACAGTGCTCCGCGAATCGTTGATGACTCCATTGTAGGTGGGTCCGCGTGAGGACGCCCATGGAATGCGCAGCAATATGTCGACCGGACCGCCTGGCGCGGCCTTATCATTTTTGCAATTGCGGAGGGCGGGGATGCGCTTCCCGCAGCCAGGCGGCCGCGGGAAGCGAGGGGGGATTACATATTACGGCGATACTGGCCGCCGACCTCGAACAGCGCGGTCGTGATCTGGCCCAGCGAACAGACGCGCACCGCGTCCATCAGCCTGGCGAACACGTTCTCGTTGTCGATCGCGGCCTGCTGCAGCGCGGCCAGGGCGGCGGGCGCCTGTGCCGCGTGACGCTGGTGGAAGTCCTCCAGGCGGGTCAGCTGCGACTGCTTCTCGTCGTCGGTCGAGCGGGCCAGCTCGATCGTCGCCGGGGCGCCGCTGCTGTGCGGGTTGCGGAAGGTATTGACGCCGATGATAGGCAGGGTGCCGTCGTGCTTCTGGTGCTCGTACAGCATCGACTCTTCCTGGATCTTGCCGCGCTGGTAGCCGGTCTCCATCGCGCCCAGCACGCCGCCGCGCTCGGCGATGCGCTCGAACTCCTGCATCACGGCTTCCTCGACCAGGTCGGTCAGCTCCTCCATGATGAACGAGCCCTGGTTCGGGTTCTCGTTCTTGGCCAGGCCCCATTCGCGGTTGATGATCAATTGAATTGCCAATGCCCTGCGCACCGATTCGTCGGTCGGCGTCGTGATCGCCTCGTCGTAGGCGTTGGTGTGCAGCGAGTTGCAGTTGTCGTAGATCGCGATCAGGGCCTGCAGGGTGGTGCGGATGTCGTTGAAGTCGATCTCCTGCGCGTGCAGCGAGCGGCCCGAGGTCTGGA
>NZ_KB908116.1 GCF_000382345.1 Massilia niastensis DSM 21313
TCCAGTTCAGCCAGTACCTGCCGTACCGAACGATGACGGTACAAGGCCAACGCAATGACCAACCACACTACCTGCTGTGCTGGCAAACGTCTTCGTCGAATGCTCGCCTTACCTGTATGGCTGAGCGCCTGCTCGATCCACTCAACTGGCAGATGCTCACCCAGCCGTTGCCAATCAGGAGCGGGAAGATCTGCGGTTACAAGTGGGAGGGTATCGGCTAGCATCGGAACCGCAGGTTAACAGAGCCGCTACACGTTTACAACAGCCAAATGATCAAAGGTGGCTTAACTTAACCGCATTAGGGTCAGAGTTGAATTGTTGGGCAATTGCCACACCAATAAATAGGGTCAGTGTCGAATTATTGAGCAATTTCCTTGGCAAACTTGGTCGGAAGCTGGAATTTTGGCTAATTAGGGACAGAGTCAATTGTTTCTTAGTATCATTTCCAAATAAATAGGGACAGAGTCAAGCTGACATAAGCAAGGCTTGAGATTAATTAGGGACAGAGTCGATTTCTCGGGTAAAATATCTGCTCAACGTTGAAGCAGACGCCATGGCCCGCCAATCCCGACTCATCGTTCCGAACCAGCCTTACCATGTGATCCAGCGCGGAAACGATCGGCAGCCGATCTTCCGTGAGCCAGCCGACTACCAGCGCTTCCTCATGTGGCTCAAGGAAAGCGCGCGCTTCTACGAGGTGGCGATCCATGCCTATGTGCTGATGCCGAACCACCTGCATCTGCTCGTCACCCCGGCGAACGACACCGGCCTGGCCCTGATGATGCAGAAAGTCGGCCGTTTCTACGTGCCCTGGTTCAATCACAAGTACGAGCGCACCGGCGGCCTGTTCGAGGGGCGCTTCCGCACTTCGCTGATCGATACCGACCGTTATTTCCTGACCTGCAGCCGGTATATCGAGCTCAACCCGGTGCGCGCCCACCTGGCGCCGGCGCCGGGCGAGTATCCGTGGTCGAGCTATGCCCACCACGCCGGCGTGCGCCACGACGCCCTGGTCACCGAACACATGCTGTACTGGGGACTGGGCAATACGCCCTTCCAGCGCGAGGCCGCCTACATCGACCTGATCCAGCAGGGCCTGTCGGCCGAAGAGGTCGATTTCATCACCACCTCGATCCTGAAGAACCAGCCGCTGGGTTCGGATGCATTCAAGGCCGAGCTCGAACGCAAGACCCGGCGCCAGATCCTGCCGGCCAAGCGCGGACGCCCGTTCAGCCCGAAGATTCCGCCTCTTCCCCAGCCCTGATTCCACATTCCCCTACAGGCGGCACGGTTATCCGTGCCGTTTTTTTTCGCCGAGCACCAGCAAAATCAAGGGTTTACGAATGTACTTACGCCAGCGGCATGCATGGAGTTGACTCTGTCCCCAATTAATCGAGATTTAAAAAAGTTGTCAAACAATTCGACTCTGACCCTAATTATTCTGGTTGCCAGTTCTGCTGCATTGCACTATTCTCGGCCTTCACCCCCCGTAAAGCTGTGGAGAACGACTCATGATTGCCCAAGGTTTGTACGATCCCGCCAATGAACACGATGCCTGCGGCGTCGGTTTCATCGCCCATATCAAGGGCAACAAGAGCCACTCGATCATCGAGCAAGGCCTGCTGATCCTTAAGAATCTCGACCACCGGGGCGCCGTCGGCGCCGATGCGCTGATGGGCGACGGTGCCGGTATCCTGATCCAGATCCCCGACCAGTACTACCGCGACGAGATGGCCAAGCAGGGCGTCGAGCTGCCGCCGCCAGGCGAGTACGGCGTCGGCATGGTGTTCCTGCCGAAGGAACACGCTTCGCGCATCGCCTGCGAACAGGAAATCGAGCGCGCCGTGCGCATCGAAGGCCAGGTGGTGCTCGGCTGGCGCAACGTGCCGGTCGACGAGACCATGCCGATGTCGCCTTTCGTCAAGGCCAAGGAACCGGTCATCCGCCAGATCTTCATCGGCCGCGGCCCGGACATCATGGTCACCGACGCGCTCGAGCGTAAGCTGTACGTGATCCGCAAGTCGTCCGGCCACGCGATCCAGGCGCTCAAGCTCCTGCACGGCAAGGAATTCTTCGTGCCGTCGATGTCGGCGCGCACCATCGTGTACAAGGGCCTGCTGCTGGCCGACCAGGTCGGCGTCTACTACAAGGACCTGCAGGACCCGCGCTGCATCTCGGCCCTGGCCCTGGTGCACCAGCGCTTCTCGACCAACACCTTCCCCGAATGGCCGCTTGCCCACCCGTACCGCCTGATCGCCCACAACGGCGAGATCAACACGGTCAAGGGCAACTTCAACTGGACGCGCGCCCGCGAAGGCATGCTCAAGTCGGCCGTGCTGGGCGAGGACCTGGGCAAGCTGTTCCCCCTGATTTACGAAGGCCAGTCCGACACCGCCTGCTTCGACAACGCGCTCGAGCTGCTGGTCATGGCCGGCTACCCGGTCGCCCAGGCGATGATGATGATGATCCCGGAAGCCTGGGAAAACCACACCTCGATGGACGACAACCGCCGCGCCTTCTACGAATACCACGCCGCGATGATGGAGCCGTGGGACGGCCCGGCCGCGATGGCCTTCACCGACGGCCGCCACATCGGCGGCACCCTCGACCGCAACGGCCTGCGCCCGGCGCGCTACGTGGTCACCGAGGACGACCTGGTGGTGATGGCGTCCGAATCCGGCGTGCTGCCGATCCCCGAATCGCGCATCGTCAAGAAATGGCGCCTCCAGCCGGGCAAGATGTTCCTGATCGACCTCGAGGCCGGCCGCATCATCGACGACAAGGAGCTGAAGGACACCTACGCCAACGCCAAGCCGTACAAGGCCTGGATCAAGTCGGTGCGCATCAAGCTCAACGAAATCAAGCTGTCCGAAAGCCAGCTGGCCCAGCATCGCCTGAAGGACGTGCCGGCCCAGGGCGAGAAGCAGGCCGTCACCCTGCTGGACCGCCAGCAGGCCTTCGGCTATACCCAGGAAGACCTGAAGTTCCTGATGGCGCCGATGGCCGTGCTGGGCGAGGAAGCCACCGGCTCGATGGGCAACGACTCGCCGCTGGCGGTGATGTCGAACAAGCTCAAGCCGCTGTATAACTACTTCAAGCAGCTGTTCGCCCAGGTCACCAACCCGCCGATCGACCCGATCCGCGAAGCCATGGTGATGTCGCTGGTGTCCTTCATCGGCCCGAAGCCGAACCTGCTCGACACCAACAACGTCAACCCGCCGATGCGCCTCGAAGTCGCGCAGCCGGTGCTCGGCTTCGACGACATGGCGCGCCTGCGCAACATCAGCCAGCACACCGGCGGCAAGTTCAAGTCGTATGAGCTGAACATCTGCTATCCGACCACCTGGGGCAAGGAAGGCATCGAGGCGTCGCTGGCCTCGCTGTGCGCCGAAGCCGTGGACGCGGTCAAGTCCGGCCACAACATCCTGATCGTCTCGGACCGCAAGCTGTCGCCCGAGACGGTCGCGATCCCGGCCCTGCTGGCCACCTCGAGCATCCACCAGCACCTGGTGGGCCGCGGCCTGCGCGCCTCCACCGGCCTGGTGGTCGAAACCGGCTCGGCGCGCGAGACCCACCACTTCGCCCTGCTGGCCGGCTACGGCGCGGAAGCGGTCCACCCCTACCTGGCGCTGGAAACCCTGGCCGAGATCGCGCACGGCCTGCCGCACGAGATGGCGGCCGACACCGCGATCTACAACTACACCAAGGCGATCGGCAAGGGCCTGATGAAGGTGATGTCGAAGATGGGCATCTCCACCTACATGTCCTACTGCGGCGCCCAGATCTTCGAAGCCGTGGGCCTGAACAAGTCGCTGGTCGACAAGTACTTCCGCGGCACCTCGTCGACGGTCGAAGGCATCGGCCTGTTCGAAGTGGCCGAGGAAGCGCTGCGCCTGCACACCCTGGCCTTCGGCAGCGATCCGGTGCTGGCCAATTCGCTCGACGCCGGCGGCGAGTACGCCTTCCGCGTGCGCGGCGAGGACCACATGTGGACCCCGGATGCGATCGCCAAGCTGCAGCACTCGACCCGCGCCAACAACTTCAGCACCTACAAGGAATACGCGCAGCTGATCAACGACCAGACCCGCCGTCACCTGACCCTGCGCGGCCTGTTCGAGTTCAAGATCGACCCGGCCAAGGCCATTCCGCTCGAGGAAGTCGAGCCGGCCAAGGAAATCGTCAAGCGCTTCGCCACCGGCGCGATGTCGCTCGGCTCGATCAGCACCGAGGCGCACGCCACCCTGGCGATCGCGATGAACCGTATCGGCGGCAAGAGCAACACCGGCGAAGGCGGCGAGGATCCGGCGCGCTACATGGGCGAGTTCAAGGGCATCAAGATCAGCAAGGGCGAGACCCTGGCCTCGATCCTGGGCAACGAGCGCGTGGTGGCCGACATCCCGCTGCAGGAAGGCGACTCGCTGCGTTCGAAGATCAAGCAGGTGGCGTCGGGCCGCTTCGGCGTCACCGCCGAGTACCTGAACTCGGCCGACCAGATCCAGATCAAGATGGCGCAGGGCGCCAAGCCGGGCGAAGGCGGCCAGCTGCCGGGCCACAAGGTGACCGAGTACATCGCCAGCCTGCGCTTCTCGGTGCCGGGCGTGGGCCTGATCTCGCCGCCGCCGCACCACGACATCTACTCGATCGAAGACCTGGCGCAGCTGATCCACGACCTGAAGAACGCCAATCCGCGCGCCTCGATCTCGGTCAAGCTGGTGTCGGAAGTCGGCATCGGCACCGTCGCCGCGGGCGTCTCGAAAGCCAAGGCCGACCACCTGGTGGTGGCCGGCCATGACGGCGGCACCGGCGCTTCGCCGCTGTCCTCGGTCAAGCACGCCGGCACCCCGTGGGAGCTGGGCCTGGCCGAAACCCAGCAGACGCTGGTGCTCAACGGCCTGCGCAGCCGCATCCGCGTGCAGGCCGACGGCCAGATGAAGACCGGCCGCGACGTCGTCATCGCCGCCCTGCTGGGCGCCGACGAAATCGGCTTCGCCACCGCGCCGCTGGTGGTGGAAGGCTGCATCATGATGCGCAAGTGCCACCTGAACACCTGCCCGGTGGGCGTGGCGACCCAGGACCCGGTCCTGCGCGCCAAGTTCCAGGGCAAGCCGGAACACGTGGTGAACTACTTCTTCTTCGTGGCCGAGGAAGCGCGCCAGATCATGGCGCAGCTGGGCATCCGCAGCTACGACGAGCTGATCGGCCGCGCCGACCTGCTCGACAAGTCGAAGGCGATCGGGCACTGGAAGGCGCAGGGCCTGGACTTCTCGAACATCTTCTACCAGCCGAAGGCCGACTCGCCGCGTGCGCTGTTCCACACCGACGAGCAGGACCACGGCCTGGACCGCGCGCTCGATCACAAGCTGATCGCGCAGGCCAAGGCCGCGCTGGAGAAGGGCGAGCGGGTCTCGTTCATCTCGCCGGTGAAGAACCTCAACCGCACCGTCGGCGCGATGCTGTCGGGCGAAGTGGCCAAGCGCTACGGCCATGCCGGCCTGCCGGACGACACCATCCACATCCAGCTGCAGGGCACCGCGGGCCAGTCGGCCGCGGCCTTCCTGGCGGCGGGCATCACGATGGACCTGGTCGGCGAAGGCAACGACTACGTCGGCAAGGGCCTGTCGGGCGGCCGCATCATCGTGCGTCCGAACACCGAGTTCCGCGGCTGGGCGGTGGACAACATCATCGTCGGCAACACCGTGCTGTACGGCGCGATCTCGGGCGAAGCCTTCTTCAACGGCGTGGCCGGCGAGCGCTTCGCAGTGCGTAACTCGGGCGCCACCACGGTGGTGGAAGGCCTGGGCGACCACGGCTGCGAGTACATGACCGGCGGCACCGTGGTGGTGCTGGGCGAGACCGGCCGCAACTTCGCGGCGGGCATGTCGGGCGGCGTGGCCTATGTGTACGACCCGAAGGGCGAGTTCGAGGGCCGCTGCAACATGACCATGGTGAACCTGGAGCGCGTGCTGCCGACCAAGGAACAGGGCGACCGTTCGGGCTGGCACAGCCAGACCCGCGACGGCGAGCGCGAATCCGACGAGGTGATCCTGCGCCGCCTGATCGAACGCCACTTCAAGCACACGGGCAGCACCCGCGCGCGCAACCTGCTCGACGACTGGGCCAACAGCCGCACCAAGTTCGTCAAGGTCTTCCCGACCGAATACAAGCGGGCGCTCGAGGAGATGCACAACTCGAGCATGGAAGAAGCGAACGACAAGATCGAACTGGCGGCGTAAAGGGATCTCGAAAAACCGTAGCGAGCGGCAGCAATGTTGACCGAGAAGCGCAGCTGTACGGGAGTACAGCGAGCATCGCAGGCCTCGGCGGCCCCGTCGACAGTGCAACGCGTAGTAGGTTTTTCGAGGTTCCCTTAACAGCACATCATCCAACGTCGCTCCCGCCGGTGCGGGAACGACGGGAGTTAGCGTAGCGTTACTCCCGACCGATACAAGGAAAGCAACGTGGGCAAAATTACCGGCTTCATGGAATTCGCACGGCAGGAAGAGGACCACCTCGAACCGGCCGATCGCGTCAAGAACTACAAGGAATTCGTCGTCACCCTGACCGATGGCCAGGCCAAGGTGCAGGGCGCGCGCTGCATGGATTGCGGCATCCCGTTCTGTAACACGGGCTGCCCGGTCAACAACATGATCCCGGACTGGAACGACCTGGTCTACCACGGCGACTACCGTCACGCCGTGGAGAACCTGCATTCGACCAACAACTTCCCCGAATTCACCGGCCGCATCTGCCCCGCACCCTGCGAGTCGGCCTGCACGCTGGGCATCAACAGCGACCCGGTCGGCATCAAGTCGATCGAGCGCAAGATCGCCGACGCCGGCTGGGAGCACGGCTGGATCGTGCCGCAGCCGTCCGCCACCAGGACCGGCAAGAAGGTCGCCGTGGTCGGCTCCGGCCCCGCAGGCCTGGCCGCCGCCCAGCAGCTGGCGCGCGTCGGCCACGACGTGACGGTGTTCGAGAAGAGCGACCGCCTCGGCGGCCTGCTGCGCTACGGGATCCCCGACTTCAAGATGGAGAAGGACCTGATCGACCGCCGCGTCGAGCAGATGAAGGCGGAAGGCGTCACCTTCCGCACCAGTGTCCTGATCGGCAAGGACTTCCCGGCCGCCGTCAGCAACATGGCGCGCGACACCATCTTCCCGGAAGACCTGGAGAAGGAATTCGACGCGGTGGTCCTGGCCGGCGGCGCGGAATACCCGCGCGACCTGCCGGTGCCGGGCCGCCAGCTCAAGGGCGTGCACTTCGCGATGGACTTCCTGCCGCAGCAGAACCGCGTCAACGCGGGCGACAAGCTGAAGGACCAGATCAAGGCCACCGGCAAGCACGTGGTCGTGATCGGCGGCGGCGACACCGGTTCCGACTGCGTCGGCACCTCGAACCGCCACGGCGCGGCTTCGGTCACCCAGTTCGAGCTGCTGCCCCAGCCGCCCGAGCAGGAAAACAAGCCGCTGGTGTGGCCTTACTGGCCGACCCGCCTGCGCACCTCGTCCTCGCACGAGGAAGGCTGCCAGCGCGACTGGGCGGTGGCGACCAAGCGCCTCGAAGGCAAGAACGGCAAGGTCGAGAAGCTGATCGCCTGCCGCGTCGAGTGGAAAGAGGGCAAGATGGTCGAAGTGCCGGACTCGGAATTCGAGATGAAGGCCGACCTGGTGTTCCTGGCGATGGGCTTCGTCTCGCCGGTCCAGCAGGTGCTCGACGCCTTCGGCGTGCAGAAGGACGCCCGCGGCAACGCGCGCGCCAGCACCGAGGGCGAGACCAGCTACCAGACCTCGTCGCCGAAGGTGTTCGCAGCCGGCGACATGCGCCGCGGCCAGTCGCTGGTGGTGTGGGCGATCCGCGAAGGCCGCCAGTGCGCCCGCGCAGTCGACGAGTTCCTGATGGGCAGCTCGGTCCTGCCGCGCTGATGCGTTCCGGGCGCGCTCAGCCCGGACCGGGGCCGCGCAACGCGGCCGCCGCCGCGCGCGCGCCCGCTTCGATCTGGGCCTCGTCGAAGGCCGCAAATCCCATTACCAGCGAGGGCGGCTGCACCGCCCGCGCCGTGTAGCGCCCGAGCGGAAACGCCGACAGGCCGCTCGCGGCCAGCCGCTGCCAGGCATCCCGCTCCTCGTGCGCCAGCAGGCGCGTTACCACGTCCAGTCCCGCCGTGATCGGCGGCACCGCGATCAATCCCTCCCAATGGCGCCGCGCCGCATCCTCGAACGCGGCCGCCCGCCCCGCATACACGCGCCGCATGCGCCGCACATGGCGGTCGAAATGTCCCTCGTCGATGAAGTCGGCCAGCACCGCCTGGGTCAGGGCATTGGCGTTGCGCGCCGCCAGCGAGGCGGCGCGCACGAAGGGATCGACCAGCTGCCAGGGCAGGGCCACGAAGGCGATGCGGATCGCCGGGAACAGCAGCTTGCTGAAGGTGCCGGCCAGGACCACGTGGGTGTCGCCGCCTTCCATGCTGCGCAGCGCCGGCACCGGCCTGGCCGAGAACCGGTATTCGCTGTCGTAGTCGTCCTCGAAGATGACGGCGCCCTGTTCGCGCGCCCAGCGCAGCAGCGCCAGCCGGCGTTCCGGCGACAGCGCCATGCCCAGCGGCGCCTGGCGCGCCGGCGTCACGTAGGCCAGCCGCGCCGCGGGCGCCAGGCGCTCGCCCTCGGCCACCTGCAGCCCGGCCCCGTCGACCGGGACATCGACCACCCGCGCCCCGTAGGCGCGCAGGGCCTGGCTGGCGCCGGGATAGCCGGGATCTTCCATCCATACCGCGTCGCCCGGCTCCACCAGCAGCCGCAGGCAGATGTCGAGCGCCTGCTGCACGCTGCCGAGGACCACGATCTGGTCCGGCGACACCGACACCCCGCGCGCCAGGTCGAGGTGGCGGGCGATCGCCGCGCGCAGCGCCGGCCGTCCGGCGGGCGGGTTTTCGGACAGGATGGCCAGCCGCGAGGGCCGCAGGTGGCGCCCATGCAGGCGCCGCCAGAGGTCGACCGGAAAGCTGCGCACGTCGCAGCGGTGCGGATGGAAGGGCGGCGGCAGGCTGTCGGAAGGGTGCAGCGGAAAGGCGGGAGCTTCGGCGCCGACGTGGCGCAGCCATGGCCCGCCGGGCCGGAGCGCCGCTTCGGGCTGGGGATGCGGCACGGCCGGCCCGGCCTGCAGGCTGCGCTCCGGCAGCACGCGGCTGACCCGGGTGCCGCTGCCGCGCTCGGCCAGCAGGTAGCCTTCGGACAGCAGCTGGTCGTAGGCCTGCTGCACCGTGCCGCGCGCCACGCCGTACTGCTGCGCCAGGGTGCGCGAGCCGGGCAGCAGCGTGCCTTCGGCCAGGCGGCCGTCGAGGATGGCCTGGCGCAGCGTGCGGTAGAGCCAGCGCTGCAGGGTCTCGCCCGGCGCGGGCGTGCCCAGCGCGAGCGTCCACGCGGTCTTTTCCGCGCGGGAGAGAGTCTGCTCTGTCAGAGGAAGTGGACTAGTCATTTCTACTTGAACTGGACCAATACATGGGACCACTGTAGCCACACAATGCCGCCATCACCAACCCTCCGAAGGAGTGCATCATGAAACACAGCATCGTCATCGCCGGCAGCGGCTTCGCAGGCATGTGGGCCGCCCTTGCCGCCGCCCGCGCCGCGCACGTCGCCGGCAAGTCGGACGACATCAGCATCACGGTGGTGTCGCCCGTGGCCGAACTGCACATGCGCCCGCGCCTGTACGAAGCGGCGCTGGAAGGCATGGCGCCGGAACTCGGTCCGCTGTTCACCGCCGTCGGCGTGCGCCATGTCGCCGGCAAGATCGAGGCCATCCATGCCGCCGACCGCCACGTCGCGGTGGTGCGCAACGACGGCGCCCGCGAAAACCTGTCCTACGATCGTTTCATCCTGGCCACCGGCAGCCAGGTCGTGTCGCCGCCGGTCCCGGGGCTGGCCGAGTATAGCTTCAACGTCGACCAGTTGCACGAGGCCCAAAAGCTGGAGCGCCACCTGCGCGACCTGCCGAACCGGCCCGAGAGCGAAGCGCGCAATACGGTCGTGATCGTGGGCGGCGGCTTCACCGGTATCGAGACCGCGACCGAGATGCCGGAACGCCTGCGCGCGATCCTGGGCCAGGACGCCAAGGTGCGCGTGGTGGTGGTGGATCACGCGCCGGCGGTCGGCTTCGAGCTCGGCCCGGTGCCGCGCCCGGTGATCGAGGAAGCGCTGCGCGAGTGCGGCGTCGAATCCGTGGCCTCGTCCGGCGTGACGGCGATCGAGGCCGGCGGGGTGGTGATCGCCGACGGCAGCCGCATCCCGGCCGCCACCGTGATCTGGACCGCCGGCATGCGCGCCAACCCGCTGGCCGCCCAGATCGGCGAGGGGCACGACCGCTTCGGCCGCCTGCCGGTCGACCCCTACCTGCGCGCGCCCGGCGTGCCGGCCGTGTACGTCACCGGCGACGTGGCGCGCGCCGCCACCGACGACCTCGGCAACGTGGCCGCGATGTCGTGCCAGCACGCGCTGAGCCTGGGCCGGGTGGCCGGCTACAACGCCGTCGCCGAACTGGTGGGCCTGCCGCTGCATCCGTACAGCCAGCCGAAATACGTGACCTGCCTCGACCTCGGCGCCTGGGGCGCGCTCTACACCGAGGGCTGGGACCGCCAGGTGAGGCTGACCCGCGAAGAGGGCAAGGCGCTCAAGGTCGCCATCAACACCCAGTGGATCTACCCGCCGGCGCCGAACCGCGAAGCAGCCTTCGAGTATGCCAAGCCTGACCACGTGATCGTGCCGTGAGCGTTCGCGAGGAAAACAGCATGAGCCGGACCCGCACGGTCCACGCCACCGCCGCCGTGGTCCAGCCCCACTGGTTCGCGGCGCCGCTGGCGGCGGCGACCTATCCCTTCCTGCTGGCCGCGTTCCACGAGGCGGCCACGGCGATCGGGCGGGGCGCTGGCGCCGGCGCCGGCGCCTGGATCGGGGCCGGCCTGGCCCTGCTGGCGGCGCTGGCGATGCCGGCGGTGGCGCTGTGGGCAGCCATGCGCCTGGGCCGGATCGAGTCTCCCAGCCCCGCCGAGCTGGCGGCGCGCCGCACCGCCCTGCTGGCGGTGGCGGTGCCGCCGATGTTCACCCTGACCGGCGTGCTGGCCATGCTGCTGGGGCATCCGGACTGGGACATCGGCTTCCTGCTGGCGCTGTGGACGGTGCTGGCGGTGCGCATCGCCAGCGCCGGGCGCGCGAGCGTGCGGCCGGCGGCGGGCGGTTCGGCTGGCAACTGGCGCGTGGCGCACGGCGGCGCCGCCGTGCTGGCGATCCTGTTCCTGATGGCGCACTTCAGCAACCACCTGGTGGGACTGCTCGGACCGGAAGCGCATACGGCGGTGATGAAGGTGCTGCGCGTGGTCTACCGCTCGGCCGTCATGGAGCCGATCCTGATCGGCGTGTTCGCCTTCCTGATCCTGACCGGCCTGCGGCTGGCATGGCGCTGGAGCGCGCGTCCGATGGACCGCGCACGCAGCTTCCAGGTGGCGGGCGGCGTGTTCGTGACCTTCGCCGCGATCAGCCACCTGAACGCCGTGCTGTACCTGGCGCGGGTGCACTTCGGGATCGACACCGACTGGGCCTTCGCGACCGGGGCGCCGGCCGGCATGCTGATGGATCCATGGAACATCCGCCTGCTGCCTTACTACCTGGGCGGGGTGTTCTTCGTGGTGGCGCATGCATTCTGCGGCCTGCGCATCGTGATGCTGGCGCACCACATGCCGCGCGTGCTGGCCAACCGCGTGCTGGCCGGAGGCACCGTGTTCGCCGGACTGCTGGCCAGCGTCATCATCCTGGCCATGTGCGGCGTGCGCATCCACCTGGCCTGACACCTTCGACCGGAGCTTGACCATGAATATCCTGCACCTCAGCGCCAGCCCGCGCGGCGACCAGGGCGACAGCCACCAGCTGTCTTCCTGCATCGTCGAGCAGCTGCTGGCGCGCCATCCCGGCGCCGGCGTCACCCGGCGCGCCCTCGCCGGGGGCGCCCTGGCGCACGTCGACGGCGACTATGCCCGCGTCCTGGCCAGCGCTTCCGACGAAACCGGCGGCCACGGGTCGCTGGGGTGCTCGGAACGCCTGATCGAGGAACTGGCCTGCGCCGATGTGCTGGTGATCGGCACGCCGATGTACAACCTGACCGTTCCTTCCACCCTGAAGTCGTGGATCGACCATGTAGTGCGCATCCACCGCACCATGCGCCGCACGCCCGGGGGCAAGGTCGGCACGCTGCCGGACCGTCCGGTCTACATCGCGATCGCGAGCGGCAGCTGGCGCACCGGCGAACGCGCGCGCCAGCCCGACTTCCTCGAGCCCTACCTGCGCGCCGTGCTGCCGATGATCGGGCTGAAGGACATCACCGTGTTCACGGTCGAGGGCCTGGGGCTCGGGCCGGAACAGGCGGCGGCCTCGCGCACGCAGGCGCGGGCGGCGGTGGAGCGCTTTTTTGCGGTGCAGCAGGCGGCCTGAAGCCGCTCGGAGGACGCCTGCTGCGGGCCAGGGAAAAGGAAGCAAAGGGGGCTGGAAACGGCCCCCTTTTGTTACACGCCGATCCATCCCTTCGGCACCATCTTTACCCACCCATGAGGGAGGTTTCTCCAGGGAATTTATTGATATGATTCAATAAAGGTAATTTTGCCTTATATACATATCTCTTAAAAAACAGTCACTTACAAACGAAAATAGCTGACTCAAAAGTTATTTTTGTTGTAATAGCGCAGCGATCCAAGCGCCAAAACGGGGGCGTCTTCAGCAGGGTTTGCCCTTTCTGAACTACAATACTGGATTACTCAAATATTAATTACGCTGTGTCGAACCTAGTCGAAATCCGCGATCTGCACTTTGCATACGGAGAGCGTTCCATCCTGTCGAACCTCCGCATGGACTTCCCACGCGGTAAGCTGGTGGCTGTCATGGGCGGCTCGGGTTGCGGCAAGACCACGGTGCTGCGCCTGATCGGCGGACAGATCCGTCCCCAGCGCGGCGAAGTCCGGGTGGGCGGCGAAGTCGTGCACCGGCTTGATACCGAAGGCCTGTATCGCCTGCGCCGCCGCATGGGTATGCTGTTCCAGTTCGGCGCCCTGTTCACCGACCTGTCGGTATTCGATAACGTCGCCTTCCCGCTGCGCGAGCACACCGAGCTGCCGGAAGAACTGATCCGCGACCTGGTACTCATGAAACTGAATGCTGTCGGCCTGCGCAATGCGCACCGCCTGAAGCCGGCCGAAATCTCGGGCGGCATGGCGCGCCGCGTCGCCGTGGCGCGCGCCGTCGCGCTCGACCCCGAACTGATCATGTACGACGAGCCCTTCGCCGGCCTCGACCCGATCTCGATGGGCGTGACCGCCAACCTGATCCGCAACCTGAACGACGCCCTCGGCTCGACCTCGATCCTGGTCTCGCACGACGTGCACGAGTGCTTTGCGATCGCCGACTACGTGTATTTCATGTCGGCAGGCAAGATCGTCGCCGAAGGCAGCCCGGCCGAACTGCGCGTGTCCGAAGACCCCTACGTGAAGCAGTTCGTGAACGCCGCCCCGGACGGTCCGGTGCCCTTCCACTATCCCGGCAAGTCGCTGGCCGAGGACCTCGGCCTGGGAGCGCGCAAATGATCGCCCGCATCCTCGAAACCGTCGGCCGCCAGACGCGCGAAGTGATCGCCAGCATCGGCTTCGCCACTCGCGCCTTCTTCAACCTGCTGGGCGTGTCGCCCGGCGCGTTCCGCCGCCCGGCCCTGATCTCGGAGCAGGTCCACTTCATCGGCAACTATTCGCTGGTGATCATCGTCGTTTCCGGCCTGTTCGTCGGCATGGTGCTGGGCCTGCAGGGCTACTACACGCTGAACCAGTACGGCGCCGAGCAGAAGCTCGGCCAGGTGGTCGCGCTGGCGCTAACCCGCGAACTCGGTCCCGTGGTCACCGCGCTGCTGTTCGCCGGCCGCGCCGGCACCTCGCTCACCGCGCAGATCGGCCTGATGAAGGCCGGCGAGCAGCTGACGGCCATGGAAATGATGGCGATTAACCCGGTCCAGCGCGTGCTGGCGCCGCGCTTCTGGGCCGGCGTGATCGCCATGCCGATCCTGGCCACCGTGTTCTCGGCGGTCGGCGTGATGGGCGGCTACCTGGTGGGCGTGCAGCTGATCGGCGTCGACGAAGGCGCATTCTGGTCGCAGATGCAATCCGGCGTCGATGTGCGCGCTGACGTACTGAACGGTGTGATCAAAAGCTTTATCTTCGGCATCGCGGTCACGTTCACCGCGTTGTTCCAGGGTTACCAGGCCCAGCCGACGCCGGAAGACGTGTCGCGTGCGACCACGCGCACCGTCGTCATCGCCTCGCTGATGGTCTGGGGGCTGGACTTCATCCTGACCGCACTGATGTTTAACAAGTAATTTAGGTTCCGTAGGGTATACGTATGCATCGCAAAACTATCGACGTCTGGGTTGGCCTGTTCGTTCTGCTGGGCGCGGCTTCGCTGCTGTTCCTCGCCCTCAAGGCGGGCAACCTGAGCACGGTTTCGTTCAGCCAGACCTATACGATCACCGGCAAGTTCGACAACATCGGCGGCCTCAAGCCGCAGGCGCCGGTCAAGAGCGCCGGTGTGGTGGTCGGCCGCGTGGGGGAAATCAGCTTCGACGACAAGACCTTCCAGGCTCTGGTGCGCCTCGATATGGAGCCTGCGTATAAATTCCCGAAGGACAGTTCTTTGAAGATCTTGACCGCCGGCTTGCTGGGCGAACAGTACATCGGCATCGAACCCGGTGGCGATACCCAGAACCTGGCGAACGGCGACCGCATCAACCGTACCCAGTCGGCCGCCGTGCTGGAAGACTTGATTAATCAGTTTATTTATAGCAAGGCCGCTGAAGGAAAGGAAGGTAGCGAATGAAGCGCATTTCCCGTATCAACAGCATCCTGGCCGCTTGCGCAATACTGGCCCTGAGCGGTTGCGCCAGCACGGCGAACAATCCGCAGGATCCGTTCGAAGGCTATAACCGCGCCGTCTTCACGTTCAACGATGCGGTCGACCGCACCGTCCTGAAGCCGACCGCCACCGCCTACAAGAAAACCCTGCCGGATTTCGCGCAGACCGGCGTGAACAACTTCTTCGGCAACCTGTCGGACGCCTGGAGCGCAGTGAATAACTTGTTGCAAGGCAAAGGCCAGGCCGGCATGGGCGACGTCACCCGCGTCGCCCTGAACTCGACCTTCGGCATCTTCGGCCTGCTCGACATCGCCTCGGAAGCCGGCATCCCGAAGCACAACGAGGATTTCGGCCAGACCCTGGGCGTATGGGGCGTGTCGAGCGGTCCCTACTTGATGTTGCCATTGTTGGGCCCATCTACGGTACGTGATACCGCGGCGCTGCCGGCCGATTTCGCCGGCGACCCATGGAAGTACAAGGAGCCGACCAACTGGCGCAACATCGGCGCCGCGGTGCGTGTCGTCGACAAGCGCGCCACCCTGCTGGATGCCTCGAACCTGCTGGAAGACGCCGCCCTGGACCGCTACGAATTCATCCGCGACGGCTACATGCAGCGCCGCCAGAGCCAGGTCTACGACGGCAACGTGCCCGAACAGGCCGAGCCCGAGGAAGACAAGTCCTCGAATTCGCAGGTCGTGCCGCAGCCGGTGTCATCCGAAAAGCAGTAAGAAGAGTTAACCGGGACAGTGCCACGCCGTCGGCGCCACGGGGCGCGCGGCGCGGCAGGCCAACGAAAGGAAAAATATGCACATGAAGCCACTGATTCAACTGATTGCCAGCGCGACCGCCAGCATCGCTTTCGCCACCAGCGTGATCGCCGCGCCGGCGCCGGCCGCCAACGAGGCGCCGGACGTACTGATCAAGCGCATCAGCGCCGACGTGATCGACGCCGTCAAGGCCGACAAGGATATCCAGGCCGGCAACCGCTCCAAGATCATGGACCTGGTGAACGTGAAGATCCTGCCGTACGTGGATTCCGAAAAGATGACCGCGCAGGCCGCCGGCCGCTTCTGGCGCCAGGCCACCCCGGAACAGCAGAAGCGCCTGTCGGAGGAATTCCGCACCCTGCTGGTCTACACCTATGCCGGCGCGCTGTCGCAGATCAAGAACGAGACCGTCGAATTCAAGCCGATGCGCTCCGATCCGGCCGACACCGAAGTCGAGGTGCGCTCGCAGGTGAACGTCACCCGCGGCGAGCCGATCACCCTGAATTACCGCCTGAGCAAGACGCCTCAGAGCTGGAAGATTTACGACGTGAACGTGCTGGGGGCCTGGCTGGTCGAGACCTACAAGAGCACCTTCACCAGCGAGATCAACAAGAACGGCATCGATGGCCTGATCAAGCGTCTGGCCGACCGCAACCAGCAACTGGCCGCCAAGCCGCTGAAGGCGCCGAAGTAATGGCCGAGGCCAATCCCATGCTCTCGCTCGAGGCCCTGACCTTCCAGAGCGCGCCCGCCGCGCTGGAGCAGGGCTGCGCCGCGATTGCGGCGGGCGAGACCGAGTTCGACCTGGGCGGCATCAAGGCCGCCGACTCGTCGGGCATCGCCTTGCTGCTGGCCTGGCAGCGCCGCGCGCTGGCTGCCGGCCAGCGCCTCACCTTCGTCAACGTTCCCGAGAACGTGCTCAAGCTGGCGGCCCTGTACGGGGTCGACGGGCTGCTGCCGCGGTCCTGATGCATGTAGGGTGGACGGCTATGCCGTCCACGCGTCGATCGATATCGGCGCCGCTATCGGGCGCGATGATCTCGCTTCCGCCTGTCACCGCGTGGGCGGAAAATCCGCCCACCCTACCTCCCATTCCACCCCGTAAAACGCCGGTCAAGTTCTTGACACGGCAATTTCCCCTATAATGGACCGTTTCCCCGCACGGTCCGGGCGCGCCCGCGCCATCCAACAAGAATGACAGCGATCCAGATAGACAGCGTCGAGAAGAGCTACAAAGGCTTCAAGGCCCTCAAGGGCGTATCCCTGAGCATCGAGGAAGGCGAGTTCTTCGGCCTCCTGGGTCCGAACGGCGCCGGCAAGACCACCCTGATCTCCACCATCGCGGGGCTGATCCGTCCCGATGCCGGCAGCGTGCGCATCCATGGCCACGACGTCGTCAGGGAATTCCGCGACGCGCGCATGCGCCTGGGCGTGGTGCCGCAGGAGCTGGTGTTCGATCCCTTCTTCACGGTGCGCGAGACCCTGCGCCTGCAGTCCGGCTACTTCGGCATCAGGAACAACGACGCCTGGATCGACGAGGTCATGCACAACCTCGACCTGACCAACAAGGCCGACGTCAACATGCGCGCCCTGTCCGGCGGCATGAAGCGGCGCGTGCTGGTGGCCCAGGCCCTGGTGCACAAGCCGCCCGTGATCGTGCTCGACGAGCCGACCGCCGGCGTCGACGTCGAGCTGCGCCAGACCCTGTGGAAGTTCATCGCGCGCCTGAACCGCGAAGGCCATACCGTGGTCCTGACCACCCACTACCTGGAAGAAGCGCAGGCGATGTGCCAGCGCGTGGCCATGCTCAAGCTGGGGCAGGTGGTGGCGCTCGACACCATGCCGGCCCTGCTGCGCCGGGTGTCGGGTTCGCAGCTGGTGGTGCACCTGAAGAGCGGCGAGCTGCCGGGCGAGCTGCGCCACCTGGTCTCGCATGATGAACATGACAATGGCCACGGCAACAAGTACACCCTGCGCGTGAACGATTACTCGGACGTCGAGCCCATCCTGGCGCGCCTGCGCCAGTCGGGCGCGGTGATCGACGAGATGCAGCTGGAGCAGGCCGACCTGGAAGACATCTTCATCCAGATCATGGAGGGAAAATAATGAACCTGTTCTCGGTGGGCTTCCGCACCCTGTTCTACAAGGAGTCGCTGCGCTTCTGGAAGGTCGCGACCCAGACCGTGGCGGCGCCGGTCGTCACCGCCATGCTGTATCTGCTGATCTTCGGCCATGTGCTCGACGGCCGCATCGAGATGCTCGATGGCGTCAGCTACACCTCCTTCCTGATCCCGGGCCTGGTGATGATGAGCGTGCTGCAGAACGCGTTCGCGAATTCGTCCTCGTCCCTGATCCAGTCGAAAATCACCGGCAACCTGGTGTTCATCCTGCTGCCGCCGCTGTCGCACGCCGAGATCCTGTCGGCCTATGTGCTGGCCTCGGTGCTGCGCGGGCTCGCGGTCGGCGCCGGCGTGTTCATCGTGACCGCCTGGTTTGCGCACCTGAGCTTCGTGGCGCCGCTGTGGATCGCGGTGTTCGCCCTGCTGGGCGCGGCGATCCTGGGCACCATGGGCGTCATCGCCGGCATCTGGGCCGAGAAGTTCGACCAGCTGGCGGCTTTCCAGAACTTCCTGATCATGCCCGCCACTTTCCTGGCCGGTGTGTTCTATTCCATCCAAAAACTGCCGCCTTTCTGGCTTGCCGTCTCGCATTTCAATCCGTTCTTTTATATGATTGACGGATTCCGTTACGGATTCTTCGGCAAATCCGACGTCTCGCCCTGGACCAGCCTGGCCATCGTGGCCGTGTTCTTCGCGGTGCTGGCGACAATTGCAATCAACCTGCTCAAGCGCGGCTACAAGCTGCGTCACTAGGCAACAAGCACCAAGCATTAGAAATTAAACCTCTGGAGTTACCGTGGCGACCACACCCGAACTGATTCATAGCTATATCAGCAATGGCCTGGAGTGCACCCATCTGCACGTGGAAGGCGATGGCCAGCACTTCACCGCCGTGATCGTGTCGCCGGCCTTTGCCGGCAAGCGCCCGATCCAGCGCCACCAGCTGGTGTATGCGGCGCTGGGCGACCGCATGCGCGAGGAAATCCACGCGCTGTCGATGAAAACCCTCACCCCTGAAGAGTATCAAGGATAAGCATGGACAAGCTCCAGATTGTCGGCGGCAAGCGCCTGAATGGTGAAATCGCGGTGTCCGGCGCCAAGAACGCGGCGCTGCCGATCCTGTGCGCGGGCCTCCTGACCGCCGGCGACGTCGAACTGTCGAACGTGCCGCGCCTGCACGATGTGCGCACCATGCTCAAGCTGCTCGAGCAGACCGGCCTGAAAGTGACCCAGGAGGACGAGCGCGTCACCCTGAACGGCGCCCACATCGACACCCTGGTCGCGCCATATGAACTGGTCAAGACCATGCGCGCCTCGATCCTGGTGCTCGGGCCGCTGCTGGCGCGCTTCGGCGAAGCCCGGGTCTCGCTGCCGGGCGGCTGCGCGATCGGTTCGCGTCCGGTCGACCAGCACATCAAGGGCCTGCGCGCGATGGGCGCCGAGATCACGATCGAAGGCGGCTACATCCACGCCAGGGCGGACAAGCTGAAGGGCGCGCGCATCCGCACCGACATGATCACCGTGACCGGCACCGAGAACCTGCTGATGGCCGCCACCCTGGCCGAAGGCGAGACGGTGCTGGAAAACGCCGCGCGCGAGCCGGAAGTGACCGACCTGGCCAAGCTGCTGGTGGCCATGGGCGCGAAGATCGAAGGCATCGGCACCGACCGCCTGGTGATCCAGGGCGTGCCCGAACTGCACGGCGCGCGCCACGCGGTGATCTCCGACCGCATCGAGGCCGCCACCTTCCTGTGCGCGGTCGCGGCCACCGGCGGCGACATCCTGCTGACCAACACCCGCACCGACATCTTCGACGTCGCCATCGACAAGCTGAACGAGATGGGCCTGCAGCTGACCGTCAGCGGCGACACCATCCGTGCGCGCATGGACGGCCGTCCGACCCCGGTATCCTTCCGCACCACGGAATACCCGGGCTTCCCGACCGACATGCAGGCCCAGTTCATGGCCGTGAACACGATCGCCTCGGGCCCGAGCCGCGTGACCGAGACCATCTTCGAGAACCGCTTCATGCACGTGCAGGAAATGAACCGCCTGGGCGCGCAGATCTCGACCGAGGGCAATACCGCCTTCATCAAGGGCGTGGACCGCCTGGTCGGCGCGCCGGTGATGGCGACCGACCTGCGCGCCTCGGCCTCCCTGGTGATCGCCGGCATGGCCGCCGAGGGCACGACCCTGATCGACCGCATCTACCACCTGGACCGCGGCTACGACCGGATGGAAGTGAAGCTGTCGGCCGTCGGCGCCGATATCGTGCGGATCAAATAAAGCAAGCCATGACTTCGACTAGTATGAGTAAAACCGCCGGTGAACCCCAGCTGATCCTGGCCCTGTCCAAGGGCCGCATCTTCGAGGACACCATGCCGCTGCTGGCGGCGGCGGGCATCGAGGTGCTCGAGAACCCGGAAACCTCGCGCAAGCTGATCCTGCCGACCAACGATCCGGGCGTGCGCGTCCTGATCGTGCGCGCCAGCGACGTGCCGACCTATGTCCAGCATGGCGCCGCCGACTTCGGCGTGGCCGGCAAGGACGTGCTGCTCGAGCATGGGGGCGAAGGCCTGTACCAGCCGATCGACCTGTGCATCGCGCAGTGCCGCATGTCGGTGGCGGTGAACGCCGGCTTCGACTACGAGACCGCGGTGCGCCAGGGCGCGCGCCTGCGCGTGGCGACCAAGTTCGTCAACACCGCGCGCGAGCACTTCGCCGCCAAGGGCGTGCACGTCGACCTGATCAAGCTGTACGGCTCGATGGAGCTGGCGCCGCTGGTCGGGCTGTCGGACGCGATCGTCGACGTGGTCTCGACCGGCGGCACCCTGCGCGCCAACAACCTGGTCGAAGTCGAAAAGATCATGGACATTTCCTCGCGCCTGGTCGTCAACCAGGCCGCGCTCAAGCTCAAGCGCGAGCGCCTGCAACCGATCCTCGCAGCGTTCGAACGCGCTTCCAAACTTCAAGGCTGAACCATGGCAGTACAGATCCGCAAGCTCGATTCCACCGCTCCCGACTTCAAGGCCACCCTGGATGCGCTGCTCGCCTTCGAGGCGGAGACCGACGACGCCATCGAATCGGCGGTCGCCAGGATCCTGGCTGACGTGAAGAAGCGCGGCGACGCCGCCGTGCTCGAATACACCAACCGCTTCGACCGCATCCCGGGCGGCGCCGCGTCGATGGCCGCCTTCGACATCGGGCAGGCCGAACTGGACGAGGCGCTGGCCTCGCTGCCGGAAGCCCAGCGCGCCGCGCTGCGCACCGCCGCCGAGCGCATCCGCGTGTTCCACGAGCGCCAGAAGCAGGAACTGAACGGCTTCAGCTTCACCGAGCCTGACGGCACGCTGCTGGGCCAGCGCGTCACCCCGCTGGACCGCGTCGGCATCTACGTCCCGGGCGGCAAGGCCGCCTATCCGTCCTCGGTGCTGATGAATGCGATTCCGGCGCAGGTGGCGGGCGTGAAGGACATCGTCATGGTGGTGCCGACCCCCGACGGCGTGAAGAACCGGATGGTGCTGGCCGCCGCCGCGATCGCCGGCGTGACGCGCGTGATCACCATCGGCGGCGCCCAGGCCGTGGCCGCGCTGGCCTACGGCACCGAAACCATTCCCCCGGTCGACAAGATCGTCGGCCCCGGCAACGCCTATGTCGCCTCGGCCAAGCGCCGCGTGTTCGGCACGGTCGGCATCGACATGATCGCCGGTCCTTCCGAGATCCTGGTGCTGTGCGACGGCTCGACCGACCCGGACTGGGTGGCGATGGACCTGTTCTCGCAGGCCGAGCACGACGAGCTGGCCCAGGCCATCCTGCTGTGCCCGGACGCGGACTACATCGCCAGGGTCGAAGAGAGCATCCACAGGCTGCTGCCGACCATGCCGCGCCATGCGACGATCACCACCTCGCTGACCGACCGCGGCGCGCTGGTGAAGGTGCGCGACATGGAAGAAGCTTGCGAGATCGCCAACGCGATCGCGGCCGAGCACCTGGAAATCTCCGCCGCAGAGCCTTTGCTGTGGGCCGACAAGATCCGCCACGCGGGCGCCATGTTCCTCGGCCGCTTCTCGTCCGAATCGCTGGGCGACTACTGCTGCGGCCCGAACCACGTGCTGCCGACCTCGCGCACCGCGCGTTTCTCGTCGCCGCTGGGCGTGTACGACTTCCAGAAGCGCTCGTCGGTGATCATGGTGAGCGAGGCCGGCGCCCGGACGCTGGGCAAGGTTGCGGCCGAACTGGCCTACGGCGAAGGCTTGCAGGCCCACGCAAGGAGCGCGGAGCTGCGCCTCGAGAAGTCATGACCGGCTGGGTCAACCAGGTATTCTGCGAGGATGCGCTGGCAGGTATGGCGCGCATTCCGGACGGGTCGATCGACCTGATCCTGACCGACCCGCCTTATAACCTTGGCAAGGACTACGGCAACGCCTCCGACCAGCAGAGCGTCGAGGCCTACCTGGCCTGGACCGAGCAGTGGATCGATGCCGCCCTGCCCAAGCTGAAAGCCAACGGCAGCCTGTACGTGTTCCTGACCTGGCGCTTCGCGCCGGAGATCTTCGTGATGCTGAAGAAGCGCATGACGATGATGAACGAGATCATCTGGGACCGCCGCGTGCCCTCGATGGGCGGCAGCGTGCGCAGTTACAGCTCGGTGCACGACACCATCGGTTTCTTCGTGAACCGCAAGGATTACTACTTCGACCTGGATGCGGTGCGCATCCCGTACGACGCCGAAACCAAGAAGGCGCGCTCGCGTTCGATATTCGTGGGGGCGAAATGGCTCGAAGTCGGCTACAATCCCAAGGATGTGTGGAGCGTATCCCGTCTCCACCGCGAGCATCCGGAACGGGCAGACCACCCGACCCAGAAGCCGCTCGAAATCATCGAGCGCATGCTCAAGGCCTCCTGTCCACCGGATGGGATCGTGCTTGACCCCTTCATGGGCAGCGGCACCACGGCGATCGCGGCCAAACGCCTCGGTCGCCGCTTCACAGGCTTCGAACTGAATCCCGCCTACTGCGACATCATCCAGGAGCGCCTTGCCGCGCCCGAGGTGCCTGTCGTGGGAAGCAAGAAACGTAAGGCGGCCGCGAAGACCGCCGTCACCACCGAAGGAACGCCATGACCTCCATCGACAAGCTGGTCGAGAACACCATCCGCGCCGACGTCCGCGAGATCGGCAGCTACCACGTGCCCGACGCGACCGGCTACATCAAGCTCGACGCGATGGAGAATCCGTACGAGCTGCCCGAGGAACTGCGCCGCGAACTGGGTGCGCGCCTGGCCGATGCGGCGCTGAACCGTTATCCGGTGCCGTCCTACGCCACCCTGAAGGGGAAGATCTGCGCCAGCCTGGGCGTGCCGGGCGGTTACGACGTCCTGCTCGGCAACGGCTCGGACGAGCTGATTGCCATCATGGCAACCGCGATCGCGCACCAGGACCGGCGCGCCGTGGTCATGGCCCCGGTGCCGGCCTTCGTGATGTTCTCGCGTTCGGCCCAGTTCGCGGGCGCGGATTTCGTCGGCGTGCCCTTGAAGGAAGACTTCTCGCTCGACCGCGAGGCGATGCTGGCCGCGATCGCCGAGCACAAGCCGTCGCTGGTGTTCCTGGCCTACCCGAACAACCCGACCGGCAACCTGTTCGACGCCGCCGACATCGAAGCCGTCATCCGCGCGCTGGGCGACACCGGCATCGCGGTGGTGGACGAGGCCTACCAGCCGTTCGCGCGCACCAGCTTCATGGGCCGCCTGCCGGAATTCCCGAACCTGGTCGTGATGCGCACCCTGTCCAAGCTCGGCCTGGCCGGCATCCGCCTGGGCTACCTGTCCGGCGCCGCGGCCCTGCTGGAGCAGTTCGAGAAGGTGCGCCCGCCGTACAACGTGAACGTGCTGACCCAGGTGGCGGCCGAATTCGCGCTCGACCATATCGACGTGCTCGACCGCCAGGCGGAACAGCTCAACGCCGAGCGCACCCGCCTGGCCGCCGAGCTCGGCAAGCTGCCCGGCGTCGAAGTCTTCCCTTCGAGCGCCAATTTCATCTCGCTGCGCGTCCCGGACGCCGAGAAGACTTGCGCCCGCCTCCATTCGGAGAGGGTGCTGATCAAAAATTTGAGTAAAATGCATAAGATGCTGACGAATTGCATCCGTGTCACGATCAGCACTCCGGACGAGAACACCCAATTCCTGACAGCCCTGAAAGCGTCCCTGTAACCGTCCTTCCCCACGGGGAGGACGACTGACGAGCATCCCGCAATGACACGCACCGCCGAAATCACGCGCAACACCAACGAGACGCAGATCCGCGTCGCGATCAACCTCGACGGCACCGGCCGCCAGAAGCTCAATACCGGCGTCCCCTTCCTCGACCATATGCTCGACCAGATCGCGCGCCACGGCATGTTCGACCTCGAAGTCGAAGCCGTCGGCGACCTGCATATCGACGCCCACCATACCGTCGAGGACACCGGCATCACCCTCGGCATGGCGGTCGCGAAGGCGATCGGCGACAAGAAGGGCATCCGCCGCTACGGCCATGCCTATGTGCCGCTGGACGAAGCGCTGTCGCGCGTGGTCATCGATTTCTCGGGCCGCCCGGGGCTGGAACTGCACGTTCCCTTCACGCGCGCCATGATCGGCACCTTCGACGTCGACCTGACCGGAGAATTCTTCCGCGGCTTCGTGAACCACGCCGGCGTGACCCTGCACATCGATAACCTGCGCGGCGTGAACGCGCACCACCAGTGCGAAACCGTGTTCAAGGCCTTCGGCCGCGCCCTGCGCATGGCCACCGAGCTCGACGAGCGCGCCGCCGGCATCATCCCCTCGACCAAAGGCAGCCTGTAAGCGGCGGACATCATGACGAACAAGATTGTTGTGGTGGACGGGCTCGGCAACCTGCGCTCGGTCGCGCAGGCCTTGCGCGCCGCCGCGCCCGAAGCCGAGGTGATCGTGTCGAGCAGCGCGGCCGACATCGACCGCGCCGACCGCATCGTGCTGCCCGGCCAGGGCGCCATGCGCGACTGCATGACCAGCCT
Source organism: Massilia niastensis DSM 21313 (assembly GCF_000382345.1). GTDB lineage: Bacteria > Pseudomonadota > Gammaproteobacteria > Burkholderiales > Burkholderiaceae_D > Telluria > Telluria niastensis. The sequence goes on from NZ_KB908116.1 coordinate 24,846, forward strand.
GCGCGAATCCGGCGCCGAGGAAGCGCTGCTGCGCGCCGTGAAGACCCGCCCGGTGATGGGCGTGTGCGTGGGCGAGCAGATGCTGTTCGAGTCCAGCGAAGAAAACGAGGGGACGCCCGGCCTGGGCTTGCTGCCCGGCAAAGTCGTGCGTTTCCAGCTCGACGGCAAGCTGCAGGCGGACGGTTCGCGCTTCAAGGTGCCCCAGATGGGCTGGAACCGCGTGCGCCAGGTCCGTCCCCACGCCCTGTGGGAAGGCGTCGCGGACGGCAGCTATTTCTATTTCGTGCACAGTTATTACGCGGCGCCCGGCGAAGCGGGCGACGTGATCGGCGAGACCGACTACGGCGGGCCGTATTGCTGCGCCGTCGCGCGCGACAACCTCGTCGCCACCCAGTTCCACCCGGAGAAAAGCGCGGCCGCCGGGCTGCGCCTGTACCGCAATTTCATCCACTGGAATCCCTGATCCACCCGTCAACCTTACGACAACGACCATGCTGCTGATCCCCGCCATCGACCTGAAAGACGGTCACTGCGTTCGCCTGAAACAGGGCGATATGGACCTTGCCACCGTGTTTTCCGAAGATCCCGCCGACATGGCGCTGCATTGGCTCAAGAAGGGCGCGCGCCGGCTGCACCTGGTCGATCTGAACGGAGCATTCGCGGGCAAGCCGAAGAACGAAGAAGCGATCAAATCGATCCTCACCGCGGTGCAGGATTACGCCGAAGAGAACGGCATCGACGAGATCCCGGTCCAGCTGGGCGGCGGCGTCCGCGACCTCGACACCATCGAGCGCTACCTGGACGCCGGCATCAGCTACATCATCGTCGGCACCGCCGCGGTGAAGAACCCCGGCTTCCTGCACGATGCCTGCGGCGCCTTCCCGGGCCACATCATCGTCGGCCTGGACGCCAAGGACGGCAAGGTCGCCACCGACGGCTGGAGCAAGATGTCGGGCCACGAAGTCATCGACCTGGCCAAGAAATTCGAAGGCTATGGCGTCGAATCGATCATCTACACCGACATCGGCCGCGACGGCATGATGGGCGGCGTGAACATCGACGCCACCGTCAAGCTGGCCCAGGCCGTGCGCATCCCGATCATCGCATCGGGCGGCGTGCACAACCTGGCCGACGTGGAAGCGCTGTGCGCGGTGCAGGACGAAGGCATCGAAGGCGTGATCTGCGGCCGATCCATCTACGAAGGCACGCTCGACCTGGCATCGGCCCAGGAACGCGCCGACGAACTGACCGAGGGCGCCGACGCCTAAGCTTTATGCTCGCAAAACGCATCATTCCCTGCCTCGACGTGACCGGCGGCCGTGTGGTCAAGGGCGTCAACTTCACCGAGCTGCGCGACGCCGGCGACCCGGTCGAGATCGCGCGCCGCTACGACGGGCAGGGCGCCGACGAGATCACCTTCCTCGACATCACCGCCTCGAGCGACGGCCGCGACCTGATCCTGCCGATCATCGAGGCCGTGGCCTCGACCGTGTTCATCCCGCTCACCGTCGGTGGCGGCGTGCGCAAGGTCGAGGACGTGCGCCGCCTGCTCAATGCCGGCGCCGACAAGGTCAGCATGAACACCTCGGCGGTCACCAATCCGCAGCTGGTGTTCGACGCCTCGCAGAAGCACGGTTCGCAGTGCATCGTGGTCGCGATCGACGCCAAGCAGGTCGCGCCCGGCAAGTGGGAAGTCTTCACCCACGGCGGACGCAACCCGACCGGCCTCGACGCGGTCGAGTGGGCGCGCAAGATGGAAAGCCTGGGCGCCGGTGAGTTGCTGCTCACTTCCATGGACCGCGACGGCACCAAGGTCGGCTTCGACCTGGGCCTGACCCGCGCCGTGTCGGATGCGGTCGGCATCCCGGTGATCGCCTCGGGCGGCGTCGGCGGCCTGCAGGACCTGGCCGACGGCGTGCTGAAGGGCCATGCCGACGCCGTGCTGGCGGCCAGCATCTTCCATTACGGGCAGCATACGGTCGGCGAAGCCAAGCGCTTCATGGCCGAACGCGGTATCCCGATGCGCCTGGACTGAAGGAAGCGACATGGCAATCAAGTGGCTCAACAAGATCAAATGGGACGAGCACGGCCTGGTGCCCGTCATCGCCCAGGAAGCGGGCAGCGGCGACATCCTGATGTTCGCCTGGATGAACCGCGACGCCCTGGCCCGCACCGTCGAGCTGGGCGAGGCGGTGTACTGGAGCCGTTCGCGCAAGAAGCTGTGGCACAAGGGCGAGGAATCCGGCCACACCCAGAAGGTGCTGGAAATCCGCCTCGACTGCGACGAGGACGTCGTGCTGCTCAAGATCGAGCAGGCCGGCGGCATCGCCTGCCATACCGGGCGCCATTCCTGCTTCTTCCAGAAATTCGACGGCGCCGACTGGCGGAGCGTCGAACCGGTGCTGCAGGACCCCGCCACCATCTATTCCGCCCCCAAAGCAAAGAAGACCCCATGAGCCTTACCCTGGCCCGCCTGGCGGCCGTGATCGAATCGCGCAAGCCGGAAAACGGCGGCGACCCCGCCACCTCCTATGTGGCCAAGCTGTTCACCAAGGGCGACGACGCCATCCTCAAGAAGATCGGCGAGGAAGCCACCGAGACCGTGCTGGCCGCCAAGGACGCGCGCGTCTCGGGCGACAGCGCCAAGGTCCTCTACGAATGCGCCGACCTGTGGTTCCACTCGATGGTCATGCTGGCCAGCTTCGGCCTGAGCCCGCAACAGGTGCTCGACGAGCTGGCGCGCCGCGAAGGCCTGTCCGGCCTCGAAGAAAAAGCGTCGAGAAAAGACGAGTAAGCGCCTACTTACTCCACTTCTGGCACCTTCCGGTGTCATAATCGGGGCAGGATCGTCACACCGGTGTCATGAGGCACGGGTAGGATGCATGGGTTTCCTGGGCTGGGCGCCTGTGGAACGGTGTAATACATCTGGAGAGAAGATGGATAACTGCATTTTTTGCAAGATTGCCGCCAAGCAGATTCCGGCCAGCGTAGTCTATGAAGATGACGAGGTGCTGGCGTTCAAGGACATCAATCCGGCCGCTCCGGTACACCTGCTGGTGATCCCGAAGCAGCACGTGGCCACCTTGTCCGACTGCACCGAGGAACACACCGCGCTGCTGGGCAAGATGCTGGCCCTGGTGCCGAAGCTTGCCGCTGAGCATGGTATTGCGGTTAAGACCGGTCCGGACGGCAGCCGCAGCGGCGGCTTCAAGACCCTGATCAACAGCGGTCCGGACGGCGGCCAGGAAGTCCATCACCTGCATCTCCACATGTACGGCGGCCCGCGTCCGTGGCGCGGCCTGCACGTATAAGTATTGCATTACATGTTACAAGGGGGCAGTATGCCTCCGCATCGCATATACTGCGATATACGTTTCCCGATTTACAGGCGGTAGTCGCCTTGCTAGGAGAAAAATATGGGTTCGATGAGTATTTGGCACTGGGTCATTGTCCTGGTCGTCGTCATGCTGATTTTTGGCACCAAGAAGATCGGCAATATCGGCTCCGATCTCGGCAAAGCCGTCAAGGGTTTCAAGGATGGCGTGAAGGGCGATGAAGACAAGGCGAACGCGAATGCGAACGCCAGCGCGAACGCGGCCCAGCCGCCGCAGCAGGTCGCCGACAAGACGACCATCGACGTGGAAGCCCGCGACAAGACCCGTTCGTAATCCCCGGGTCCCATGATCGATCTCGGACTGTCGAAACTGGCGATCATCGGCGTGGTCGCGCTGATCGTGATCGGCCCTGAAAAGCTGCCGAAGGTGGCGCGCATGGCCGGGACGCTCTATGGGCGGGCGCAGCGCTACCTGCACGACGTCAAGTCCGAAGTCAGCCGCGAGATCGAGCTGGACGAGCTGCGCAACCTGCACAAGGAAGTGCAGGACAGTGCGCAATCGTTCAAGGACGAGGTCGAGCACAGCGTGTCCAGCCATGTCGACGAGGTCGAGGCATTGTGGGACGGCCGCGCCGCCCACGATACCGACGTGACGGCGCCGGCGCCGGCGACGCCGGCCGACATCGACCGCAAGGCGCGCGACTTCCGCCGCAAGAAGCTGGTGCGCACCTCGGCCGTGCCGGCCTGGTACAAGAACCGCCATGGCACCAGGAGCCATGTGATTTCGGGCGCCGCCCGCGTACGCAAGTTCCGTCCGTCTTCCGGCGCCACCTCTTCCAAATCGTTCTTCCGATGACTGAACCAGCCGCAGGCGAAGAAACCTTCATTTCCCACCTGGTCGAATTGCGTGACCGCCTGGTCAAGGCCTCGATCGGGATCGCGCTCGCCTGCGCGGCGCTGATGCTGTGGCCGGGGCCGTCGGAGATCTACGACCTGCTGGCCGCGCCGATGATCGCCTCGCTGCCGCCCGGCTCGAAGATGATCGCGACCGGCGTGATTTCCCCCTTCCTGGTGCCGATGAAGGTGACCCTGCTGCTGGCCTTCATCGTGGCGCTGCCCTGGGTGTTCTACCAGCTCTGGGCCTTCGTCGCGCCCGGCCTGTACGCGCACGAGAAGCGCCTGGTGCTGCCGCTGGTGATCTCGTCCTCGGTGCTGTTCATCGCCGGCGTGGCGTTCTGCTATTTCTTCGTGTTCGGGCGGGTGTTCCACTTCATCGGCGAATTCGCGCCGGACTCGATCGCGGTGACGCCGGATATCGAAAACTACCTCGACTTCGTGATGTCGATGTGCCTGGCCTTCGGCGCGGCCTTCGAAGTGCCGGTGGTGGTGGTGATCCTGGTCCGCATGGGCATCGTCAGCATCGAGAAGCTGCGCGCGGTGCGTTCGTACGTGATCGTGGGCGCCTTCGTGATCGCGGCCATCGTGACGCCGCCGGACGTGGTCAGCCAGCTGGCGCTGGCGATTCCGATGTGCCTGCTCTACGAGCTGGGCCTGCTGGTGGCGCCGATGTTTGCGCGGGTAACCAGGGCGCCGGAAGAAACGGCCTGACGAATGACAGAGGTCATGCGCAAGCATGGCCCCTGATGCATTCAAGGACAGTTACCGATGATGTAATACCGCGCGGCCGTCTGCGCCAGCGTGCTCGTATAGAACGTGTTGTAGAGCCCCATATTCTGGTTCGACCCATTCGCCAGTGCATAGCCTCCACTGTGATGCGCCCGCCCTGCCTGCACGTGCGCGTAATTGCTAGCCGTGGTCGCCGTGCACACGAAGCCTGAGGTCGTGCTTCCGCTCACCGCATTCGACAACACGCTTTCCACGCCGTTGGCCAGCGCCGAGACCTGGTAGCTGTAGCTGGTCGCCGCCGCCAGCCCGGTATCGGTGAAGGCGGTCGCCGTCAACGCGCCGGCATTCACCTTCGCTCCGTTGCGATACAGGTTGTACCCGGTCGCCCCGCTCGCCGCATTCCAGGACAGCGCAATGCTGCTGGCCGTGGCCGCGCCCACCGCCAGGCCGGCGGGCGGCTGCAGCGCCGGCGCCGCGCCGACCAGGAACTGGCCGATGTGTCAGGCCGCCGAGACCTGCCCGGTGCTGCCGGTGGCGGTGACCGCGCCCGTGTAGTAGCCGTCGGCTCGGCCGGTATACGCCTTGCTGAAGCCGGCCCCGCTGCCCGCAGCCGCATCGTTCACCAGCGAAGGACCGTTCAGCACCACCTTGTAGCCGCCGATGGACCCTGAAGGATCGTTCGCCGCTCCGTTCACCGTCACGGTCGACCCGGACACGCTGGCGCTGCACGAGCTCATGGTGGGCGGTGCCGCGCGCGCCACGCGCGGGGTGTTGTTGAACCAGAAATCCATCACGAAGGCCGGGTAGTTGACCTTGGCCGAGCTGACGTAGTTGCTGTTCTGGCCACCGGCGCAGGCCGGCCACGCATGGCCCATGCCGCTCACCGTGATCTCGGAAGTGCGCAGCTTGCCGTTCGCGTCGGTATGGGGAATGTTGCTACCGCTGCCAGGCACGCTGGCGGTCGTGCCCTGGGTGAAGCTGCCGCCATAGACCTGGCGCATGGCCGCCGCATCCAGCGGACCGTAGCCCTGGGCCACCGTGAAATCGCTGCTGCCCCAGATCACGCTCGCGACCTGGGTCTGGTTCGCGCTTCAGGTGCCCGGCCCGGCCTGAACCTGGGCAGCCGCCTGCGTCCAGGGCGCCAGCAGCGCCAGGCAGGCAGCGGCGGTCCGTCGTGTGTTTTACGAGGAATGCCATTCAAAGCCTCCGTTCTTTGCGTGGAAGGACTGCTGAACCGGACGTACGGGCGTGGCAGGGCACGCCGCGCAGGTCCGGCTTCGATGACAAACAGAAAAAGACTGCGGGCCGCGCGTTCGCTAGGACGGCGGCGAAGAAGAAGCCGGGTGCATGGGATGTCTCCGGCTGATGGTGTCGTGACCCGTGGGTCCGAATCCATTGTAGACCTGGAGATATTGCGTACAAGCGAGCGTGCGAGCACGCCGCTTGTGCGATTTTGCACAGCGGGTTTGCTGTGCAGGATCAAACCATGCTTACTGCATCAGCTCCGAGATCATCTTCACCGGCGCGTTGCCGTAGCTGAGGAACTGGTCGTGGAATTCCTTCAGGTTGAAGCGCTCGCCCAGCTGCTGCTTGCGGCGTTCGCGCAATTCCACGATCTGCTCGTAGCCGCTGAAGTAGCTGGTCAGCTGCACCGAGGTCAGGCTCACGCGGCGCCATTTTTCGTCGGCTTCCTGGCGCGTCTGGAAGGCCTGGCGGGTCAGCAGGTCGATCGCCTCGGCCTGCTGCATGCCCAGCACGTGCACGCCGTAGTCGAGGATGGTGTTGGTCACGCTGCGCAGGTTCCACTTCGAGTACATCAGCCACATCTCGGGCGCGTTGCCGCCATAGCCCGATTCCAGCATCATGCGCTCGCCGTACACGGCCCAGCCCTCGACCATCGCGCCATTCCCGAACAGCGACTTGATCAGCGAAGGCGAGCGGTTCGCGTACACCAGCTGCGCGTAGTGGCCCGGGATCGCCTCGTGGATGTTGAGGATCTGGAGGATCCACTCGTTGTACTCGCGCAGGCTGCTCTCGGCCTGTTCCGGCGTCAGGCTGTCCAGCGGGGTGACGTTGTAGTAGGTCTTGTCCTTCGGACGATAAGGGCCGGGCGCGTCGATGCTGGCGCCGGCCACGCCGCGCTGGTACATCGGGGTCTCGCGCACTTCGAGCGGCTTGTCGGCGTCGAGGGTCAGCAGGTTATGCTTCGTCACCCATTCGTGCAGCATGGGGATCTGGCGGCGGATCTCGGGGAGGAAGTTCTCGCGCGCGACGTGGCGCGCCGACAGCTTGTCGATCATCATGCCGATCTTCTGGAAGCGGTCGTTCGGCTTGGCCACGCCGGCCATGTAGCGCGGCCAGAGTTCGTCCGAGATCGTGTCCATGCGCGCGAGCAGCTCCGCGCGCGTGGCCAGCGCCTTGCGGTAGGTCTGCTCGGCGCTGCTGGAGGACTGGATCTCGAGCGCGAACTTCTGTTCGTACATCTCCTTCCCGGTGCGGAACGGGCGTGCGCCCCTGGACGCCACCAGGCTCTTGTCGAGCTGGGTCAGGAAGTCGACATAGCCCAGCACCGCGCTGCCGGCGTTGGCGATGCGCTGCGCGAAGATCGCTTTCTCCTGCGCCGTCAGGATCGATTCCTGGGCCGCCTGGCCGAGGTCGGCCAGCACGGCGAGCGTACCCGGCGCCTGGGTGATCGCCAGCCGGGTGTGTTCGAGGGTCGGGGTGGTGATCGATGCCTGCGCGGCCTGGTAGAACTCGGGCACGTTGGCCAGGCGCCTGAGGATGGTGCGCAGGCGCTGCGGCTTGGCCGCGTAGTCGGTGTTCAGGACCAGGTCGAGCGGCTGGGCCACGTTGTACAGCGCCGGATTCCATTCGAATTCGCGCCAGGTGGTGAGGTTCCAGCGCTCCTTCTCCAGCTTGTTGACCAGCAGGGCCAGGTCGGTGCGTTGGCGTGCCGAGAGCTGTTTCGTATCGAGCTTGCTGAACTTGTCCAGCCACTCGGTGTAGAAGGCCAGCTTCTTCGCGCGGGTGGCGGCGTCGGGAATGGTCAGGCTGGCGGCCTGGTCGAACTTGCCGACATAGATGCCGCCTTCCGGATCGATGCGCCACAGCGCGGTCAGGAACTGCATGCTCATCGTGTCCATGCGGCGGTCGAGACGGCGCTCGGCGGGGCCGGCCGGCGGCGCCGCAGCCACCGCGGTCGCGGCGACGGCGGTAGCGGCGGCAGCCGCCGCGGCCTTCTTCACGGGCGCCTTCCTGCGCTTGTCGGCGGCCTTCGACTTGACCACCTTGGTGGCCTTCGCCTTGCCCTTGGCAGGCTTGGAAGTCCTGGCGCTGGCCGGCGCCAGTGCGAAACACGCCAGCAGCACCGCCAGCGCGATTTTCGTTTTCATCATCGTATTCGGCCCTGTAACAACAAAAGAAAGGTCGGGACGCCCCGGAGCGCAGGCTGCCGTGCGGCGCGTGCAGATTAGCACCATTCACACCGCTTGCGGGCGGCGGAAACATTCCGACATGTAACGCAGAGCCCCGCATGATCACACGGAAGAGCTGGCGTTTGCAACGCGACAGGACGAGCCCAAGCGTCCAACGTCATTTTTTCAAGCATTCAGGGTCAGGTCTGTCATTCGGACATAGACGCACAACCCTTGCGAAATCTCAAAACGACTTTGAATATGCTGGGATGGTTTTCCTGTTCGATGTCATCGTCGTGCGTCGCAGGACAGAGCGATCAGATCCTCCCATGAACGGGCCACTTAACGCATCGGGGATAAACAAACCAGCGTTTTGAGCTAAATCAAAGGTGCTCGATCGGTGTCCGAATGACAGACCTGACCCTGAATGGAAACGGTAGAGGTCATTTTTGCAAGCCCTGGCGCAGCATGGCCAGCATGGCTTCGGGCGACATGCGCGCCGCCATCTCGGTCCCTTCGAGCAGGCTGTCGGCCAGGTCGCGCTTGTGGTGGTGCAGGTCGACGATGCCTTCCTCGATGGTGCCGTGCGCGACCAGGCGGTAGATGGTCACGGGGCGCTGCTGGCCCATGCGGTGGGCGCGGTCCGAGGCCTGGTCCTCGACCGCCGGGTTCCACCACGGGTCCATGTGGATCACGTAGTCGGCCGCGGTGAGGTTGATGCCGACCCCGCCCGCCTTCAGGCTGATCAGGAACAGCTCCCCTTCGCCCCGCTGGAAGGCGTCGACGCGGCGCTGGCGCTCCTGGATCGGGGTGCTGCCGTCCAGGTACTGGTAGGGCACGCCGCGCCCGTCGAGGTAGTTGCGGATCAGGGTCAGGTGGTCGACGAACTGGCTGAACACCAGCGCCTTGTGGCGGTTCTCGAGCAGGTCGTCGAGCAGGCGCGCGAAGGCATTCAGCTTGCTGCTGGCGATGCCGGCGCCCGGGGCCACCAGCTCCGGATTGCAGACCGCGCGGCGCAGCCGCATCATCTCGGCCAGGATCGCGATCGATTTCTGGTTCTCGGGCGCTTCCAGCGCGGCCAGCCTGTCGAGTGCCTCGCGGCGCAGCGATTCGTACAGCGCGGTTTCTTCCTGGGTGAGTTCGACCGGCAGCACGATCTCGGTGCGCGGCGGCAGCTCGGACAGCACCTGGGTCTTGGTGCGGCGCAGGATGAAAGGCTGGACCAGGCGCCGCAGCCGGGTGCGCGCGCCGGCTTCGGCGCGCTTGTCCTGCGCCTTCTCGATCGGGCCGGCAAAGCGCAGCTGGAACTGGTCGGCCGTGCCCAGCAGGCCCGGATTGATGAAGCGGAACAGGTTCCACAGCTCGCCCAGGTGGTTTTCCAGCGGCGTGCCGGTGGCCGCCATGCGGAAGTCGCCCTGCAGCGCCATCACGGCCTGCGAGCGCTTGGTGTGCATGTTCTTGACCGCCTGCGCCTCGTCGAGCACGATGCTGTGCCAGCGCTTCCTGGCGAACTGCGGCGCTTCCAGCTGCAGCAGGCCATAGCTGGCCACGACCACGTCGAACGGACCGGCTTCCTCGAGCAGGGCGGCGCGGTCGCCCGGGCCGAACAGCTTCAGGTTCAGGGTCGGCGCGAAGCGCGCCGCTTCCGCGATCCAGTTCAGGCACACCGAGGTCGGCGCGATCACCAGCGCCGGGCCGTTCGGCGCGCGCGTCAGCAGCAGCGCCAGCGCCTGCAGGGTTTTGCCCAGGCCCATGTCGTCGGCCAGGCAGGCGCCCACGCCCCAGTGGGCCAGCCGCGCCAGCCATTCGAAGCCTTCGCGCTGGTAGTCGCGCAGCTCGGCCTGAAGGGTGGTCGGCACGGTCGGCACGAAGGCCGCACTGTCTTCCATGCGCTTCAGGTGCTTGCGCCAGGCGGCATCCGCATCGACTTCACCGGCCTCGCGCGCCAGTTCGTCGAGCGCGAAGCTGGCCAGCGCATGCATGCGCACGCCGTCGCCCTGGACCTCGCCATACGAGTAGAGTTCGGCCAGGCGCCGGTGCAGCTCGTCGCTCAGGGCCAGGTATTCGTTGTCGCCCAGCGCCACGAAGCGGTTGCCGCCTTCGCGCAGGCGCGCCAGGATGGTGCGCAGGTCGAGCACGCGACCCTCGTCGATGACGATTTCGCCACTGGCCTCGAACCAGTCGCGGTCGCGCCGGATCTGTACGCGTAGCGACTTGCTGCTGGCGCGCTTCGCCACCCGGAATTTCTCGCCTTCCGGCCAGGCCACCATCACGCTCGCAGGATCGAGCGCGCGCAGCTGGTCGACCAGTTCCAGGCAGTGCAAGGGCGTAGCGAGCAGCCATTCGCCGTGGTCCAGCTCCGCATGCTCGAACGCCTGGCAGGCGCCGATCAACTGGCGCTCGGCTTCGCGCTCGGCGTTCAGATCGCGCCGCGCCTCGGTGCGGATGCCGTTCACATCGGCGATCACATTCCCGGCGCCTTCGCCGGGCGTGTAATAGGCGCCGGCGTCGGGCAGGGGGCGGATCAGCAGTTGCATGCGCAAGCCCTGCTGGTAGGGCCGCAGGTGCACGTGAATGCGCGGATCGGCGGCCACCGGTTCGATGTCGGTAGGGCTGGCGCCGATGTCCGACTGCACCGTGACGATCGAGGAAATCGCGCTGATTGCGCGCAGCACGCGGCGCTCGGCCGACAGCGGTACTTCGAGGCCCTCGCCGAGGATGGCGGCGATGCGCCGGTGTTCTTCCTTGACCTGCACCAGGCGCAAACGGGTCGGCGTTTCGCGGCTGACGATCACGTCGCCATCCTGCTCGCCTACCGGCGGCTGCAAGGTGATCATGACCTGGCCGGCGCGCGCCTTCACCAGCAGCTCGGGTTCGCCCGGCAGCAGCTCGACCCGGGTACCGGGCGAATCCATCCAGAACAGCAGCGGATGGCCGACCAGGGCCGCCAGCGCCTTGTCCAGCTCGAACTCGAAACGCACGCTGCTGCTGCCATAGTAGCGGCGGCCGGCGATCGCGTTCACCGCCTGCAAGTCCTGGGCGGTCAGGTAATCCAGTTCCGGGCCTTCCTCGGCCAGCCGTTTCAGGCCGACCGCGCGTCCGCGCGTCCAGCCGCCCTGGGCGTCGCGCTTCTGCTCGCGCGGCTCGACTTCCTGCACGCCCAGCGTCGGGTCGTAGCGGATCATCCACACCAGGCGCGATTCGCGCACCACCTCGGTATTCACGGCCGGCTGCAGATTGATCAGGGCATTGAGCTGGCGTTCCCAGGCTTCCTCGCGCTCGAACCAGTGGGTCAGGTCGGCGAAGCGGTGCCGGCGCCGCAGCTCGCCGGCGCGCTGCTCGTGGCCGACGTAGCCGAGCTGGCCCAGCAGCCCGGCCAGCTGGGCCGAGAAGAAATCGAAACCGGCGCGCTCGGACTGTTCCAGCATCTCCTCGAGCTGGGGCTTTTTCCCCGCGAGTTGCGGCAGGCCGAGCCAGTGGTGCATCAGGGCGCGGAACAGGAAGGGTTCCAGCGCCATCTCCCAGTTGCGCGAGGCCAGCACCTCGGTGTTCACGGTGCCGCGCCGGATTTCGCTCAGCATGCCGAGCTGGAACCAGACCGCGTTGTCGGGGCGCTGCACCGCACGCGTGGCGATATCGAGCCAGGCATCGGCCAGCTTCTGGTGGGCCGGTTGCTTGCTGCGCAACAGGGCCGTGAGGTACAGGTGGGCGCCGGTGCCTTCGAAGATCGCCTTGCGCTTGCCGGTCTCGCGGCGCAGAAGCTTGAGGGCCTGCTCGACGCCGGTCAGGCCGGCATCGGCATCGTCGCGTAACAAGGCGATGACGCTGCGCAGGAACAGCCCCGGCGAATCGCTCACCTCGGCCAGCAGGGCAAGTGCGTCGTCGAGCCGGCCGCACAGGAGGTAGTGTTCGGACAGGGCGATACGCAGCGAGGTCGACGGATCGCCTCGCGCCGCATGCCGTTCAGCAGCCGCGCGGAGAGCGGGCGCACTGTCCGGTTCGCGCTGGGCGTGGGCGATGAGCGTGGCCAGCACGCCGTCGCGCAATCCCGGATGGATGCGGTTGACGAGGGCCGGATCGAAGGGGCGCGCGCAGACATCGACCAGCGGATGCAGGTAGCTGGCTTCGTGGCAGCGCAGGCAGGCCGCCAGCAGCGGCGTGACGATGGACGCGTCTTCTCCCGTCAGCAGCGCGATGCGCAACAGCGCCAGTCCCTGGCGGTAGCTGCGCAGCATCAGGTTTCCCTGCCAGTCGGTGCGCACCGGTGTCACCATGCCGTAGACGGTAGCGACGCCCGCGAACACGCCGCGGTCGAGCGCATCGTCCATGACCGGCCAGGCTGCCTCGGGCGCGATGATCACGCCGCGCCCGGTCACGTCCCTGATCAGGCCAGCGGCGCGCAGGCGGTCCAGTTCCGCGGCCCATTGCTCGGGCGGCAAGGGGACACCGGCCGCCATCATGTGTTCGAGGATACGCTGGCGTCCCATCGGCTCGCCGGCAATCGCCAGCAGGATCAAGATCACACGCTCTTCGCCAGTGCAGGCCGCCAGGCGGACGGGCAGGTCGGCTGGGGTCATGCCCCTCCCAGGTTGTCGATCGCGACCTGCGGCAGGCCGGCCGGCACCGGCACGCCGAACACGCGCAGGTAGAACACCAGCTCCGCTTCCAGGGTCTGGACCACGCTCTCGGCCTTGCGGAAGCCATGGCCTTCGCCCTCCAGGGTGATGTAGGCGACCGGCAGCTTGCGCGCGCGCAGCGCCTCGACCATGCTCTCCGACTGCTGCGGCGGCACCACCTTGTCGTCCAGGCCCTGGAAGAAGATCATCGGGTGGCGCAGCCTGTCGGTGTGGTGGATCGGCGAGCGTTCGCGGTACACCGCTTGCGCGCGCTCGGGCGGGGCGATCAGGTACTGGTTGTAGTGCGATTCGAACTTGTGCGAATCGGCGTCCAGGCCCGCCAGGTCGGACACGCCGTAGTAGCAGGCGCCGGCCTTGAACACGTCGTGGAAGGCGAGGGCGCACAGGGTGGTCAGGCCGCCCGCGCTGCTGCCGCGGATCAGCAGGCGGTCCGGGTCGACCAGTCCCTGTCCGGCCAGGTGGCGCGCGCCGGCCACGCAATCCTCGACATCGACCACGCCCCACTGGCCCTTGAGCAGGTCGCGGTAGGCGCGCCCGAAGCCGGTGCTGCCGCCGTAGTTCACGTCCAGCACGGCGAAGCCGCGGCTGGTCCAGAACTGGGTGGCCAGCTTGAGCGTGCTGGCCGCCATGCCGGTCGGGCCGCCGTGGCCGATCACGATCAGGGGCGGCAGTTCGCCATGCGGCGCCGCGAAGTCCGCATTGCAGGGCGGGTAGTAGAAGGCGTGGGCCGTCCGGCCGCTGGCGCTCGGATAGCTGATGCTGAGCGGGACCGACAGGTAGCCCTCCTCGGGCAGCTGTTCGATCGAACGCGCCAGCACTTCGCGGCTGCCATCCAGCAGGTCGATGCGCGCCAGTTCGAGCGCGATGGTGGGAGCGCCGGCCAGCACCGCCACCGAGTCGCCGGCCACGCGCAGTTCGCGGATTTCCTGGTAGGGCGAGGCGACCTGGGTCAGTTGGCCGTCGCGCGCCAGGCGCGCCAGCCGGCTGACGCCCGCCTCGATGTAGGCGCAGACGATCTCGCCGTCGGGGCGGAAGCCGTACAGCGAGCCGCCGAAGCTCCAGTGCGGGCCGCCGAACTCCGCTGCGCGCGGGCACAGCGCGTGCACCACGCCATGGTCGTAGCGGTACAGGTTCCACCAGCCGCTGCGGTCCGACACGAAGTGCAGCTCGCCCTGCGGCGACCATTCCGGCTGGCAGATCGATTCCTGCGGGCCGCCGGCGATCAGCCGGCCATCCACCAGGGTGCCGTCTTCGGCGATCTCGGCCAGCCACAGCTCGGTGCCTTCCCAGGGCATGCGCGGGTGGTCCCAGCTCAGCCAGGCCAGCTGGCGCCCGCTTGGGGACAGGCGCGGCGCGGCATAGAAGTCGTTGCCTTCCATGAGCACGGTCTCGGCGCCGTCGAAGCCGATCGCGCAGATGGTGTTGTCGGGGTAGGCGGCGCCGCTCGTGTGGTCTTCGCGCACGCCGACCAGGCGCCGGCGCCGGGTATCGGCCACGAAGTCGGCGTAGCGGCGCGCGCCCTCGGCGGTCACCGGCGCCGGCTGGCCATCCGGGCCCACGCGGTAGATGCGGTTGTCGCCGTAGTGCGAGAACCATGCCGCGCCGTCCGCGACCGCATAGGCGCCGCCGCCGTATTCGTGCACGCGGCTGCGCACGTTGAACGGGGCCGGGGTCAGTTCGCGCTGCGCCGCGCCGTCGCGCCGGACCAGGGTGGTGCGCCCGGCTTCGCTGGCGCGGCCTTCCAGCCAATACAATTCGCCACAATCGAGCGCCAGCTGGGACAGCGGCGTGGCGCCGGCGGCCACCACTGCGGCGCTGATGGGAGAGGTCCAGGCGCCGCAGGGCGCGAGTAGTTTGCTCTTGGCAACGGTCATGGCGCATTCCTTCTTTGGGTGGATTGGCATTATAAGTGTGCACCGGGGGATGCGATAATAGAGGTTTTCCCTTCGTCCGGATTGCCTGCCATGCCACAATTTGCCCCGCTCCAGAACGACACCTTCCTGCGTGCGCTGCTGCGCCAGCCGACCGACTACACCCCGGTGTGGCTGATGCGCCAGGCAGGGCGCTACCTGCCGGAATACCGCGCCACGCGCGAGCGCGCCGGCTCGTTCCTGGGCCTGGCCAAGAATCCGGACTTCGCCACCGAAGTCACCCTGCAGCCGATCGACCGCTACCCGCTGGACGCCTCGATCCTGTTCTCGGACATCCTGACCGTGCCGGACGCGATGGGCCTGGGGCTGTACTTCGCCGACGGCGAGGGCCCGAAGTTCGAGCGCCCGCTGCGCACCGAGGAGCAGGTGAAGGCGCTGGTAGTGCCTGATATGGACTCCCTCGACTATGTCTTCAAGGCCGTGACCCAGATCCGCACCGCCCTGAACGGCCGCGTGCCGCTGATCGGCTTCTCGGGCAGCCCCTGGACCCTGGCCTGCTACATGGTCGAAGGCGGCGGCTCGCGTGAATTCCACACCATCAAGAAGATGCTGTACCAGCGCCCGGACCTGATGCACCGCATCCTGGACATCAACGCGCAAGCCGTCGTGCAATACCTGAACGCCCAGATCGATGCCGGCGCCCAGGCCGTGATGATCTTCGATTCCTGGGGCGGGGCGCTGGCCGACGGCGCCTACCAGGAATTCTCGCTGCGTACCATGCAGAAAGTGCTGGATGGCCTGCAGCGCGAAAAGGACGGCGTGCGCATCCCGGCGATCGTGTTCACCAAGGGCGGCGGCATCTGGCTGGACGAGATGGCCGGCATCGGCGCCGACGCGCTGGGCCTGGACTGGACCGTCAACCTGGGCCGCGCCCGTGCCCTGGTGGGCGACCGCGTGGCCCTGCAGGGCAACCTCGATCCGGCGATCCTGTTCGCCAATCCGGAGCAGATCCGCGCCGAAGTCGAACGCTCGCTGGGCGCCTACGGCGTCCCCTCCGCCGGCCATGGCCATGTGTTCAACCTGGGCCACGGCATCTCGCAATTCACCCCGCCGGAATCGGTCAGCGCCATGGTCGAGGCTGTGCACAGCTTCAGCCGCAAGCAGCGCGCAGCCTGAGTCGTTCTCCCCTTTGCCGGTGCGCTGGAGTGCACCGGCAAATACAAAACCCCTACTTGTTCACAACTTCGCCAAAACGCTCAAAAAATTCTGTGGACATCTTTAGGGCCGGGCGAAAAGTGCAAGTCGATGATTCATAAGCGTTTTTTGCATGTCATCCAGGGCGCGTGCCGGTCCGGCCACAAGCTTGTCCCACGGAATACGTTGAATTTCGCGCCCTTGTTCACAAAGTTATCAACAGATACCGAAACGATGGGGAAAAATGCTTCGTTTACCGGCACTTAGCCGCGATCCTTAAGTAAAGCCTTCAGTTTTTGACGCAGCGCAGCGAGTTTTCCCAAACAAAACACCTACTTATGCACAACAACGCCATTCCAGCCCGGGTTGTTAACAGGTCTGGAAGCCATTGTGTAAGTACTTGAATTAAAAGGGAAAAATAAAGTTGAATTTAAGTATTTTCAGTTTCGACTTGATCTAACGTAAACCTTTAACAGGGTCAAGTCCCACGCTATTCACAAAGTTTTCCACAGTTTTGCACAGGGCCCAGATTGGCATATTGCATCCTCGAGGTGGTGCTCGACACCCCGCTCAACAGCAGCTTCGATTACCGCTGGCCCTGCCAGCCGGGCGAAGAGCCGCAGGCCGGCCAACTGGTGCTGCTGCCGTTCGCGCGGCGCGAGGTGATCGGCCTGATCGTTGCCATCAAGCACGATACCGAGGTGCCGCCGGAAAAGCTCAAGGATGCGCTGGACGTGCGCAGCCAGCTGTCGCCGCTGCCGGAGCGCTGGATCGCGCTGGCGCGTTTTGCCGCCGAGTACTACCAGCGCCCGGTGGGCGAGGTGGCGCTGCCCGGGCTGCCGAAGAACCTGCGCGTGCCCAAGACCGTGGCGCTCGACCGCGCGCTGAAGAAGCTCGCCAGGCTCGATCCCGTGCAGGACGCCACCGCCACCGGCATGCCCGTGCTGAACCCCGCCCAGCAGGAGGCCGCCGCCGCCATCGGCCAGGCCGAGGGCTTCACGCCGCTGCTGCTGTACGGCGTGACCGGCAGCGGCAAGACCGAGGTGTACCTGCAGGCCTGCGCCCAGGTGCTGGCGCGCGATCCGTCCGCCCAGATCCTGGTCATGGTCCCCGAGATCAACCTGACGCCCCAGCTGGAGGGCAACATCAGCGCGCGCTTCCCGGGCGTCATGCTGGCCACCCTGCACAGCAGCCTGTCGGAGGGCGAGCGCATGCTGCACTGGCTGGCCGCGCACCAGGGCCAGGCGCGCATCATCCTCGGCACCCGGCTGGCGATCCTGGCCTCGCTGCCGAACCTGAAGCTGATCGTCATCGACGAGGAGCACGACCCTTCGTACAAGCAGCAGGAAGGCCTGCGCTATTCGGCGCGCGACCTGGCCGTGTGGCGCGCGCGCCAGCTCGGCATCCCGATCGTGCTCGGTTCGGCCACGCCCTCGCTGGAGAGCTGGCACCATGCGCAGTCCGGGCGCTACCGCAGGCTGGAGCTGCGCGAGCGCGCGGTGCGCGACGCCGTGCTGCCCGGCGTGCGCCTGATCGACACCGAACGCGACCGCCCGCGCGACGGCCTCACCGGCGAGCTGCTGAAGGCCCTGCGCCAGCGCCTCGAGCGCGGCGAACAGTCGCTGCTGTTCCTGAACCGGCGCGGCTATGCCCCGGTGATCTCCTGCGACGCCTGCGGCTGGATCAGCAACTGCACCCGCTGCACCGCCTTCATGGTGCTGCACAAGCCGGAGAACCGGCTGCGCTGCCACCACTGCAGCCTGGAGCTGCGCATCCCGCGCCACTGCCCGACCTGCGGCAACGTCGACCTGCAGCCGCTGGGACGCGGCACCCAGCGCGTCGAGGAAGGCTTGCAGGCCATGTTCCCCGAGGCGAGGGTGCTGCGCATCGACGCCGACTCCACGCGCCGCAAGGGCAGCGCCCAGGCCGCGTTCGAGACCGTGCACCGGGGCGAAGTCGATATCCTGGTCGGCACCCAGATGGTCGCCAAGGGACACGACTTCAAGAACCTGACCCTGGTCGGCATCCTGAACCCCGATACCGCGCTGTTCTCGCAGGACTACCGCGCCAGCGAGCGCCTGTTCGCGCAGCTGATGCAGGTGGCGGGACGCGCCGGCCGCGCCGGCGGCGCCGTGTCCGAAGTGCTGGTCCAGACCCGCTACGCCAGCCATCCGCTGTACGGCGCCGTGATGCGCCACGACTACGAGCGCTTCGCCGGCAGCCTGCTCGACGAACGCCGCGAGGCCGGCCTGCCGCCCTTCATGTACCAGGCCCTGCTGCGTGCGGAAGCGCGTGAGCTGCCGATCGCGATCGAGTTCCTGGAACAGGCGCGCGACTGCCTGCCGGCGGGTGGCATTCTTGTCAACGATCCGATCCCGATGACGATGACGCGGGTGCATAATGTCGACCGGGCCCAGTTGCTGGTGGAGTCTGCGTCGCGCCCCGCGCTGCAGGCCTTCCTGCGCGAATGGGTGGAGCTGCTGCGGGCGATGAAGTCGCGCGTCAAATGGTCGCTGGAAGTCGATCCTCTCGACATTTAGTAGGGTGGGCGGGTTTCCCGCCCACGCGTTCGGCCAGCGCAGGCCTGGACGATGCGCACCATGTAGTTGAACGCGTGGGGGACATCAGTCCAGTGGACTGATGTCCGAGCCGCCCACCCTATCAATGGCGCGCTGCCCCCCTCCCGAAAATAGCGTATCGTCATGTACGCACAGCTAGCGGAGAACAAGCATGAACAAACTGGATGTGGATGTCGCCATCATCGGCACCGGCACGGCCGGGATGACCGCCTACCGGGCGGCAAAGGCGCAGGGCGCCAGCGTGGTCCTGATCGAAAGCGGGCCGTACGGCACCACCTGCGCGCGCGTCGGCTGCATGCCGAGCAAGCTCCTGATCGCGGCCGCCGAGGCGGCGCATGTGATGCAGTCTTCGGCGCCATTCGGCGTGCACGCGGGCGAAGTGCGGATCGACGGCCGCGCCGTGATGGACCGGGTCAAGCGCGAGCGCGACCGTTTCGTGGGCTTCGTGGTCGAGGGCGTGGACGCCACGCCCGACACCGACAAGCTGCGCGGCCACGCGCGCTTCACCGGCCCGCGCACCCTGGTGGTCGACGACCATACCGAAGTCTGCGCCGGGCGCATCGTGATCGCGACCGGCTCCACGCCGACGCGCCTGCCGCAGCTCGAGAACGTCGGCCCCGGCATCGTCACCAGCGACGACGTGTTCTACTGGGACGAGCTGCCGCGTTCGGTGGCCGTGATCGGCACCGGCGTGATCGGGCTGGAACTGGGCCAGGCCCTGAGCCGGCTCGGGGTGCGCACGCGCCTGATCGCGCGCGGCGGCAGCATCGCCCAGATCACCGATCCCGAAGTGCTGCGCGCCGCCTCCCGGGTCCTGAACGAAGAACTCGACATCCAGTTCCAGACCGAGGTGGTGGGCGCGGTGCAGGACGGCGACGAGGTGGCGCTCACGGTGCGCGACGCCCTCGGCAAGGAGAGCACCGAGCGCTTCCAGTTCGTGCTGATGGCGGCCGGCCGCCGGCCCAACGTGCACGACATCGGCCTGGAGCACACGGGCCTGGAGCGCGGCCCGGACGGCATCCCGCACTTCGATACCCGCACCATGCAGTGCGGGAACAGCCATATCTTCATCGCGGGCGACGCCAACAACGAGCGCCCGCTGCTGCACGACGCGGCCGACCACGGCAAGATCGCCGGCGACAACGCCGGGCGCTATCCGGACGTGCGCCCGGGCCTGCGCCGCGCCGCGATCTCGGTCGCCTTCACCGAGCCGAACATCGCCACCCTCGGTGCGAACTACCGCAGCCTGTGCGCAGGCGGCAAGCGCAAGTTCGCGATCGGCATGGTGTCGTTCGCGAACCAGGGCCGCAGCCGCGTGATGTTGCAGAACAAGGGGATGCTGCGCGTGTATGGCGAATACGGCACCCGGCAGTTCCTGGGCGCCGAGATGATCGGCCCGCGCGCCGAGCACCTGGCGCACACGCTGTCCTGGGCCGTCCAGCTGTGCATGACGGTCGACCAGATGCTCGAGATGCCGTTCTACCACCCGGTGATCGAGGAGGGCGTGCGCACCGCGCTGCGCGACCTGGCGTCGAATCTCACCAAGGGCGAAGGCGAGACCGACGCGGCCGATACCGAGCCGGGCACCTGAGGCAGGCTGTTAGTTGAGGTAGCTGGAGTCCAGCTTGCCCTCGGAGGCAAGCTGGCGCAGGATGCGGACGGTGTCGACGTCGGCTTCCTGGTAGGCCGACTTCTTGAAGTCGTCGTACATCACGTTGGCTTCGTCGGTGTGCTCGCCCTGGCCGTCGTCGTAGATGAAGCGCACCAGCAGCATCGCGCTGGTCGGGGCCTCGATGATCATGCGCAGGCTCGACGCCGCGATCTCGCCCTGCGGCGGCACATCGAAGCGCACCTCCTGCATCGGGGTCAGGACCACGCGGTCCTCGATCACCAGTTCGCCGAAGCGCAGGCGGCGCCGGAAGCTGCCGCTTTCGCGCTCGAAGATGTCGCAGGCGTCCAGGTGCGGCATGAACATCGTGGGGGACTCGGCGCGCAGCACCAGGCCGTGCCACAGCTGTTCGCGCGAGATGGTATCGGCCAGCGGATTGAGCGGATCGTTGATCTCGACGAGATGTTCAAATTTCATTGCGAAAAATCCTAAAAAAGCAGGGGCGCCGTGCGCCGGCTCCAAAGGTCAAATGGTACCCGATTGCGCGTCCTCCGTGTCCCGGGAGGCGGTGTTGCATTCCTGTTCATTCCGGAATATTTTCCTCGCAGCATGCCCGTGTGCAGGCGCCAGATCGTTAAAATGGCGAACTATCCTGCTGAAAACTTTCCCATGTCCAATGCACCGAAGTTCGGCCTGAACGGGCCGCAAAGCGAAGCCGTGCTCTATCTCGACGGTCCCTGCCTCGTGCTGGCCGGCGCCGGTTCGGGCAAGACGCGCGTGATCACCCAGAAGATCGCCTACATGATCGAGGATCGCGGCTACGATCCGCGCACCATCGCGGCCCTGACCTTCACCAACAAGGCCGCCCTCGAGATGCAGGAACGCATCGCCAAGCTGCTCAAGCAGCCGAAGCAGGCCAAGCAGCTGACGGTGTCGACCTTCCACTCGCTGGGCGTCAAGATCCTGCGCCAGGAAGCGGCCGGGGTCGGCCTGAAGGACAAGTTCTCGATCATGGACAGCGACGACTGCTACACCATCGTCTCGGACCTGGCGCTGACCACCGACAAGCAGGAGATCCGCGGCATCCAGAACGCGATCTCGCTGTGGAAGAACGGCCTGGTCGACCCGGAGGATGCGATCCGCAACGCGGTCGATGAGGAGGAGGCCCTGGCCGGGCGCGTCTACCGCAGCTACATGGCGACCCTGCAGGCTTACCAGGCGGTCGACTTCGATGACCTGATCCGCCTGCCGGTGGAGCTGTTCCGCAACAACGAATCGATCCGCGACCGCTGGCAGCGCCGCCTGCGCTACCTGCTGATGGACGAGTACCAGGACACCAACACCTGCCAGTACGAACTGGTCAAGCTGCTGGTCACGGGACTGGGCAAGAAGCCGATGTTCACCGCCGTCGGCGACGACGACCAGGCCATCTATGCCTGGCGCGGCGCCTCGGTGGAAAACCTGAAGACCCTGCAGGTCGACTTCCCCGACCTGCGCGTCATCAAGCTGGAACAGAACTACCGCTCCACCACCCGCATCCTGCAGGCGGCCAACGCGGTCATCGGCAACAACCCGAAGCTGTTCGAGAAGTCGCTGTGGTCCGAGCACGGGCTGGGCGAACCGATCGAGGTGCTGGGCATGCAGAACGACGACCAGGAAGCCGACCAGGTCGCGATCATGATCTCGGCCGACCATTTCCAGCGCAAGAACAAGTGGTCCGATTTCGCGATCCTGTACCGCGGCAACCACCAGGCGCGCGTGATCGAACAGGCGCTGCGCAAGGAACGCATCCCGTACACGATGTCGGGCGGCCAGAGCTTCTTCGACAAGGCCGAGATCAAGGACATCATCGCCTACCTGCGCCTGATCGCGAACCAGGACGACGACCCGGCCTTCATCCGCGCCGTCACCACGCCCAAGCGCGGGGTCGGCATGTCCACCCTGGAGACGCTGGGCGAATTCTCGAAGCAGTGGAACTGCTCGCTGTTCGAGGCGGCGCGCAAGGGCGGCATCGAGGCCAAGCTGGCCGAGCGCCAGCTGGCGCCGCTGCGCGACTTCTGCCGCTTCATGCTGGAGCTGGAAGACCGCGCGACCCGTCCCGGCCCGTCCGGCAGCGGCGACAACGCGGCCGAGGTGCTCGACGACATGATGAAGGAGATGAACTACGAGCACTACCTGTACGAGAACTTCGACGACCGTGCAGCGCAGGGCAAGTGGCAGAACGTGCTCGAGTTCACCAACTGGCTGAAGGAGCGCGGGCGCGGCGGACGCGACCGCGACGGCGAGGAAAAGAACCTGCTGGAACTGACCCAGATGGTGGCCCTGATGTCGATGCTCGAAGGGCAGGACGAGGAACAGGACGCGGTGCGCATGTCCACCCTGCATGCCTCGAAAGGGCTGGAGTATCCGCACGTCTACCTGGTCGGGGTCGAGGAGGGCATCCTGCCGCACAAGGGCGATCCGGACGCCTCGGTCGAGTCGATCGCGGCCCGCATCCAGGAAGAGCGGCGCCTGATGTACGTCGGGATCACGCGCGCCCAGCGCACCCTGCACATCACCTGGTGCAAGCGCCGCAAGCGCGCGGGCGAACTGGTGAATTGCGACCCGTCGCGCTTCATCAAGGAGATGGCGCTCGACGTCGGCGATGCGCCGCCGAAAGAGACCGAGGTAATGACGCCGAAGGAACGCTTGGCGAACTTGAAAGCCTTGCTGGCAACACCGAAACCCGTGCCGAACTAGGTGTTGCGCGGAAGCCTTGAAGCCCTGACAAGGGGTGCGCACGATTGAACGTTGCCGTTTGACTTGAACTGCTGAGCAGGAAATACTTGCTCATCAGAGATTTCACACAGCAATTGTTGCTGTCGCGTAAAACAATCATGGCAACCGTTTCCGAACTCAACACCACCCCGACCTCGGGGCTGAACCACATCGACGCCCTGCTGGACGAAGGTCCCGACTGGAATTACCTGACGCCGGCGGGCAATACGATCTACTACACGTTCTCGGTGGCTTCCGGGAACGAGCAGGGCCGCACCGGACAGGAAGCGTTCACGCTGGCGCAGCAGGGCGCCACGCGTGGCGCGTTCGACTACATCTCGCGCCTGACCGGCATCCAGTTCGTCGAAACCGTCAACGGCGCCGATGCGCAGATCCACCTGTGCAGTGTCGATATCGAAAGCAGCAGCACGGTCGGCCTGTGCAGCTGGAAGGCCGGCTACCGCTACAACCCGAGCACCAACGAGATCATCAGCTACGACGCCGACGCCTATGTCTACCTCGACAAGGTCGAATGGCGCGCCCAGAACGCCAACCTCGCGCCCGGCTCGCAGGGCTACGAGACGCTGTTGCATGAGCTCGGCCATGCGCTCGGCCTGAAGCACCCGTTCGAGGACGACATCCGCCTGCCCGACAGCCAGGACAACACCGGCAATACCCTGATGTCGTACGACTCCGCGGGCGGCGCGCATGCGCAGTACAGCCAGTACGACATCGCGGCGCTCAACTGGATCTACGGCGGCGACGGCCTGGGCGGCGCCCTCGGCATCAATAGCGCGAGCGGTGCGCGCTATCTCGCCGGCACGGCAGGCGCCGACGCCCTGACGGGCACATCTCATAACGACACCCTGCAAGGTAATGGAGGCAACGACATGATCAATGGCGGAGAAGGTATCGATACGGTGGTGTTCGGCGGCCTGCGCAGCGCCTACACGTTCAGGACCCAGGCCGATGGGACGATGGTGGCGAGCGGCACGGACGGTACGGACACCCTGGCTGGGGTGGAAATCTTCCAGTTCGCCGACATGACCGTCGAGCGCGCGGCCGTGAATGGCGTCGTCGCGGCGCCCACGGTGGCCGTGGCGCAGAACGGCAATCATTACGCGTTCGGTAACAAGCCCCTGGTCAGCGGCTCGGCGGAAGCCGACTCGACGGTTCGCGTCTACCTGGGCACGACCGTGATCGCCACCACCACGGCCGATGCGAACGGCCTGTGGCAGGTGGTCGCCAATGCGCTGCCCGATGGCGAGAATTACCGGGTCCATGCCACCGCCACCGATGCCGCGGGCGTGGTCTCGGCCCCCAGCGCCTTCGCCACCTTCAGCGTCGACTCGCGCGCGCCGAGCGTGCCGACCGGCAGCGTGGTGCTGGGAGCGGGCAACAACCAGCCGGTGTTCAGCGGCACCGGCGAAGCGGGCACCGTCATCCAGCTGTTCCGCACCAGCGACTTCACCGAGATCGGACAGGCGACGGTGGGCGCCAACGGACGCTGGACCCTGAATTCGACGCCGCTGCCGAACGGCGACTACGAGGTCGGCATCGCGTCGGTCGACAAGGCCGGCAACGCCACCAGCGGCTCCGGGCGCTTCGCCATGACGATCAACAGCAGCGCCGGGGTGAACGGCAGCGGCGGCAACGAGGTATTTGCCATGCAGCCGGGTAACAGTGCGATCGATGGCAAGGGCGGTCTCGACGTGGCCGTGTATACCGGCGCACGTGCCGACTATGCGATCTCGAAAGGCGTGTGGGGCTCGGTGGTGCGCAGCGCCTCGGGCGAGGTCGATGCGCTGTTCGATGTCGAGCGCATCCAGTTCAGCGACGGCTGGTCGGCGCTCGACGTCGATGGCGTGGCCGGCCAGATCTATCGCCTGTATAAGGCGACCTTCGACCGCCCGGCGGAAGAGGGCGGTCTCGGCTACTGGATGTGGCGCATGGAACATGGCGCATCGCTGCTGCAAATTGCCGACGAGTTCACCACGCATCCGGAATTCGACACCAAGTTCGGCGTCGATCCGACCGACGAAGTGTTCATCACCAACCTCTATCGCAACGTGCTCGATCGCGCGCCGGACAGCGGCGGTTTTGCCTTCTGGCTGAACAGCATCAAGATCGCCAGCCGCGCCGAAGTCCTGGTCGAATTCAGCGAAAGCGTCGAGAACAAGGGGGCGGTGATCGAGCTGGTCGGCCAGGGCATGGACTACACGCCGTGGTCGCCGCCGGGCGGCTGAACCCGTGCAAGCGCGGCATGGCTGGCATAATGCCGGCTTTGCCGCGGGAGCTGCCGTGAACCACGAAGATCGCTTTGTCGACATCGAGATCAAGCTCGCCCACCAGGAAGACCTGGTGGAAACCTTGAACCAGACCATCTACCAGCAGGGCCGCCGCATCGACCAGCTCGAGGCCATGGTGGCCAAGCTGGCCGACCATGTGCGCAACCTGCAGGAAGCGGGGCAGGCGCCGCTCAACGAACGGCCGCCGCACTACTGACCGTCTTCCCGGGAACCCCGCGGCTCAGCCGCGCGTCGCCAGGTGCCGGCCCAGGCGCGTGCCCAGGCACAGCAGGGTGAGGGTGGGCGGCAAGCCCCAGGGCTGCGGGATCACCGAGGCGTCGCACACGTACAGGCCCGCCGCCTTCGTTTCGAGGTCGGCGTCGACCCCCGCGCCGATGCGCACGCTGCCGCCGGGATGGGCGGCGAAATGCCAGGTGCTGAACACGTGGCGCGCGCCGGCGCGCGCCAGCACGCCGCGCGCGAGTTCCACCCCCTTGCGCAGTTTCTCCCGGTCCGACGGCGCCAGCCGCTTGTCGGCCCAGCGCGGACCGATGCGTCCGCCGATCTCGTCGCGGATCTTCACCATGACCGACAGCGTGCGCGCATGCGCGAACAGGCGGTCGAAGCGTCCCACCTGGGCCGCGAAGGCCTGGTACATCGGGCGCGGCAGGGTCAGGTCGGCCAGCGCGACGCTATCCTCCTCGAGGTGCACGCCGGCCGCCATCGGCACTTCGGCGCCGCCCAGGTCTTCGTCCACGCTGCCCATCACCGCCACCACCGGATCGCTGAAGAAGGGCGCATGGCGCGGCGCCAGGCCGCTCTGGTGGAGGATGCGCGGACTGCCGATTCCCCCGCCGGCCAGCACCACGAGCGGGGCGCGCACCGTTTCCACCCTGCCGTCGCGGACCAGTTCGACGCCGCGGGCGCGCCCGCCTTCCAGCAGCACGCGCGTGACGCGGCGGCGCGCCGCCAGCTGCGCGCCGTGGCGCACGGCTTCCTCGACCAGGTCGCGCGCGGTCCACTTGGCGCCGAACGGGCAGCCGTACACGCAGCGCCAGCAGCCGCTGCGGCAGATCTGCGGCCGGATCATCTTGTCGAGCCGGCGCCAGTCCAGGCCCGCCGCCAGCGCCGCCCCGGCGATGCGCGCCGCCATCGGGCCGACCAGGCGGTCGGGCAGGGGCGCCATCGGCAATTCGGCGCGCAGGGAGGCCAGCGCCGGCGCCAGGTCGATCCCGCAGGCGGCGAACAGGGCCGGCGGGGGCGGCGCGGCGGTGGCGAAATTGACGGCGGAACTGCCGCCCAGGGTGGCGCCGCTCACCAGCAGCGAGGCGTCGCGGTGGATGAAGGCGGCGCGCCCCGGCACCGCGGCCATGGACGCCATCTGCTGCAAGGTGCCGCTGAGCGGGGCGGCGCCGCCCTGTTCCAGGATCAGCACGCGGCTGCCGGCGCGCGCCAGTTCGCGCGCCACGCTGGCGCCGCCGGGGCCGGTGCCGACCACGATGGCGTCGAAGGAAGTGGATGCAGGGGAGTCCATGAAGGTGTGGAAGGTGTGGAAACTACTCGGAAAATGCGGGGCCCGCCGATGCTAGCACGGCGGCCGCGGGAAGGCTGCGGAGTGCGGTTCCTGGAGGTGCATATCTGTCAATATCGCCTGTATTCACGGGCTGTCTGGACGCTCGTCCATACACGTATGCATGCCGATTTTTTCTTGTGACGGAGCATATCAAGCCTGCTATGATCTGCGCGCACAGCTGTCGAGCTTGCCCGGCAGCTCCTTCCCTAGTGTCCGAGAAAGATTCCATGAACCGTCCACAATTGCTCATCGTTGCTACCAGCATCGCCCTTGCGCATGCAGCGGTCGCGGCGCCATCCGCGCCTGCCCTCGACGCCGCCAATCCGTTTGCCCAGCCAAGCAGCCTGCCGCTGAACTATCCGGCCTTCGACAAGATCAAGGACGATCACTTCCTGCCGGCCTATGCGGCGGGCATGCGCGCGCAGCTGCGCGAAGTGGAAGCGATCGCCAACAATGCGAAAGCCCCGAGCTTCGACAATACGATCGTCGCCATGGAGCGTTCCGGGCAGTTGCTGGCGCGTGTCGCCGCGGTGTTCTCGAACCTGCAGACCGCCAACACCAACGACAAGCTGGACGCGGTCGACCGCGAGATGTCGCCCAAGCTGGCGGCGCACAACGACGCGATCTTCCTGAATCCGAAGCTGTTCAAGCGCATCAAGACCCTGCACGACAAGCGCGCCAGCCTGGGCCTGGACGCCGAGTCGACCTTCCTGCTCGAGCGCTACTACAAGGAATTCGTGCGCGCCGGCGCCAACCTGTCGAATGCCGACAAGCAGAAGCTGAAGGCCTACAACGGCGAGATCGCTTCGCTGCAGTCGGACTTCTCGCAGCGCGTGCTGAAGGAAGCGAACGCCTCGGCGCTGGTGGTCGACACCCGCGCGGAACTGGAGGGCATGTCCGAAGCCGAGATCAGCGCCGCCGCGCTTGAGGCGGAGAAGCGCGGCCTGAAGGGCAAGTTCGCGATCCCGATCGCCAACACCTCCAGCCAGCCGGCGCTGTCCTCGCTGACCAACCGTTCCACCCGCGAGCGCCTGATGGCGGCCTCGCTGGGACGCGGCAGCCGCGGCGGCCAGTTCGATACCCGCGAGCTGGTGCTGCGCCTGGCCAGGCTGCGCGCCGAGCGCGCCGCGCTGCTGGGCTACCCGAACTACGCCGCGTATTCGCAGGAGCTGGAGACCGCCAAGAACCCGGCCGCCGTCAACGGGCTGCTGGCCGAACTGGCCAAGCCGGCGGTGAACAACGCGCGCAAGGAAGCGGCCGAGATCCAGAAGCTGATCGATGCCGGCAAGGGCGGCTTCCAGGTCGCCTCGCATGACTGGCCGTTCTACCAGGACAAGGTGCGCGCCGCCAAGTACAACTTCGACGAAAACCAGCTGCGCCCCTACTTCGAACTGAACCGCGTGCTGGTGGACGGCGTGTTCTTCGCCGCGACCAGGGAATTCGGCATCACCTTCAAGGAACGCAAGGACCTGCCGGTGTACGACCCCGACGTGCGCGTGTTCGACGTGTTCGACGCCGACGGCAAGCAGCTCGCGATCTTCCTGTTCGACCCCTACGCCCGCGGCAACAAGCAGGGCGGCGCCTGGATGAACGAATACGTGTCGCAGTCGCACCTGCTGGGCCGCAAACCCGTGGTCGGCAACCACCTGAACATCCCGAAGCCTCCAAGCGGCGAGCCGACCCTGCTGACCTATGACGAGGTGCGCACCACCTTCCACGAGTTCGGCCACGCGCTGCACGGCATGTTCTCGGACGTGAAGTATCCGCACTTCTCGGGTACCAGCGTGCCGCGCGACTTCGTCGAGTACCCGTCGCAGGTCAACGAGATGTGGGCGATCTGGCCGGAAGTGCTGGCCAACTATGCGAAGCACCACAAGACCGGTGAAGCGATGCCGAAGGCGCTGCTGGACAAGGTGGTCGCGTCGAAGAAGTTCAACCAGGGCTACATGACCAGCGAATACCTGGCCGCCTCGCTGCTCGACCAGCGCTGGCACCAGCTCAAGCCGAGCGAGATCCCGACCGACGTGCTGTCCTTCGAAGCGAAGGCGCTCAAGGATGCGGGCGTCGACTTCGCGCCGGTGCCGCCGCGCTACCGCTCGACCTACTTCTCGCACTCGATGAACGGCGGCTACTCGGCCGGCTACTACGCCTACCTGTGGAGCGAGAAGCTGGACGCCGACACCGTCGAGTGGTTCATGGCGAACGGCGGCCTGACCCGCAAGAACGGCGACCACTTCCGCAAGACCCTGCTGTCGCGCGGTGGCACCGCCGAGGCCATGGACCTGTTCCGCAATTTCCGCGGCCGCGACCCCGTCATCGAGCCGCTGCTGGAACGCCGTGGCCTGACCGGCAACTGATTTTTTTGCGCCGCCAGCCGCGCCGCCACGAGCGGCGTGCGCCGGCGGCGTGTTGTTCGCAGTACCCCTACCCACCAGAGACACCATGAATCGTCCACACATCATGCTGGTTGCCGCCGCGAGCGTCGCGGTCGCCAACTTCGCGTATGCCGCTCCCGCCTCGCAGCTCGAAGCGTCGAACCCGTTCGCACAGAAGAGCAGCCTGCCGCTCAACTACCCGGCCTGGGACAAGGTCCGGAACGAGCACTTCGCGCCGGCCTACGCCGAGGGCATGCGCCAGCAGGCCGCCGAAATGGAGGCGATCGCCAACAGCAAGGCCGCGCCGACCTTCGAGAACACCATCGTCGCGATGGAGCGCTCGGGCCAGCTCCTGAGCCGTGTCGGCACCGTGTTCGGCACCCTGTCGAGCTCGTACACCAACGACACCATCATCGCCCTGGACAAGGACCTGGCGCCCAAGCTGTCCGCCCACGGCGACGCGATCCGCCTGAACGCCAGGCTGTACCAGCGCATCAAGACGCTGTACGACAAGCGCGGCAAGCTGAAGCTGGACCCTGAATCGGCCTACCTGCTCGAGCGCTACCACACCGACTTCGTGCGCGCCGGCGCCAGGCTGTCGGATGCCGACAAGCAGAAGCTGAAGGAGTACAACGGCCAGCTGGCCGCGCTGCAGACCCAGTTCAGCCAGAACGTGCTGAAGGAAGCCAACGCCTCGGCGCTGGTGGTCGACACCCGCGCCGAACTGGCCGGCATGTCGGACAAGGCGATCGACGCCGCCGCCGCCGAAGCGAAGAAGCGCGGCCTGGAAGGCAAGTTCGTGGTCCCGGTCGTGAACACCACCGGCCAGGCCGGCCTGTCGGTGCTGACCAACCGCGCCACCCGCGAGAAGCTGCTGGCCGCCTCGCTGGTGCGCGGCAGCCGCGGCAGCGAATTCGACAACCGCGAGGTGGTGCTGAAGATCGCCAGGCTGCGCGCCGAGCGCGCCGCGCTGCTGGGCTACCCGAACCATGCGGCCTACATGCTGGAAGACCAGACCGCGAAGACCACCCAGGCCGTCAACAGCCTGCTGGCCGAACTGGCCACGCCGGCGGTGAACAATGCGAAGAAGGAAGCGGCCGAGATCCAGAACGTGATCGATGCCGAGAAGGGCGGCTTCCAGGCCGCCGCGCAGGACTGGGCCTTCTACAGCGACAAGGTGCGCTCGCAGCGCTACGCCTTCGACGCCGGCCAGCTGCGTCCGTACTTCGAGCTGAACCGCGTGCTGGTGGATGGCGTGTTCTTCGCCGCCAACAAGGAGTTCGGCCTGAGCTTCAAGGAGCGCAAGGACCTGCCGGCCTATAACGAGGACGTGCGCGTGTTCGACGTGTTCGACGCCGACGGCAAGCAGCTCGCGATCTTCACCTTCGACCCGTACGCGCGCGCGAACAAGCGCGGCGGCGCCTGGGCCAATGCCTGGGTCGGCCAGAACAAGCTGCTGAACCAGAAGCCGGTCATCGCCAACAACCTGAACATCGCCAAGCCGGCCGCCGGCGAGCCGACCCTGCTGACCTACGACGAGGTGCGCACCACCTTCCACGAGTTCGGCCACGCGCTGCACGGCATGTTCTCGAACGTGAAGTACCCGCGCTTCTCGGGTTCGCGCGTGCCGCGCGACTACGTCGAGTTCCCGTCGCAGGTGAACGAGATGTGGATGGCCTGGCCGGAAGTGCTGGCAAATTACGCCAAGCACTACCAGACCGGCGAGCCGATGCCGAAGGAACTGCTGGACAAGGTGCAGGCTTCGCAGCAGTTCAACGAAGGCTTCCGCACCACCGAGTACCTGGCGGCCTCGCTGCTGGACCAGGCCTGGCACCAGCTGAGCCCATCGCAGATCCCGACCGACGTGCTGGCGTTCGAGGCTGAGGCGCTGAAGAAGGCCGGCGTCGACTTCGCCCTGGTGCCGCCGCGCTACCGCACCACCTACTTCTCGCACGTGTTCTCGGGCGGCTACTCGGCCGGCTACTACGGCTACCTGTGGGCCGAGAAGCTGGACGCCGACACCGTCGAGTGGTTCAAGGCCAACGGCGGCCTGACCCGCAAGAACGGCGACCACTTCCGCAAGATGCTGCTGTCGCGCGGCGGTACGCTGGATGCGATGCAGATGTACCGCAACTTCCGCGGCAAGGATGCGGTGATCGAGCCGCTGCTGGAGCGCCGTGGCCTGACCGCCAAGTGACGTATCCGCCGGCCGTGCAACGCGGCCGGCGCGTATCACCGCGTAGGCGGAGACCCGCCTACGCTACCTAGGGTGGGCGGATTCCGCCCACGCGTTCGAGCGGCGGTAAATTATCGCCACCCTCGGCCCACAGCCGTGTTCTGCTTCCTCCTCCGCATGCCGTACAATCAAACCGTGGCAACCCATGGAGGACACGATGCAAAACGATAACGATGCGAACCTGAAAGCGCACCTGAAGACCTTGCACCGTCACCTGCAGGAGACCGGCGAGGTCGATACCGAACTGCAGATGCTGCTGCGCCAGCTCGACGGCGACATCAACCGGGTGCTCGAACGCCGCGCCGAACAGGAGCTCGACAGCAACACCTATGGCCTGGCCTCGCGCACCCAGGAACTGGCGGCCCGCTTCGCGGTCCGTCATCCGCGCATGGCGCCTGCCTTGCGCGAGCTCGGCAATATGCTGTCGAATATGGGAATCTAGCCACAAGTCATTGATTTTAAGCCATTTTTCGGGGCCGGCGGCGCCCCGAAAGCGGTTTTCCGGTAAAATACCGGCCAATGAACTCCCCAGCCAATCTTTTCGCGAACGTTGCCAAGCGTTCCAGCCGCGCTCCCGCCGCGCCTTTCCTCCCGATGACCCGCGCCGAAATGGACAAGCTGGGATGGGATTCGTGCGACATCATCCTGATCACCGGCGACGCCTACATCGACCACCCGAGCTTCGGGATGGCGCTGGTCGGCCGCCTGCTGGAAGCGCAGGGCTACCGGGTCGGCATCATCAGCCAGCCCGACTGGACCTCGGTCGAGCCGTTCCGCGCGCTGGGCAAGCCGAACCTGTACTGGGGCGTTACCGCCGGCAACATGGACTCGATGGTCAACCGCTATACGGCCGACCGCAAGATCCGTTCCGACGACGCCTATACCCCGAACGCCGAGCCGAACAAGCGCCCCGACCGCGCCGTGACGGTGTACTGCCAGCGCGCCCGCGAAGCCTTCCCGGGCGTGCCGGTGATTGCCGGCAGCATCGAGGCCTCGCTGCGCCGCATCGCGCATTACGACTACTGGTCCGACAAGGTGCGCCGTTCGGTGCTGTTCGAATCGAAAGCCGACTTGCTGATCTTCGGCAATGCCGAGCGTGCGCTGGTGGACGTCACGCGCCGCCTGGCCGCCGGCGAGAACATCAAGGACATCCGCGACCTGCGCGGCACCGCCTTCCTGGTGCCGCAGGGCTGGCTGCCGGACGCCGAATGGAGCGTGCACAATTCCACCCGCGTGGACGTGCCGGGCCGCATCGACGTCCATCCGAATCCCTATGCGATGGCCCAGGAAGACACCAAGGCCTGCGCCACCGAGAACGCCAGGCCCGAGCCCGAAGTCAAGCCGGTGCTCATCATGACGCGCGAACAGCGCCAGGCCGCCGCGCGCGAAAAGGCGCGCAAGACCGTGGTGCGCCTGCCTTCTTTCGAAACCGTGTCCGAGGATCCGGTGATGTACGCGCACGCCTCGCGCGTGTTCCACCTGGAATCGAACCCGGGCAATGCGCGCGCGCTGGTGCAGGCGCACGGCGACCGCGACGTCTGGCTGAACGCGCCGCCGCTGCCGCTCGCCATGGACGAGATGGACAACGTGTACGACCTGCCGTACGCGCGCAATCCGCACCCGAGCTATGGCAAGGCCCATATCCCGGCCTGGGAAATGATCCGCTATTCGGTCAACATCATGCGCGGCTGCTTCGGCGGCTGCACCTTCTGCTCGATCACCGAGCACGAAGGCCGCATCATCCAGAGTCGTTCCGAGCCCTCGATCCTGCGCGAGATCGAACTGATCCGCGACACCACCAAGAACTTCGGCGGCACCATCACCGACCTCGGCGGCCCGACCGCGAACATGTACCGCCTGGCCTGCAAGGACAAGAAGATCGAGGAATCCTGCCGCCGCCTGTCCTGCGTCTACCCGACCATCTGCAGCAACCTGGGCACCGACCACAGCAAGCTGATCTCGCTGTACCGCAAGGCGCGCGCGATTCCTGGCATTAAGAAGATCCTGATCGGTTCGGGCCTGCGCTACGACCTCGCGGTGCGCTCGCCGGAATACGTCAAGGAACTGGTCACCCACCACGTGGGCGGCCTGCTGAAGATCGCGCCCGAGCACACCGAGCAGGGCACCCTGTCCAAGATGATGAAGCCGGGCATCGGCGCCTATGACGAATTCAAGCGGATGTTCGAGAAGTTTTCGCTGGAAGCGGGCAAGAAGCAGTACCTGATCCCCTACTTCATCGCGGCGCACCCGGGCTGTACCGAGGAAGACATGCTGAACCTGGCGCTGTGGCTGAAGAAGAACAACTTCAAGCTCGACCAGGTGCAGACCTTCACGCCGACCCCGATGGCGATGGCGACCACGATGTACCACACGCGCAAGAATCCGCTGGCCAAGGTGACCGGGGATTCCGAAGTCGTCGAGACCGCGCGCAGCGGCAAGATGCGCAAGGCCCACAAGGCCTTCCTGCGCTACCACGATCCGGCCAACTGGCCGGTCCTGCGCGAGACCCTGATCAAGATGGGCCGTGGCGACCTGATCGGCAATGGCGAGCGCCACCTGATCCCGGCCTGGCATCCTTCCGAGGAACAGGGCCAGGCCGGCGAACGCAAGCGCGTGGTGCCGGGCAATGTGCCGATGTCGGAACGCGAGACCGCCAAGCGCGGTCCGGCGGCGCCGCGCGCCGGTACGGGCGCACGCGCTGGCGCCGGCGCCTCCGGCCGCAGCGAGCGTGCGCCGGCCGCCGTCGTGGCCGCGTCGGGCAAGACCAGGCCGTCGATCCTGTCGACCATCAAGGCCAAGCCGAAAGCCGGCCGCAAGTAGGTGGGCGGTTCCGCCGCCCACGCGGTGATTGTTGGCGTTCGCACAGTCGCAGCAGTGCCGGCGTTCGTTGAACGCGTGGGCGGAGAATCCGCCCACCCTTGTATCTTGATCATATTGGTGGTTAGCTACCGCCAATCGAGGTGAAGACCAGCTTGAGCCCACCCTGAAGGCCCGACCTTGTAACGTAGATCAAGCCCTTCACCTCATTCTCACACCATATCCAACACTGGACGGTAGCCAAGGGCAATGACCCTGCATGCACAAGGAGAGTGAGTGTGATGATCGAGAATACAAGGAGAATTCATGTTTTACCTGGGTGTAGACGTTGCCAAAGCCAAGCTTGATTGCATGCTGCTCGATGGATCGAATGGCAAACTG
>NZ_KB908117.1 GCF_000382345.1 Massilia niastensis DSM 21313
GTCCTCGCATGTCCAAGGCGGGCCCGGCGCATCTGCGCAAGCTTCTGTACATGCCTGCTGTTGTGGCCAGGCGCTGCAACCCACACATCAAAGCCCTGAACGACCGGCTGCTTGCCAAAGGCAAGTCCAAGATGGCGGCTATCGGTGCAGCAATGCGCAAACTGGCGCACCTGTGCTTCGGCGTTGTCCACTCCGGCAAGCCCTACGACCCAGAATTTGCGATGTAGGGCTTGACGGTGAAGACGGTATCTACGGTTCTCCGGCCAGCAGCTCCCGCAGCCGCTCCACATCGATCGGCTTGGTCAGGTGATGATCGAACCCCGCCTCGAACGCCTGCTGGCGGTCGCGGTCCTGGCCCCAGCCGGTCGCCGCGATCAGGGTCATGCCCTGTCCCCCGGGCGTCCCGCGCAGGCGCCGCGCCAGGTCGTAGCCGGTCATGTCCGGCAGCCCGATATCGAGCAGCGCCACCTCCGGCCCGAAGCTGGCGGCCGTTTCCAGCGCCGCCGCCGCCGTGTGCGCCACCCGCGCCTCGCAGCCGAACAGCTCCAGCGCCATGGCCAGCATGTCGGCCGCATCGGCGTTGTCGTCCACCACCAGGATGCGCGCCGGCGCCAGGCGGCGTTGGTCCGCCGGGGCCTCGTCCACGCGGGCGTCGTCCAGTGCCAGCGGCAGCAGCACCGTGAACGTGCTGCCTTGCCCCGGCCCGGCGCTGTCGGCGCGGATGCCGCCGCCGTGGAGCTCCACGATGCTGCGCACCAGCGCCAGCCCGATCCCCAGTCCGCCGCGCGAGCGCTCCAGCGCCGGCTCCAGCTGCGAGAACATGTCGAACACGGTTCCCAGCGCCTCGGGCGGAATGCCGATCCCGCTGTCGCGCACCGTGATCGCGGCCTGTCCGGCCTCGCGGGCCAGCTTGAGCTCGACCAGCCCGCCGTCCGGCGTGTACTTGGCCGCGTTCGCCAGCAGGTTCAGGACCACCTGCGACAGCCGCGTGGCGTCGCCGTCGACGACCACCGGCGCCTGGGTGAGCGACAGCCGCAGCGTGTGATGCGCGGCCTCCATGGTGGCCGCCATGTCCTGGGCGGCGCCGCGCACCACCGCGCCCAGTTCGACCGGTGCGCGGCGCAGCTGCATGCGGCCCTGGGTGATGCGCGAGATTTCCATCAGGTCGTCCACCAGGCGCGTCAGGTGGCGCAGCTGGCGGTCCACCGCCAGCAGCAGGCGCCCATCCAGGCCGTTCTCCGAGGTCAGCTTCAGCACGTCGAGCGCGCTGCGCATCGGCGCCAGCGGATTGCGCAGCTCGTGCGACAGGGTGGCCAGGAACTCGTCCTTGCGCCGGTCCGCCATCGACAGCTGGGCGTTCAGCGCCTGCAGCTGGATGTCGGCCGCGCGGCGCGCCTCCAGCGCCGCCTCGGCCGTCTTGCGCGCGGACAGCAGCTCGCGCTCGTAGGCGCGCCGGTCCGCGACCTTGAACAGCGCCCACTGGTCGAAGCTGGCGTCCCCCTGCTGGCGGCGCACGATGTTGACCAGCACCGGCAGGCGCTCGCCGTCCAGGTTGCGCAGGTCGACCTGGATCTCGGCCACCGAGCCCTGCACCTGCAGCAGCGGCAGGCAGTGGGTGTGGAAGAACAGGCGCGCGCCGACCGGCAGCAGCTCGGCCATGCGGCGCTTGCCGGCCAGCGCGGCTTCCTCGTGGCCGAACCAGTGGCAGGCGGTGGCGTTGGCGCGCAGGATCAGGCCGCTGGCGTCGGTCAGCAGGAGGGCGCAGGGCGCGCCCTCGAACAGGGCGTCGCTGTCGGGCAGCGCTTCCACCTGTGGACTCAGCGCAGCGCCTGCGCCAGGAAAGCGTCGATGGCGCGCGAGCTCTCCGTCGGCGCGCTCATGTGCGGGCAGTGACCGACGTTCTCGATCACCGTCAGGGTGCTGACCGGCAGGTGCCGGTGCAGCCAGTCGCCGACCTGCAGCGGGGCGATCAGGTCGTCGCTGCACTGCAGGATCAGCGCCGGCACCTGCGAGCGCGGCACGTCCTGGCGATGGTCGGACAGGAAGGTGACGCGTGCGAAGTGCTTGGCGATGTCGGGATCGTTGCGGCAGAAGCGGCTGGTCAGCTCGTCGCGCAGGTGGGGGCTGCCGGGCGCGCCCATGATGGCCGGCGCCAGGCTGCTCGACCAGCCCAGGTAGTTCGCCTCCATGGTCTCGAGCAGTTCGTCGATGTCGGCGCGGCTGAAGCCCCCGCGGTAGTCGCCGTCGTCGATGAAGCAGGGGGAGGGGCCGACCATCACCTGGGCCATGAAGCGCTGCGGCGCCTCGATCGTGGCCAGCAGCCCGATCATGGCGCCGACCGAATGGCCGACGAACACCACCGGGCCGGCGGCGCATTCGTCGAGGATCTCGAGCAGGTCGGCGGCATGGCCGTGCAGGCTGGCGTAGCGCTCGCGGTCGTAGGCCGCCAGGTCGGAGCCGCCGCTGCCCACCAGGTCGAAGGTGACGATGCGGAACCGCTCCGCGAAGGCGGGCGTGAGATAACGCCACATGGTCTGGTCGCAGCCGAAGCCATGCGCAAACACCATGGTGACCGGACCGGCGCCGGAGATGTGGACGTTATTTCGAATCTGAACGGACATGAACGTTCCTGGAAAGAGCTTCGAAATGGCAACAAATCCAGAATATCATGAAATTCCGGCAATGCAGGGCGCGTGGGAGCTTATCGTGCGCGGCCGTCTTCCGGTTCAGTCGAGATCGTCGTTTTCGTCGCCACGCCTGAGCCGCGGGATCACCTTCACCAGCAGGATGCGCGGCCCGTTCATCTTCTTGACCACCACGTCGAACTGCGGGAACTCGATGCGCTGCCCCTGTTTCGGGATGTCGCCCAGCTTGGCCATCAGCAGGCCGCCGACCGATTCGACGTCGTCCAGGCCCATTTCCTCGTTGTCGATATCGATGCCCAGCAGGCGCTCGAGCGAGAAGATCGGCAGGCTGGCCTTGCCGATATAGGTGCCGTCGGCCTGCTTCAGCCAGTCGTTCTCGTTCAGGCGGAATTCGTCGCGGATCTCGCCGACCATCGCGCCCAGCAGGTTGTCCAGGGTGATGAAGCCGACCGGGCGCTTGCCCTTCTCGCCGATCAGGGCGAAGTGCGGCGCGCCGCTGCGGAAGCGCCGGAAGATGTCCTGGGCCGGGGTGCGCGCCGAGATGGTCTCGACCGGGCGCAGGAACTGGGTCAGGTCGGTGACGGCCCGTCCCGCCTGCAGGGCGAAGTACAGGTCCTTCAGGTGGATCACGCCCAGCACTTCCTCGCCGTCGACGTCGAAGAAGGGATAGCGCGAGAAACGGTTGCGGCGCACCGTCTCCAGGTTCTGTTCCAGGCTGCGGCTGGCGTACAGCGCGCTCACTTCGTTGATCGGGCGCATCAGGTCGGACACCGCGAGCTGGCTGAAGTCGAGCGACTGCGCCAGGATGTTGCGCTCGTCATGGGTGAACTTCTCGCCCGGCTGGCTGGTGCGCAGGATCATCTTCAGCTCCTCCAGCGAGTAATGGACCTCGTGGCCGCCGGCGCCGGCCAGGCCGGCCAGGCGCAGCACCATGTTGGCGCTGGCGTTGAGCACCCAGATCGCCGGATACATCGCCCAGTAGAAGCCGTACAGCGGCAGCGCGCACCACAGTGCCACGGATTCCGGCACGCGGATCGCGAGCGATTTCGGCGCCAGTTCGCCCACCACGATGTGCAGGAAGGAGATCACCGAGAACGCCACCACGAAGGACACGCCGTGGATCACTTCCTGGGAAGTGACGCCGGCCAGGGCGAAGACGGGTTCGAGCAGGCTGGCGAAGGCCGGTTCGCCGACCCAGCCCAGGCCCAGCGAGGCCAGGGTGATGCCCAGCTGGCAGGCCGACAGGTAGGCGTCGAGCTGGCCGTGCACCGTGGCCAGGATGCGTCCGCGCATCCCTGCCGCCTTGGCGATGGCGCGGACACGGGTCTTGCGCAACGTGACGATACTGAACTCGGCCGCCACGAAGAAGCCATTCAGCGCCACCAGGAAGATGGCGAGAATGACGAATAAAAGGTTTTCCATAAACGCGTAAAGTTAACAAAAGGCAAAAGCCAGGACCATTGTACCGCTCATCCGCCGGACAGAACGCCCTTGTGCACGGCCGACAGGATCGCCTCCACTGCCGGGTGCTTGATCTTGCGCTCGTTCGAGATGGCGTAGAAGTGCTCGCGCACCTCCAGCACCTGTCCGGCAATTTCCGCGCCGAGCTGCTCCCTGACGTCGGCCTCCATCGAGGCCGGCGCGAAGAACAGGCCGAGGCCGCGCCGCCCGAAGGTATTCAGCAGGGCGTTGTCCTCGAACTCGCCGACCACGTCCGGCCGCACGGCATGGCGCTCGAACCATTCGTCGATCCTTCCC
Source organism: Massilia niastensis DSM 21313 (assembly GCF_000382345.1). Lineage (GTDB taxonomy): Bacteria > Pseudomonadota > Gammaproteobacteria > Burkholderiales > Burkholderiaceae_D > Telluria > Telluria niastensis. The sequence continues at coordinate 4,404 of NZ_KB908117.1, forward strand.
CGCAAGGCATTATTGCGCGTCGGAAGCAGGAAGGGCGCGCCGCTCAATGAAGCGGGGAAACCCGGTGAGTAGGCTTTCGCCAGCGCCGGCGCGCCGGCGACGATCATCCCGCTTTCCGACAGCAGGTGGCTGAACACCCGCAGGGTGGTGCCGGAGCGCACCGCGCGGTCGGTCAGCACGACGTCGAGTTTATGGAGCGCCAGGTCCCCCAGAAGTGCCTCAAACTGGTCTTCATAACATACAAGGCGTATCCGTTTGTCTAGCTGAGTGGTAATCTCCAGCAGGCGGTAGGCGGTGAGCTTGGGCAGCGAGTCCGAAATCCCGACGGTCAGGCGGATGCGCCCGCTGTCGGATTCGTTCAGGGCTTCCTGCATCTGCTCGCCGAGCAGGAAGATCTGGTCGGCATAGGACAAGGCCATGCGTCCGGCCTCGGTCAGGATCAGGCGCCGTCCCTGCTGGGTGAACAAGGCCTTGCCGAAGGCCTGCTCGAGCAGGGTCAGCTGGGTACTGACGGTCTGGACCGCGAGGTGCAGGCGTTCGGCCGCGCGCGTGATGCTGCCTTCCTTGGCGACCACCCAGAAGTAATACAGATGGCGGAAATTCGGGGGACTATGGTTCATGTCTTCCGTTTTTTAGAAGTAATTGTTCGATTATCTTCGCTTTTTCAATATCGTGCCCAGCCCTACACTCAGGGCTGTCAAATTTTTAACCGAGGGGGAAACACAATATGAAGCATTTCACAGGGTCATTCATCGTAAGCGTCATCTGCTTGACGCTCGCCGCATGGTGGGGTTACGACCATGGCGGCGTCGCCGGTGCGATCACCGCGCTGGGCGTTGCGGCCATCCTGTCCATCATGGAAGTCTCGCTGTCGTTCGACAATGCCGTAGTCAACGCCTCGGTCCTCAAGGGCTGGAATGAATTCTGGCTGAAGCTGTTCCTGGGCCTGGGCATGATCATCGCCGTGTTCGGCATGCGCCTGGTGTTCCCGCTGGTGATCGTGGCGGTGGCCGCCGACCTGGGCATCATGGACGTGTGGAACCTGGCGCTGACCGATCCGAAGTCGTTCTCCGGCCACCTGACCGAGCACCATGCTGAAGTCGCGGCATTCGGCGGCATGTTCCTGCTGCTGGTGTTCCTGAACTTCCTGCTGGATGACGAGAAGGAAACCCACTGGCTCGGCAACTTCGAGGGCAAGCTGGCCTCGCTCGGCAAGGTGTCCTCGATCTCGGTGATGATCGCGATCGCGGCCTTGATGTTCAGCATGACCTATGTCGAGGAAGCGCAGAAGATGGTGGTCCTGGTCGCCGGCCTGTGGGGCATCCTGGTCTACGTCGGCGTCGACATGCTCAGCAGCATTCTGGAAAAGAGCGAAGCAGAGGGCGGCGATGTCGGTGACATGGTCAAGCGCGGCGGTATCGGCGGCTTCCTGTACCTGGAAGTGCTGGATGCATCGTTCAGCTTCGACGGCGTGATCGGCGCCTTCGCGATCACCAGCGACGTCGTGATCATCATGCTGGGCCTGGCGATCGGTGCGATGTTCGTGCGTTCGATGACCGTGTTCCTGGTCAAGAAGGGCACCCTGGACGAGTTCGTCTACCTGGAGCACGGCGCGCACTATGCGATCGGTATCCTGGCCGTGATCATGCTGGCGAGTATGAAGTGGCACGTGCCTGAGCTGGTGACCGGCCTGACCGGTGTGGCCTTCATCGCGGCTTCGCTGTGGAGCTCGATCCGCTACAAGAAGCAGCAGGAAGCGCTGGAAGCCGCCGGCGAGAAACAGCTGGCGTAACGGTAACAAGTAACAAGGCAGGACATGCGGTGGCGCGGCCGGTACGGCAGCCCACCGCCGCAGGACCCGCGGCGAGCGGCAGAACACCAGCTCGCTGCGTGTATCACCCGGTGTTCAAGAGAAGTTTTACTTTTTAGGAGATCCACATCATGGCAATCAGTCTGCAAAAAGGCGGCAACGTCAACCTGTCGAAAGAAGCACCTGGCCTGACCCAGCTCAAGGTCGGCCTCGGCTGGGATACGCGCGCTACCGATGGCGCCGCCTTCGACCTCGACGGCGCCGTGTTTTTGCTGAATACGTCCGGCAAGGTTCGCTCGGACAGTGATTTCATCTTCTACAATAACCTGAAGTCGGCCGATGGCTCGGTGGAGCACTCGGGCGACAACCGCACCGGCCAGGGCGAAGGCGACGACGAAACCGTGTCGATCGACCTGAGCAGGGTGCCGGCCGATGTCGACAAGGTGGTGCTGGGCGTGACCATCCACGACGCGGAAACCCGCCGCCAGAACTTCGGCATGGTCGGCAAGGCCTTCATCCGCTGCGTCAATGCCGCGAATAATTCCGAGATCGCCCGCTACGACCTGTCGGAAGACAGCTCGACCGAAGCGGCGATGATCTTCGGCGAGGTGTACCGCAATGGCGCGGACTGGAAGTTCCGCGCGATCGGCCAGGGCTTCAACGGCGGCCTCGGACCACTCGCCAAGAACTACGGCGTCAACGTTTAACACAACAAGGAGGCGGCCTGCCGAGGGCGGGCCGCCATGCGAAAGGAAGTCCACCATGCCAGTATTTACCGTGACCGGGGATGTCGATCCCTTCCTGCACGTCTCGATGCGCCAGGGCGAAACCATCTATTGCGAATCGGATGCGATGGTGATGATGGAATCGACGCTCGACCTGAAGGGCAAGATGAAGGGCGGCCTGGGCAGCGCCCTGATGCGCACCTTCGCCAACGGCGAGTCGTTCTTCCAGCAGCACATCGAGGCGACCCGCGGCGCCGGCGACTGCCTGCTGTCGCCGACCCTGCCGGGCGCGATGCAGATCGTCGATGTCGGCCCGAACAACTACATCATCAGCGACGGCGCCTTCGTCGCGGCCAGTTCGGGCGTCGACCTGCGCGTGCGCACCCAGAGCGTGGGCAACGCCCTGTTCGCGCAGAGCGGCGGCTTCTTCGTTACCGAGACCTCGGGCAGCGGCCAGGTGGTGGTGTCGGGTTTCGGTTCGATGTCGGTGCTCGACGTCGAGCCGGGCAAGGATGCGATCATCGACAACGCCCACGTGGTGTGCTGGGACAGCACGCTGCGCTACGAGATCTCGATCACGACCGGCACCAGCGGCGGCTTCCTGGGTAACCTGATCAACAGCCAGACCAGCGGCGAGGGCATGGTATTGCGCTTCTCGGGCAAAGGGAAGGTTTATGTGTGTTCGCGCAACCGGAATGCATTCAAGGCCTGGATGCAGGCTCCGGCGCGCTAAAAGGAGGAATCATTTATGTCAGTTAATCTGCAAAAAGGCCAGAAGATCTCGCTGGACAAGGAAGCCGGTGCTTCCCTGAGCCGTGTGACGATGGGCCTGGGCTGGGACGCGGTCAAGTCGAAGGGCTTCTTCGGCTTCGGCGGCGGCAAGTCCGAAACCGTCGACCTGGACGCCTCCGTGGTGATGTTCGACGAATCGAACCGTCCGGTGGACGTGGTCTGGTTCCGCCAGCTCAAGAGCCGTGACGGCAGCGTCAGCCACAGCGGCGACAACCGCACCGGCGCGGGCGACGGCGACGACGAGCAGATCACGGTCGAGCTCAACAACGTGCCGGCCAACATCAAGGCGCTGGTGTTCACCGTGAACTGCTTCACGGGCCAGAACTTCTCGCAGGTCGACAACGCCTACTGCCGCCTGATCAACAGCGGCAACGGCCAGGAAGTCGCGCGCTTCAACCTGTCGGTGCAGGGTTCGCACTCGGCGCAGATCATGGCCAAGCTGTACCGCCACAGCGGCGAGTGGAAGATGCATGCGATCGGCGAAAACGGCATCGGCCGTACCTTCGACGACCTGATGCCGCAGATCACGCCGCACGTGTAAGCGCTCGAATCTGTAGTAAGTGTCTCCGCCGACTTACCGGGGCTTCGGCCCCGGTTTTTTTACGTCCGCGGATACGGTGCGCGCCGCTCACTCCGCGGCGTCGACGAGGGTGAACAGTTCTTCGACAGTCACGTCCAGCGCCCTCGACAGCTTCAGGGCGAGGATCGTCGACGGCACCATGTTGCCGGTCTCGATGGCGTTGATGGACTTGCGCGTGATGCCCGCGCGTTCTGCAAGCTCGGCCTGGGTCAGGTCGAGCCTGGCGCGCTGCACCTTCATCGTGGTTTTCAACTGCTCGGGCATGTTTAGCGGTCGTGGTACAGCAGGCTGGCAAAAAACACCGCCGTACCAGCCAGTATAGTCGTGACGGCCATCACCGCAAGCGGATAGGCAGGCTCGGCCCATGCCAGCAGCGGCGGCAGCAGGGCTTGCGCCGCCAGCATGCCGACGAAGCCGTTGCGCCAGGCACGGTGCAGGCTCGCCTGGCGCAACTCGTCGTTGACGATTGCCTGCATGTCGGCACTGGCCGGGTTTCCGCTGCTGCGTAGCGAGACGACGGCGATCACGATGAAAACGGGCAGCAGCGTGAACAGACTCTTCGACAGGCCCACCGTTTCCGGCCGAGACGAAGCGAGGGCCAGCAGGGCGCCAAGCCCCAATACGACGATGATCCCAAGGCTCAGCCACAGTTGACGGCGGGAGAGGCGAAGCAGCTTTTCCTGAGCGAGGTGGGAGATGGCGGGCATGATGGGTTTCCTGAAGAGTGATGATCGATAATGTAACACATATCACCCAAAAAGAAACCCATCAGTTACATGTGGCGGATGCAGTTCTCCAGCGCTCAGGCCGCAGTCGGCTCCGCCGCCACGGCCTTGCGCCTGCCCAGCACCAGCAGGCCGAAGGCGGTGGCCAGCACGTACATGCTGATCGAGTAGATCGCCGCCGGCACCATCAGCTGGAAGTCGCCCAGCACCGACACCGCGACGAAGATCGCCAGGGTCGAGTTGTGGATGCCGATCTCGTAGCCGATCGCGATGGCGTTCGGCTTGTCGAGGCCCAGCATGCGCGGCACGGAGTAGCCCAGGCCCAGGCTGAAGGCGTTGAAGGCGATCACGGCCAGGCCGATCGAGGCGAACGAGCTGGTCAGCGCGGTCCACTCCTTGGCGATCGCGATCAGGGCCAGCGCCGCCAGCACGACCATCGAGAAGATCTTCATCGGCTTGTCGGTGCGCGCGGCGAAGCCGGGTGCGCGGCTTTTCACGAGCATGCCGATCGCCACCGGCACCAGCACGATGCCGATCACTTCGATCACCTTACCGGTCTGCATCGGCACCACCTGGCCGCTGTTCGAGAAGGCGTCGATCGCGATGTTGGCGATCAGGGGCAGGCTGACGATCGAGAGCAGGGTGTTGATCGCGGTGAGCGAGATGTTCATCGCCACGTTGCCGCCGAACAGATGGCTGAACAGGTTGGCCGAGACGCCGCCCGGCGAGGCCGCCAGCAGCATCAGGCCGACCGCGAAGACCGGGGCCACGTCGAAGGCGAGCACCAGGCCGTAGCAGATCGCGGGCAGGACCAGGGCCTGCAGCACGAGGGCCAGCACGACCGCCTTCGGCTGGCCGAGCAGGCGCCGGAAGTCGGCCAGGGTGAGTGACAGCCCCAGCCCGAACATGATCAGGGCCAGGGCGCCGATCAACAGGGTGGGCAGCAGGGTGATGAAGTTGCTCATTGGGTGTCTCCTTGTTGTGTTTTATTGTGAGGGCGAGACAGCGGAATGCGCGGCCCCGCCGCGGGGACAGTGTAGTGCAAGCGGCGCCGCAAAAACCGCGGCTGAACTGGAGCAAGGCCTCTAGGGGCCGGCGCGCGAAGTCCCTGCCGCCAGTGGCGGTGACGACGTGTCGACGCTGCGGGACTGGCGTGCAAACGAACGCTGGCCTGCTTCCAGAGCCGCTCAGTGCCCGCGCTTCTGCACCAGCGCCGAGCCGACGCCGTGGCGCTTGCCTTCGCTGACGGCCGTCACGGTGCCGTCCGGGTTGAACACCAGCGCATTGGCCGCGCCGATCTCCTCGGGCGCGGCCTCCCAGCGGTGGCCAAAGCCTTCCAGCGCACGCGCCTGGGGGCTGCCGGGGAAGCCCGGCTCGATCGCGGTGGCCGCGCCATTGCGCTCGCTGATGCGCGGCGCGTCCAGGGCCTGGTCCATGCTCATGCCGAAGTCGACGTAGTTGACGATGGTCTGCAGCACCGTGGTGATGATGGTCGAACCGCCCGGACTGCCGATGCTGAAGGCCGGCTTGCCGTCCTTCAGCGCGATGGTCGGCGCCATGCTCGAGCGCGGGCGCTTGCCGGCTTCCGGCACGTTCGGGTGCGGCCCGCTGAAGTCGAAATCGGTCAGCTCGTTATTCAGCAGGAAGCCATAGCCCGGCACCACGATGCCGCTGCCGCCCCAGGATTCGATGGTGAAGGTGTAGGCGACCACGTTGCCGTCCTTGTCCGACACCGCCAGGTGGGTCGTGTGCGCGCTCTCGGGATGCAGGCGGTGCACGTGCGGGCGCAGGGGCACGCTCGGGTCCTGGTAGATATAGGGATCGCCCGCCGCCGCCACGGACGAAGCGGCGCGCTGCTTGACCAGCTTGCGGCGCTGCGCGGCGAATTCCTTCGACAGCAGGCCGGCCAGCGGCGCGTCGACGTATTCGGGATCGGCGAGGTAGGCATTGCGGTCGGCGAAGGCGAGGCGGCTGGCCTCGATGTACAGGTGCTCGGCCTGGGCGCGCGGCATCGCCTTCAGGTCGTAGCCCTCCAGGATGTTGAGCGCATGCGCGACCGTGGCGCCGCCGCTGCTGGGCAGCGGCATGCCGTAGATGTCGTAGCCGCGGTAGGTCGAATGCAGCGGGCGGCGGATGCGCGCTTCGTAGTTGGCCAGGTCGGCGAGCGTCATCCGGCCGGGGGCTACCCTGACGCCGGCGGCCACCGGCGGCCGGTTCACGGTGTCGACGATGGCGCGCGCGATCGGGCCCTCGTAGAAGGCTTTCACGCCGCCGGCCGCGATCTCGCGGTAGGCCTTGGCCATGCCGGGATTGCGCACCAGGGTGCCGGCCGGCAGGGCCTTGCCGTTGCGCAGGTAGAGCGCGCTGGTCGGCGCGAACAGCTGGAATTTCTTTTCGTTCCCGGCCGTCAGGTGGTGGAAGTTGTCGGTGACGGTGAAGCCGCGCGTAGCCACGTCGATGGCCGGCGCCAGCACCTGGCGGAAGTCCATGCTGCCGTAGCGGGTGAGGGCTTCGTGCCAGCCGCGCACCGTGCCCGGCACGCCGACCGCCGCGCCGCTGGCGATCGCGGTGTCGTAGTCGACCGGCTTGCCGTCCGACTGGAACACGGCGGGCGTGGCGCTGGCCGGCGCCGTCTCGCGGTGGTCGATGGTGATGACGCGCTTGTCTTTCGCCAGGTAGATGAGCATGAAGCCGCCGCCGCCGATGCCGCAGCTGAAGGGATCGGTCACGCCCAGGGTGGCGGCCGCCGCGACCGCCGCGTCGATCGCGTTGCCGCCCTTGTTCAGGATGGCGAGGGCCGCGTGCGAGGCCTGCTCGCTGATGGTGGCGACCGCGCCGCCGGTGCCGGTGGCCAGCGGCGTCTTCGCCGCCGCCGGCGCCTGCAGGACGATGGACAGCACCAGCCCGCACGCGAGCGCGAGTTCTCTCATGGGAAGCACTCCGCGATGCAAGCGCGAACGCTCACATCGAGTACATGTTGAAGGTCACCGGGTAGGACGCTGGACGGACTTCGGCCATGCCGCGCGGCGGCGCCACCAGCGAGCGGTCGAGCTCGATACGCGAGCCGCGCAGCGCCGGGTTGGTGTAGCCGGGCTGGCCCGGCACCAGGTAGAACGCCTGGGCCACGCTGCCGATGCGGATCGTGAAGCGGTAGGCGACCTGGCCGGCCCAGATGCAGCGTGCATTGTCGGGGCAGCGGCTGTCCTCGGCGCCGTCGTAGGTGACGCTCAGGCGCGGCGCCAGCATCACGCCCTGGCGCTCGGTGAGGTTGAAGCGCGCCTCGGGCAGGCGGTCATCGGTGGTGGCGCAGGCGCCCAGGGCGCCCAGGGCCAGGACGGTGGAGAGAACACGGAACAGGGAGCGCATGCTGTGTCGTCCAATCTGGTCGGGAATGGACATCATAGCAAAGTCGCAATCGCGTGGTCGCGCCGCAGCGTGTGCCGGCGTCATAAACCGGTCATATTCGACAGCTATTCTTTTCCATGTAGTCAAAAAGTAGCTGAGAAAACTCCAACAACCAGGAATAGGAATTCAAGCCAATGTTCAAGAAGATCCTCGCCGGCGCAGCCGCCGCGCTCGTGATGACGACCTCGTTCGCCGCTGACATGACCGGCGCGGGCGCTACCTTCCCGTACCCGATCTACGCCAAGTGGGCCGAGTCGTACAAGGCAGCCACCGGCAATGGCCTGAACTACCAGTCGGTCGGCTCGGGCGCCGGCATCAAGCAGATCAAGGCCAGGACGGTCGACTTCGGCGCATCCGACATGCCGCTCAAGCCTGAGGATCTGGAGAGCGATGGCCTGATGCAATTCCCGGCAATCATGGGCGGCGTGGTCGCCGTGGTCAACGTCGATGGCGTCAACCCGGGCCAGCTGAAGCTGACCGGTCCGGTGCTGGCCGACATCTACCTGGGCAAGATCACCAAGTGGAACGCTGCCGAGATCGCAGCCCTGAACCCGGGCGTGAAGCTGCCGGACGCCGACATCACCGTGGTGCACCGCGCCGACAGCTCGGGCACCTCCTTCCTGTTCACCGACTACCTGTCGAAGACCAGCGCCGACTGGAAGGGCAAGGTCGGCGCCGGCACCACCGTGAAGTGGGCGGTGGGCGTGGGCGGCAAGGGCAACGAAGGCGTGGCCGCCAACGTGCAGCGTATCAAGGGCGCGATCGGCTACGTCGAGTGGGCCTACGCCAAGAAGAACAAGCTGTCGCACACCCAGCTGAAGAACAAGGATGGCATGTTCCTGCAGCCGGACGACGAGAACTTCAAGGCCGCCGCCGCGAATGCCGAGTGGACCAAGGCCCCGGGCTTCGGCGTGGTGCTGACCGATCCGGCCGGCAAGCAGAGCTGGCCGATCACCGGCGTGTCCTACATCCTGATGCACAAGACCCAGGCTGACGCCGCCAAGGGCAAGGAAGTCGTGAAGTTCTTCGACTGGGCCTACAAGAACGGCGCCCCGGCAGCAGCCGAGCTGGACTACGTTCCGATGCCGGCCAACGTCGTCAAGCTGGTGCAGGATGCCTGGAAAGCGAACCTGAAGGACGGTTCGGGCAAGGCAATCTTCTAATCGCCTGCATGGCGAACCATCCGGCAGCTCGGCTGCCGGATTTTCTTTGGGCATCCATGACAACGGCCAATACGATCGTCCTGGTAGTCGACGACAAGCCCGCGATTGCCGAACTACTCAAGTTCTCGCTGCACGAGGACGAGTGGGTCTGGCATAGCGTGCCGAGCCTGGCGCAGGCCTGGGATTTCATCGGGCGCGAACGCCCGGAACTGTTGCTGCAGGAATCGATGCTGCGCCACGGCAGCGGCATGCGCCTGCTGGCGCGCCTGCGCGGCGAGCGCCGCCTGCGGGAGTGTCCCGTGATCCTGCTGGCGGCCGAGTGCGCCGACGGCGAGCGTGCGCAGCTGGCGGCGCTTCCCGCGCCGGCCACCGAATTCATCCCCCAGCCGCTTCCCGCCGAGGCGATCGATGCGCGCCTGCTGCGCTCAGGGCGGCTGGTGCTCGATCCGCTCAGCTGCAGCGTGCGGGTCGGCAATCACAAGGTCGAGGTGCGCCATGCCGAATACCGGCTGCTGCGTTTCCTGCTGTGCCATCCGGGCCAGGTGTTCTCGCGCGCCCAGCTGCTGGAACAGCTGTGGGAAGCGCACGACACCCTCGACCAGCGCACCGTGGATGTCCACGTGCTGCGCCTGCGCAAGGCGCTGGGACGCGCCAAGTCCTTGATCAAGACGGTGCGCGGCGCCGGTTACATGTTGGCGGCCAATTGATGTCACGAGGCTGACATCTTTGCTCATTAGACTTGCGGCGTCTTGCATTAATGAAACAAGCCGCTCCATGAGCAAACACCCCGGCCACGCACCCTTTCTCACCCACCGTTTCCTCGTCGTCGTCTGGCCGCTGCTGGCGCTGCTGGCCTGCGCCGCGCTGTGGATCGCCACCGTCCTGCGCGCCAATGCCGAGCATGCGCGCGCGGAAGGGCAGGTGCGCAAGGACGCCGGCGCCTACGCCGAAGCCTACGAGCAGTACATCACCCGGTCGGTCGGGCAGATGGACCAGATCACGATGCAGCTCAAGTTCAGCTGGGAGCATTCGCGCGACCCGGGCCTGCTGGACGAACTGCGGCGCGACGGCATGTTCACCGACAGCGCCTTCCACGTGGTCGCCGTGCTCGACAGCAGCGGCACGGTACGCTCGGCCACCAGGCCCGGGCTGGTGGGCGCCGACCTGTCGGCCGGCCAGTATTTCGCCCAGCACCGCAACCATATCTCGACCGCGCTGCGGGTCGGCGCCGCGCCGGCGCAGTTCGGCGCCGCCAACGAAGTGGTGCTGTTCACGCGCCGCCTCGACACCGACGACGACGAGTTCGACGGCATCGTGCTGATGGCGGTCGACGCCCGCTACTTCACGTCCTTCGTCAGCCCGGCCACCCTGGGCGCGGGCGGCGTGGTGACGCTGGCGAGCAGCGAAGGGCGGCTGCGCATCGCGCAGCGCAGCGACGGCGCCTCCTTCGTGGACGGGGTCGCCCTGCCGCGCCGCAGCGCCATGTGGGCCAGCGAGCGCGGCGTGCGCGTGACGGGGGGAAGCGATGGCTTCGCCGACGGCCAGGAACGGGTGCTGGGCTGGCGCCATTCGCCCGTCTATCCGCTGGTGGCGCTGGTCGGCCTGTCGCGCAGGAACAGCCTGGACGCGGCGCATACCTACTGGATCGACAGCCGCGACCGCGCCATCATGGCCACCGTCTTCCTGGCGCTGCTGGGCTTCGTCGGCGCCATGCTGGCGCGCCGCGCGGTGCTGCGCGAGCGCGAACAGGACGAGGTGCGGCGCGCCTACCGCACCGCCACCGAGAGCGGCAACGACGGCTTCTACATGGCGGCGGCGGTGCGCGGCCGCGATGGCGAGATCGAGGATTTCCGCATCGTCGACTGCAACGAGCGCGGCGCCTTCTTCTACGGCATGACGCGCAGCGAACTGGTCGGAGCCAGCCTGTCGCGGATCGACAGCGGGCTGTTCGGCGAAGAACTGCTGTCCACCTACAGCAAGGCGATGGAAACCGGCTTCTACGAGGACGACCGCATGATGCCGAGCGATAACCGCCTGAACATCAGCTGGGGCCGGCGTCGCCTGGTGCGGGTCGGGAACGGCCTGGCGGTGACCCTGCAGGACATCAGCGAGCGCAAGGCCCACGAATCGCAGCTGGAGCGCCTGGCCAACGAGGATGTCCTGACCGGACTGGCCACGCGCCATGCCTTCCTCGAGCAGATGCCGCGCGTGCTGGCCGCTGCCACCGCAAGCGAAACGGGACTGGCCCTGCTGTTCATCGACCTCGACGAATTCAAGCACGTGAACGATTCGCACGGCCACGCCACCGGCGACGTGCTGCTCAAGTCGGCGGCCCAGCGCCTGCTGTCGCTGCTGCGCCCGACCGACCAGGTGGCGCGCTTCGGCGGCGACGAATTCCTGGTGCTGCTGCATCCCTGCGACGGCGAGCGCCAGGCGGCCTCGGTGGCGGCGCGCATCGTCGAAGCCTTCGGCGTGCCTTTCCTGATCGGCGACGAACTGCATGCGGTGGGCGCCTCGATCGGCATCAGCATGTTCCCGCGCGACGGCCTGGATGCCGAGACCCTGGTGCGCCACAGCGATATCGCGATGTACGCCGGCAAGAACGAGGGCAAGGGCCAGTACCGCTTCTTCGACCCCTCGCTGTCGTCCAGCCTGAACTCGCGCACCCGCCTCAAGCAGCACATGCTGGAAGCGATCGGGGCCGACCAGTTCATGCTGTTCTACCAGCCGCGGGTCGATGCGCGCAGCGGCGAGCTGCTGAGCATGGAAGCGCTGCTGCGCTGGCAGCATCCGCAGCTGGGCCTGGTGTCGCCGGGAGAATTCATTCCGCTGGCGGAAAGCACGGGATTGATCGTGCGGATCGGCGAGATCGTCATCGACAAGGCCTGCGCCCAGCTGGCCGCCTGGCGCGCGGCCGGCGTGGCCCTGGTGCCGGTGTCGATCAATGTCTCGCCCAAGCAGTTCCTGCGCGGCGGCGTGCAGCGCCAGCTGAGTGCGGCGCTGGCGCGCCACGCGGTGCCGGCCAGCCTGATCGAGGTCGAGATCACCGAGTCGGCGATGATGGGCGACCAGGACGACATCCTGGCCGAACTGGCGGCGCTGCGTGCGCTCGGCGTCAAGCTGCACGTGGACGACTTCGGCACCGGCTACTCCTCGCTGTCGCAGCTGCAGCGCCTCAAGATGGACGTACTGAAAGTCGATCGCGCCTTCACCACCGAGCTGGCCAACTCGAAGGAGGGCAAGGTGTTCTTCCAGGCCATCGTGTCGATGGCGCATGCGCTGGGCATGTCGGTGGTCGCCGAAGGCGTGGAGACGGAAGAGCAGCTGGCCATCCTGCGCGGCCTCGACTGCAACGAGGTGCAGGGCTACTACATCGCGCGCCCGGTGCCGGCGCCGGACATGGCGCAGATGATGAAGCGCCGCTTCCTGCTGGACCTCGCCACGGAACCGGTCACGCCTGCATGCGTCGAGTAGTTAAATTGCAACATGATGCAGTATCAGGTATTTCTGTTGTGCAAGCAAACTCTGCCGGGATTTGTCCAGGCAGGTACGGTTCGGAAGAGAATAAGTCCCTGTAAATACAGGGATTTTTTTTTCGCCAATTTGTTACTAATTGCTTGAAACTGTTTTTCCTGGGAAACTTGTTCGACTATAATTTTAGTTACATTTATTCCAAGGAGACTTGCATGCGTGGCACCCGTGAAGTGATGTTTGTTGACCCGTCGGTCGCCGGTTGGGAATCGATTGTCGGGCAAGCGGGTGACACGGTCCGTGTCGTCGTGCTGGACAGCCGGCAGGATGGACTCATGCAGATCGCGGCGGCCCTGGCCACGGAACGCGGCCTGGGCGCCATCCACATCGTGTCGCACGGCGCCATCGGGCAGCTCAGCCTGGGCAGTGCCAGTGTCAGCGCCGACAACCTGGCGCAGTACGCGGCAACGCTGGCGCAGATCGGCCTCAGCCTGTCGGAATCCGGCGACATCCTGCTGTACGGCTGCGATGTCGGGCAGGGCGTGGCCGGCGACCGCTTCCTGCAGCAGCTGTCGCAGTACACCGGGGCCGATGTCGCGGCCTCGACCGGCCTGACCGGCGCGGCGGCGCTGGGCGGCGACTGGGAACTGGAAGCCCGGGTGGGGGCGGTTGAGGCCGCCAGCCTGGCAGCCAAGGGTTATGCGGGCACGCTGGCGATCGTCTCCGGTACCGACGGCAACGACCGGCTCGAGGGAACCGCCGGTGCGGACACGGTATCGGGCGGGGCCGGGGACGACACCCTGGTCAGCAGCGCCGGGGACGACACCCTGAACGGCGGCAGCGACGGCGCATATGGCGACACCGTCGACTACTCGAACGGTTCGAAAGGCGTCACGGTCAACCTGGCGGCGGGCACGGCAACCGACGGCTGGGGCAACACCGACACCCTGGTCGGCATCGAGCACATTACCGGGTCGAACTTCGCGGACAACCTGACCGGTTCGGCAGGCAGGAACTGGTTCCGCCCCGGCAAGGGGAACGATGCCGTCCAGGGCAACGGCGGCGACGACGTTGTCATGTACGAGGGCGGCGCCAACATCATCAATGTCAACCTGAAGACCGGCACCGCCTCCGGTATCGACATCGGCAGCGACACCCTGGGCGGCATCCGCAACCTCCACACCGGACTGGGCGCGGATATCATCCAGCTGTCCGACCTCGGCGGTTACGTCTTCGCGCGTAACGGCGATGACACCGTCACCGGCGGCGCCGGCAACGATCACGTCATCGGTGGCAGCGGCAACGACAAGATCAACGGCGGCGCGGGCCGTGATGCCGCCACTTACCAGGACGAGTACAACCACGGTACCGGGAAGGCCATTACCGGGGTGGGCGTCACGGTCAACCTCGTCACCGGCGTGGCCACCGACAACTGGGGAGATACCGATACTCTTGTCGACATCGAGGATGTCTCGGGGTCGCGGTTCAACGACACCATCACCGGCAACGCCGCGGACAACAGCCTGAATGGCCATCAAGGCAACGACACGCTGATCGGCGCCGACGGCAATGACTGGCTCGATGGCGGCGCCGGCAACGACAATCTGCAGGGCGGCCTGGGCAACGACGGACTCTCCGGGGGCGCGGGCGCCGACACGATCGATGGCGGCGAGGGCGCCTATGACTCCGCCAACTACGGAAACGACTACGACACGACGGTTCCGCTGAGCGGCCTGGGCGTGACGGTCAACCTGGCGACCGGCACGGCCACCGACAACTGGGGCAATACCGACCAGCTGATCGGTATCGAAAACGTGTCGGGCTCGCGCCTGGCCGACAGCCTCACCGGCAATGCCGGCAGCAACAGCCTGAATGGCGAGGGGGGGAACGACAATCTCCAGGGCGGCCTGGGCGACGATTCGTTCACCGGCAGCGCCGGTGCCGACAGGATCGATGGCGGTGACGGCAACGACTACGCCCACTACGGAAGCGACTACGACACGACGGTTCCGCTGAGTGGCCTGGGCGTGACGGTCAACCTCGCGGCCGGCACGGCCATCGACAACTGGGGCAACGCCGACACCCTGATCGGTATCGAGAACGTGACGGGCTCGCGCCTGGCCGACAGCCTCACCGGCAGTACCGGCAACAACAACCTGATTGGCAACGCGGGCAACGACACCATCTTCGCCGGCGCCGGCGACGACTGGCTCGATGGCGGCGACGGCGCCGACACCCTGCAGGGCGACGCCGGCCGGGACAGCTTCTCGGGAAGCGCGGGCAACGACAGGCTCGTCGGCGGCGACGGCCAGGACAGCGCCACCTACATGAACGACTACGGGCAAATTCCGGTCACGGGCGTCGGCGTGACCGTCAACCTGGCCACGGGCATCGCCACCGACAACTGGGGCAACACCGATACGCTGGCCGGCATCGAGGACGTGACAGGCTCGCGCTTCGGCGACACCATCACCGGCGACGCGGCGAACAACAACCTGTATGGGCACGCAGGCACCGACACGATTGTCGCCGGCAATGGCGACGACTGGCTCGATGGCGGATCCGGCAACGACAAGCTGCAGGGCGGCGTGGGCACCGACCGGATGAGCGGCGGCGCCGGCAACGACGCGCTCGACGGCGGCGACGGCCGGGACTCGGCCGATTACTGGAGCGACTATCGCGACGATGGCACCAATACCGGTCTCGGCGTGAAGGTCAACCTGGCGACCGGCGCCGCCACCGACAATTTCGGCAACACCGATACGCTCACGGGCATCGAGGACGTGGCCGGTTCGCGCTTCGCCGACACCATCACCGGCAGCGCCGCCGACAACAACCTGTGGGGCCGGGCCGGCAACGATACGATCGCCGCAGGCGACGGCAATGACTGGCTCGACGGGGAGGACGGCAGCGACAGCCTGCAGGGCGGCGCCGGCGACGACGGGCTGACCGGAGGAGCGGGCGCCGATACCATCAACGGCGGCGACGGCCGCGACCGGGTTCACTATCGTAACGACTATGGCGCGCTTCCTGTCACCGGCGTCGGGGTGACGGTCAACCTGGCCACCGGCGCCGCGACCGACAACTGGGGCAACGCCGACAAGCTCAGCGGTATCGAGGATGTCCATGGATCGCTCCTGGCGGACAGCATCACCGGAAGCACCCTGGACAACGGCCTGTCCGGCGATGACGGCAACGACACGATCGCCGCCGGCGCCGGCAATGACTGGCTCGACGGCGGCAACGGCAACGATAACCTGCAGGGCGGCGATGGCGACGATGGGCTCACCGGCGGGGCAGGGGCCGACACCATCGACGGCGGCAACGGCTACGACCGGGTCAACTATATCAACGACTTCGGCACGACCGTTCCAACTGGCCGCGGCGTGACGGTCAACCTGGCCACCGGTACCGCCACCGACAACTGGGGACATGCCGACAAGATCGTCGGCATCGAAAACGTAACGGGTTCGCGCCATGCCGACACCATTACCGGCAATGCCGGTCACAACAGCCTGAATGGCGATGAAGGCGACGACACGCTCATCGGCGGAGACGGCGACGACTCGCTCACTGGCGGCAACGGCAACGACAAGCTGCAGGGTGGCGCCGGCCGCGACTTCTTCTACGGCGGGGCCGGCAACGACACGATCGATGGCGGCGCCATTACCGACCTGATCCATTACTTCGACAGCAACACCGTCAACTATTACTCGTCGCTTTCCGGGGTCATGGTCAACCTCGCGACCGGCAAAGCGTATGATGGGTTCGGCGGCATCGATACCCTGAGCAACATCAATCGCGTGCTTGGCTCCGATTTCGACGACGCGCTGACCGGCAGCAGCCGGGCGGTACTGGAGACCTTTGTCGGCGGCAAGGGCGACGACGTCATCAACGGCGGCGCAGTCACCGACCGTTACAACGATACCAACGGCAACCGGCTCCTCTACAGCTCCGCCGAGGCCGCCGTAGTCGTCGACCTGGCGTCCGGCACCGCCACGGGGGGCGCCGGCAACGATACCCTGGCCAACATCACCCAGGTCTACGGCTCCAGCTTCAACGACACCCTGCGCGGCTCGAATACCGACCTGACCGAGCTGTTCGACGGCGGCGAGGGCGATGACCTGATCGACGGCCGCGGCGGCGACGACCAGGCGGGTTACTCGAGCTCGTTCGCGGCAGTCAATGTCAATCTGCGCACCGGTATGGCGAGCGACGGCATGGGCGGCACGGACCGCCTGGTCGACATCGAAGGGGTGCGCGGATCGAGCTTCAACGATACGCTGACTGGCGGCAATCCGGACAATGGCAGCAGCCCGGGTGAAGGCCTGGAGTTCTTCAGCGGCGAGGCGGGCGACGACTTCATCGATGGCGGCGCAGGCTTCGACCGCGCCGACTACACCACCTCGGCCGCGGCGGTCAGCGTGGTGCTGGGCGGCACGGTGGATGGCAGCGCCTCGGACGGCTTCGGCGGCGCCGACGTGCTGCGCAACATCGAAGCCGTGCGCGGCTCGTCCTTCGACGACACCCTGACCGGCAGCAACATCGCCACGCTCGAGTCCTTCGAAGGGAAGCGCGGCAATGACACCATCAATGGCATGGGCGGCATCGACCAGGTCGACTACCGCCATGCGGGCGGTGCGGTCAGCGTCAACCTGACCACCGGCGTGGCCACCGACGGCCAGGGCGGCACCGACAAGCTGTCGAACATCGAATGGGTACGCGGCTCGATCGCCAACAGCGACAGCCTGATGGGTAATTCGCTGGCCAACCGGCTCGAGGGCCTGGGCGGCAACGACTCGCTCAACGGGGCGGGCGGCGCCGACACCATGATCGGCGGCGACGGCAGCGATACCTATTATGTCGACAACGCCGGCGACGTCGTCACCGAAACCAGTGCGCTGTCGGCGGGCGGCATCGACCTGGTGGCGACCACGATCAGCTACATCCTGGGCGCGTATGTCGAGAACCTGCGACTGCAGGCGGGCGATATCAACGGCACCGGTAACACGCTGAACAACGTGATCTCCGCCGGCGCCGGCCTCAACGCCATCGACGGCGGCGCGGGCATCGACACGGTGTCGTTCGAGTACGCCACCGCCACCGCGACCTCGGGCACGGCCGGCGTGAACCTGGTCCTCGGCACGGCGGGAGCGCTGTCGACGGCCTCGGGCCTGTCGGGCGCCGATACGGTGAAGAATGTCGAGAACGTGATGGGCTCGAAGTACAACGATATCCTGTCCGGAAATTCCGGCGCCAACACGCTGAACGGCAATGCCGGCAACGATAGCCTGAACGGCGGAAGCGGCAACGACGTGCTGACCGGCGGTGCGGGAGCCGACCTGTTCACCTTCAGTTCGACCCTGAGCAACACCGCCAACCTCGACACGATCACCGACTTCGCCCTGGAAGACACGATCAGGCTGGAAAACGCCGTGTTCAAGATGCTGACGGCGACCGGCACGCTGGCGGCGGCCAACTTCAAGGTCGGCTCGGCGGCGCTCGATGCCGACGACTACATCCTGTACGAAAAGGAAACCGGCTACCTGTACTACGACGCCGACGGCGCCGGCGCCGGCGCCGCGGTCAAGTTCGCGCTCATCGGCGTGAACCTGGCCATCACCAACGCCGATTTCACGGTGATCTGACCAGGCAGGCGTGCGCCCCTGTTTCCCGGGGGCGCATCGCCAGCCAGGCAACAATCTTGTTATTTTTGTGGCAAAGCATCCCCTGAAACCCTATGATTGTCAGTCAGGCTTGTCGAGTCGATACTGGAGAGGGTCCAATGAAGCGCATTTCCTGTTTCCTGGCAGGTCTCTGCCTCCTGGCGGGCATGTCTTCCGCCATGGCGCAGCACATCGAGCTCAATTCTCCCTATGCAATCGAGAACTGCAGGGCCGGATGCTACCTGGTGAACAAGGCCGAGCCCATCTACTATGGAACGATCGCCCGCACCTACCGGATCTGCAGCGCCGACAACCAGGGCGGCGTGATCAGCGTCGACGGCCGGACCATGCGGATTCCCGGCACGGCGGGGAACGTGCGCTCATGCCGGGATATCCATGCGCTCAGCATTTCACTGACCGAAGGCGTGGTCGCCGTCGGCCTGCTGCCGTAGACGACCGCTGCGCACCCGGTCGTCAGCAGTAGATCGAGACGCCGCAGGCGGCGCTCGCCGCCATCCAGTACGACATCAGCAGGGACAGCCCGACGGCGCCGAGATAGCGGTTCTCGTGCGAAGTCAGCGCCAGCGCCGACAGCACCGGGTAGGCCAGGTGGGTGACCAGCATGAGGGTGCTCAGGCCTTCCGATTCCGGATCGCCGAAGGCGAGCATGCAGGCGCCCAGGATCGGGATCGCCGCCAGCAGCCCGACTCCATTGATCGCGCCGAAGACCAGGCTCTTCGACGTCTCGACAAACTGCTCGTAATCCATCGAGGTCTCCAGTGATTCCCGGATCAAGCCACCGGAAGCCGCTGCGATCAATCGCCGGGCGCCGCGGTACCGCTCCTTGATACCGCGGGGTGCAGGATCCGAGTCCGCATGCTGGAGAGGTGTATCCGCCATCATTGCAACTGGATCCTCCCGTACATGCCGCGTGCGCCATTGCCCGGACCTGCAGTGAAGAACAGGGCATTGCGCGGCTGGGCCTGGACGCCATTGCCGAAGGCGATGCCGTACAGGCCGTCGATCGCGATCGGCGTGCGGTCGCTCCTGCTGATGACACCGACCAGCTTGCCGTCGTGCGGGCTGAAGGCATGGATCCTGCCGTCGCCGCGGTTGGCCACCAGCAGCATGTTGCTGAAATCGCCGAAATCGGCCGGCGCGATCGTCATCCCCCAGGGGGCGTTCAGGACATTGCGGGGATCGACCAGGCGTCCGATGAAGGCGCCGCCGGTCGAGAACACGTTGATCAGGCCCAGGCCCGCGCCCGCCACGACGTCGGTGCCGTTCGCGGCGCGCTGCGCATAGCTCACGTACACGCGCTCGCCCACCGCCTGTATCCCGTAGGGCGCATAGTTGGCCGGCAGGCCGGGATCGACGAAGCCGCCGCCGGGCAAGGTCACGCGCTGGAAGGTGGCGTCATACACGTCGACCCCGCCGCGCCGGAAGTCGGTCGCATAGATGAAGTTCGCGCCCGAGGAAGCGCCGATCGCCAGGCCCTTGTAGACCGCGCCGTTGGCGCCGGTGTCGACCGCCGTCACCGCATTGGTGCGGTTGACCGCCGGCGACCAGCCGGAGATGGTGCCGCCTTCGCCGGCGAAGATGAAGGGGCTGGCGCCGGTGACGCCGTTCTGGGCCACCCGGAAGTCCTGGCTGCCGTTGAAGACGATGCCGGTCGGCCTGGCGGCGCCGCCGGTCCCGGCGGGTATCGCCACGATCAGGGTCTGCGGCACGCCATTGCCGTCGTACAGGGTGGAGGTCGAGCTGCCCTGGTTCGACACCCAGACGAAACCGGTCGGGTTGAAGGCGATGCCCCAGGCGTTGACCAGCCTCGGATCGGTGTTCGGGGCGCCGCCGGCGGCCTCCGTCACCAGGGTGGTGCTGGCGAAGGTGCTGTTCACGGTGGGCGGCATGACGATCTTGTCGTCATCGTCGTCGTCGCCACCGCAGGAAACCACTGCGACGGCGAGACCGACACCGATCAGGCCTGCCTTGAGCCAGGCGGCCGCTCTTTGATGGATGCGCATGATTGCTCCTGTCAGGTGGGGGAAGACTGAACGTTAATTCCGCCCGGGGCCCGAAAGGTTCAATCGGAGCGCCTTCAAAAGGCGACGCTGACGCTGGCCGCCAGCGCCCGCGCGCGCCGGGCGCCGCTGCCTGCTTCCCTCTGGCGCGCCAGCCAGGCCAGCTGGAAGCTGGCGTCGCCGGCGTCGAAGGCGAGCGCGAGGCGCAGGTCGACGCGCCCGCTCGGGCCGCCGCCGTAGCCGCCAAGCCGGCGCAGGTAGCCGGCATGGCCGACCAGCCGCAGCCGTTCGCCGAGCGGATGAAAGCCGTTCCATTCCAGATAGGCGCTGCGGCCGGCGCCGTAGTAGTCCGGCGAGAAGTAAGCCCTGACATTGGCGCGCACGGACGCCAGGCCGGCGTGGAACTCGTGGTAGTCGTAGCGGGAGTCGTGCACGAATGCCGTCCGGCTGACGCCGGCGTCCCAGCTCAGGCCCGAGGCCAGCCTGCGGGCGTAGCCGGCATAGGCGATCAGCTGGGCCCGCGACGGACTGGACGCCATCGACACCCGCGCCGCGAAGCCGCCCGCATACCAGCCGGCGGGGCTGTCGTAGTCGATGCGCAGCTGCGCCGAGGGGCGTCCCTCGCTGAGGGACAGGCCGCGCACGGAATATTCGGACACCAGGGACAGGTTGGCGCCGGGCTGGGCCTGCGCCATGCAGGACGCCGTCAGCAGGGCGGCGGCAAGGCAGCCGCGCGCGACGAGATGGTGCCCGCGGCCTTGCCGGTCGATGCTTCGCCCGCGCAGTATCCCGGCGCCGGCTGCCGGAGGGAAGGGGGGGACAAGGCGGAGCGCAGGGAGCATGGGCAGACGCAGGTTCCGGCGGCACGCGCCAGCAGCGCGCATGTGTCCATACTACCAGCTAACCCACCCTTGCGGCCCCGCTCTGCGGTATCGTGCTGCGCGGCCAGGCGCGCCTGCTCGCGCAGCGTCTGGTGCAGCACGGGCGCGCTGGCGCCGGGACGCAGCTCGACCAGCAGCGCGGCCAGTCCGCTGACGTGGGCCGCCGCATACGACGAGCCGGACACGAAGCCCCAGCGCCCGCCGGGCAGGCTGGTCGGGATATCGGTGCCGGGCGCGGCGATGGCGCCATGGGCTGCCGCGGGGGCGGCGGCGCTGGCCGCGATCACCCCGGGATGGGAGGCGGGAAACCCGCCCGCGGGGCGCTGCGGATCGATGGCGCCCACCACCAGCACGCCGCGCGCCAGCGCCGCGTCCAGCAAGGCCTGCAGCAGGCGGTCCGGCGGGCCGCCCAGGCTCAGGTTGATGATGCGCGCCTCATGCATCAGCGCAAAATTGATGGCCTTGCCCAGCGTAAAACTGCTGCAGCGGGCCGGCTTGCCCTCGGTCTCCCAGCAGGCGCGCAGCGCCATCAGGCGGGCGTCGGGTGCGATCCCGGCGATGCCGACGCCATTGTCGCGGCGCGCCGCGATGACGCCGGCGACCGCGGTGCCGTGCGCCTCGGCCACGGTGGCGCCAGCGTCGACCAGGTTCTCGTGCAGCGCGACCTGTCCGGCCAGGTCGGGGTGCTCGAGGTCGATCCCGCTGTCGATGACCGCCACCGTCACCTTGCGGCCGGTGCTGGCGCGGTGCAGCTCGGCGAGGCGCCAGTCGCGCGCCGCCGGCTGCAGGCGGAACAGCGGGTCGCCACCCTCCAGGCCCTGGAACAGGGAGACCGGCTGCGCCCACTCCACGCGCGGGTCGCGCGCCAGGGCCGCGAGCACGGGTTCGATCGGCTCCTTGCCGGCCCACTCCATCACGTAGCAGTCGACGCCGATGACCGGCATCGGCCAGTTGCTCACCAGCTTCAGGCCATGGGTGCGCGCCAGCTCGAGCGCCACCCGGCGCCGAGCCGCCTGGCCGCCATCGTTGGGGTAATTGCTGCCGTAGGCGGCGTCGGGCCGGTAATGCTGGGGCGGCAGACGCAGCATCACCAGCACCTGGCGGGCCACCGCGGCCTGCTCGGCATCGAGCGTCGCCTGCGGCGCGGGAAAGCCGGCGCGCGCCGCCGCGCAGGCGGCCGCGCACAGCAGCACGACGGCGCAGAGGAAGGCTTTCACGGCTGCTTCCCGCCGGCGAGCGGTTCGGCCAGCACCACCGCCGGCTCGGCGCGCAGGCGCGCCAGCGCAGGGGCGAGCGCGCCGCCCGGCACCGTGGCCAGGTAGGCATCGGTCGTGGTCGGGCCGTCGACGATGCGCACGCCGCTGGCGCGCACGATGCGGCGCAGCTCGCGTTCCGGGGTATCCGGACGGAAGACCAGCACCAGGTCGGGCAGGCTCGCCGCGCCGGCCCCGAGGGCGCGATAGGCATCCTTGTCCACTGGCGCAGGCGCCAGCAGCAGGCCGGCCAGCAGCGCGATCACGCCGAACTGGGCCGTCGCCACCCAGCGCAGCCAGTGGCCGTCGTTGGCGGCCAGGCGCCGGCGCCAGCGCCGCAGCAGCGTGACCGGCGCCGGCGCCAGGGCCGCCGCGGGCGGATCGAGCGCCGGCAGCAGGCGCGCCAGCGCGCGTTCCGGGTCGCACTCCGGCTCGGGCCGGGACGCCGCCGCGCGCATGCCGCGCAGCAGGTCGAGGTCGGCGCGGCACTGCGCGCAGTCTTGCAGGTGGCGCTCGACCAGGTCGCGCTCGGCGCTGGCCAGCGTTCCGTTCAGCAGCCAGGGCAGGGCTTCCTGGGCCGCCCGGTGCGCATCCTGTCCGGCCATGCCGGCATGCGGGCTCATGTTCGTTCCTCCAGTTGATCGGCGAGCAGCCGGGCCAGCCTGCGCCGCGCGTGGAGCAGGCGGGTCTTCACGGTGTTGACCGGGCAATCCATGACGTCGGCAATTTCCGCATAACCCATGTCATGGAAAAAGGTCAGCTGGAAAGCCGCGCGCTGGGCCAGCGGCAGCGTATCGAGCGCGGCATTGACGGCATCGCCGAGGCGCAATTGCTCGAACAGGCGCTCCGGCTGGCAGGACGGCTCGCCTTCCCATGTATCCGGGAAGGACTCGAGCGGTTCGTCGAGCGCGTGCAGGGCCTTGCAAGCCTTGCGGTAGGCAATCGCGAATATCCAGGTCGACACCTTGCAGCTGCCATTGAAGGTCGCCGCCTTCTGCCACACGGCGAGCATCGCATCGTTGGTGATCTCCTCGATCAGCTGTACATTGCGCGTCATGCGGTACAGGAAACGGCTAATCCGCGGGAAATAGAGCCGGTACAGGTTTTCGAAGGCGCAGCGGTCCCCGACCGCCACCTGGCCGATCAGCCAGGCTTCGTCCCGTAACGCCAGTTCCGAGTCGTGGTTCCGGCCGTTCACGTCCTTGTTCTCCGTTGTTTCCGGTGAATACCCCGTGGATGGGAAAAGGTTCACGGACGCAGCATCTGTGCGTCGATTGTCACACGAATCCAGGCAGCCGGAGAGGGATTCCGGCTGGACGGTTCTTATTCGCTGACCTTGCCGCGCAGCGCCTTGATCTGGCCGCTGCGGGACTTCCCGTCGAGGCGGCGGCGCTGCGAACCGCGGGTCGGTTTGGTAGGGCGGCGTACGAGCTGCACCTCGGCCGCCTTGTCGACCAGGGCCTGCAGGCGCCGCAGTGCGTCTTCCTTGTTCTGCTCCAGGCTGCGCGACTGCTGGGCCTTGAGGACGAGCACGCCTTCCTGGCTGAGGCGCGCATCGCGCAGGGCCAGCAGGCGGGCCTTGATGTGCTCGGGCAGCGACGAGGCGGCGATGTCGAAGCGCGCATGCACCGCGCACGAGACCTTGTTGACGTTCTGCCCGCCCGGACCCTGGGCCCGGATGGCGCTGAACTCGACTTCGGCCGGATCGATCGTGACCATGATTTCTCGTGAGTAAAAGAAAAAACCCCGCCGCAGCGGGGTTGCTTGGAAGGGCAGGCCGGCTGTTACACGAAGGCCGCCAGCGCACCCTTCATCTTCTTGAGCGCGGCCGATTCGATCTGGCGGATGCGCTCGGCAGACACGCCGAACTCTTCGGCCAGGGTGTGCAGGGTGGCGCCCGAACCGTCGTCGTTGGCCAGCCAGCGCGCCTCGACGATGCGGCGCGAACGCGGGTCCAGCTTCGACAGCGCGGTCTCCAGGCCTTCCGACTGCAGGCGGGTGACCTGTTCGGCCTCCAGCACCTTGGTCGGTTCCTGCAGGTCCGACGACAGGTAGGCGATCGGCGAGAACTTGTCGTCCTCGTCGTCCGACGGCGATTCGAGGGCGATGTCGCGGCCCGACAGGCGGGTTTCCATCTCGATCACTTCTTCGCGCTTGACGTCGAGCATGCGCGCCAGTTCGTCGACCTGGGCCGGCGACATGGCGTCCAGGCCCTGCTTGTTGCTGCGCAGGTTGAAGAACAGCTTGCGCTGCGCCTTGGTCGTCGCGACCTTGACCAGACGCCAGTTCTTCAGGATGTATTCATGCATCTCGGCCTTGATCCAGTGCATGGCGTACGACACCAGGCGGACGCCCTGGTTCGGGTCGAAACGCTTGACCGCCTTCATCAGGCCGATATTGCCTTCCTGGATCAGGTCGGCATGCGGGAGGCCGTAGCCCAGGTAGCCGCGCGCGATCGACACCACCAGGCGCAGGTGCGACAGCACCAGCTTTTGCGCGGCGTCGAGGTCGTTCTGGTCCCGCAGCCGTTTCGCCAGCGACACTTCTTCGTCGTGGGTCAGCATCGGCAGGCGGTTGACGGCCGAGATATAGGCGTCGATGTTGCCGAGATTGCCGGTGAAACCGAGTCCCAGAGCACGACTACTGGCCGGAACCAATGCGGATTGTGCGGACATATTCATTTCCTCGTAGGTAATCTTGCTGCATCCCAAGTTTGCCGCTTTTAACTGCTGAGCGACGCGTTTGTAGCGGCTTGGTACGTGGATGCTTTTCGCTTGCATTCGCTTTACTTGAACCATATATTAGCACTCTACTGAGGCGAGTGCTAGGAACCACCCCGGCGCTTAAGTCTTGCCAAAGTATTGCTCTAAGGCACTAAAATCTGGACGGTTTCAACTGTAGAACAGGGCCAGTATGCCCGCTTGACGCAACTCACGCGAGTCTGAAAAAGGACTGGAAAAAAACGCGGTCAGATACAGGGTACGGCGAGGAGCAGGCGTGCTCTGTTGGATGGCGCACGTTGCGATGGCCTCGCCTGTAGGACAATTTCGCGCGTTTTCGTAGGGAGGGGCAACTAAGCCTTTTCGCAGTCGGCCGCCCGCGGGAAAGGAATCGCCTGACGCGCCGCCAGCGGGCGCATCAGGCCATTCCTGAGGAAGCTCAACGCACCCGGGCCAGGTGTCTCTGCACCGACAGCATCGCTCCGATCAGCCCGAGCCCGGCGCTGATCGCCAGCAAGCCGGCAACCGGCAGGCCGCCGAGCGGCATCAGCTGGAAGTTCGATCCGTACAGCCGCGCGAACTCGGCGATCGCCCCGTTCAGCGGCGCCAGCGCCAGCGCCACCGCGCCCAGGGCCACCGCGCCGGCGCAGGCGCCGAGCAGGGCGCCGGTGTAGTAGAACGGCCGGTGGATGAAATTGTCGGTCGCGCCCAGCATCTTCGATACGGCGATCTCTTCCTTCTGCGTCAGCACCTGCAGGCGGACCGTGTTGAACACGACGGCGATCACGACGATGCCCAGCGTCAGCGCCAGCAGCAGCAGGGCCAGGCGCAGCACGCCCAGCAGGGCGGCGAGCCGCTTGACCCAGGCCGAGTCGACCTGGACCATGTCCACGCCCGGCAGGGCGCGCAGGCGCTCGGCGATCGTGTCGACCTGGCTGGCCGCGCCGGTGCTGGCGAAGCCGTCCAGCTTCATCACATAGCTGTCCGGCAAGGGATTCTCGCCCAGGGTCACCAGCACGTCGGCCAGGCCGCTGCGGTCCTTGAGGGCGGCCAGCGCTTCCTCGCGCGGCACGAAGTCGACGCTGGCCTTGCCTTGCGCCACGATCGCGCGGATCTGCGGCGCCAGCGCCTCGGCCTCGGCGCGGCTGGCCTCGGTCTTCATGAACAGGCTGATTTCCGGATCGACCGACAGCTGTTCGGACAGCGGCCGCACATTGTCGAGCAGGGTGATGCCGGCAAACGGCAGGGTCAGCGCGAACGCCACCACCAGCACGTTGAACAGGAAGCTGCCGGGCGCCTTGCGCACCGTCGCCAGGGCGGCGCCGAATGCGAAGCCGTGCTGGCGGAACCATGGGCTCATGCCTCACCTCCCACCAGCGCGCCCTGTTCGAGGCGGATCACGCGCGCCCCGCGGTCGAGCACTTCCTCGTCATGGGTCGAGATCACGCAGGTCACGCCGACCGCGTTGAAGGCGCGCAGGGCGTCGAGCACCTTGTCGGCCGCCACGCGGTCGAGGTTGGCGGTCGGCTCGTCGGCCAGGATGATCTGCGGGCGGTTGACGATGGCGCGCGCCACGGCGACGCGCTGCTGCTCGCCGCCGGACAGTTCCAGCGGCATGGCCTTGGCGCGGTCTTCCAGCCCGACCTTGTCGAGCGCGGCGCGCGCGCGCTGCTCGGCCTGGCCACGGGGCGCGCCCGTCACCAGCAGCGGCAGCATCACGTTGGCCAGGATCGAGCGGTCGTTCAGCAGGCGCTGGTGCTGGAAGATCAGCCCCAGGTTGCGGCGCAGGAAGGGGATGCCGGCCTTGCGGATGCGGCCGAGGTCCTGGCCGTTGACCAGCAGCTTGCCGCTGCTCGGGCGTTCGACGGCCGCGATCATCTTCATCAGGGTCGACTTGCCGGCGCCGGACGGACCGGCCAGGTAGACCAGCTCGCCCTTGTCGATGTTGAGCGTCACGTCGCGCAGGGCATAGGCATCGCTGGAATACTGCTTGGAAACAGACTGGAATTCGATCATGGGCCTTATCCGAGCAGCGCTTCGACGAATTCTTCCGCGTTAAACGGCTGCAAGTCCTCGAGCTTCTCGCCGACGCCGATGAAGTAGACCGGCACCGGACGGGTGCGCGCGATCGCGGCCAGTACGCCGCCCTTGGCGGTGCCGTCCAGCTTGGTGACGATCAGGCCGGTGAGCTGGAGCGCGTCGTCGAAGGCCTTGACCTGGGCCAGCGCGTTCTGGCCGGTGTTGCCGTCGATGACCAGCAGGAGCTCGTGCGGCGCGTCTTCCATGCCCTTGCCGATCACGCGCTTGATCTTCTTCAGCTCTTCCATCAGGTGCAGCTGGGTCGGCAGGCGGCCGGCGGTGTCGACCATGACCACGTCGACGCCGCGCGCCTTGCCGGACTGCACCGCGTCGAACGCGACCGCGGCCGGGTCGCCCGACTGCTGCGAGATCACGGTGACGTTGTTGCGCTGGCCCCAGACCATCAGCTGCTCGCGCGCGGCGGCGCGGAAGGTGTCGCCGGCGGCCAGCAGCACCGACTGGTCGAAGCCCTGCATGTGCTTGGCGAGCTTGCCGATGGTGGTGGTCTTGCCGGCGCCGTTGACGCCCGAGATCATCATCACCAGCGGTTCATGGCGGCCGAGCTCCAGGGGCTTCTGCAGCGGCAGCAGCATGTCGACCATGAGTTCCTTGAGCGCGGCCTTGACGGCGGCGGCGTCGAGCAGCTTGTCTTCCTTGACCTTGCGGCGCAGTTCGCCCAGCAGGTATTCGGTCGCATCCATGCCGGCGTCCGACATCAGCAGGGCGGCTTCGAGTTCCTCGTACAGGTCTTCGTCGATGCGCGCGCCGACGAACAGCAGCGACAGGTTGCTGGAGGTTTTCGACAGGCCCGCCTTCAGGCGCGCCATCCAGGATTTTTTCTTTTCGGCCTCGGTCGTGGGACGCTCGGCCGTTTCCGGGAACAGCTCGCCTTCCGGCAGGGCGACGGGAGCAGGCGCAGGCGCGGGCGCGGGCGCGGGAACCGGCGGGGGGGCGGGCTGCTCGGCGCGGGGCGCCGGCTCGGCGGCCGCAAGCTCAGGAACGCCGGGTTCGGCTGCGGGCGGGGTTTCCGGCGCAGCTTTTTTTCTCTTAAAGAAGCTAAACATAGTCTCGTGGCGGGGGGCTGCATGCAGGCCGGCGGACCGGCGCGATGAAAAAAGTAGCGAATATTTTACCAGAGCAGCAATACGAGCCCGTGCGGCGCGGGTGCCGGGGCAGCATGACACGAAAGTGTCAGATATCCGGCACAGCTCAACAGGACGCGGCTGGAAAATCAAAGCGAACTGATATACATTGACGGCAGAGAGAAAAAACCATTAATTACAACGGGGTCAACGTGAAAATCACGAACTTCCTCAAGCGCCTGGTGTTCGGAGACAAGGCCACCGACGGCAGCGCCGTCAACCTGCGCAACGTCGTTGTCTGGCTCTTCATCGCCATGGTGGCGGCCTTCCTGACCCACCCGGCGGGCGAACAGGTCAGCATGTTCGACAAACCCATCCCCCTGCCGGCCGAACTCGGCCTGGAATAAACCCCTGCCATCCTGCACGGGCGGTCTGCCGCCCGCGTGATTCCTGCCTGCGGCGCCCGCATGCGCCGGGCCGGCCGCCGGCTGCGCCGGCGGCTATCTCCCTGTCTCAGCCTTTGGCCGCCTCGGCGGTCTTGCGGATCGTCTCCAGCGTCGCGTTCGGCGTGATCAGGTTGCCGTCGTAGCGCAGCTCGATCACGGCCGGCAGCTGGTGCGCGTCGGCGTGGTCCAGGGCGCGGCGCAGCGCCGGTCCGAATGCTTCCGTCGTCTCGACGATTTCGCCGTGGCCGCCGTAGGCGCGCGCCAGCGCCGCGAAGTCCGGATTGTGCAGGCCGGTGCCGGACACGCGGCCCGGGTAGCTGCGCTCCTGGTGCATGCGGATGGTGCCGAACATGCTGTTGTTGAACACCAGGATCACGACACCCGCGCCGTACTGCACCGCGGTGGCCAGTTCCTGGCCGGTCATCATGAATTCGCCGTCGCCGGCGAAGGTCACGACGGTGCGCTGCGGCTGCACGATCTTGGCCGCCACGCCGGACGGCACGGCATAGCCCATTGCGCCGTTGGTCGGCGCCAGCTGGGTGCGCATGCCGCCGTAGCGGTAGAAGCGGTGCGCCCACGACGCGTAGTTGCCCGCGCCATTGGTGATGATCGCATCGCGCGGCAGCACGGCCATCAGTTCCTGCACCACCTGCCACAGGTCGAGCGGCGCCTTGCCTTCGCGGAAGATCGGCGGCTGGGCCTGGAAGGCGGCCAGGTCGGCCTTCGCCTCGGCGACGGTATGGCGCCAGGCGCCGGCATCGACCGGGGCCATCGCGGCCAGCATCGCGCAGGCCTGCGGCATGCCGCTGGCGATCATCAGTTCGCCCTGGTAGACGCTGCCCAGTTCCTCGGGATCCGGGTGGATGTGCACCAGGCGCTGCTGCGGCACGGGCGAGGCCAGCAGCGAGTAGCCGCCCGTCGTCATCTCGCCCAGGCGCGGGCCGATGGCGATGACGAGGTCGGCTTCCTTGACGCGCGCCGCCAGCTTCGGATTGATGCCGATGCCGACGTCGCCGATGTAGTTCGGATGGGTGTTGTCGAGCAGGTCCTGGAAGCGGAAGGTGCAGGCCACTGGCAGGTGGTTGGCTTCGGCGAAGCGCTGCAGGTCGGCGCAGGCCTGTTCGTTCCAGGTGCCGCCGCCGAGCAGCACGAGCGGGCGGCGGCTTTCGGCCAGCATCGCGCGCAGGGTGTCGATCTGGGCGGCGGACGGGGCGCCGTGCGCCGGCTGGTAGCGGCGGGTGTCGGCCACTTCGGCTTTCGTCACCAGCATGTCTTCCGGCAGCGCCAGCACCACCGGGCCCGGACGGCCGCTGGTGGCGACCTGGAAGGCGCGCGCGATGTATTCGGGGATGCGGTCGGCGCGGTCGATCTGGGCCACCCACTTGGCCATCTGGCCGTACATGCGGCGGTAGTCGATTTCCTGGAAGGCTTCGCGGTCGACGAAGTCGTTGCCGACCTGGCCGATGAACAGGATCATCGGGGTCGAATCCTGGTAGGCGGTGTGCACGCCGATCGAGGCGTTGGTGGCGCCGGGGCCGCGGGTGACGAAGCAGATGCCCGGCTTGCCGGTGAGCTTGCCGTAGGCCTCGGCCATGAACGCCGCGCCGCCTTCCTGGCGGTTGATCACGAAACGGATCTGCGAATCGTGCAGCGCGTCGAGCACATCGAGGTAGCTTTCGCCCGGCACGCCGAAGGCGGTGTCGACGCCGTGGATGTGGAGCGCATCGACCAGGATCTGGCCGCCGGTACGGGAAGGGTGCGTCATGGTTCGGTCATCCTTGTAGGTTTGGCATCCGGGCATTCTATGCGAGCTGTCCAGCGCAGGCTTTTGAAATGGCGACACCAAATTTCAGAAATCCCGGCCCCGGGGCGGCGGTCCTCTCCAGCTTGATAGCACCCGCAATATTTCTGTA
The DNA here is from genome assembly GCF_000382345.1 of Massilia niastensis DSM 21313. Lineage (GTDB taxonomy): Bacteria > Pseudomonadota > Gammaproteobacteria > Burkholderiales > Burkholderiaceae_D > Telluria > Telluria niastensis. Next base: position 35,136 of record NZ_KB908117.1, read on the forward strand.
GACAGTAGATGTTCGACGGGATAGTCTTGACTATTTGATATCTACCCGGAGTCGACATGCACAAGCCGAAGCGCCGCCAGCTGCTGGGAGCCTTGGCATGGCTGGGCGCCGGGCCGGCGCTGGCGCAGGTGGGGCCGTCCGACCGGGTGCGGGTCTACCTGGTGCCGCTCGACGATTTTTCCGAGGGCCTGGCCGGCAACATGGCGCGGGCGCTGGAGCAGGACATGAACATCCGCATCAAGTCCTCGCTGCGCCTGCCGCCATTGGACATTCCGGTGCTGCCTGGCACCGGCCAGTACGCGGGCGAGGAGTTGCTGGTGCGCGCGGCCGCGGCGTCCAAGCGCCTGCCGGGCCTGCTTCCCTCGACCTATCGCGTATTCCTGACCACGCGCGACCTGAATGCGCAAGCGGGGAATTTCCGCTTCCAGTTCTCGATGCACATGCCCACCCTGAACAGCTCGGTCGTATCGAGCGCCCGGCTGCGCGACGGCGACGAGGACAGTGCGCAGCCGAGCGAGCACACCGCCCAGCGCATGCTCAAGATGGTCAAGCGCGCGGTCGGCGAACTGCACCTGGGCTGGCGCCGTTCGACCGACCGTCACGACCTGATGTATGCGCCCTTGATGAGCCTGCGCGACGTCGACCGCATCGGCATCGCGCACCAGCCGGCGGAGGGCGGCGCCGCTCCCGCCGGGGCCTTCGACAGCCTGCTGGCGCAGGCGCGCGATGCCGTGGCGGACAATGCGCAGCTCGCCAAGCTGGCGGGCCTGCTGCTCATGGCCGGCGTCATGCGCGGGGCGGCATCGAGACCGGAGACGGAACTGGTCGGCGACTGGATCATCGCCCGCCACGCCGGGCAGATCCGGGGAATCGCGGCCGCTGCGCTGCCCTTGGTGAGCACGCTCATGCTGTACAAGGGCAGCGAATTGTTGCGCGAAGAGTCAGCGGTGATGGCGGTTCTGGCCCTGCTGTTCGCGGCCTCCGCGTGGCTGTTTGTCGACGTCTTTGGCAGCACCTTCCGCTACAACGACAAGGCCGTCGAATTGCGCCGGCTGTTTCGCCCTCCCAAGGTCCTTGCCCTGCAGTCGGCGAAGGTCGAGCGCCATCCCGCCCGCAAGCTGTTCACCATACGCGACGGCGCCGGCAATGCGATCCGCTTCCATGCCGCTTATCGGACGGGCGCGGTGCCGCTGGTGAATTATTTGCTCGGACGCGACGCGCCGGTCGACGAATCCGGCAGCGCCGGGCCGCCATCGGTTACAATGATGCCGTGAAGCAGGCCAGACAGTCGCTGGCTGGCACTTTCGGGTGTCGGCGGGAGGAAGGTCCGGACTCCACAGAGCGGGGTGACGGTTAACGGCCGTCCGCTGAAAGCCTTCCGGCGCAAGCCGGGGGTATAAGGCGAGGAATAGGGCCACAGAGACGAGCGTATTCAGTTACGGTGAAACGCGGTAACCTCCACCTGGAGCAATTCCAAATAGGCACGCGTTGATGTTGCTCGCGGAGCGTGCGGGTAGGAAGCTTGAGCGCAGGAGTAATCCTGCGCCTAGAGGAATGGCTGTCCAAGCGGGTAACCGCTACACAGAATCCGGCCTATCGGCCTGCTTTACTTGAATTCCCGGCGGCGTCAGAATCTATCTCGGTAGGCACGCCAGCAGCGACTCCCGCCTGTCGAGATAGGTTCCTAGTGCCCGGAGGGACAACGATGCAGTACATCCTTGCCCTCGACCAGGGCACCACCAGTTCGCGCGCCATCGTCTTCGACCACGAAGGCTTGCCGGTGGCGAGCTGCCAGCGCGAGTTTCCCCAGCATTTTCCCCAGCCCGGATGGGTCGAGCACGACGCCCTCGACATCTGGCACAGCCAGCTCGCCTGCGCGCGCGACGCGGTGCGCCAGGCTGGCATCGACCCTGCGCAGATCGCGGCGATCGGCATCGCCAACCAGCGCGAGACCACGCTCCTGTGGGACCGCGCCACCGGCGAGCCGGTGGCGCCCGCCATCGTCTGGCAGGACCGCCGCACCGCGCCGGCCTGCGACCTGCTGCGCGAAGCGGGCAGGGCGGCGATGATCGGGCAGCGCACCGGGCTCGAAGTCGACGCCTATTTTTCCGCCACCAAGCTGCAATGGCTGCTCGAGCACGTGCCCGGCGCCCGCGCCCGCGCCCGCGCCGGGCGCGGCGAACTGGCCTTCGGCACGGTCGACAGCTGGCTGGTGTTCCGCCTGTGCGGGCGCCATGTCACCGACGTCAGCAACGCCTCGCGCACGATGCTGTTCAACATCCACCGCCTGCGCTGGGACGACGAGCTGCTGGCGCTGTTCGATATCCCGAGGGCGGTGCTGCCCGAGGTCGTGGCCAGCGCGGAAGTGGTGGGGCTGGCGGCCGAGGAATGGTTCGGCCATGCGATCCCGATCGCCGGCATCGCGGGCGACCAGCAGGCCGCCACCTTCGGCCAGGCCTGCCACCGCAAGGGCCTGGTCAAGAACACCTACGGCACCGGCTGCTTCATGCTGATGCATGCCGGCGACACGCCGCCGGTCTCGCACAACCGCCTGCTGGCGACGGTCGGCTGGACCGTGAACGGCGCCACCGCCTACCTGCTCGAGGGCAGCGTGTTCATGGGCGGCGCCACGGTGCAATGGCTGCGCGACGGCCTCGGCATCATCAGGCAGTCGGCGGATGTCGAGCCGCTCGCCGCCAGCGTGCCGGACAGCGGCGGCGTGATGCTGGTGCCGGCCTTCACCGGCCTCGGCGCGCCGCACTGGGACCCGTATGCGCGCGGCACCATCGTCGGCATGACGCGCGGCACCACCGCCGCCCACATCGCGCGCGCCGCCGTGGAAGCGATCGCCTACCAGAGCGCCGAACTGCTGGCGGCGATGCAGAAGGATGCCGCCTGCGCGGTGCTGGAGATGCGCGCCGATGGCGGCGCGGCCCGCAACGACCAGCTGATGCAGTTCCAGGCCGACCTGCTCGGCATCCCCGTGGTGCGCCCGCGCGTGAACGAGACCACCGCGCTGGGCGCGGCCTATCTGGCCGGACTGGCCGTCGGCTACTGGGAATCGCCGGCCGACATCGCGCGCCAGTGGCAGGCCGAGCGGCGCTACGAACCGATGATGGACGCAGGGCGGCGCGCCGAACTGCTGGCGCGCTGGGCGCGCGCGGTGGAGCACGCGAAATCCTGGGCTGTGCCGTAAGTCCGGCGAATCTGCTATGGTTGGGCAGCGCCCGGATGGCGGCGCGACCGATGGAGGACGCGCGCGATGTATTTCGACATCCCTGCAGTGGGCCTGGCACCTTACCTGACCTTGCTCGGCATTACCCTGCTGGCCGCCGCCTTGCCGATGCTGCTGGCCCGCAAGAAGTCGCTCAAGGCCAACCTGAGGAATGGCGCCACGGCCGGCGCGCTGGTGTTGCCCGTGACCCTGCTGCTGGGGATGGGCGTGACCAGCAACTCCCTCATCGTGCAGGATGGCCAGGTCCAGGTGCGCGCCAGCTACTTCTACGAATATGCGCGCGACATCGCCGAGTTCGACCTGGCGCGCGCGCGCCACGGCAGCTATGCGTCGATCGCGCCGGCGCGGATCGGTTTGCGCGACAACGGCATCCAGCTGCCCGGCTATGCGGCGGGGCGCTTCACGGCCGAAGACCGGCAGCCGCTGTTCGTGGCCCTGACCAGCACGGACAAGGTGGTCTATCTGCCGGCAAGGAAGGGGCAATCGCTGCTGGTGAGCGTCGACGATGCCGAGCACCTGCTCGAGACGCTGCATCGGCGGGCGGCCCTCGACCGGGCGGCGGCGCCCCTCCGGCTCAGCAGCAAGGACTGAGCGGAAGCCGGTCAGAACCCGATGCGCGACTTGCCCGGCAGCGGGCGCAGGCGGATGTCTTCGACCGTAATGTGGCTGCGGCCATCCGCCACCGCATAGCCGAGGCTGTCGAGCAGGGTCTTGCGCAGGTCGCGCGGCGAGACCGGGGCCAGTTTGTCGAGCACGCTCTCCGCCAGCCGGTCGTCGAAACCGCCCAGGTTCAGTTCGGCCACCAGGGCCCGGACCATGCGCTGGGCGATGCCGGCCGCCTGTTCCGGCGTGGGCTTCGGCACTTCGTACACCGCCATGCGGTTCAGGAGCGGAGAAGGAATGCCCTCGGTCGAATTCGCGGTGAGGACCCAGAAGATCTGGCTGGCGTCGAGGTCGACGTCGATGAATTCGTCGCGGAAGGCCTTCGAGGTTTCGGGCTCCAGCAACTGGTAGAGGGCGGCCAGCGGATCGGACTGGCTCGAACCGGTGGCCTTTTCCACTTCGTCGAGCACCACCACCGGGTTGGCGTACTGGCCGCGCACCAGGCGTTCGGCCACCTTGCCGCACTTGGCGCCGCGCCAGCTGGCCGAGCTGCCGGTGATGACGAAGCCGGCCGACAGCGCATTCATGCTGATCAGCTCGCACTCGGTCTGCATCGCCTTCGCCAGGCGCTTGGCGAAATGGGTCTTGCCCACGCCGGGGCCGCCCAGCAGCAGGATGGGCATGACATTGAAGCCCTTGTCGCCGGCATGGGCCAGCCGCAGGTAGCGTGCCAGGTCGTCCAGCACTTCATCGAAATTGGGACACTCCTCGAACAGGGGATCGAGGGCCTCGATGGAAGAGGGGGTGGTGACGAAGCGCTCGGCTCCGGTTTCCAGCATGCGCTCGTAAAACGCTTCGAGCTCCGGGGAGCGGCCGCGATTGCGGTCGAGCGCTTCCTGGACTTCGATCAGGTCGTAGACCGCGCGGGTACGGGCGAGGGTGATGCTCACGACTGTCTCCTTGGGAGGGGAACCTCGAAAAACCTACTGCGCGTTGCACTGTCGGCGGGGCCGCCGAGGCCTGCGATGCTCGCTGTACTTCTCGTACAGCTGCGCTTCTCGGCCAACATTGCTGCCGCTCGCGACGGTTTTTCGAGCTTCCCACAAGCGGACACGAATCCGCCAGACTAGCTCGTCCAATCGGCTGCGCCAGCCTGCCGGGCGAGCCAAAGGCAGGTGGGTCATCGCCTTGGGTTCATCCTAACTCGTCCTGAAGGGAGCTGCAATTGTAAGTATTGCAATTGTGCGCCGGACCAGTTGTTTCTGTGCGTCAATTTCCGCGTAACTATTGATATTGCTCAAACAGAAACATCGTCTGTACAACTCAGGCGCCACCTGCACTTCCTTGCCTAAGTGCCTAATTTTACGAGACATTTTGGCATTACATGCCCACAACACCTGTTGCTAAGTCATTGGTTTCATTAGCAAATTTCGACTTTGGCAAGTGTGAATTCGCTTGACCGTCAACATTGCTTCCACTAAAGTGGGAAACAGTGTGAAAAAGTGTCGATTTGTGGGAGGAAATCCCGTTTTTTGGCGCCTAAAAACAGAACATTCGAAACTCTCCAAAGCTAGGTAAATACGTGTTTCAGGGCGCGTCAGCGATTAATCTCGATGCAAAAGGGCGGATGTCAATACCCGCCAAGCATCGCGACGCCCTCACGCAACAATGTGAAGGCCGTATGACGCTTACCAAACATCCACACGGTTGCCTGCTTTTTTTTCCCCGACCCGTCTGGGAAGAACACCGCAAGCAGATTGCGGCGTGGCCGATGTCCGCGCGCGCGTGGCAGCGCATTTTCCTCGGGAACGCCTGCGATGTCGAGCTGGACAGCGCCGGCCGGGTACTCATTTCGCCCGAGCTGCGCACTGCCGTCGGGCTCGACAAGGAAGTGATGATGCTCGGCATGGGCACCCACTTCGAAATCTGGAATGCCGCCAAGCTGGCCGAGGACGAGGCCGAAGCCGTCTCTGGTGGCATGCCCGATGTCCTTTCCAATTTCTCCTTCTGAGGCGCCGATGACGGAAACTCTCACGGTGCCCGGATTCCAGCATCGAACGGTACTGCTGGATGAAGCAGTCGACGCGCTCAACCTCGAGGGCGCGCGTGCCTCCGGTACTTATATAGATGGCACCTTCGGCCGCGGCGGCCACAGCCGGCTGCTGCTGTCGCGCCTGAGCGACAGCGGCCGCCTGTTCGCGTTCGACAAGGATCCGCAGGCGATCGCCACTGCGGAGGCCGTCGGCGACCCCCGTTTTGCCATTGTGCATGACAGTTTCGCCACGATGCACGACGCGCTGGCCGCGCGCGGCGTCAATCAGGTCGATGGAATCCTCCTCGACCTCGGTATCTCGTCGCCCCAGGTGGACGACGCCAGCCGCGGTTTCAGCTTCCGCCAGGACGGCCCGCTCGACATGCGCATGGATACCACGCGCGGCATGTCGGCGGCGGAATGGATCGCAACCGCACCGGAACAACAACTTGAAAAGGTCATTCGCGATTATGGAGAAGAACGGTATGCTTTTCAGATTGCAAAGGCGATTGTTGCTCGCCGCGCAATCGAGCCAATTTCAGGCACACGACAGCTTGCCGCAATCGTGGCAGACGCGGTCAAGACCAGGGAAAAGGGCAAGGATCCGGCAACCAGGACCTTTCAGGCTGTCCGGATTTTCATCAATAAAGAGCTTGAGGACCTCGAGGCAGGTCTGAGCGCCGCCTATGCCATGCTGGCGCCGGGTGCGCGCATGTCGGTGATCAGCTTCCACTCGCTCGAGGACCGGATGGTGAAGCAGTTCTTCGCCTCCAAGGTCAAGGTCGCCCAGCCCGACCGCCGCCTGCCGATCCGCGCCGTCGACCTGCCGCAGCCGCTGATGAAGCTGATCGCCAAGATCAAGCCGTCGGACGAGGAAGTCGATGCCAATCCGCGCGCCCGTTCGGCGGTGCTGCGCGTGGCCGAGCGCCTGCCCGGAGAGGCTGCATGAGCAGTAAGCTGAATATCCTGCTGGCCGCGCTGCTGGTCGGGTGCGCCTTGTCGGTCGTGAACGCGCGCTACCAGGCGCGCCACCTCCTGATCGAACTGGAGCGCCTGACGCAGCAGTCGCGCCAGCTCGATATCGACTGGGCCCAGCTCCAGCTCGACCAGTCGACCCTGGGCAAGAACGAACGTATCGAATCACGCGCACGCACGGAACTGAACATGACGCCGTTGACCCCGGCCCGTACCCAATACCTGACGGAAGGCGGTCGATGACCCGCGGCGCCAAGGCAGGCGGCGCGCGCGTCGCTGCATCGAAGGGCGTGGCTTTTTCGAAAAGCCCGCTGCTGGCCGTGCGCCTGCCGGACTGGCGTTCGCGCCTGGTCCTGTTCGTGCTGTTCGCCGCCTTCGCGGCGCTCGGCGTGCGCGCCATGTGGCTGCAGGGCATGTCGACCCAGTTCCTGCAAAAGCAGGGCAAGAGCCGCTACGAGCGCACGCTCGAACTGCCGGCCTTCCGCGGCCGCATCCTCGACCGCAACGGCGAGGTGCTGGCCTCCTCGCTGCCGGTCAAGGCCGTGTGGGCGATCCCCGAGGACGTGCTCAAGGCGCCGCCGGAAAAGATTCAAGAGCTGGCGCGCCTGCTCGAGATGCCCGAGACCGACCTGCGCAAGAAGCTCGACTCCGACCGCACCTTCGTCTACCTGAAGCGCCAGGTCGAGATGCCGGTCATCGCCCGGATCGAGAAGCTCAAGATCGACGGCATCGACACCCGCAAGGAATACAAGCGCTTCTACCCGCAGGGCGAAGTGATGACCCACCTGGTGGGCTTCACCAACGTCGAGGACAAGGGCCAGGAGGGCATGGAGCTGCAGTACCAGAAGGAGCTGATGGGCGTGCCGGGCAGCCGCCGCGTGATCAAGGACCGCCTGGGACACATCGCGGAAGACCTGGGCATGTTCCGCGAACCGCACCAGGGCAAGGACCTGGTGCTGTCGGTCGACAGCAAGCTGCAGTACATCGCCTTCACCAGCATCAAGAACGCGGTCGAGAAGTTCGAGGCCAAGGCCGGCGCCGCCGTGGTGCTGGACGTGAAGACCGGCGAAGTGCTGGCGCTGGCGAACTACCCGACCTACAACCCGAACGACCGCTCCAAGCTGACCGGCGAGCAGCTGCGCAACCGCGTGATCACCGACACCTTCGAGCCGGGTTCCACGATCAAGCCGATCACCGTCGCGCTCGGGCTCGAGACCAGGCGCATCACGCCCGAGACGGTGTGGGACGTCTCGCCCGGCTACACCATCATCGGCGGGCGCCGCATCCGCGACACCCACAACTACGGGATCCAGACGACCGGCGGCCTGATCCAGAAATCGTCGAACATCGGCATGACCAGGATCGCCGCGATGATCCCGCAGCAGGAGATGTGGGAGATCTATACCAAGGTCGGCTTCGGCCAGGCGCCGCGCTTCGGCTTCCCGGGCGCCGCCGCCGGCCGCGTGCGTCCCTGGAAGTCGTGGAAACCGATCGAATACGCGAACATGTCCTTCGGCCACGGCCTGTCGGTGTCGCTGCTGCAGCTGGCGCGTTCGTACATGATCTTCGCCCGCAACGGCGACATCATCCCGCTGTCCTTCACCAAGGTGGACGAGGAGCCGATCGGCCAGCAGGTGATCTCGCCGAAGACCGCGGCCCAGGTGCGCACCATGCTCGAATCCGTGGTCAGCCCGCAAGGCACCGCGTCCAAGGCGCAGGTGGCCGGCTACCGCATCGGCGGCAAGACCGGCACCGCGGAAAAGATCGTCAACGGCCGCTATTCGCGGACCAATAACATCGGCTACTTCGCCGGCATCGCGCCGATGTCGCAGCCGCGCTTCATCATCGCCGTCATGGTCGACGACCCGAGCGGGCCGCTGCGAACCGGCGGCAGCGTCGCCGCGCCGACCGCCGCCGACCTGGCGTCGAGCGCGCTGCGGGCCGCGAACGTACCGCCCGACTCCTCGGTCACCGACATCATCATTCCGGAAAATCCCCTAGAGGAGAGCATGTGATGGCCCTGAGCCTGAACGACATCTGCCAGTGGATCCGCGCCGCCGCACCAGGCGGCCGTCTCGTTTCGGACTCCCGCCGCGTCGCCAGGGGCGACGTGTTCTTCGCCTATCCGGGCGAGGCCGCGGACGGTCGCAACTACATCGGCGCGGCGGTGGCCGCCGGCGCCGCGGCAGTGGTCTACGAAGAAAATGGTTATTCCTGGGACGAGGCGCTGGCAGTGCCGCGCCTGGCCGTTCCCGAGCTGAAGAAGAATGCGGGCCCGATCGCCCACGCCCTGCTCGGCCAGCCGGACAGCGGCATGTTCACCGTCGCCGTCACCGGCACCAACGGCAAGACCTCGTGCGCGGTGTGGACCGGCCAGGCGCTGGCGCGCCTCGGCGAGACCGCGGCCGTGATCGGCACGCTCGGCGTCGGCCTGGTCAAGGGCAAGGCCGAACCGGCTTTCGACGCCACCGGCTACACCACCCCCGACGCGGTGCTGCTGGCGCAGAAGCTGGCCGACCTGCGCAAGGCCGGCGCCACCTCGCTGGCGATCGAAGCCTCGTCGATCGGCCTGGTCCAGGACCGCGCCGCCGGCATGCATTTCGACGCCGCGATCTTCACCAACCTGACCCGCGACCACCTCGACTTCCATGGCGACATGGAGGCCTACGAGGCGGCCAAGGTCAAGCTGTTCGAATGGGAAGGCCTGAAGACGGCCATCGTCAACCTCGACGATCCGGCCGGCCAGCGCCTGGTGGCGCACCTGCGCGCCAGCTTCCCGGCGCTGTCCGTGACCGGCTACACCCTCAAGGGCGCGGCGGAGCAGCCGGCCATCGAAGGCGTGGCCATCCTGCGTGCGAGCGGCATGCGCAGCCGGCATGCCGGCACCGAATTCCAGGTCGATACGCCAGGCGGCGGCGCCACCCTCAAGACCCGGCTGGTGGGCCACTACAACGTCAGCAATGCGCTGGCGGTGCTGGGCGCGCTGCTGGCCAAGGGCGTGGCGCTGAAGAGCGCGGTCGAGGCCATCGAGGCGCTGGCGCCGGCCCCGGGCCGCATGCAGCAGATCGGCGGCCAGGACGCGCCGATGGTCGTGATCGACTACGCGCACACGCCGGATGCGCTGGAAAAGACGCTGGAAGCCTTGCGCCAGGTGGCCCTCGACCGCGGCGGCCAGCTGTGGTGCGTGTTCGGCTGCGGCGGCGACCGCGATCCGGGCAAGCGTCCTCAGATGGGCGAGATCGCGCAGGCGGCCGACCATGTGCTGGTCACCAGCGACAATCCGCGCAGCGAGGAGCCGTCGGCCATCATCGCCCAGATCGTCGCGGGCATGGACCCGAAGCATCCGCATTCGCGATGCCAGGCGGTCGAAGACCGCGCCGCGGCCATCCTGCTGGCCGTGAAGCAGGCCGCCAAACAGGACGTGATCCTGCTGGCGGGGAAGGGCCATGAGCCGTACCAGGAAATCAAGGGACGGAAGATGCCGTTCTCGGACGCCGATCACGCCTCGCTGGCGCTGACGGCGCGCCTTACGATGTTGAGGACTCATTAAGATGCAAGCTTCGCTGGCACAACTCATCGCGTCGATCCCCGGTGCGCGCCTGGTCGGCGCGGACGTCGGGTTCGACGGCGTTTCGACCGACAGCCGCACGGCGAATGCCGGCGCGCTGTTCGTCGCGTTGCGCGGCGAGACCTTCGATGCCCACAACTTCCTCGACCAGGTCGCCGCGCGCGGCGTGGCGGCGGTGGTGGTGCAGCAGCTGCCGGAGGGCTGGACCCTGCCGGCGATCGTGGTGCCGGACACCCTGGCGGCGCTGGGAAAGATCGCGCATCACTGGCGCAGCCAGTTCGCGTTGCCGCTGATCGGCGTCACCGGCAGCAATGGCAAGACCACGGTCAAGGAGATGATCGCCGCGATCCTGGCGGCCGCCGTGGGCGAGGACGCGCGCCTGGCGACCCGGGGTAACCTGAACAACGAGATCGGCGTGCCCTTGACCCTGTTCCGCCTGGGTGCGCAGCACCGCGCGGCGGTGATCGAGCTGGGCATGAACCATCCGGGCGAGATCGGCCGCCTGTCGGCCATCGCGGCGCCGACCGTGGGGCTGGTCAACAATGCGCAGCGCGAGCACCAGGAATTCATGCACACCGTCGAGGCGGTGGCGCGCGAGAATGGCTCGGTGCTGCAGGCGCTGCCCGCCGACGGCGTGGGCGTGTTCCCGGGCGACGATACCTATACGGACCTGTGGCGGTCGCTGACGCCGTGCCCGGTCCTCACTTTCGGCCTGAGCGAGGCCTGCGACGTGCGCGCCACCTATGCCGGCACCGGTTTCGGCAGCGAGCTGCGGGTGAGTGCGCGCGGCGCGCAGTTTACGCTGAAGCTGGCCGCAGCCGGCGAACACAACGTGCGCAACGCGCTGGCCGCGATGGCCTGCGCTTTCGCGGCCGGCGTCAGCCAGGACGCCATCGTGCGCGGCCTGGAAGCCTTCGCCCCGGTCGGCGGCCGCCTGCAGCGCAAGCAGGCCGCCAACGGCGCCACCGTCATCGACGACACCTACAACGCCAACCCCGACTCCATGCGCGCCGCGATCGACGTGCTGGCGGCCTATCCGGCCCCGCGCATCCTGGTCGTGGGCGACATGGGCGAAGTGGGCGCGCAGGGAAAGGAATTTCACGAAGAAATCGGTGCCTACGCAAACAGCCGCGGCATCGAGACCGTGCTCGCGACCGGCGAGCTGGCGCGCCACCTGGCCGCGTCGGGAGCACAGCATTACGAGCAGTTCGAGGATTTATTGGCAGCACTGGATGAAAAACTGGGCGGCAATACCGACGCGACTGTCCTGGTGAAGGGCTCGCGCTTCATGAAGATGGAGCGCGTGGTCCAGCACCTGACCGGATCAATCAACATTGGCAAGGACGCCCATTAATCATGCTTCTCTGGCTTGCTCAGTACTTCCAGGACTACATCGGTCCGCTGCGCGTATTTAACTACATCACCTTCCGCGCCGTGTTCGCGACCATCACCGCGATCACGATCGGCCTCATTTGCGGCCCGGCGGTGATCCGCAAGCTGACCGAACTGAAGGTCGGCCAGGCGGTGCGCACCTATGGCCCGCAAAGCCACCTGACCAAGCACGGCACCCCGACCATGGGCGGCGTGCTGGTCCTGATCTCGATCGGCATCTCGACCCTGCTGTGGTGCGACCTGTCGAACCGCCTGATCTGGCCGGTGCTGGTCGTGACCATGGGCTTCGGCGCGATCGGCTGGGTCGACGACTACCGCAAGGTGGTCTACAAGGACCCGGAAGGCATGCGCTCGGGCGAGAAGTATTTCTGGATGTCGCTGATCGGCATCGCGTCCGCGCTGTACCTGGCGTTCTCGGTCTCGGCCGCGAACCCGTGGGAAGTCGCGCAGCTGTTCTACGCCTGGGTGCAGTCCGGCTTCTCGATGAGCCTGCCGCCGAAGGCCGACCTGATCGTCCCGTTCTTCAAGTCGATCAGCTATCCGCTGGGCGTGTGGGGCTTCATCGCGCTGACCTATTGCGTCATCGTCGGCGCCAGCAACGCGGTCAACTTCACCGACGGCCTGGACGGCCTGGCGATCATGCCGACCGTGATGGTCGGCGGCGCGCTCGGCCTGTTCGCCTACCTGACCGGCAGCGTCACCTTCGCGAAATACCTGCTCATCCCCTACATCCCGGGCGCCGGCGAAATCCTGATCTTCTGCGGCGCGATGGCCGGCGCGGGCCTGGCCTTCCTCTGGTTTAACGCGCATCCGGCCCAGATGTTCATGGGCGACGTCGGCGCGCTGGCGCTGGGCGGCGCGCTCGGCACCATCGCCGTCATCGTGCGCCAGGAGATCGTGCTGTTCATCATGGGCGGCGTGTTCGTGGCCGAGACCCTGTCGGTGATCATCCAGGTCAGCTGGTTCAAGTACACCAAGAAGCGCTACGGCGCCGGCCGCCGCGTATTCCTGATGGCGCCGTTGCACCACCATTTTGAACAAAAGGGCTGGAAAGAGACCAAGGTCGTCGTCCGCTTCTGGATCGTGACCATGATGCTCGTCCTTGTTGGCTTGTCGACTCTGAAACTGCGCTGATGAACTACGAAGGCAAATCCGCACTGGTACTGGGCCTTGGCGAATCGGGGCTGGCAATGGCGCAATGGCTGGCGCGCTGCGGCGCGCGCGTGCGCGTCGCCGATACCCGCACCGAGCCGCAGCGCCTGTTCGCCCTGCGCCAGGCGGTGCCCACGGCCGAATTCGCCGGCGGCGAATTCACGGCCGACTTGCTGGACGGGGTCGATTTCGTCGCCGTCAGCCCGGGCCTGGCCCCGCAGCGCGAACTGGCGTCGATCGCGCCGGCGGCGCTGGCGCGCCACGTGCCGGTCTGGGGCGAGATCGAGCTGTTCGCCCAGGCCCTGGCCCACCTGCGCCAGGAACGCGGCTATGCCCCGAAAGTCATCGCCATCACCGGCACCAACGGCAAGACCACCGTCACCAGCCTGACCGGCCTGCTGTGCCGCCGCGCCGGCCTGTCCACCCGCGTGGCCGGCAACATCAGCCCGGCCGCGCTGGACGTGCTGCGCGAAGTGCTCGATAGCGACGACCTGCCGCAGGCCTGGGTGCTCGAACTGTCGAGCTTCCAGCTGCACACCACCTTCAGCCTGCAGGCCGACGCGGCCACGGTGCTGAACCTGACCCAGGACCACCTCGACTGGCACGGCAGCATGGATGCCTACGCGGCCGACAAGGCGCGCATCTTCGGCGCCGACACCGTGCGCGTGCTCAATCGCGACGACGCGCTCGTGATGCGCATGGTCGCCGTCGACACCCCGAGCGTCACCTTCGGCACGGGCGAACCCGAGGAGCCGAACAGCTTCGGCCTGGTCAACGAGCGCGGCGTGCTGTGGCTCGCCACCGCCGTCGCCGGAGAAGAACCGGAAAAGAAGCGAAGGAAGGGCCGCGCGGAGGCGCTTCCGACCGAGGCGCCCGAGCCGGTCGAGGTGACCGTGAACCGCCTGATGCCGGCCGATGCGCTGCGCATCCGCGGCCTGCACAACGCCTCGAACGCGCTGGCCGCGCTGGCCCTGTGCCGCGCCTGCGGCCTGCCGCTGGCGCCGCTGCTGCACGGCCTGCGCGAATACGCGGGCGAGCCGCACCGCGTCGAGCTGGTCGCGAGCATCGACAACGTCGACTTCTACGACGACAGCAAGGGCACCAACGTCGGCGCCACCGTCGCCGCGCTGGAAGGCCTGGGCAAGGCCTTCACCGGGGAAGACCAGCAGATCGTGCTGATCGCCGGCGGCGACGGCAAGGGCCAGGACTTCGCGCCGCTGGCGCTCCCGAGCTCGCGCTACGTGCGCGCGGTGCTCCTGATCGGCCGCGACGCGCCGGCCGTGCGCGCCGCCATCGAACCGACCGGCGTGCCGGTGTTCGACCTCGCCAGCCTGCCGGAAGCCGTGCGCCGCGCGGCCGGCCTGGCGAAAGCGGGGGATGCCGTGCTGCTGTCACCGGCCTGCGCCAGCCTGGACATGTTCACCAACTACGCGCACCGCGCGCAGGTGTTCGTCGACGCCGTGCGTGAAATCGCGCTCGAGAAGGGGCAGGAGATCTGATGGCGTTCCAGATTCCCTTCAAGTTCTCCGGTTCCTCCAAGGACGTCCCGATCGCGGCCGGCAGCCGTCCGTCCAGGATGATGGAGTACGACCAGCCGCTGGTCTGGGTCACCCTGATCCTGATGCTGTTCGGAATGGTGATGGTGTACTCGGCCTCGATCGCGCTGCCCGACTCGCCCAAGTTCGCCTGGCTGGGCGACCGCAACGAATATTTCCTGGAGCGCCAGTTCGGCTTCATCGTGGTGTCCGTCATCGCCGCCGCGCTGGTGTTCCGCATCCCGATCGCGCAGTGGCAGAAATGGGCGCCGATGATGTTCATCGGCACCCTGGTCCTGCTGATGCTGGTCCTGATCCCGGGCGTGGGCGTGTCGGTCAACGGCGCGCGCCGCTGGCTGTCGCTGAAGGTGTTCAACCTGCAGCCGTCCGAGCTGATGAAGATCGCGGTGGTCCTGTACGCGGCCGACTTCACCGTGCGCAAGCAGGAATACATGCACAAGCTGACCAAGGGCTTCGTGCCGATGATGGTCGCGATCGGCCTGGTCGGCGGCCTGCTGCTGATGGAACCCGACCTCGGCGCCTTCGGCGTGATCGTCTGCATCGCGATGGGCATCCTGTTCCTGGGCGGGGTCAACATCGTCTGGTTCGGCGGCATCGGCGCGCTGCTGGTGGTGATCTTCACCTCGATCATCGCGCTGTCGCCGTTCCGCCGCGCGCGCATGTTCGCCTACCTCGACCCGTGGCAGGAGGACAATGCGCTGGACAAGGCGTACCAGCTGACCCACTCCCTGATCGCGTTCGGCCGCGGCGAGTTCTTCGGCGTCGGCCTGGGCGGCTCGGTCGAGAAGCTGCACTACCTGCCGGAAGCGCACACCGACTTCATCATGGCCGTGATCGGCGAAGAGCTCGGCCTGGTCGGCGTGCTGGCCGTGATCGCGCTGTTCTACTGGCTGGTCAAGCGCGCCTTCGACATCGGCCGCCAGGCGATCGCCCTCGACCAGACCTTCGCCGGCCTGGCCGCGAAGGGCATCGGCATCTGGATCGGCGTGCAGACCTTCATCAACATGGGCGTCAACCTCGGCCTGCTGCCGACCAAGGGCCTGACCCTTCCCTTGATGAGCTATGGCGGTTCCGGCGTATTGATCAACTGCGTGGGCCTGGCGATCCTGCTGCGCATCGACTACGAGAACCGCGTGCGGATGAAGGGAGGCCGCACATGAAGCGCCTGATGATCATGGCGGCGGGCACCGGCGGCCACATCTTCCCCGGCATCGCGATCGCGCAGACCATGCGCGCGCGCGGCTGGGAAGTGTCGTGGCTGGGCACCGCGCACGGCATGGAAAAGGACCTGGTGCCGAAGGCCGGCATCGCGATGGACACCATCGACTTCGCCGGCCTGCGCGGCAAGGGCCTGGCCCACACCATCACCGGCGCGTTCAAGATGGCGGCCAGCTTCGCCAGCTGCCGCCGCTACCTGAGCCTGCGCAAGCCGGACGTGGTGCTGGGCATGGGCGGCTACGTGACCGTGCCGGGCGGGATGATGGCGCGCACGCGCGGCGTGCCGCTGGCGCTGGTGAATGCCGACGCCGCGCTGCTGTTGTCGAACAAGACCCTGACCCCGATCGCGCAGCGCGTGCTGTTCGGCTTCCCGGCCGATTTCGGCAGCGCGGCCGGCAAGGCGGTCGTCACCGGCAACCCGGTGCGCAGGGAAATCCTCGACCTGCCGGCGCCGGCCCAGCGCTTCGCCGGCCGCAGCGGTCCGCTGCGGGTGCTGGTGATGGGCGGCAGCCTGGGCGCCAAGGTGCTGAACGACAGCGTGCCGGCGGCGCTGGCCCTGATCGACCCGGCGCTGCGCCCGGTCGTGACCCACCAGTCGGGCAAGAAGAACATCGAGGCGCTGCGCGCGGCCTATGCCGGCGCCGGTGTCAACGCGAACGTGGTCGACTTCATTGATGACATGGCCGCGGCCTACGCCGGGGCCGACCTGGTGATCTGCCGCGCCGGCGCGATCACGGTGTCGGAACTGACGGCGGCGGGCGTGGCCAGCGTGCTGGTGCCTTTCGTGGCCAGCACCACCAGCCACCAGCGCGACAACGCGGTATGGATGCATCAACAGAAAGCGGCAGTGCACCTGCCGCAGGGCGAACTGAATCCGCAGCGGCTGGCAAGCCTGCTGCAAACGACGACACGCGACGACTGCCTGGCGATGGCGCAGGCGGCGCGGCAGGCAGGCAAGCGCGACGCCAACGAGGCGATCGCACAGGTACTGGAACAATTGGCGGGAATAAGGGCACGATGAAGCACAAGATCAAGAACATCCATTTCGTCGGCATCGGCGGCAGCGGCATGAGCGGCATCGCCGAGGTGCTGCTGAATCTCGGCTACCGCGTCTCGGGTTCCGACCTGAACAGCAACGCGGCCAGCCAGCGCCTGGCGGAGCTGGGCGCGCGCGTCGAACTGGGCCACAAGGCCGAGAACGTGGCGGGCGCCGACGTGGTCGTGACCTCGACCGCCGTCAACGAGGCCAACCCGGAAGTCGTGGCGGCCCGCGCCGCCAAGGTGCCGGTGGTGCCGCGCGCGATCATGCTGGGCGAACTGATGCGCCTGAAGCGCGGCATCGCGATCGCCGGCACCCACGGCAAGACCACCACCACCAGCCTGGTGGCCTCGGTGCTGGCCCAGGGCGGCCTGGATCCCACCTTCGTCATCGGCGGGCGCCTGAACAGCGCCGGCGCGAACGCCAAGCTGGGCTCGGGCGAGTACATCGTGGCCGAGGCCGACGAGTCGGACGCGTCGTTCCTGAACCTGACGCCGATGATCGAAGTGATCACCAACATCGACGCCGACCACATGGAGACCTACGAGCACGACTTCGAGAAGCTGAAGGGCGCGTTCGTGAACTTCACCCACCGCCTGCCGTTCTACGGCCGCGTGATGATGTGCATCGACGACCGCCACGTGCGCGACATCCTGCCGCAGGTGACCAAGCCGGTGACGACCTACGGCTTCTCGGAAGAGGCCGAAGTGCGCGCCATCGACGCCTACGCGGACGGCGTGCACATGCACTTCACGGTGCGCCAGGACGGCTATCCGGACGCCAGGTTCGTGCTGAACCAGCCGGGCATGCACAATGTGCTCAACGCCTGCTCGGCGATCGCGATCGCGCGCGAGATCGGCATTCCCGACGCCGCCACCGCCCAGGGCCTGCTGGAATTCCGCGGCGTGGGCCGCCGCTTCACCCGCTACGGCGAGGTCCAGCTGCCGGCCGGCGGCAGCTTCACCCTGGTCGACGACTTCGGCCACCACCCGGTCGAGACCGAGGTGACCCTGGCCGCCGCCCGCGCCGCCTATCCGGGCCGGCGCCTGGTGCTGGCCTTCCAGCCGCACCGCTACAGCCGCACGCGCGACCTGTTCGAGGACTTCGTGAAGGTCCTCGGCACGCCCGACGTGCTGCTGCTGTCCGATGTCTACCCGGCCGGCGAAGCGCCGATCGTGGCCGCCGACGGCCGCGCCCTGGCGCGCGCGCTGCGCACCGCCGGCAAGACCGAACCGATTTTCGTGGAGGCGATCGCCGACATGCCCGCCGCCATCCTGAACGTGGCGCGCGACGGCGACGTCGTCCTCACCATGGGCGCAGGCTCGATCAGCGGCGTCCCCAATCAACTGACCAATGCAAAGGCTTAATTCGTGAACGTGTCCACCACTCCTACCATTGACGCGGCTTCTTTCGGCAAGGTCGGCGTGCTGTTCGGCGGCCGCTCCGCCGAACGTGACGTATCGATCATGTCCGGCACCGGCGTGCTGGAAGCCCTGAAGAGCCGCGGCATCGACGCCCACCCGTTCGATCCGGGCACCCAGAGCCTGGCCGACCTGGCGGCGCAGAACTTCGACCGCGTGTTCATCGCGCTGCACGGCCGCTACGGCGAGGACGGCAGCCTGCAGGGCGCGCTCGAGCAGCTCGGCATCCCGTATACCGGCTCCGGCGTGATGGCGTCCGCGGTCGGCATGGACAAGATCACCACCAAGAAGATCTGGCTGATGCACGGCGTGCCGACGCCGGGCTACGCCGCGATCGGCGCGAACACCGACCTGGATAAGGTGGTGGCCGAGGTCGGCCTGCCGCTGATCGTCAAGCCGCCCCTGGAAGGCTCGACCATCGGCATCACCAAGGTCACCAGAGCGGAAGAACTGAAGGCCGCCGTGGAACTGGCCGCCGGCTTCGACGAAGTGGTGCTGGCCGAGGAATTCGTCACCGGCCGCGAGTTCACCGTCGCCGTGCTGGGCACGGGCGCGAAGGCGCGTGCGCTGCCGATCGTCGAGATCGTGGCCCCGGAAGGCAACTACGACTACCAGAACAAGTATTTCAGCGACGACACGCAGTACCACTGCCCGGCCCAGCTTTCTCCCGAACTGACCGAGGAGATCCAGCGCCACTCGGTGGAAGCCTACCGCGCGCTCGGCTGCGAGGGCTGGGGCCGGGTCGACGTGCTGGTGCGCGAGAGCGACAACCGTCCGTTCCTGCTCGAGGTGAACACCTCGCCGGGCATGACCACCCATTCGCTGGTGCCGATGGCCGCGCGCGCGGTGGGCATCAGCTACGAGGACCTGTGCATCGAGATCCTGCGCTCGGCGCGGATCAAGATGGGCAACAGAATGGCAAAAGCAGAGGGATAAGAAGCCATGTGGCATGACGTCCGGGCCCTGAATGCTACCGCCAGCGCCACCATGGCGCTGACGGTGCTCGCCTGTATCGCGTCGTTCGTGTGGTGGCTGTCGCAGCTGCCCATGTTCTCGTTGCGCGAGGTGACGGTGGAGAGCATGTACCAGATCGACCTGCGGCACGTGAACGAACTCACGGTGCGCAACGGCGTGATCGGCAAGATCCGCGGGAATTTCTTCACCGCCGACCTGGAGCAGGTGAGGACGACCTTCGAGACGGTGCCGTGGGTGCGCCGGGCAACCGTGCGCCGCGAGTGGCCGAATCAGCTGATCGTGGAGGTGGAAGAACACGAGGCGATCGGCACCTGGGGCGAGGATGGCCGCCTGCTGTCGGTCAAGGGCGATGTGTTCACCGCCAACATCGCCGAAGCCGACGACGAATACGAGCTGCCGGCCTTCTCCGGACCGGTCGGCAGCGAGAAGGAAGTGCTGTCCCGCTTCTCGGAACTGCGCGCGCTGTTCGCGCCGGTGAAGCTGGTGCCGCGCGAAGTCAGCCTGTCCAGCCGCTACGCCTGGACCGTGAAGCTGGACAACGGCATGAGCGTGGAACTGGGGCGCGAGCAGGACCGCGCCACGCTGAAGAATCGCGTGCAGCGCCTGGTCGGCGTCTACCCGCAGCTGGTCGCCAGGCTGCAGGAGGGACGCATCGACACCATCGACATGCGCTATCCGAACGGATTGGCGCTGTCGTCGGCGGCGCTGAACGTGCCCCTTGACGCCACCAAGCCGGTCAAGGCGGCAAAGAAAAAAACGACTCCGACCAACAAAACAACCAAGCAAACCTAAGCAGGCGAACAGCAATGACAAAAGACGCGAAAAACCTGATCGTCGGCCTCGACATCGGCACCTCGAAGGTGGTGGCGGTCGTGGCGGAGGTGATGTCCGACGGACGCCACGAGGTGATCGGCCTCGGTCAGCACGAGTCGAAAGGATTGAAGAAGGGCGTGGTCGTCAACATCGAGGCCACCGTCGAGTCGATCCAGCGCGCCCTCGAGGAGGCGGAGCTGATGGCCGACTGCAAGATCCGCAACGTCTATGCAGGCATCGCCGGCAGCCATATCCGTTCGTTCAATTCGAGCGGCATGGTCGCGATCAAGGACAAGGAAGTCACCGCGACCGACGTGGCGCGCGTGATCGAAACGGCCAAGGCGGTCAATATTCCGACCGACCAGCAGCTGCTGCACACCGTGCCGCAGGAATTCATCGTCGACAACCAGGAAGACGTGCGCGAGCCGATCGGCATGAGCGGCATCCGCCTGGAAGTGCGCGTGCACATCGTCACCGGCGCGGTGTCGGCGGTCCAGAATATCGTGAAATGCGTGCGCCGCTGCGGCCTCGAGGTGTCGGACCTGATCCTGCAGCCGATGGCCTCGGCCGACTCGGTGCTGACCGTCGACGAGAAGGAACTCGGCGTGGTCCTGATCGACATCGGCGGCGGCACCACCGACATCGCCGTGTTCTCGGACGGCGCGATCCGCCACACCGCGGTGATCCCGATCGCCGGCGACCAGATCACCAGCGACATCGCGATGGCGCTGCGCACCCCGACCGGCGAAGCCGAAGATATCAAGATCCGTTATGGCGTGGCCAAGCAGGTGCTGGCCGACCCGGGCGAGACGCTCGAAGTGCCGGGACTCGGCGACCGCGGCCCGCGCGCCCTGTCGCGCCAGGCGCTGGCGGCCGTGATCGAGCCGCGCGTCGAAGAACTGTTCGCGATGGTGCACCAGGTGGTGCGCGAATCCGGCTACGAAGGCGTGCTCTCGTCGGGCATCGTCCTCACCGGCGGCAGCTCGATCATGCCGGGCATGATCGAGATGGCAGAAGACATTTTCCTCAAGCCGGCGCGCCTTGGCACGCCGGACTATCGCGGCCAGCTGGCCGACGTGGTGCGCAGCCCCCGCTACGCCACCGTGCTCGGCCTGCTGCTGGAAGCGAAGAAGCAGTATCTGCGCGGTCACATCGTCACGCGCCAGGATGGCTCGGTGAAGGCAGTGTGGCAGCGGATGAAGGAATGGATAGCAGGGAATTTTTAAGTAAGTAGTGGTAAAAAATTCGTCACGGGTTAAAGATTTTTCAATACAATCGCAGTTACCGGCACGAGGCGCTACAGCGAGCACGCTAAAGCCTCGGCCCGGAACCGCATTTTGAATATTAGGAGTTCATCATGGAGTTCGATATGGTCGATAACGCAGCACTGGGAACCGTTATCAAAGTCGTCGGCGTCGGTGGCGCTGGCGGCAATGCGGTTCAACACATGATCAATAAAGGTGTGTCCGGTGTCGAGTTCATCGCCGCAAACACGGACGCACAGGCTCTGGCTGCGTCGAGCGCCAACAACATCATCCAGATCGGCGAGTCCGGCCTGGGCGCCGGCATGCGTCCGGAAGTTGGCCGCCAGCTGGCCGAGCAATCGCGCTCGCGCATCGAAGATGCGCTGCGCGGCGCGCACATGGTCTTCATCGCCGCCGGCATGGGCGGCGGCACCGGCACCGGCGCTGCGCCGATCGTGGCCGAAGTCGCCAAGACCATGGGCGCGCTGACCGTCGCCGTGGTCTCCAAGCCGTTCTCCTACGAAGGCGGCAAGTGCATGGAAATCGCCGAGGCCGGCCTCGACGAACTGACCAAGCACGTCGACTCGCTGATCGTGATCCTGAACGAGAAGCTCGAGGACATCTACGAAGACGAGAGCATGCTGGACTGGATGAAGCATGCCGACGACGTCCTGAACAACGCGGTGGCCGGCATCGCCGAGATCATCAACGTGCCGGGCCACATCAACGTCGACTTCAACGACGTCAAGACGATCATGGGCGAGCAGGGCAAGGCCATGATGGGCACCGCAACCGCCTCGGGCGTGGACCGTGCGCGCATCGCTGCCGAACAGGCCGTGGCGTCGCCGCTGCTGGACGGCATCGACCTGTCGGGCGCGAAGGGCGTGCTGGTCAACGTGACCGCAAGCCGCGGCCTGAAGGGCAAGGAAATCAAGGAAGTCATGGCTGCGGTGCGCGCCTTCGCGGCGCCGGACGCATCGATCGCCCAGGGCATCGCCTACGACGACGCGATGGGCGACGAGATCCGCGTGACCGTGGTCGCGACCGGCCTGGGCCGGAACAAGAAGATGCAGCTGGTCCAGCCGCAACAGGTGCTGCGCACCGGCACCTACAACGCGCCGGTGATGGCTGGCGCGGCGACGGTGTCCGGCGGCGTGCACATGGGCCATGCGGTTCCCGGCGACGCGATGGGCGGCATGAAGCAGCCGGCCGTGTGGCGTCGCGAGCAGGCATCGGAGCAGGTGCAGGCGATGCAGCGCAACGGTGTCGAGACCTACGACATTCCGGCCTTCCTGCGCAAGCAGGCTGACTAAGCCGGGGCAGGGCGGCGAAGCCGCCCGCTTCAACGAGAAGGGCCAGCGTGAGCTGGCCCTTCTCTTTTGGCGCTGTCACCTTTGCATATGGAAGAGCCCGATCGCGGCCCTGAGCAATTGCTCGGCTGAACTGATGCGCCCGCCGTCCAGGGCCCATTGCCAGCCAAGATAGTTGGGCAGGTAGCGCGACGCGACGCCGTGGAAGCGCGCCAGCCATTCACGAAAACGTCGGTGGTAAGCATTGACGTTCTGCACGTGGATGGCGCCACGCACCCGCTCGCCGCGCGCAGGCTGACGGTCTGGTGCGCGATGCCGGCTTCGCGGGCGAACGCGCGGTAGGCGGCATGCGGGTCGGTCACCAGCAGGACCTCCGGATCGAGCACCGGCCGCAGGTGCTGGTGCAGTTGGCGCGTGGTGACCGGTCCACGTCCCGTGACATAGTCGACGGTCTGTCCGGTGCGATCGCGCGCCACCAGGATGCAGTCGAGTTCCCGCGAGATGCCGCGCCGCCTGGCCACGCCGCCACGCTTGCGAGCAGGACGATCGAGCTTGCGCGATCCCTTTTGCGATTCGAGCAGGAACATTTCGTCGGCCTCGGCAACGCCTTTTAAACTGCTTGGCCGGTCGAGTTTGGTCAGGTGCAGGAAGCGGTGGCGCCAGCGAAAGCTCGTGTTCCGATGCACGCCGACCGCCTTGGCCGCCGCCCGGATCGGCCTGGAGGCGAGCATCGTATCCAGGTAATCGCGCCATTTGCTGCGATGGCGCAGCCGTGCCAGCGGGGTGCCGGTCAGGTCGTTGAAGGTGCGCCCGCACTGGCGGCAGCGGTAGCGCTGCAAGCC